>CASFKG010000001.1 GCA_949295325.1 uncultured bacterium
GCAAAGAAATATGCCGAGCGTTGCCTGTACCCAGAAGGGCATTGACTGGTTGGGGTGGCCTTCTATAAACCAAAGCGGTAAATGCCATAACGCCCATATCACACCACACGCAAGCGCGGCAAGCGGGAATGTCATTTTCTTAGATAAGGTGGGCTGTAAAATTCCTCGCCAGCCAAGTTCTTCCTCACCTCCGTAAACAACGATGGAACCGAGCAACGAGATAAAAAAATTCAACCCCGTCATTTGCGGATTCCATTCCATTGAAGAAAGTCCTACGGTGAGCGTAACGAGGGCGACGAATAGAGCGTAACGAGGGCGGCGAATAAAAGGAAAAACCATATTCCGCGTTTTTTGTAGGAGAATAAAAATTTTTTCAATGAAGTTCGGTAGGGTCTGCCGTCAATGCAAAATAATGCGGCAATAGCCGGGCCGAAGTTGCCTATAACGTATATAAATGTCGGTAATATGTCGCCATATACAAAATAAATCAGTATATGCTACAAGTGCGGCTACGCCCCACCAACAAGCATAAGTTATGGCAAAAGTAATAATCAGATATTTCAAAACTGCTTTCATTTTCGTGCGACTATTATAGCGTAGCAGCGTAACCAAGTCCTCTGCATAGGGTTATAAAAAGAAGTAGCCGTTGATTAAAAATTCCATCTCCACAATCCCGCCCTCCCAAAAGCGATCTCCGGATTTCCGTGTTGGCATGTTCCATGAAGAAATCCAGTTGCTCATCCAAGCTCAGCTCCTTGAACTTGGACATGGCTTTCTTGACTATCATATCGCTCAAGTCGCTATAGGCAGGACCGCCTACCTCATTATAGAAGTCAGCCAGTTCATTTAGTTCTTCTATCCTTCCGCTGATGTAGACTTTCTCAAAATACCTGGAAGCTTCTTCTCTATCTTCATCTATCAAGTGACCTACGAATAGGCATATTCCATAATTCAGAGCTGCCTTGGTGTTCCCTCGATCAGCAAGACTGCTGAGTTCCATCACGTCTTTCTTAGTGGCAGTATCGTCCTTCAACTTAGCTAAAACAGCATCCACCTCTTCCTTCATTTTCTTTTCCTCCCACATCCATTAAAAGGCAAGGATTCCTCGGAAGAAAAGAAAAACCAGCCATTGGGACGACTTGAAGAAAAGATAGGAAAAAGCCGTGACAATATCGGGATTTTGTAGGGGGTATCGCTTTTTGCCTAGGGTATCGTTTTCTACTAGTTTCTATCGTAACCTAAACTTGGTGTCGTTGTCCTAGTAGCCATAAATTGCCTATCGTCAGCCATTTTAGATTTCGAATTTTAACTAGAGAAACTACTTATAAAGAAAAAAGCCCGATTTTCTCGGACTTCTATGCTTCATTTCGATATCCTTGAATTGTATCGAAATGTTAGTAGTAAGATGGTGCCCCGCCGCAGAGTCGAACTACGAATTGGTCCTTACCATGGACCCGTTATACCGCTTAACTAGCGGGGCGCGTTCCATATGATATGGAACCGCCCCTGCGCTTTCAAGGGCAAAATCTAAATTTCGTCGGTCGCGAGCAGCCGGTGGGCCCCGCCGCGGGTGATCCTGACCCTGACGGGCTCGCCTTCCGCGTACTCCTTGCCGGTAACGAGCAATACGTCGCCGTCGATGTCGTCGGGCGCATTCCAATCCGTCCGCAGGAAATAGCCCTTGGGCGAATCGCTTCTCCCTATCACTAGCCCTTCCATGACGCTGCCGACCCTTCCTTCGTTGAGCCGGAGCGAGATTTCGGTAGCCGTCCGCATGTAGAGGGCCTCCCGGGCCTTCTTCTCCCCCTCGTCTACCTGTTCCTTGGAATAGTAGGCGGGGGTGCCTGCTTCCCGGGAATAGGCAAAGGCCCCGACGTGGTCGATTTCCGCTTCCCTCAGGAAGGAAAGCGTGTCTTCGACGTCTTCCGGGGTTTCGCCGGGAAACCCGGCGATGAGGGTGGTCCGGAAAGTGGCCTCGGGCATCGCCCCGCGGATACCGCGGATGAGCTTCAGATTCCCTTCCCGCGTGTCCTTGCGGTGCATGAGGGCAAGGACGTGCTGGCTCCCGGACTGCACGGGGATATCGAAGTAACGGGCGATGGACCGGGAGTTCTTGACGGTGTCTATGAACCGGGAATCGAGCTCGCTCGGATATAGGTAAAGCAGCCTGATCCTGTAGAAGCCGAGCTTATCCAATTCCCCGATAAGGTCGCAGAAGTCCGGTTTCCCATTTGGAAAATCGAGGCCGTAGGCGGCGGGATCCTGCGAGATGACCGCGATCTCCTTTTTGCCTAGGGAGAGGAGTTTCCGCGCTTCGGCGAGGACTTCCCCGTATGGACGGCTCACGTATCTTCCCCTGATGAAGGGAATCGCGCAGAAGGCGCAGAAATGGTCGCACCCCTCGCTTATGCGGAGATAGGCGAAATAGGGTGCGGTCGCATAGGTCCTCTCTAGTGGATCGATGGGGCTTATGCTTCCGCTTCCGGCCACTTCCCTTAGCAGGGAATGGAGGTCCTTGTACTCGTCAAGCGAGACGAACCTGGCCACTTCTGGGAATTCCTTGCCCAGCTTCTTTTTGTAGCGCTGGCCCAGGCAGCCCGTCACGACGAGCTTGGCCTTCCTATAGCCCAAAAGGCGCCGGATTTCCGCTAGCGACTCGCTCCGCGCCGCCTCGATGAAGGCGCAGGTGTTGAGGATGATGATGTCGGCCTCGTCCAGATCCTTTACGATCCTAAAGCCGTCCCTGAACATCGAAAGCATCATCTCGCTATCGACGAGGTTCTTCGCGCAGCCGAGGCTTACGAGGGCGACGTTAGCCAAGACGGCCTCCCTTTTCCAAGAGTTCCCGGCTATCAAGGACCGCCTTGCGGACTTCTTCCATGTCCTTTTCGCGGTAGGTCCAGTTCTTGTCGTCGATGACGCCCGGGACGTTGATGCGGCAGGAGTTGTCGCGCTCCAAGAGATCGCCGAGCGAGACGATGGCCCATTTGGCCTTCAGGCCCATGAGGAAACCGAGCAGTTTCCTGGTCAGGGAACCGCGGTAGGAGAGCCTATCGAGTGCCCCTTCCCACCTCGCGCGTTCGGCGGGGTCGAGACCGTCGAGGAAGCCCTTGGCGGTTTCGTTGTCGTGGGTGCCGATATAGGCCACCATGTTCTCGCGGTCGGCCCATTCGCCGCTGCGGTTAAGATAGGCCGGGAAGGTGAATTCCACGACGTTCATTCCCGGGAAGCCGTAATGGTCGCGCAGGACCAGGACTTCGGGACGGAGGTCGCCGAGGTCCTCGGCGATTATGTCGATGCCGGGGTACTTGGCGAGCAGCTGGTCGAAGAAGGCATAGCCCGGGGCCAAAACCCATTCCCCTTCCACCGCGGTGGGACAGGAGGCCGGGATCTTCCAGTAGGTGTCGAAGGCCCGGAAATGGTCGAGGCGGATGATGTCGTAGAGTTCGGCGTTGCGGGAAAGCCTTTCGTCGAGGAAGGCAAAGCCCGTCTTCTCGAGTTTCTTCCAGTCGTAGATGGGATTGCCCCAGCGCTGGCCGGTCGCGGAGAAGTAATCGGGCGGGACGCCGGCGACGGAGGTCGGCTGCAATGTATCGGGGTCGAGCAAGAAGAGCCCGGGGTTGGAATAGACGTCGCAGGAGTCGTAGCCGACGTAGAAGGGGATGTCGCCGACGATGCTGATGCCTTTTTGGTTGGCGTAGGCGTGCAGGCTTTGGTACTGCCGGTAAAGCGTCATCTGGAGCCAGACCTCGAAGTAATAGGCCTCCGCGTACTCCCCTTTCACCTCGGGGTGGACGATGCCCATCTTCTTTTCCTCCTCGCTCCAGTACTGCCAGGACTCCATGTTGTGCCTTCTCTTGTTGGCCATGAAGTAGCCGTAGTCCCGGACGAAGGGATGTTCCCGCATGAAGCCTTCGAGCACCTCATAGCCCTTGGCCGTTTCCCGGTGGAAGGCGGCCTTGAGGTAGGGGAACTTGAAAAGGCGGATTTCCTCGTAGGCTATCCTAGCGTCGTCCTTGTGGAAATCGGGGGCGCGGGAAATAAGGCCCCGGGAGGCCAGTTCGTCGAGGTCGACGTAGAGTTCCTCGATGGCATAGCTCGAGAAGGGCTGGTAGGGCGAATGCCCGTAGCCGAGGGGGTTCAGCGGCAGTATCTGCCATATCCGGTAGCCGGCTTCGGCGACGGCGTCGACGAAGCGCCTGGCGTTTTCCCCGAAATCCCCGACGCCGAAGCGGTTGGGAAGCGAGGCGACGGGACAAAGTATCCCGGCTGCACGGTTTGGTTTATCCATGGTTTTATACATAGGCCCTTTGGGCCTTCCTTTCCTTGACCATCTGTCGGTATTTTACCTTCATTCCCCGGAGGGCGGCCTTGGTGGAGCGCGGGTCGAAGAAGGCGCTGAAGCCAAGTCCGATGAGAGGTGCGAATATTATAAGCGGCAGCGCCGCCCAGAGGGCAGGCACGAAATACAAAACCCCGTCGATGTAGAAATGGGGCAGGGCCCAGTAAAGATAGGGCGATAGGAAATCGAGGCCGGAAGTGGGCCCGTTGGAGAAGGCCCCGTTGCGGTAGTCGCGGCTAAGTATGTCGAGCCAGGTGGCCTCGGTGAGGCCGCTTGCCTTCAGGAACACCTCGTTCAGGGTGACGAGGGCCATGTGGCCCATGAAGAAGAAGGCCATGACGAAGGAATCCTTCGGCCTTATCTCGAATATCTTCCGGTCGAGGAGGATCACCGGCACGGCGAAGAGCGGGAAATGGCAGAAATAGAAGCGCATCACCTCGAGGAGGTTTTCCATCTCGGAAAGCGGGCGCCCCACCGCGGTGGTCGGGGCGAAATAGACGGCCAGCCCGGAAATTATCGAAATGACCAGGGTATAGGACTTCAGGACCTTGGGTCCGAAGAGGTAGACGAAGGGCGAAAGCATAATCGTGAGGGCGCAGAGGTTCTCCCCCGTCGACGTCCTCAGGCTATAGGGCCAGTCGGCCATGTAGTAGGGGCTGAGCTGCTTGAGGTAATGGAGGGCGAAATTGACCCACACGAGCGTCATACAGAAGACGAAAGCCGCCCGCTTGGGAAGACGGCGGAAGAGGAAAAGAAGCGCCAGGGTCCCCGCGAAGAGGACGATGAGCATGGCGAAGTAGATGGGATTGCCGATCTCGACGCTCATGGCTTGACCTCGTGGGCCCCGACGGGCGGTATCTCGACCTTGACGACGGAATCGGGCCCGTAGGCCTTCTCCATGGCCGCCCTGAAGGGTTCTATCTCTTCCGGGAAAAGGAAGTTCAAAGTGGTGCCGGCAAAGCCCCCGCCCATCAGGCGCGAGGCCCCGCGGCCCAGTATGGGGGCGCCGAGTTCCACGGCCTGCAGGGGCGAGCGTTCGTACATGCCCGGAACGCAGGCGTTCCTGAGCAGGTAGGCCGAGGAGATCTCCGAGGCCCTTATTATCTCGAGGAAGGCCGGGAGATTGCCTTCCCTGATGGCCGAGACGGCCCGCCGGACGCGCGCGTTCTCCTCGTAGAAATGGACGGTGCGGTTTTTCTGGAATTCGCTCAGAGGGCAAGAAGGCTCCCGCAGCAGGCGGTAGGCTTCCGCCTCGTCTAGTTCGGAAAGCTCCTTCTTGCCCGCTAACGCCGCGGCTTCCTTCATGTCGGAAGGGATGGAGGCGTAATATTTCGTCATTTTCCCATGGCTTGGGCCGGGATTTACGAGGAAAACGGATATTTCGTCGAAAGGCCAGACCAGGTTTTCGATTTTCGGAGGATTTGATGAAAAGTCGATATGGCAGAGCCCGCCGAAGCTCGAACCGCATTGGTCGAGGAGGCCGCTGGGCTTGTCGAAGTAGACGTTTTCGCTATATTGGCCCATCATGGCCAGATCTAACCGCGGTATGGCGCCGCCGTTATATAGGTCGTTGACGATCTCGCCGACCATCAGTTCGAACGCGGCAGAAGAGGAAACGCCCGCCCCGCGGAAGATGTTGCTGGTCAACACCGCGGAAAACCCGCCCACCTTGTAGCCTAGACGGGCGGCGGCGTAGAGCACCCCCTTGGCCATGGCCTTGGTGGTTCCCTTTTCCTTTTCGGACAGGGCCAGTTCTTCCAAGGTGAAGTAATAGCGGCCGTAGCCAATCGACTCGATGTCGACCAGGCTGTCGTCCCTTTTCGCCACCGCGGCCTTTATGCCGAGGCTGGCCGGCCCGACGAGCACTTCCCCGCCGTTATGGTCGGTGTGGTTGCCGAGTATCTCGAGGCGGCCGGGCGAAAAGAAGTAGCGGACTTCCCCGCTGCCCCCGTTTTCGGAAAGCCGCCGCGCCAACTTCTCGTAACTAATTTCCATAGCCGATGCTCCCGAGGAAGCAGTCGAGGCCCTTGCGGCCCTTTTCGTCGCCTTTGTAGACGGCGACGTTTTCGAGTATCAGGCGGCAGATGCCCCCGATGTAGGCTTCCTTGCCGTAGCCGCGCTTGAGCGAGGCGAACATCCCCCCGAAGCCCTCCATGTCGGGATTCGCGGCGAGGAGGTCACCGAAGGTCTTGCCGGCGGCCACGTAGCGTTCGACGGTTTCCGATTGCCTCTTGAGGCGGCTTGGCAATATGAAGAGACCGGCCGCCTCGATGAGGCCGATCCCCTCCTTCTTTATGTGGGAGAATTCCTTGTGCGCGTGGAAGATGCCGCCGGGGTATCTCGCCGTGGTGCGGTTGTTCCGGAGTATGAGGTAGAGGTAGTACTCCTCTCCCCTCTTCTTCGCTATGAGGGTGGAGGTCGAGTGCTGCCCGTCCCCGTCCCTCGATATTATCTGGTTACCGGGGTCGTCGTAGCACTTCCAGGACTCGTGGATCCTCAGGGCTTCCTGAGCCACCGCGTCCTTGTCCCCGCCCACCAGGCAGAGGCAGGTATCGTAGAAATCGACTTCCCTTAGGGAAACGCCGTCCCGGGTTCCTATTTCCCTCCTGAATGGGGCCTTAAGAAGCGGAAGCTCGTGCCCACCGCCCTGGAAATGCTCGTGGGTCAAGATGGAACCGCCAACTATCGGCAGGTCGGAATTGCTCCCGATGAAGTAATGCGGGAAAAGCTCCGCGAAATCGAGCAGGGCGGCGATGGAGAACCCGTCGACATGCATAGGGTGGTGTTCGCCTAGGAACACGATGCAGTGCTCGGGATAATAGACGTAGGGCGAATACTGGAGGTACCAGGTCTTCCCGGAGAGCGATAGGGGCACGAAGCGGAGGTTCCCCCGCGATGCGTGCCCGCTGCTCCCGAAATATCCTTCGTTTTCCGGGCAGAGCGCGCACTTGGGGTATCCCGAAGCCGACGTTTTCAGCGCCTTGGCGATGTCGGCGTTGTTTTTCTCGGGCTTCGACATGTTTATGGAAATCTCGAGGTCCGCCCCGTCCTTGAAGCGGGCCGGGAACAAAATGTTCTTGTCGACCCTCGATTTCTTGATGTAGTCGTTTTCGATGCTCAGGCGGTAAAGGTACCCGGTCGCCAGGCTCGGCTTTTTCGCGTAGAGACCGTCGAAGGTATCCGAAACCGCGCTCGGCAGGGGGCTTACTAGGCCCATTAGATGGTCGGTCAGCCGTTCTATCTCCTCTTCGCCCTTGCCGTCCTTCCGCAGTCCTTCCCTCAGGGGATCCAGAATGGCGTCCGGGGTAGCCAGCGCGTCGATGCGCTTCGCGTCGATAACCCCCTCGCCGGGGGCATCGAGGCCGAGGGCGTGCAGCAATTGGTTCCCGACGTAGTCCAAATCGAGTTTGTCGAGGTAGAGGTGCCCGAGGGCATACCTCAGGGCTTCCTTGACGAAGCGTTCCCGGTAATTCATCGTATTTCCTCCGCGCCGATGGCGATTTTCCGTGTATAGGTACGTCCCGGGAGAAGGAGCATGCTCCCGTAGTCCAAGGGGGCGAATACCGGCTCCAGGGCGACCGAGGCGTGTCTTTCCTCCCTCGCGAAATTGTATTCGGGCCGGCCCGGATACAATCCGTTGTCGCTAAATATCTGCAGGGCCGGCGCGTCGCTATATAGGCTCAGCCTGATCCTCTTCCCTTCGAGGGTGGCCACGGGTTCTTCGTAGCCGTGTTCCCCTATCAGGAAGCAATGGTCGTAGCCGTCGGTCCTCGTCTCGTAAAGGCTAGGGTCGCCTATGTCCCGGCCTATTTCCTTGGGCGAAGTGAAATCCGTGGCGGTATCGAGGTCCCGGAAGCCCAGGGGGATGAGGTCGTAGCGGTAGGCCATGACCTTGGACGCCGGGATGAAAAGCTTCTGGCGGAGGACGCTTTGTTCTCCCCCAGCGTTATAGAAGCCGTGGTTCGTGAGGTTGACGAGGGTCGGCCGGTCGGAAGAGTAGGAATAGGCGATTTCCAGCCTCCCCTTTTCGTCGAAACGGTAGGAGACTTCCAAGGCGAGGTTGCCCGGGAAGCCGTTGTCGCCGTCTTCGGAAAAGAGCCTGTACGCAACCTGATTTTCGCCCTCTTCGGCTTCGAAATCCCGGAAGGCGAAATTGCCGGGTCCCCCGTGGAGGGCGTTCTTCCCCTCGTTCGGGGGCACCTCGAGCCGGATGCCGGCGTATTCGAGCCTGCCGTCCTCGATCCTTCCGGCGAAGCGGCCGACGGTCCGGCCGTAGTATTGGCGGGAATGGAGGAAATCCTCCCGCCGGGCTTCCGCCATGAGGAGGGGCAGTCCCTTGTAGGAAAGGGAAAAGACGCTCGCGCCCCGGCGGCAGAGGACCGCCTTGAGGCCGCGCCGGTCCTCGATGGTACGGAAGGCCGCATCAAACATATCCATAAAATTCAAACCGCGTTAAGTATATCCGCCAAATCGGACCTTTTTAAGCCCCTGGGGCCTATAGGCCCCCGCCGGAGTCGGAGGGCAGCATCGATTAAAGAAGCCTTTTCCCGGTCGCCGAACTCCGGCCTCCGGACTCCCGGACAAATGGAGGAAAGCAGCTCGGAAGAGGCCCTTATGAAGCCGTCGGCCTTCCGGCCCGCGTCCTTTTCCCCGGATAGCTGCGCGGCATCGAAGAGGTCGGCAAGCACCTTCCTGTCGCGGGCGTAGACGTGCCGCAGATAGGCCGGAAGCAGGTAGACAAGCGGCTCCCCGGCCGGGGCGCCGAAGAGCTTCGAGACCGCCATCGATAGGCATCCTGCCGGGCCTATCCCCGCGGCATAAAGCCCGTAGGAAGCGATGAGCGAGGCCTTCTGCATGTTGCTCGCGGCCTCGAAGGAAGCATAGTCGAGCATGTAGGGCCGGGCGTTGCGGAAGAAAAGGCCAACGCCATCGAGGCAGGCTGCTTTGGGCTTCCCGAAACGCAGTAGCGCCACGGATTCGACCAGGTCCGAAAAAAGCAAAAGCAGGTAAAGGGGCACGCTTTCGGCCTCGTGGCGGCATAGTCCGGGTTCGAGGCAGCAGTAATCGGGCCTAAGGAACCGGCTATACTGGAACAAATCGCCGCGGCGGGAAGCGATCTTCCCAAGTCCCAGATAGCTTTCCCCGGGCGGCACGGCCCCGTAGACGAAGGCCAAATATGGCCTTCTTTTCCGGCGGATCCGGCCGTCCAAAACGGCATAGGGCACGGCTTCGGCGTCGGAAACGAGCGCGCAAGCCGCCTTGGCGGAAGTCAGGGCCCCGTTGCCGAAGGCGATTACGGAATCGCAGTTGCCGGCGAAATAGGCGAGCTTGAGGCCGATGGCGCCGTCGAGGTCCTCCCCCGCCACGGCGGCGGCCTTGTAGCGGCGGCCCGATTCGCGGAGGGTCCCTAGCAAATACTCGAGGCTCGGATAAAGGGAGGGGCCGTCGCGGTATACCACGAGCGGACAGAGGAAGCCGCGTTCGGAGAGTTCCCCGATGAGGCCCGAAATCCCGATGCCGGGATTGCCGGGGAAGAAGCGCGGGAACAGCGAGCGTTGAAACCTTATCAAAGCGCCGTTCATAGGAAAGGGGCGAAAACGCTTAACAGGGCGCAGAGGAGCCTTTTGCCCCGGTGGTCCTTCTTCCACTCCCGGAGCGTCATCTCGTGGCTGGCCTTGAAGCTTTCCAGCATGTCCGACTTTATGGCCTTCAGGGCTTCGTTCCCGACCAGGAAGACCCCGTTTTCGAAATGGAGGTAGAGCGACCGGTAGTCGAGGTTTATCGTGCCGACGCTGCCCATGTGGTCGTCGATGAGGAAGGTCTTTTCGTGGACGAAGCCCGGGGTGTAGCAATAGACCCGGACCCCGTGTTCGAGCAGCGGCCCGCAGTGGAACTTGGTTAGCTGGTATATGAGTTTCTTGTCCGGTATCGCCGGGATCAATAGCCTTACGTCCTTGCCCTCGTCGGCGGCTTGGCAAAGCGCGTTCTTCATTTCGCTATCGATGATGAGGTAGGGGGTGGCGATGTAGACGTAGTCCCGGGATTTCTGCAGCAGCGAGATGTATAGTCTCTCCCCGACCGGGTCGCCGGAACTGGGGTAGTCGGCATAGGGGGCGACGAATCCTTTGCCCGCGGGGAACCCGCCGATTTCGTCTATGTAGGTGACCGGGCGGTAGTAGTCGAAGTCGATGTCCTTGCTCTTGCCCACCAAGACCTGGTAGGTCGCGAGGAACATGAGGGTAAGGCCGTAGGTGCCCTGGCCCTTAAGCATGAGGCAATTGTCCTTCCAGTGGCCGAAGCGCTTCTCCGCGTTGATGTACTCGTCGGCGATGTTGATGCCACCGGTGAAGGAGGTATGGCCGTCGATCACCAGTATCTTCCGATGGTCGCGGTTGTTCATCCTCACGTTCAGGGTCGGATGGAATTTGTTGAAAGCGTAGCATTTGATGCCGCTTTTGCGGACTTTTTCGTCGAAGCCGACCGGAAGCGTGCTGAAAGAGCCGAAATCGTCGTAAACGAGCCTGACGTCGAGGCCTTCGGCGGCTTTCCGCACGAGTATTTCCATGACGGAGTCCAAAAACTTCCCGGGGGCCAGTATGAAGTACTCCATGAATATGTAGTGCTTCGCCTTCTTCAGTTCCTCTAGCATCCTCGGATAGGCGTGGTCCCCTAGGGGGAAATATGTCACTTCCGTGTTCTCGTAGACCCCGGTCCGGGAGGCCTTCTGGAGGTACTTCGCGATGCCGATGGCTTCCGGGTAATAGGCCCCGAGCCGGTTCTCGGTTTCGGGAAGCGAGGGGTCACTATGGAAGACGGAGTCGAATTGCTTTAGGAGCTTCTTCGTCTTGCGGGTCGGCTTTTTGTTGGCGAAGACGAAATAGAAGGCGCTTCCGAAAACCGGCAGCGCCCCCACGATGAAAAGCCAGCTCATCTTGTAGGCGTCCGGTACGTCCGTGTTGACGATGTAGACCATCAGTAGGAGGTCGTAGACGAAAACGGCGACGATGAAGGGCAAAGCCCAGGCCGATACCAGTATCGAGGTGGCGAAGAGGTAGATCAGCAAAACGAAAAGGGCGAACTCGAGCAGGAAGATGATCCCGGCGACGAGTTTCGGCCAGAAGCCCCTTTTGAGGAAACGGCCGATCATGCTGCCCTCACGACCTTGGCCACGCATAGGTCGAACTCCCCTTCCGGTACGTTCTCGAAGAGGAAGGAAACGCGGTCGATGTAGGTATAGGAAAAGGGGAAACGGAACATGTAGTAGCCGTCTTCCGCCGCCACCTCGCCGCTAAGGACCTCCTCTTCCCCGACGTAGGCCTTGACCTCCGCCTCGGCCGGACAGTCGACGTAGGCGAGCTTGGCGACCTTTTCCTCGATCTCCGGGGAGGTGAAGACGGTCTTCCCGTCCACCGTTTCCTTAGACCAGCCGCCGTCGCTATAACAGCAGAGGTCCACGATCGTGCCCTGGTCGAATTCCTTGTCGCGCAGCCCCGGATCCGGGAAAAGCGGCGAGGCAAGGAAGAGGGCCGAATAGGCCAGCCCGTAAAAGAGGGCCAACCCGGACAAGGACAAAGCGAACGCCGAGGTCTTTTTCATTCCACGTCCCAAACCAGCCCGAAGTGGGTCTTCACGGCATCAAGAGGCGAACCGTCGTGGTTTATCCCGCCGGTCAGGCGGGCCATCTTCGCGGTAACGTCCGCGAGGTCCTCCCCTTCCAAGGCCTCGTCCTTTATGGCCCTGAGGGCAAAGAAATCGGCCTTGGCCTTTTCCATCAGTTCCTCGAAGGATTCGCGGTGTTCGACGCCGGTGACCGGGTCGAGCCAGGCTTCCCGGGCCTCGTTTAGGAAATCGATGTTCCCTAGGCCCGAGAGACTGCGGGGGTAACACATGGCGTAGGGTTCGGAAACCCGGCCGAAAAACAACTTGAGCAAGCCCCTCTTGATCCCGCTTCTCGAAAGGATCAGCCGTTCCAGCGTCCGGTAGTCCCTGAGCCCGCCGGAAAAGCAGTCCCCGGGGAGGCTCGCGGTCACCTTGGCCTCTTCCTCGGCCCTTTGCCAAAGAAGCGATATACCCGCGGCCTCGGAATCGTCCAGTTCCAGGCACCGGTCGGGGCTGATGCCTACCCCGTCCTTTTTCGAAATCAGGACGTCGATGATGGTCTCGAAGTACATATGGGAGATGCTGTAGAGACGGCTCAGCTTCGGATCGTAGGACTTCCCGGACTTGTAGAAAATATAGGGATGGCAGGCCCGGTCCAGGCAATAATGGAGGAGCAGGCCGTCCAGGTAGTCGGAAAACATGGCCTTATCGTTCGATTCCGCGGCCAGTTTGAACAGATGCGGGTACACGGCGGCCGGATCGACCTTGTGCAGGCGCCGTCCGAAGACGTCCACCACTCCTTCCGGCTTTCTCTTCCGGAAGGGAAGGCGGCCGTAGAAGAAGAAGACGTCGGGACCCTGGCCCCCGACGAGGGCGGCCTTCGGGGCGTCTTCCCCCAGAACCCGCCTCGCGAAACAGTAATGGGTAAGCAGAGCCGGCATCAGTTCGCCTCCGTGGCCTCGGCCTTCGGGGATTCTTTCGCGGCGGATCCGGCTTCCTCCGCCGTCTCGGGGACGGAAGTGGCCTTCCGCGAAGACCTAACGAACAGCATGACCAGCGCGGACACGCCCATGAGGGCGGTCGAGTAGATGGGCAGGGCCTGCCAGGCTTCCGTGAAGCTGAGCACGGCCCCGATGACGATCGGGGTCAAGGACTGCGCGCACATCGAGGCGGCGTAGTAGTAGCCGGTGAACTTGCCGACGTGTTTCTTGGAACAGAGTTCCACGACCATCGGGAAGGAACAGGTATTGACGAATGCCCAGCCGATCCCGGCGATGGCGAATATGAAATAGAAGGCGATGTTGAGGGTATAGTAGCCGTCATGGGTTTCCACCCCGGTGGGCCCGAGGAAACAGGCCGGAAGCAAGGAGAAGAATATGAGCCCGAGGCCTATCGCGATGGTCCACTTGCGGCCGATCTTCTCGGCGATGTAGCCGCCGAGCATGAAGGCGAAGAAGCTCGCGAGCGAGAGGACCATGGTCGCCGTCGATATGGCGGACGATTCGACGTTCAGGTAGAAGATGCCGTAGTTGGCGATGAAGGTTTCGATGGCGTTGAAGCCCATGAACCAGAGCACTTCGGCCACGAGCACGAGGACCAACGTGATCCTGTTGGCCTTGGTCATCGGGGCGTCTTCCTTGACCTCGTCGACGGTTTCCGAATACTTCTCGCCCCTTTCCATCTCGGGGGCCATTTCCTTTTCGAGCTTGTTCTCGTCTATCTTGAAGAAAAGGAAGAGGCAGGTGGCGATCATGAGGACGCTTGCGATGAGGAAGGGCGTTTCGACGATCCAGATGTTGCCGCTATCGCGGAAATCGGTATAGGGAAGGAACATGCCGAGGCCCGTACCGACGATCCCGCCGACGAACCCGACGGAATTGATGATGCCGTTGGCCCGGCCGCGGAGCGGCTTCGGGGTAAGGTCGGGCATGAGCGCGACGGCCGGATTGCGGTACATCATCATGAAAATCACGACGATGCCCATCATGGAAATCATGCCGGTGGCGTTGTTGAAGTAGTAAAGCAGCGGTATGAACGGGAAGGCGACCGCGCTCACCAAGGTGCCGAGCATAATGTAGGGCATGCGCTTCCCTATCTTGGTGTGCGTCCGGTCGCTCAGGCGCCCGAATATCGGAAGCAATATGAACGCGGCCACGTTGTCGATGGCCATCACTATCCCGACTATGTACTGCACGGAGAGGTAGACGGCCTCGTTTTCCCGCGGGTCGGCCCCCAGTTCCACCCCCTGCATCTGGGCGAAGAGGTCGGTAAGCATGGGCGAACAGTAGGTGTTGTAGACCTGCCAGAGGAGCAATATGCCGAAGAAGGCCAATGCGATAACGAAGGTCCGCTTGTAGTTGAGCCTGAAGCCCGCGGCGGCGGGGCCGCTCTTACTCTTTTGCATAACGGCCCTATTCTAGCGGGCGCACGCGGGGTTAAAAAGGGGCTTGAGGATTTTCGCCGCTGCCGCCTTTGGCGCGGAGGTAGGCGGCATTGCCGCGGTTATAGCGCCAGTCGCCGGAAGCCAAGTTCGACTCCGCTGGCAAGGAACTGGGAGTCCCTTCCCCGAGCCTTACGACCTCGCGGGGAGGGACGGCGACGGCCTCGACGGGCGAGGCCTTCCTTTTTATCGCCCCGGAGGCGAAGAGGGCGGCCTTGGCGAGGGCGGGTCCCATCAGTTCGTAGAGGACCGAGGAGCAGAGCACGACGTTGAGGAAGACGCGGCCGACTTCCGGCGGGAGCATCCTCTCTCCCATGAAGGCCAGGCCGATGGCCACGCCGGCCTGGGGGGCGAGGGCGAGGCCGAGGTAAAGGCGAACTTCCCTTCCCGAACCGGATATGGCCGCCCCGGCGAAGCTTCCGGCGTATTTACCGGCCAGCCTCAAAAGGAAATAGGCAATGCCGACCAGCCCGATGTCCAGGAAGGCCGATAGGTCCATGGAAAGGCCGCTGTAGACGAAGAAGAGGAGCATGACGGGCGGGGTGAAGGAATCGACCTCGTCGAAGACCCTCTCGCTTTTGGAAAGGTTCATGTAGACCGCCCCGAACACCATGCAGGAAAGAAGCGGCGACACCCCAAGGAGGGAGGCCGAACCGGTAATGGCGAGGATCAGTGTGACCGTGGGAACAAGGAGTCCTTCCTTCTTCTTTTTCGAAAAGAGGAAGAGAAGGAGCCCGGCGGCGAAGCCCACGGCGACGAAAAGGAGGTTGTAGGCGATCGGAAGTAATATCGAAACGACGTCGCTTCCGCCGGAAACGAAGGCGGTGGCGGCGCTGAAGCAAAGCAGGCAAACCACGTCGTCCAGGGCCACGACCGAAAGCAAGGTGTCGACGAAGCGGCCCTTCGCCCCGTACTGCCTTATGGTCAATAGGGTCGAAGCCGGCGCGGTGGCCGTGGCGATCGCCCCCAAAACGAGAGCAAAACCCGTTCCTTCTTCCGGGAAGAGGGCATAGACGCCGAAGCCCACGAAAACACCGGCGGCCAGCGATTCGAAGAGGGTTATCACGACGGAACCTAGCCCCGTCTTCTTCAAAGTGGATACCTTGAAGAACTTGCCGACGCCGAAGGCGATGAAGCCCAAGGCCAAATCGCTGAGGAACCCCAGGCCCGAAATGACCTCGGAGGGCACCAAATCGAGGAGGAAAGGACCGATCAGTATTCCGGAAACGATGTATCCGGTGACGTCGGGGAGCCGGACGAGGCGGGTGAGGCGGCTAAGCAAATAGCCGGCCGCGAACATGATCGCCAAGGCCAAGAGAACGCTGGGTGATCCCAGCCCTTCGTAAACTTCGTATAGTCCCATAAACACCCTCCTTGCAATTGCCCGAGGCCCCCTTATCATAGGGGCGTAAGAAATAAGGACATCTTATATTTGCTTATGAATATATAAGCGGTGCTTATGGAGGACGGACGATGTTAGATCCTAAACTACTAACCCTTATCAAGGTAGCCGAGGTGGGCTCCTACACCCTGGCGGCCCGGAAACTTAACCTCACACAGCCGGCGGTCAGTCAGCATGTCAAGGAACTCGAAAAGGAACTTGGCATTTCCATTTTCCGTAGACACGGCCTGACCAACGAGCTTACCCCCGAGGGCGAAATAGCGCTTGGCTACGCCAAAAGGATCGCCTCCCTTTATGGCGAACTGGGAAGCGACCTCAAGGACCTCAAGATGGGCCGCCGGTCCTACATCGTCGGCATCACCCATACCGCCGAGGCCAGCGCCATCGCCGAAACCCTCGCCCGCTATGCCGCCACCAACGCCGGTACGAAGATAAAGGTAAAAACGGACTCCATAAAAAAACTTTATGAGAAACTCGGCGACTACGAAATCGACTTCGCCATCGTGGACGGGCCGCTGCTCAAGGGCGGCTACTCCTCCGTGCTGCTCGACACCGATTCGCTGGTCGCCGTGATGGGCCGGGGCCATCCCCTTTCCGGCCACGCCTCGCTGACCACCGACGACCTCAAGGGCGTCCCGATGATACTGCGCGGTAAGGGAAGCGAGACCCGTAGCCTCTTCTCCTCCGCCCTTTCCTCCGCGGGGCTGAGCCTCGAGAGCTTCGACATCGTGCTCGAGATAGACAACATCATGACCATCAAGGAACTGCTCGCGAAAAACGAGGCGGTTTCGGTATTGCCCAGAAGCGCCTGCTACGGATACGGCGACAAGGAACACCTCTGCATGAAACCGATCGAAAACCTCTCGATGAGCCGGCAGATCAACCTCGTCTACGACAAGGACTACGCCGACAAGGCCTTCCTCGACGGCTTCGTGAGGCTCTACCGCGAAGTGGCCGGGCACTAGCGGGCCTTAGAAAGGGACGCCAATAGCACCGTGACCGCGCCGATCATCGAGGTCGAGGAAAACAAAAGCCCCTCGAGGGTGGAAAAGTAGAACTCCTGGTCGCCGAAGGCCAGAAGGCCGAAGACGGCCGCAAAGCCCAGAATCAAGGCGGCGGAAAGCCCGAGGCGGACGTAGTAGAAGGCCGGACGGGCGGAGAAGGAAAAGGCGAGGGAAAATAGGGCAAGCGCCAGGAACAGGGCCAGGGCAAAGACGGGATCAAGGCGCAGAAACGCCCCGTTGGCGGCATATTCGAAATAGCAGGAAACGTAGGCCGTCAGGCAGGCGGAATACAAATAGGCGGCCAAGCCGTAGCAACTAAGCAAAAACGGCTTCCCGGAGACTTTGGAAGCGGCCGGGAAAAGCGGAAAGAGCAGTTCGCAAAGAAGAGCGAAGAAATGGGCCAGTCCCGAGAAGGCCAAATAGGAAAGGGCGGCCTTGCCGGCGGGACCGGAGAAGGCCCTCCCGGGGAATAGCCACAGGATAACGACGAGGAAAAGGAGATAGCCGAGCGCGTAGAGCCCGTCGAGCAGGCAAAGCGAGAGCATCCGCCGGCGTCCCTCTGAGACATAGCGCGACAAAAGGAAAAGCGAAAGCGCCCCGGCCCCCGCGAAACCGGAATAGGTCAAAAGGAAGAAGCCTATTTCGTAAAGGGGTCTAGTGAGGACGGCCGAAAGGGAAAACACCAAGGCCCCGATGAACGAGGCCACGGCTGCCGCCAAGCAATAGCGTCCCGGTTTTTCCACCGGGTAATTTTAAACCTTCCGGGCGCTTTTTATAGCCGGTAACGCAGTCCGTGGGGAAACGGCCCCCCGCGTCTACCTCAGCCCGTCCCGGTAGACGACGCCGACATATTGTTTCCGGCGCTTCGAAAAATAGACGAAGCAATGGACCTTCTTCCCCGTTTCCAGGGCCCGTAGCTGCCTTTTGGTCATGAGGAAGCAATGCAGGGGCACCGTTTCCTGCTTGCCTTCGATTTCCACGGTTCCGGAAACGCGCATCGACCCGATGTTCCTGCCACTCGCATCGTACTTGCCGCCTGGGCCGCGTAGGGCCGCGGCGAGCAGGTCCTTCCCGGACGGGACGGCGTTGTCTTTTATCAGCGCCTCCGTCTCGTAGCCTTCGTGAAAGAGGGCCGAATAGGAAGCCATATAGTCGCGGTCGAGTAGGAAGACCGATAGGAAAATCGCCAATAGAACCGCCGCAATAAGGCATATGGGGGCCGGCGGGTCGACGTGCCAATAGGGCCAGTCCCATACCCCCGGATCACTGGCCATGAAGCCGGCAAAGCAGCCGACGGCGGCCAAAAGACCGAGCGAAAGGACGGCGGCCGGCACCAGGAAATAAGAAAGGCAATAAACCCGGCCGAGCCTGATCCTGGCCTCCCCGTAGCGGCCGGCGAAGGCCCTTTCCACCGCCTCCGGAAGAGAGGAAGGGGAGATAGCCGCGTAAAGGCAGTCCCCTATCTTTCCGTATCCGTAGCAAGCGTGCACGAAGGCGATCCCGGCCTTAAGGCTCGATGCCATGTCCCCCTCGGTATCGCCGACGTAGACGGCCCGGTCGATCCCTTCTTTTTCCATCAGCGCCGAAATGCTCTCGTCCTTGCTCCGGCCGGTCTCTCCGTAGCAGAGGTGCCCGCGGACGAGGCTAGCGAAAGGGGCGTTCGAAAGCATGGCTTCGACGTAGCCTTTCTGGCAGTTGCTGACGATGTAGACCGGGTATTTCCGGGAAATTTCCCTTATGGCTTCCCCGATTCCCACGTAAAAGCGGCCCGGATGCACCGAAACGTAGGCGTTTTCCTCTTCGAGGCACGACGCGTAGAGGCCGTCGTACTCATCGGAATTCTCACCGAAAAGGGCCTCCTTTATCTCCTCCATGGTCTTCCCCATGAGGCTTTTCATCCTTTTTCCCGTGATTTCCGGAAAGGAAGGGATCTGCCGGCGTATGGTCGAAGTGAAGCTGGACGCGACCTCCCTTGAGGAATCCCAGATGGTCCCGTCGACGTCGAATATAACGGCTTTCGTCATGGGAAAATTATCGAGTCGCGGACCGAAATTGGCAAATGGAACCGATGCCGTAATTATGCGGAAAAAGGAAAAGGCAAGGGCCTAGGATATCTCCGGCTCCTTGCCTTCCCGGAACGAGTTTATCAGCCGCTTGGCTTCGCCGATCAGCGGATCGAGCCGGTATTCCTTCCTTTCGCGGTGGAAGTAGGCGGAGTCTTCCCACGGCTTGGCCGTGGCCATGTGCATGTAGGGCCACACGCGGAAGGCCGCGCAGTAGTGGCGGACCAAGGTGTCGTCCCTCAGTTTCCTTATCTCGTTATAGCGCTGCGGCATGAAGGCCGTCTTCCCCTTGAATACCCTGTTGAGGGCGCCTTGGTCGACGGTCAAATCCCGCTTGTGGGAGGCGACGTAGCGGGCTTCTTCGAAATAGCCGCCTTCCCTTATCGCGGGGAGGTCCATGAGCACCACCCCGGCGTTGAAGTAGTCCCGATGCCCGCGGGACACCATGACGGGATCCTTGACGGCGGCAAGGGGCTTCCCCCGCATGTCGAAGCCGTATATCTCCGAAACGTCCCCGAGCACGAGCGTATCGACGTCGAGATGGAGGAGCCGGTCCGGCAATGTGCCGACGAGGTCGTAGAAAAGGCGCAGGAAGGTAAAGGGGGAAAAGCGGCCCCGGCTCCCCTTGCACCTCGCGATGCGAGAAGCAAAGCGGCTCATGTCGTTATAGACGACGCGGCTATCGGGGCTAAGAAGCCCCGCCGCCTTCCCGATATAGGAAACCATTTCCGGGGTCAGCCCCCCGAAGCGCGGCGATATCGCGGTGAAGTCGCCGCTTGAAAGATACAGGTCGACGGGGACGGGCGTGTTCTTCAATAAGGAAACGACGGCCATGAGCAAGCCGTCGAAAAGCATCGCGCTGCTAGAATAGGCAACACTGATGCGCTTCCCCTCTTCCATTGCCACCTAGTATAAAGGAGGGGCGGCGATAGACAAGTTCTAACGGATGAAGTTGGTGTGGACGATGGCTTCCTGCTTCGGCTTTTCGGCCTTGGAAAGGCCCTTCAGCATATAGGCCATGTTCCTGGTCAATGTCCGCATGGTCTGGAGGCCTTCATCGTCCTTTTCGACGTCTTCCTTCTTGCTTCCGTGCACCTCGTTCCAGTACTGCGAACTCACCACCGGCATCGAGTTGATGGTGAAATACTTGTTGAGGCGGTCGAAGGAAGCGGTGTTGCCGGCCTTCTCGATGAGGTCACGGCCGCGGCGGGCTTGCCGGTGAAGTCGCCTCCCGAGAAGAAAACGCGGTCGAGCAAGGCGCAGAGGGCACCGCTAGGACCGGCGTAGTATACGGGCGAGCCGATGACGATGCCGTCGGCTTCGTGCATCCTGGAAGCCAGTTCGTTGGCCTTGTCGTCGTCGAAGGCGCAGCGGCCGAGTTTGCGGCAGGCGCCGCAGGCGATGCAGCCCCTGACCGGGCCGGTGCCGATCCAGAAGGTTTGAGAATCGATCCCTTCTTGCCGCAGGGCGGAGGCTATTTCCGCAAGCGCCCTGTTGGTGCAGCCGTCCCGATGGGGGCTGCCGTTAACCAAAAGCACTTTCATATGCGTGTAGATTAGTTGGGCAATCGGGACTAGGCAATACGTCCAATACGTTATTTCCCGTATTCCTCCGCCGCCTTTTCCAGAAGGCCGCGGATTCCGATTTTCTGGGGGCAGCGTTTCTCGCAGGCCCCGCAGTGGAGGCAATCCCCCGCGGAAGAGCCGTTTTCGACGAGCTCCAGGTAGTTCTCTTTGGGTCCCTCTCCCCCGAACTGCCTGCTGTTGTTGAGGCAGGTGAATATATCGGGTATCGGAATGTGCCTGGGGCAGACTTCCGTGCAGTAATGGCAGGAAGTACAGGGTATGAGGTTTTCCTGGCTCAGGATCGACCTGACCTTGCCTACGGCTTCCAGCTCGGCGGCCGACAACGGTTTGAACTCCTTCATGAAGGAGGTATTGTCCTTGACCATGTCGAGGCTCGACATGCCGGAAAGGACCATGAAGACGCCTTCGAAGGAGGCGGCGAACCTTATGGCATAGCTGGCGGGGGAAGCGGTTCCTAAGGACAGGAAAACGTCGTTTGCTTCCGGCGGGAGATTGGCGAGTTTGCCGCCCTTGACCGGTTCCATAACGATTATCGGCTTGTTGAATTTCCTGGCCACGTCGTAGACGTTCTTGGACTGGACTCCCCTATCGTAGAAATCGAGGTAGTTGAACTGGATCTGGACCACTTCTATTTCCGGATGTTCGGTGAGGATCTTCTCGAGGAACTGCGGGCTGTCGTGGAAGGAAATCCCGATATGCCTAATCTTGCCTTCCGCCTTGAACTGCTTGGCCATCTCGTAGGCACCGAGGTCGACGTATTTCTGGTAGTTGCCGCCGTTTTGGGCATGCATGAGGTAGAAGTCGAAATAGTCGGCGCCGCAGGCCTTTAGCTTGGTTTCCAGGAGCGGACGGATGTCGCCGTTGCTATAGAAATGGTTGTCCGAAAGCTTGTCCGTGAGGATATAGGCATCGCGGGGGTATCTGGACGTTAGGCATTTCCTTACGGCGACCTCGCTCAGTCCGCCCAGGTATCCGTGGGCGGTATCGAAATATCTGAATCCTTCCTTAAGGAAGTAGTCGAACATGGCGCTTACCTGTTCGTAGTCGATGTCCTCCCCTTTATAGGGAAGACGCATGCAGCCGAAGCCGAGTTTCTTGTCCAATCCGAAATAGTTATCCATAGCGAAGGTATTTTGATTCAATGTCCGATCTTCTTAAAGGGTAGAGTTGTTCAAGTAAAGCAACGTCTGTAAAGACTGGAAGCATGAGGATTTGGCAATCATCTCAGACGAAGAGATAACGAGATCGGCAATCCAGGCGGTTTCTGAAGATGAGGATTTGGCAATCCTGTTCAGATAAGCAGCAATGCCAACCCTAGGCCTGCGTTTGCGGGCATGCTAGCCGCAACGGCTGGCTTTTTTGTTTCCTCCTTTATTTGCGTACCATTAGGATATCCGTTTTCCGTTGGTTTTGAAACATGTCCATCCGAACTTATTTGTTGCGTAACCTTTTTAAGCCATATACCAATATTCATTCGATAAATTGCGGCGTTTAAAACCATGAGATATTTTTTAAAGTAGTTTTTTGGCTGCAAAAACATTTTCAACGTGTTCCAAGGCTTTCTAAACCTATGTGCGCTTGCTTAAAAGGCACGCTTCGGGCATACACGACAGATATCGGATTCCTGATCCCCGTTGGCCATTAACCGTTTCGTGTATTACTTACGCCTTGGAAGGCGTATAGTCCTTCCAAGTATGATTCCCGTAATCGTCATCGCCGCCTTGTCCGTCGTCGGATTGGCCCTATCTAGCCTCCTATGCCCGAACATAAACATAAAAGGCCATAGTTTCTCGACCTTCTACATCGCTCCCCTGATAGGGTTGATACTCCTACTATCCATCGGCCTATTACCGGTTGACGACTACATCGGTAACCTCCTGAACGATACCTCGGTCAATCCGCTCCAGATACTGGTCATCTTCTTCTCCATGGCCCTACTATCGACCGCTTTGGACGAAACGGGCTTCTTCAAGTACCTCGCCAGCGTCTTGGCCCTCAAAGCCAAGCACAGCCAGATGGCATTGTTCCTCATACTCTACGGCCTTATCTCCGTTCTCACCGTCTTCACGAGCAACGACATAATCGTCATCACCTTCACCCCCTTCATCGTCTTCTTCTGCAAACGTTCGAAGGTCAATCCGCTGCCCTACCTCATAGGCGAATTCGTCGCCGCGAACACGTGGTCGACTTTCCTGATCGTCGGTAACCCCACCAACATCTACCTGGCCGGCTATTTCGGCGTCGACTTCTTCGACTACATGGCCCATATGGCCCTGCCGACTTTGTTCTGCGGGCTGACCGCCCTGGGGCTGCTCGTATTGGTCTTCCGCCGGAAACTGGCGCTGCCACTATCGGGCGAAGGGGAAATAGATCCGATCAAGGACGAACCGATGTTCATCGCCTCGGCGGTATTGCTCGGCGCCTCGATAATACTGCTCTCGGTATCCTCCTACATCGACCTGCCGATGTGGGAAATCGCCCTGGGCGCGGCCGTGCTGATGCTTATATTCCTTAGCATCTATTCCATGACCGCCAAGAAGGCCCGCCCCCTCTACCTCAGCTGCCTGAAGCGCCTTCCCTACGGCCTGGCCCCGTTCCTCTTATCCATGGCGGGTATCGTCCTCAGTCTCGACCTTCACGGCTTCACCGGATGGCTCGCGGATTTCCTCTCCGGCCTCGGAAGCCCCATCCTGAGCTACGGGGTAGCCGGCTACGTATTCGCGAACGTCTTCAACAACATCCCGATGTCGATACTCATGGGGGACGTGCTCTCGAAGGTTGCTTCCCTGCCGCTAGAAGCCCTCTATGCGGACATTCTCGCGAGCAACGTCGCCGCCTTCTTCTCACCCCTCGGGGCCTTGGCCGGCGTGATGTTCATGGGATTGCTGCGGAATTCCGGGGTTAAGTATTCCTTCGGCGACTTCCTTAAGTACGGGGCCATCGTCGGCATACCGACGTTCTTCATGGGGCTTTTCGGCCTCTATCTCACCTTCCTGTTCATATGAAAAAGGGCCCCGGAGGGCCCTATTGCCGGAAACGGCTTATTCGGCGATGCCGGGAGGGCAGGCACCTGCTTCTTCCACGACCGTGGTCCCGAGAGAACCGACGGTGGAAGAAAGGGTATAGGTCGTGGTCCCGGTATCGTAGGAATAGTTGTCGCCCCAGTAGCCTTCACCCGCGAAAGTCCAGCCGGCCGCGGATGCGGACTTTTTCCCTCCGCCCTGAGAAACTAATCCGGATAACCCTGCCGGGAGAGCAAAAAAGCCCGGTAAACCGGGCTTTTCTTCCTTTGCGGCGGAGGCGCAGAGATTCGAACTCTGGCCGGGCGTGAACCCGCTATCGGTTTTCAAGACCGAACCCTTAAGCCGCTTGGGTACGCCTCCGTGGTGGTCCATCGGTGGTTTGAACACCGGACCTAGCGCTTATAAGGCGCTCGCTCTAACCGGCTGAGCTAATGGACCGCGTGCGAGATTTTACTATTATTATTTCCAATTTGCGATATTTCTATGAAACGTTGTGGCCATTTTTTAAAATACAGCCATGGATCGTTATACCGTCTACTACTCCGCGGCGAACAACCGGAACGACGAAATACTATTGAGCGCCCTATCTATAGCGATCAATTCGGGCAAGCCCGTGGATTTCTTCGTCTTGACCATGTCGGCCATCGACATGTCGTTGGGCTACCGCCCCTTTTCGTCGAAAAAGGCCAAGAAGATCGAAAGGATATTGAAGGAAACCAAACCCGACACGACTTTTTCGGTCATCGATCTCCAGAAGGAGTACGTTTCCGCCTTCGGGACCCCGAGGCGCGAATGGACCGGGCGCTCGCCCTATCCGCTGCTAAGGCTCCTCCTCTTGGACAACAAGGATATAAAGGATCCATATCTCATACTCGATAGCGACGTCGTCGCCCTCGGGGACATCGGCCGGCTTTTCGACATCGATACCGCAGGCCTCCCCTTCGCCGCGGCCAAGAAGGGCCGCAAGTTCGATACCGGGGCCGTCATGGTCGTCCCGGCGCTGCTGAAGGACAAAGACAAACCGGAAATAAGGCCGGAGTCCGCCCCCTATAGCGAGGTCCTCCTGTACGGATCGCTGTTCGGCGGCCGCTCCTACGTCTACGAGGAAGGGCTCATAACCCGGGGCGTCCCGGCCGAAAAGACCATCCTCAAGCACTTTTCCCGAAACGGTTCTCCGCGCAAGGGACTCCTCTCCCCCCTGCATTCCACCGATACCGCGGCCGTTTTGCGTAAGCTCGACGACGAAAGGATAAGGCGGGTCTACCTCCCCTACGCCGAAATCGTCAGCAATGAAGGCGAACGGTCGGCGAAGGCGAGGCAGAAAGCCGCCCGCGACTACATAATCGACATTTCCCACCTTTACAAGACCTACGGCCGCCTGAAGGCCGTCGACGACGTTTCCTTCCGGGTCAAAAGGGGAAGCCTTTTCGCCTTCCTCGGCCTGAACGGAGCCGGCAAAAGCACCACCATCAACATCATTTCCTCCATCTTGGACAAGGACTACGGGAAGATAATCATTGACGGCAAGGACCTCGACCACGAGAAGAACGCGATAAAGCGCGAAATCGGCATCGTCTTCCAGACCTCGACGCTCGACGACGAACTAACGGCCTACGAAAACCTCTCTACCCGGGCGGAGTTCTACGGCATTTCCGGGAAGGAAAAGAAGGAAAGGATAGCGAAAATAGTCATGATGCTGGGGCTCGAACCCCTGCTCAACCGGCCCGTCAAGAACCTCTCCGGCGGGCAAAGGCGGCGGCTCGACATCGCCAGAAGCATGATCCACGAGCCGACCCTCCTCATCCTCGACGAGCCCACGACGGGGCTTGATCCCAAGACCCGCCAGGACGTCTGGCGGCTCATCGATTCGATTAGGGAGAAAACCGGCATGACCGTCTTCCTCACGACCCATTACCTCGAGGAGGCCGAGCAGGCCACCGACGTCGTGATAATGGACCACGGCCGCATCATCGCGCAGGGTTCCCCCGTCGAGCTGAAGAACCGTTACGCAAGCGACTACGTGATGGTCTATTCCCCGCGCAGGAAGGAACTCGACGCCCTTTTGAAGGGGAAGTCATCCTACGTCCCCGACGCGGGGGGCTACCGCTTCTTCGTAAAGGACCCGGAAGAGGCCCTGAGGTTCGTAAACAGCCACGGCGATTTGATCAAGGATTTCGAGATCAAGAAGGGGACGATGGACGACGTCTTCCTCGACGTTACCGGCATAAACATCAAGGAAAGTAAGGAGAACGGCGATGAAAACGTATAGTTTCAAATTGCTCTGGGCCCTCACGAGCCGCCACCTGAAAATGTTCTTCAAAAACAAGATCACATTCTTCTTTTCGCTGCTGGTGCCGTTCATCACTTTGGCCATCTACCTCCTCTTCCTGCGCGAACTGGAGGTAAGCGCGGTCACTTCCCTCATCGAGGGCTACGGCCTTAGCGATCCAGAGCCCCTCATAAACGCGGCCTACAACCTCATCGACTCCTGGATGCTTTCGGGCATATTGGCCGTCAGCTGCATCTCGGTATCGCTCAATGCCTGCCACATAATCATTTCCGACCGCGAAAAGGGCGTTAACCGGGAATTCATCGCCTCTCCGGTAAGTCAGGGACTGGTGACCCTTAGCTACTTCATATTCAACATCCTCGTGAGCCTCATAATCGTGACCGCGGTCCTCTTCATCTGCCTCATCTACCTCGGGGTGGTCGGCAATTTCCGCCTCACCTTCGCCAATTTCGGCTACATCTACCTGGTGCTGATCCTCTCCGTCCTTTCGGCGGCGACCGTCACCATCTTCCTTTGCTCTTTCATCAACAACTTCTCGATATTCAATTCCGTCATCGCCATCGTCTCGGCCGCCGTCGGCTTCCTCATCGGCGGCTACATGCCGATATCGATGCTGCCCGGCGTGGCGCAGAACCTCACGGCCTTCTTCCCCGGGACCTATTCGGCGGGTCTGCTCCGCAACTACTTCATGAACGACCAGATCGTCGCCCTCTACGACTTCATGATGGGCAATGCCGAATACGCGCCCATCGCCGAGGAACTGCTTTCCTCGATATCCGGTTCCTTTTCCTTGGACCTGACCGTGTTCGGCTCTTCCCTTTCGGTGGCCTGGATGTACGGAATATTGGCCATTTCCATACTCCTATTCGGGGCCCTGAACGCCCTTCTTAGCAACCGGAACCTCCATCTCGGGGCGATAGGGAAAAGGAGAAAGGCCCGCAGAAAGGCCCTCGAAAAACAGGAATAGCAAAAGGGACCCGGGCTTCCGGATCCCTTTTTCCAAAATATCAGCGTTTCCCCTTTTCGGCCTTGCGCTTGTCGTTTATCTCCTTCATGGCCTTCTCGTCTATTTCGGTCAGGCCGTGTTCATGGGCGTACTTCACACAGCCGTTAAGGACGACTTTTAGGAAGACGCGCGGCACCTTCACGAGCATCGCGCACGCCCCGTCGGTGAAGTGGACGGTCGGGTCGATGCGGTCGGCCGCGAACCTCACGGAACCGACGGAATTGCTGTTGATGTCCGGAATGGGGCACTTGAGGGCCCTTTTGAACTTGGTGTACCAGAAATAGGTCGAATCCCGGTAGCCGAAGTCGATCGGTACCTTCGGGAAGTCCTTGGCCTTCACGCCGTTTACGATGGCGTCGTAGTACTTCTTCTTCATGAGGATCTTGTCGATCTTCAGGACGAAGTGGCAGCCGAACTTCGAGGTGATGCCGTTGAAGTTGCGGTAAGGAGGCTCGATTCCGTCTAGTTGCCCTGCCCTTTCCCTATCCTCGTAGGCCTCTTCCAGCGTGTCGTCCCAGCTGCATTCCATGACCTGGTAGGCGCTTCGGATGACGAGCGGCCTATCCTCGCCTTCCGCGAGGCCTTTTTCGAGGACGAAGGGGCAGTCCTTCATCTTCTCTTCCCCGGTCTGGCCCGGGAAGCCGAGTTTGACGGTGGCCTTGAAGTCCCGGTAGGAGTCTTCGAGGAAGTTCAGGGCGCACTTCCCCCTTTTCAACAGGTTCTGGGCGGTGTTGCTGGAATTGCGGCACTCCAGGAGCATCGCGTAGTAGTCCTTTCCGGCGATGTAGTAGGGAAAGACGAGGGAATAGGCCCCGAGGCTCGTTTTCCCGTCGTCGCCGAGGGTCGATATCAAAACCGTGGGCATCGGATAGAAGGCGCTCGTCTGGTAGAAATTGTCCACTATCCTCAAATCGTTGAAACTTGACATGGTTCTCCTTCCTTATGCCCTGATTATAAGTCTCAACGGCGGCTCGGACGCGCGAAGGCCTATCCGGTTTGCCGCGGGAATGGAATAATTCCCGCATGGGAAAACTCCTCATCGCCTACTTCTCCGGCACCGGCAATACGGCCTATGTCGCCTCATTGCTCGGCCAACGGCTCTCGTCTTCTTTCGAAGTGGTCCTGCGGGAAATGACCGAAGTAACGGAAGACGATGTCGGGAAGGCCGATTGTCTTGGTCTCGGGTTCCCGGTCCATGCCTTCAATGCCCCGGAGGTCTTCTACCGGTGGGTGAAGGGCCTGAAGAACGTAAGGGGCAAGAAGGTCTTCGCGTTTTCGACCTCGGGCGAGGGCCTAAGGCAAAACGACGTCCCTTTTTCCTATCTCGCCGCGCTACTAAAAAGAAAAGGCGCGGTCCTGATCTCGGCTAGGCGTTACGTCATGCCCTACGACATCATCTTCCGGGTGGAAGAGGCAATGGCCTCCACGATGGTCAGGTACGCCGGGCTCCTTTCGGCCTACCAGGCCGCGGAAATAGCAAGGATGGAGGAGTTCGCCGTCCCGAGGAATACGCTTAGGCGGATCGTCTCTTTCCTTTTCCGGATCGAGTGGCCCTACGCCCGTTTCCAGGGCAAAAGGATGAAAGTAGACGAAAACGGCTGTTCCCGGTGCGGCCTCTGCGCTTCTAACTGCCCGGTCGGGAACATCCGCCTCGAGGAAGGCAAGGTCGTCTTCAGCAGAAAATGCACGATGTGCATGCGCTGCGTGATGAACTGCCCGCGGGATTGCATAAGGCTTTTCCTATTGGACTCCTGGAGGGTCAACGGCTCCTATGACTATAGGAAGCTCGCAAACGGGGATTACCCCTTCCCCTGCCTAAGCCGCAAGACGAAGCACGCCTGGCTTTATTATTCCTACTACCGCGATCTGGACGAATTGCTCGGACGATATTGATCCGGGATTTTTAAAGAAAAGGCGCCCATTAGGCGCTTAGTGCTTTTACCTCGTCTAAGACCGTTTTGACCCGGTTTACGTCCTTCAGGGGATAGACGGAATAGTCCTTCCCGGCGGTCCGCACGACCAGGCGGCCGGAAGACCAGCTGCCGTGGGTTCTGACTTCGATGGAGGAGATTTCCGCAAAGGGGATTTCGGCCCTTCCCTTCCTTGTCCTTATCCGGATTCCGGAAGCGCGGTATTCGAGAAGCACCCGTCCGGCCGGGAGGACCGAGCGAAGAAGCAGGTAGGCGGCCGAAAGGAGGACGCTGCCCAGGAAGAGATTAGCCACGACGCTTTCCCATAAACCGGCGTTAGTCCCCGCAAGCGAAAGGTCGAGAAAGACCGTAACCAGAACGAAAAGAAGGAGCATCAGCGAATACAGGACGGCGAACCCGTAATGGCGGTAGCCCAGGGGTTTGTACTCCCCGCTATCCTCTTCCCCTTTTGTTCCCAGCAGGCGGTCCAGGCTCATTCCGAACTCCGCCGAGATAAGCCGGAGCACGTCCAAAGACGGATAGCTGACGCCCCTTTCCCATTTGGAGACGGCCTGCCTGGTCACATGAAGCCTTTCGGCCAGGCCGTCCTGGGTCAGCGAATGTTCTTCCCTGATCTTCGTTATCTTTCCGCCTATGTCCATTGTTTTCCTCCCCTCCTTATATTGGGCCGGCGGCGGCCCCCGGTCACGCGACCGTCGGTTTCGCGGCTTTGAAGACGATTGGATCGGCAATTCCCTTGGGACGTAAAAAGTTCCGATTGCTCGGACGCCCCTGGCTTTTGTCTCCCTATTACTTTTGATAGGATTCACATCCCTAAGTGTTTTGAAGAGCATACTATTTAGTCTCGAAAGCAGACTGTTAGGCTGCTGGCACGACAATAAAAAGTGGTGTCATCGGCGATTGCGGGCCATGCCGGTAGCAAACAACTGCCGCCGAGTTCTCGCCAATCGCCTAGCGGAAAAGGTAGATTCGCTGGTTTATTCGCTGGCAAAATTTAAAAGGTCGCTTCCCAAGGAAGCTGAATTCCTTTCGGCCGGGATAAAGGGGAAAAGGATAAAAATACGTGGAAGAAAGAAGACCATTAATCTTTCTTGGCTGGGATTTAGAAAAGTTGTCGCATAATTCCTCGAAGTAAAAATGGAATCTTTAAGGGCGGCCTATGCAAGGCAATGAATATTTAGTGGAGAACTCCTTGATAGTCTCTTCGCCGTCCGAATTATAAAATCGCTATCCCGAGGTGTGTTTTTTGGTGTTTTGCGGCTAAAAAACGCCGATGACAGCTTTGACGGCCTTTAATAGAGCAAAAGGATAAAATACGCTATCGATTCTTAATTGAACCAAAAACCTTTATCAGGTTTCTTTGGTTCAACACCAAAAGAGCTCCCGAGTCGTTATTGCAAATAGTTATAAGCCTCATGGCTTTCCCAGCCCTCTTCATTTTACGCATCTTGCCCGATATTCCACGGAATAGACAATTGAAAATGCTTAGTGTACTAATTACAAAAACATAGCCATATATAAAGGCAATGTCAGCATATTGCGAATCGTTCCAACATTGCCGGCAATCAGTTTAATGCCTTGAATGTCAGGATTCTCTTTCAATATTGTGGTCAGGGATTTTGCCTTGTTGTTATTCGCCTTCACTTCTATCGGAATCAATTTTCCTTTTTCCGACAATAAAAAATCTATTTCCAATGAGTTGTTTCTGTTATAGAAGTAAAGCCTATGCCCGTTAGTATGTAGTATTTGGGCAATGATATTCTCGAATACCGCGCCTTTATAAATACCAAGATTTCCTTCCATAATCTGAACATTCGTCCCGTCATCTAGCATAGAGACGAGAAGACCGGTATCCGCCATATAAAGCTTGAAATTGTTTTCTTCTTTATATGCAATCAAAGGTAGATCCAAAGCTCTCACGTTATTGCAAATGTTTACGATGCCGGCATCGATAAGCCAATTAATACTACCTGAATACTTCTGACTTCTGCCATTCTTATCAAAAGATTTGTAAATGAATTTTTTGTTTTCTTTCGCAAGCTGGCCTGGGATGCTTTCGAAACAGGCTTTTGCCTTGACTTTTTCGCTGGAAGTCGCGTATTTTGCAATGTCATTCTTGTAGTCTATTAGAATATATCTTTGCAACTTCAAAACTTCATTGAAATCATGGTTTTTGATAAATGCATTGACAACATTCGGCATACCGCCAACAACGATGTACTGTCTAAAATAGTCTAGTAATTTTGAGTTTGTTGCATCATTTACGGGCCCTTTATTGTCAAAACATCTTTTTAAAGTTGCAAATACGTTGTCATCAACGCCGTTGGCATGAAGAAACTCTTTGAATGAAAGAGGGTACATTTCTAGAAAATCGACGTACCCCGTCGGATAGGATGACACTTCTTCGTAATTCAATCCCAAAAGAGAACCGGATCCAATGACATCGAATCTTTTATCTATTGCAAAAAACTTTAAAGCAGTTCGCGCATTCGGACATGCTTGTATTTCATCAAGAAAAATCAATGTTTTATTGGGAATCGGCCGGGGCTGTTCTGGCAAGTACAGGGAAATATTGGAAAGAATGGTTGTCATATCCAAATCCCCGTCGAATATCCTTTGTGCCGTAGGTTTTTCCACAAAGTTTATTTCGATAAAACATTCGTAATTCTCTTTCGCGAACTTTTCGACAATAAAAGTTTTTCCAACCTGCCTGGCACCGCTAATGATTAGGCATTTTTTATCAGGATTGGCTTTCCATTCATTGAGCCTTTTTTCTATTTCCCTCTCTAGCATATTCCTTTTATTTCAATGCGATTTTAGTTTGTCTCTTAAAATCAAGCAATACTGAAGGCACTTTTTCCAACGAATAGCAGAGAATAATAACGTTTTTCCTGTTGAATAATTAACATAAATTGCATTTTTCTCGATGAATATATTCAACGATCGAAACGGCGATCCAACATCAGGCTTTTTATGTCTTTACGAAAAGCCATGGAGAAAAATGCAGACACTTTAAGGAATTAAAGATTTTTAGTCATGGATTAAGGCAAAGGATCTTTTGTGCCATGAGAAAAGCGCAAATCCAATTCCGACGACCGATACCGGTCGGAATGTTTAGGTTGAGCGGTTTTTATCGATCGTTTTATAGCCAAAGCTTCCACTTAGGAACAAAAAAGATCTAATCGGCATTACTTTGCTTTCAATATGGATTGTCTTCTTAGCGTGCGCGTTCGAACAGAAAAAATAATCGAAAAAAGAGCAACAAGACGCTTTTATGCTTAAAGCACATCGTGTCAAACTGCATAACACCATGAAAACAGACTATAAAAAACATCAAAAAAGGCTTCTCAAAAACTCGGATTGACACGGCGCAAAATTGAAAAAAGCCTAATTACGGGCGAAAACAAAAAAGTCCGAACACCCCCAAGTTTCCTTAAGAGCGTATCGGACATGTTGTGCGATTATGGTGGCTGTGGGGGGACTCGAACCCTCGACACATCGGGTATGAACCGATTGCTCTAACCAACTGGGCTACACAGCCATTAATGGTGGAACTTAGGGGGTTCGAACCCCTGACCTCATGCTTGCAAAGCACGCGCTCTCCCAACTGAGCTAAAGCCCCAGTTCCCTAAGGGCTTGGCCATTATAGACCAAGCCCCTAGCCTACTCAACTAGATTTTTGCCTACTTCCCCTCGGGGAAAAGGAGGGTTTCGAGCTTGTCGAGCAGTTCCTTCATCCGCGAGGTGACGGCCCGGTAGGAACCGACGTCGGTCAAGTCGACGCCGGCGGCCTTGACCTCGTTTACGGGGTAGTCGCTCCCGCCGGCCCTGAGGAGCCCGAGGTACCTGTCGAAGGCCCCGGGTTCTTCGCTTTTCACGCGGCTATATAGCAGCATCGACGCGGTAAAGGAGGTCGCGTACTGGTAGACGTAGAAGGGGGTATAGAAGAGGTGGGGTATATAGGCCCAGACCAAGGGCTTGTAGACTTCTTCCCGGATGTCGATCCCGTAGTAGTTCCGGTAGAGATCGACCATCACGTCGCTCATGACGGCGTAGTTGAGGGGTTCGCCGGCTTCGGCCTTCTTGGCCATGATGAGTTCGTATTCCCCGAAGAGGGTCTGGCGGAAGAACGTCCCGCAGATCTCGTCTATTTCCTTTTGGAGGAGCATTATCTGTTCCTCGCGGGTCAGCTTTCCGCCGGCAAGGAGGTAGTCGAGGAGGTTATGCTCGTTGAAGGTCGAGGCGATTTCGGCGACGAAGATGGTGTAGTTGGACTTCATGAGGGGCTGGGCTTCCATCGAATAGAGGGTATGGATGGAATGGCCCGATTCGTGGGCGACGGTGAAGCAGTCGTCCAGGGTGCCGCTGAAGTTCAAAAGGATGAACGGATGGATGTTCCCGCCGCCGGAAGAATAGGCGCCCGACTTCTTGCCTTCCCCGGGATAGACGTCGACGTAGCCTTCCTTAAGGACTTCCCGGGCCTTGTTGCGGAAATCCTCCGGGAAGTGCCCGAGGGAGTTGAAGAACATTTCCTTGGCTTCCTCGTAGGTGTATTTCCGGTCGCTTTTGGCAAGTTCCAGGAAGCGGTCGTAGCTGCGGTGCTTCTCGAGCCCCAGGTACTTGCGTCTCATCTCGTAGTAGCGCTTGAGCTGGCCGCTGCCCTCGTGGGCGGCTTCGATGAGGGTGGTATAGACCTTAGCCGGGATGTCGTTGTTGAAAAGATGGCTCTCGAGGATCGATTGGTAGCCCCTCGCCTTCATGTTGGCGAGTTGGGCCTTAAGGCCGGTCGCGTATATTTCCCCGTAGGTGTTCTTGGAGGCGTCGTAGTTCTTGTAGAGCGCCTCGAATATGGCCTTGCGGTCACTAGGGTCGGCGGCCTTGCTAAGAAGCGGTACCCAGCTCGACTGCGTGACGGTCACCTCTTCCCCGGTGGAAAGGGTGACCTTGTTGGGGACGGCGTCGGCGATCGAAAGGGTGCTATAGAGGTTCCCGGAGGCGTCGTTAAGCGGGGCGTAGTAGCTAAGAAGCCCTTCCGAACGGGCGTCGAGGACGTGCTTCTGGCCGCGGAAAAGCTTTTCGAAGGCGAAGTCGAACTCGCCGTAGTCCGGGTGGCTTTTGAAGAAGCCGTCGACGAACTGTTTGCCGCCGGATAGTATTTCCGGCTCGGCAAAGCTCGAAGCCGAATTGAGGTCGTTGAGGAAATTGACGACCTTGGCTTCCGCCTCGGCGTTCTTGACGTCCTTCTTGTTTAAGTCGGAGCGGTGCCCGGCGAACATGTAGAGGCGGTTGACGAGCAGTTCCACCTCGCGGTTCAGGTCGAGGTATTTGCCGAAGCCGGCTTCGGTATTCAGTTTGCCCTTCAGGGCGGCGAATTCCGGAAGAAGGCCTTTGGCCTTTTCCAGGTCATTTTCGAAGGCTTCCTCGTCTTTGTAGAGGAGGCCGAGATTCCATTTATCCATTTATACGGGTTTCCTTCCTAGGGCCATAGTATAGCGTAGAAAAGGGAAAAAGCCTCTAACGAGGCTTACTGATCGCAGCTGGTCGGAATGGCGGGATTCGAACCCGCGATCTTCTGCTCCCAAAGCAGACGCGTTAACCAAGCTGCGCTACATCCCGAATGGCGCGCCGGACAGGAATCGAACCCGTAACCTTCAGATTCGTAGTCTGACGATCTATCCAGTTGCTCTACCGGCGCGTGTTGCTATCGTAGGACAGCGCGTTAAATATAGACTTACCGCGGCGGTTTATCAATGAGAAAAACCAAATAGTTCCTCCGGCCGGGATTACCGTTTGCCTTGCAAGGGGGGAGTCGCCGGGGCATTTGGCCTAGGACAAAGGAAGACCTGCGGAGGGCTCTCCCGGCGGCAAGGCGGCTAAGGCGCCTCCGCCGGCCCGGTTCTTAGTCCCGTAAACGCCGCAGAACCCGGGCGGACAATGAAAACGCAAGAAAAACCCGCCGGGCGGCGGGTTGGCTTTTCCCTGGAGCATCCAGCCGGATTTGAACCGACGGTGAGTGAGTTGCAGTCACTTGCCTTACCACTTGGCTATGGATGCGTCAGGCGGGATTATACCGCCCTTTGGGGATTTGCACAAAGGGAAAGGCTATGCCCTGGCCCTGTTTTGCTTCCTTTTCAGCCTCATGGCCTTCTTGCGGTGCTTGCTTATCAGGTAGTAGGCAAGCGCGCCGAGGGCCAGCGCGGCTTCGACGGAGAAAAGCACGATGACCCAGGTTTCCATGGTCCCGGCCTTGACTTCTTCCCAAAGCCTCAGGACGTAGGAGTTGTTCTCGCCGTAGTCTTCCATCACCGCGAGGCGCGAAAGCATGTCCGCGGACGGGTACTGGGCGTAGAACTGCCGCCCGACCTCGAACTCCTCGCCGTCGTTACCGGTCAATATTTCGATCTCGTCGGTATAAAGGACGGCTTCCCCGTCGTCGAGCGCGTCGAGGGTGCCCGAGAAAAACCAGCGGAGGTCGCGGGTAAGCCAGCCGAGTTCGTACTCCTCGTTGTACTCGTCCCAGGTCATCATCACCCCGCCGACCACGGCGGTCGAATAATCGCTCCCCGTCTTGTCTTCGGTGCCGACGTAGATCCTCACCGGTATCTCGTGGACCCCGGTGTCAGTTTCCACTTCCATGGTCTCGTGTATGTAGCCTTCTTCGTCGCCGCTGCCGTCCTGCAGAAGCGGAAGGCCGGTCTCGTCGTCGTAGACGAGTCCTTCCTCCTCCCAGTACTGGGGACGGAGATTGTCGTCGTCTATTTCCAGATACTGGTACATCTCGTAGGTGCGGGGGTCGTACCATTCCCTGATGAGGGAAAGTATGTCGTCTCCGCCGGAGAAGGAGGTGTAGCCTATGTAGTCCATGTTCAGGGGGGCGATGTCGGGCCTTGAAAGGAAGTCCACGAATTTCTGCGCGTACTCCTTGTTCAGGGAATCGGAACTCGGCATGCACCAGCCGTCGAACCAGATGTTGGCCCCGGTCTTCGGGACGGAATAGTAAAGGGTGATCCCCTCCTCGCCTTCCCCGAGGTCCATGGACCATACCGCGTCGCCGCTCCAGGCGATGCCGATGCCGGTACGGCCGACCACGATGTCCTGCTTGCCGCTATCGACTTCGAGGCCGTAGGAGTTGTTGCGCAGTTCCATGAGCACGTCGCCCATGTGGCTTTCTATTTCCTCGAGGGCGGCCCGTTTTTCCTCGTCCGTGGCATCCGGGTCGTCGCCGCAGGGATAGACGATGTTGTTGAAAAGCATGTTCAGGCGGCGGTTGTATTCCTCCCCGTCCAAAGTCCCGTCTTCGTAGGAATCTAAGAGGCTTTCAAAGTCCGCGTCGTAGCCGTGCATGATCCCGACCGCGTAGGTGTCGCGCATGGAATCCTTTATCTGGAAGGAGCCCTTGTATTTCTCCTCCCAAAGGGAGTTCCAGTCGTACATGTCGGCCTTGACCTCGGCGATCTTCTCCTCGTAGTCCCCGGTCCCGTCGTAGAACCAGTCGGGATGGTAGATGAGGCCGAGGGTCCCCCACATGTAGCCCCTGGCGTATTCGCTGAGGGGGCAGGGGCGGCCGCCGACCTGCACCTCGATGTTCTCGAACTGCTCCTTAAGGTAAGGCGAGGTGTATAGGCCGTAGGAATCTTCCCAGCCTTCGGTCCCGTGGACATAGAGTTCCTCCCTCTCCTCCCCGGTGGCGAAGGGTTCGAGCATTCCCCTCGCGGCCAGCCTCTGGATCATGTAGTCGCTGGGGCAAAGAAGATCGTAGGTGGTGGCTCCGGTCTCGAGTTGGCTGAGCATGGTCTCGTTGGTGTCGAAGGTGTCGTAGATGACGTCGATTTCGACCCCGTCGGTCTCGTAGACGTACTCCTCGAAGGCGCTGATGACGTCGGGGTCCTCGGAGATGTAGTCTTCCCAGTTGTAGACCCTTAGCTGCATCGTCTCACCCTTGGGGCCGGCGTTCCCGCAGGAAGAAAGGGCCAATAGGCCCATGACGCAAAGAAGAAGATACGGTTTTTTCATAGACCCTGCCTCCTTACGGCCTCCTTGGCCTTATGCGAGCGGTAAAGCGTGACGCTTATGACGATTATCAGGACGAAAAGGAAGATGATGGTGGTAAGGGCCCGCATCTCGGGCGGGATCGGCCCCTTCTTGATCTTGGCCTGGACCAAGGTCGAAAGGGTTTCGATCTGGTTGGCGCCGCTGAGCAGTCCGGCCCCGCGGGTGAAGGCGGTCACGATGAAGTCGTCGAGCGAAAGGGTTATGGCCAAAAGGAAGCCGCTGGCGACGCCCGGGGCGATTTCGGGGATGATGACCTTGCGGAGGGCCTGCCGGGGCGTGCATCCCAGGTCCAGGGCGGCTTCGTAAAGGGAAGGATCCATCTGCTGGAGCTTCGGTTTGACCGAAAGGTAGACGAAGGGCAGCGAGAGGACGACGTGCCCGACAAGCAGCGTCCAGAACGAGAACAGGGATTCCCTGAAGACGTAGTTGCCCAGGAAGACGAACATGACGACGAGCGACATGGCGATGACGATTTCCGGGTTGACGACCGGGATCTGGGTGACGAATTCCATGGCTTTCTTCGAACGCCTCTTCATGTAGAAGACGCCGATGGCCCCCATGGTGCCCAGTACCACGGAAACGACCGCGGATACGAGGGCGATTATCACCGTATTGCCCAAGGCGGCCATTATTTCCTCGTCGTGGAAGAGGCCGCCGTAGAGCTCGAGCGAGAAGCCGGTCCAGGTCCCGAGGTTCGTCGCGCTGGTGAAGGAAAAGGCGATCAAGGTCAGGATCGGAAGGTACATAAGAAGCAGGACGAGCCAGATGAAGCTCTGGGCCGCTATCTTCTTCCACATTTCCCCGCGGCTCACCATAGTCCGTTGCTCCCCCTTTCTTCTTTCCTTCCGCCGGTTATGCGGTTGCTGACGAGCATCCCGATGGCGACGAGGATCAGCATGACGAAGGCCATGAAGGAACCCTCGTTCCAGAGGGAGTTGGAGAAATTGAAGTATATCGAGTTCCCGAAAAGGGTGATTTTCCCTTCCGAGAGGGTATCGCTTATGACGTAGCTCGACATGACCGGCATGAACACCATTTCCGAGGCGGAGACGATGCCGGGCAGGGACTGCGGCAAAATGCTCTTGGCGAATACCTGGAAGGGATTGCACCCCAAATCGTAGGCGGCCTCGATCTGGCTACGGTCGAGCTTGAGCATCGTCGTGTAGAGGGGAAGGATGGTGAATGGCAGGTAGTTGTAGACCATGCCGATGAGGGTGGCCTCCCAGGGATGGTCTCCCCCGTCGAGGCCCATCCAGCTGAGCAAGTCGCGGGTAGCCCCCGTCCTCAGGACGAAGTTTATCCACATGGGCATCACGAAGAGCATCACGAGTACCGCGTTCCTGTTGAAACGCCGGTTGGAGAGAAGATAGGCCAGGGGGTAGCCGATTATCAGGCAGATGATGGTTGTCTGCACCCCGACGAAGAGGGAAGTGAAGAGGACGCTCCACTTGGCTCCGGAAGTAAGGAAGCTCATGGCGGCCTGGCCGGAGAGGTTCCCTTCGGAATCGGTGAAGGCGTAGAAGACGATGAGGAGGATGGGGATGACGACGAAGAGGGCGAGGAAGAGTCCGTAGGGAATGGCCAGGTCGCGCCTCTTCAGGGCGAAAAACCGCCGGGCCTTACTCGTGGATTTCATATTCTTCCAGCGGCTTCTTCAGCTTCAGGCGGAAAGCCTCGGGGGCGATGTCGACGGCGACCACGTCGTTTATGAGCCATTCGTAGGGCGAATCGGCCTCGTAGTCTTCCTCGTCGTCGGTCCTTACGATGTAATGGTAATGGTCGCCGATGTAGACGGCGGAGATGACCCGGCCTTGGGCGTGCCCGGTTTCGAGGTCGTCGCTCATCTTGACCGCGTCGAAGGCGACGTTGGCCCGGACTTCGGCGTCCTTTAGCTCGTAGCGCTTCCCGTCGTAGAGCAAGACGCTTCCGCCTTCTTCCTCGAGCTTGCTCCCCTTGACCAACGAGGCGAGATCGCAGGGGAAGGCGTCTTCCCCGATGACGAGATGCCCTTCGGAATCGATGTAGGCATCCTCGTATTCGTTTTCGATGTTGTCCTTGTGCATGACCTGGATGTTGTCCTTGGCCACGTGGATGGAAACCTTGCTTCCCACCTTCCTGTCGTGGGTATCGCGGCAGACCACCTCGGATTTCCCGACGGCGACGGAATACGAGTAATGGATGCCTTGGAATATCTTGCCTTCGATTACCCCGTCGACGACGCCCTTGCCGGGGGTGCCGAGAACCACGTCTTCGGGCCTCACGACCACTTCGACCTTCTCGTTAACGGGGAAATCGTCGACGCAGCTAAAGACACCGCCGAGGAAGCGGACCTTCTTCTTTTCGACCATCGTGCCGTTATAGATGTTGCTCTCCCCGATGAAGTCGGCGACGTAGGCGCTCACCGGTTCGTTGTAGATGTCCTCGGGGGTCCCGACCTGTTCAAGCGTCCCGTCCTTCATGACGACGATGCGGTCGGACATGGTGAGGGCTTCTTCCTGGTCGTGGGTGACGTAGATGAAGGTGATGCCGAGTTTCCTATGCATCTCCTTGAGTTCTATCTGCATGTCCTTGCGCATCTTGCGGTCGAGGGCGCTAAGCGGCTCGTCGAGAAGCAGTACCTGCGGCTCGAGGACGATGGCGCGGGCGATGGCGACGCGCTGCTGCTGGCCGCCCGAAAGGGTGGAAACGTCCCTTTCCTCCATTTCGTCGAGATCGACTATCTCGAGGGCATGGGCCACGCGCCTATCGATTTCCTCGGGGCTAAGGTGGACGAGTTTGGTCACCTTGTTCCCCTTGCGGTCCGTGAAGGTCTTCTCGACCTTTTTGAGCTTCAGGCCGAAGGCGACGTTGTCGTAGACGTTCAGGTACGGGAAAAGGGCGTAGCGCTGGAAGACGGTGTTGACCGGGCGGCGGTAAGGCGGAAGCTTCGATATGTCTTCCCCGTTAAGAAGTATTTCGCCCGAAGTCGGCGTTTCGAAGCCCGCGATCATCCTCAGGGTCGTCGTCTTGCCGCAGCCGCTGGGGCCCAATATGGTGACGAACTCCCCTTTTCTGATGTCGAGGCTAAAGGAATCGACGACGACCGTCCCGTCGAATTCCTTGGTGACGTTTCTTAGTGATATGATGCAACTATCGTCCATAAGGACCCTCCTTGCCGAAAGGGCAAACAGACGCCAGCCTTCCTAACGGAAACTTGACGGGGCAAAATATGCGGTTTGCTTACCCCAAATGCAACACTTTTTTTAGTCCGTTTCCCCCGTTAAGGACCCCCCTGGTTTTTTACAGTGCCAAAAAGTGGGGATTACTTGGGCAGTTCTTGACTTTTACGCGATTTGGCTTTCTTAAATTTTTCCTTTGAATTTTTAATGGCTCAAAGGAAGTCGCCCGCTTTGCAATGTTGCGGAAAGGCGCCTACGAAACCTAATATAAAAAGGATGAAAAAACTTCCGATGTTCCTGCTGCCGTTGCTGGCCCTGTCTTCGCTGGCTTCCTGCGGAGGCGAGACGGGCGGAGGCGAAAAGACCTTCCTCGACATGGGAAGGCTGTTCGACGCGGCCGCGGACAGCCACTTCGAGGACATCGCTTACGGCGACCTCCAGTCGATGGCCGCTAACGGCGAATCCTTCTTGCTTCTCGTCTACGACGACCGCTCGAGCTGCGAATGCTGGGCCGTCTTCCGGAATACCATCTACTCCTTCATGGAGGAAAGGAACGCGAAGGTATACGCCCTTACGGTAAGGGAAATAGATTCGTCCAACGAGTTCGGGATAGACGTCGTGTCGGATACCGAAACGATCGCCATCTTCGACAAGGGAAAGCTGAAAGAGCAGCGTTACCGGGTTGGGACCGAGGACAGTTTCGCGACCGATCCCGACTACTTCCTCTACTACATGGACGAAAGGCTCGAGTACTCCCCCCTCCTCGAGGTAAATGACCGCCAGTTGGAGGAACTATACGGAGGGGGAGGCGAGTTCACGGTCTATTACGGCCGTTCGGGCTGCTCGGACTGTTCCTTCGTGGAAGGGCATTTCCTGAGCGGCTTCTTCGAAAGGCAGGAACTCGCGGATTTCTATTACTACGACCTCGAACCCCTCAGGGATGACGCGGAAGCCTACCAGGCCTTCAAGGACGAAGTCGGGCTCAGCGAAAAGGGCAACCCGGGATTAGGTTACGGCGAAGGGGTGGTCCCCACCTTCTTCCACGTGAATCCGGCGGGCGGGACCACCAAGGCGGAGATGATCGACGATGCCTGCGTGTATTTGAACAACACCGTTGCCCTCGAGGACGGAAAATACGTGGTCGCCGATTCGTTTTACTCGCAAAACCGCCTCGAATATCTCGAAAGCCTGCCTCTTAGCAACGTCGAGCCCAAGGTCCTAGAAGGCATCGAGATACCGGAAGAAGACATAATTTCTAGCGGCGAGCGTTTCTATTGGAAAAACTCCGCGGCCGCCGTCTACGCCGACCCGATACTCGAGGTCTTCCTCCTCTATTACCTGGCCCTTTAGGCTTCCAGTTCTTCGATTTTGCCAATAAGCGCTTCGGCCGAAGAGGCCAGCGCTTTTTCCTCGGCTTTTGTAAGCTTCGGCTTGAGGACCCTCTTAACCCCGTCCTTGGTCACGATGCAGGGAAGGGACATGTAGAGTTCCTTGCCGCCGTGGCTTAGCAAGGTGGAAACGGTCAAGACGGAGTTCTCCGCGTTTACGATGCTGCGGATGATCCTCCTCACCGCGATGGCGACGGCATAGTAGGTCGCGCCTTTCTTTTCGATGATCCTGTAGGCGGCGTCCTTGACCTTCTCGTGGAGGTCCTCCAGGCGGTTAAGCCGCCCTTCGCCGCAGCCGCCGCAGCCGGCGCAGTAGTCCGATAGGCTCAGGCCGCCGACGGTGGTCGCGCTCCAAAGGGGCACTTCGGAATCGCCATGCTCCCCGACCACGAAGGTATGGACGCTCCGGGGGTCGATTCCCGTATCCTCGCTTATCGCGACCTTGAGACGCGAAGTGTCGAGCACGGTGCCGCTTCCGATGACCCGGCCGGAAGGGATCCTAAGGGCCTTGTAGGCGATGTAGGAAAGGATGTCGACCGGATTGCTGACCAGCAAAACGACGGTGCCTTCTTCCAGCTTTTCCTTGATGGATTCGCAGACCGAAAGGGTGATCTTCGCGTTTTTCTTGAGCAGGTCGAGGCGGGTCTCGCCCGGCTTCTGGGCCGCCCCGGCCGCGATGACGACCACGTGGCTCCCCCTCACTTCGTCGTAGCTTCCCGAATGGATCCTCTTGGGAACGCTCAGGAAGGAATTGCCGTCCTGGAGGTCGAGCGCATCCCCTTCCGCCTTGTCCGCGTTCATGTCGATTATGACGATTTCGTTCACGGAGGTGTCGAGGGTGAGAGCGAAGGCGATGGACGATCCGACCGCCCCGTCGCCGATTATGGATATCTTTCTTTGGTTCATTTCCTTTGTTTCGTTTTCCTCAAAAAAGGGGAGGTTCCCCTCCCCTAGGCCTTATTGGACGATGTCGTTTCCGTCGTCATCGACCGGAACGAGCAGTTCCTTCGGCGCGCCGCAGATGGGGCAGGTGCCGTCTTCGTTGGGGACGACTATCTGTCCGCAGACGGTGCAACGGTACTTCTGGACTTTTGAGGACATTTCTTTTCTCCTTTGTTCTAAGTATACGAGGGAAGCCGTTTACTTAAAGCAAAACGCACTTCATTCGACGCTTTTCAGGGATTCGACCATCTTCACCCGCTTGGTGAGCGTGCTCAAGTAGAGGTTCACGAGCAGCGCCACGAGGAAGGTAAGGGCGAAGCCGATTACGTAGGTCCAGGGCGAGATGAAGTAGAGGAATTCCACTAACGGCACCGTGTTGACCACGAGGACCGCGTACATGAACGGCCAGCCCAGGAGCATACCGGCGACGACCCCGCCTAGGGTCAAAACCATCGTCTCGAAAAGAAGCGACTTGGCTATTTCCCCGCGCGAGAAGCCCAAGACCTTCAGGGTGGCGATGTCCCTCGTCCTTTCGCGGTAGTTCAGCAGGGCGAGGTTGACTAGGACCACCAAGGCGAGCAAGACGGCGAATACCTTGACCGCGTTGGTCATGATGAGGACGCCGCCCACGATGTCGGATATCTGCGTCACCCTTTCATCGTGCGTCATCACCCCCATCACGCCGGAAAGATCCTCGAGGAAATAGTCCTTCAGGCTTTCGACGGACTCGAGGGTTTTGAGGTATACGAAGGTCATGGAATAGGAGGGCGTGCCGGGATAGACGCCCGGGGTGTCGGCCCTTAGGAAAATGGCGTTCGCGGAAAAGGCCGGGAAGATGCTGGAGACGGTCACTTCGACCCTATCGCTTAATTCGAAGGCGAGGACATCGCCTACTTCCGCCCCGAGCTGCCGCGCCACCTTGGCAGACATCGCGCACTCGCCGGCCTCGAGCTCGAAGGGGAAGCGGTTTTCGCCGGGGGCTATTTCGACTACCCGGTAGTCGCTTTTTACGCCTTGGGCGTCGCCGACGGAGGCCGAAGAGATGGAAAGGGGAAGATAGAAATCTATCGCGTCGATCCCCTCTAGCTTTCGGTCTATCTCCTCTTCCGTGAAGAAGCCCGAATACGTCAGTTCGAGGTCGCTGTTGTAGAAGGTGGACAAATCGGTATCGATCCCGTGGTTTATGGTGTCCTCGATGCCGAAGCCGCAGACGAGAAGGGCCGTGCAGCCGGCCACGCCCACGATGACCATGAGGGACTTGACCAAGTTGGTCCTGATGTTCCTTAGGGCAATCCTGAGCGAAAGCTTGCCGGTCGTGGGCTTGAGGCTGCTTTCCCGCCCCTTCCCCTTGATGGCCGGTGGTTCGGGCCTAAGGGAGTTCGCGGGCAGCAGTTTCACGGTCTTCCGCGCTGCCAGAAAGGTAACCAGGCACGATACCCCGAGGAAAACCGCCGCGGTCAATATCCCCGCAAAGATCGGGAACAAAAAGGGATCCATGGCGGGCAGCGTGAACAGAATCGCGTACTTCTGGTTCATAATGTAGGGGATGATGACGGGGCCGAGTACCTCCCCGATTATGGTTCCTAGGAGCACCACCACCCCGACGAGGGCCATGTAGTGGAGGTATATGGCGGTCTTGCCGACCCCTATCGCCCGCATGGCTCCGATCTGGGTCCGTTCCTTGATGATTATCTGGCTCGTCGTGGTGAGTATCACGAGCACCGCGACGAAAAAGAAGACAAACGGGAAGACGTAGGTAAGGTTGCGGGCGTTGTCCACTTCCATCTGCATGGCGCTGCTGAAAGGCATGAGGTCCCTGTCGGCGCAGAGGACGAGGTTGTCGTTTTCGTCCTTGGAGGCGAAATAGTCGCCGATGTCCCTTTTTATCTTTTCCAGGTCCGCGCCCGGCGGGAGCTCGACCGTATACTGGTAAGGCAATGGCGTGCCGTCCGGCAGCACCGAAAGCAGCAGTTCCTCGTCGAAAGCCCCGTCGTATCCCCGGAGGTATTCTTCAAGATACCCTAGAAGCGGTATGTCGTAGGTCCTGTTCAGGGTATCGAGGAAAGAAAGGGCGAAACGCTTGATCGACATCAGGAAGGCCGCCCGGTTATAGGAAGCCTTGTTGACGTTTTCCGGATAGTTCATCGCCCCGTTTACCGTGGCTTTCAGGACTATGTTGTCCTCGGCCAGTATATTGGTCATGCCGTCTTTAACGTATGGATCAAGGACCTCCCTGACCGCGTTTTTCGTTTCCTCGTCGAGGGGCGAGACGATGCTGACCGCGACCTCGTCCCCCACGTGTATCTCCAAATCCCGCGCGGGGCTTTGGACCATGAGGGAGGAGTCGTAGAGGAAAAAATCCTCATCGGTGAAGCTACCGTCTTTTTCCACTATCTCCCAAGGCCTCGAAATCTCGGGATAGGCGGCGGATATAACCGCGTAGGAGCCGACGCCCTCGAGACTCGCCGTGTAGTAGATGCGGCCTTCGGAACGGCCGCCCGTGATCGAATCTATGTTGGCTTGGTCGGCCGAATCGTAACTGGAAGTCGTGACCCAGAGGTCGGCCATGTTCCCCTCTTCGTAGGCGTAGTCGACCCGGTTGGAAATCGACTGGGCGTTGGCTTCGAGCCCAACGAAAAGCGTCACGGCGATGCCGCCTATGAACAATATCGAAAGGAACTGCTTCCAGTTTTCCAAAACCTCCCTCCGGAGTTTCGAAAAAAGGAGTCTAGAAAGGCCGAGGCGTTTCATTACCAGCTGATGTCCTTGGCCGAAAGCGGATGTTCAACCTTTTCGTCGCGGGCTATCCGCCCGTCCTGGATATGGATGACGCGCTCCGCGACTTCGGCTATCTTGGCGTTGTGGGTGACCAGTATGACGGTCTTCTTGTAGGTTTTCGAAATATCGAGAAGCAGGGAGACGATCTGGGCCCCGGTTTTGCTGTCCAACGCGCCGGTGGGCTCGTCGCATAGCAGCAGCTTGGGGTTCTTGACGATGGCCCTGGCGATGGCGACCCGCTGCTGTTCTCCCCCCGATAGCTCGCTCGGGAAATTGGCGAGCCTCCCCTCGAGGCCGACTTCCATCAATACCTCCTTGGAGTCGAAGGGGTTCGCGGCGACCGAGGCCGCGAGCTGGACGTTCTCGAGGGCGGTCAGCTGTGGCAGGAGGTTGTAGAACTGGAAGACGAACCCGACGTCGAGCCGCCGAAACCTCGAAAGCTCGTTTTCGCCGTATTTAGCCACGTCGGTATCGTCGATGAGATAGGAGCCGGAAGTGGGCCTGTCCATGCCGCCGAGTATGTTCAAAAGGGTGCTCTTACCGGCTCCGGAAGCCCCCAAAACCGCCGCAAACTCCCCTTCCATCAGAGAAAAGGAAACGTCATCGAGGGCTTTGACCTCGTTAGTGTGGCCGGGATTGTATACCTTGCTGAGGTTGGTGACGGCGATGCTCGGCATAAAATATCAGGCCAAGGTGCCCATCGGGTCCCAAAGGGGCAGCACGACGGGTTCTTTTTCGGTGGCGGCTATCTCTTCCTTGCTAAGGTATTTCCTGAGTATGACCGCCTGGTAGACGAAGTGGTCGAAGAAACCCTCGTCCATGACGTAATATCCACTTAGCCCCTTGTCGCTTCCCCAGCTGTTCTCGATCTTGTAACGGTTGGGTTTTCCGTCCTTGCCGAGGTTCACTCCCGTAATGACCATCGCGTGGTTCATCGCGCTGGCGCGGTAATAAAGCATAGCGGGCTTTTGGAACTTGACGTCCGCCCCCAGAAGCGCTGCATAGTCGACCGCCGAGGCCGCCCAGGCGTAGGAATTGCGGTCGCGGAAGAAGGAGACGTCGCTGCCGAACCAAACCGGCTCCCCGTCCTTTATCTGGGCGACGATCAGCTCCTTAAGGCGCTCCATCGGCAGGTTGAGGTGGTTGATGGGCTTCCCGCCCACGACGTTCCCGAGGTACTCGACGGTGAAATTCCGCCCGAAGGGCCTATCGTCCTCAGGATAGTTGATAACCGACTGGTACTCGTCGATCTTGCTGCCGATGTGTTTGTCGAAGAAGGCATTCGGGGTAAGGCCCCTTTCCACGTGGTAGACGTCCTTTTCGTCCGTATATTCGAAATCGAAGGTCTCCGGCGGCACGCCGAAGGCATTCATGAAGGCGTTATAGATAGTGCCCATCACCTTTTCCTTGAGGGGACGTATGGCCTTTTCTTCGCCGGCGGCCCGCAGTTCGTGGGCTTCGAAGGCAAAGCGCCTCAACCAGACGGAGACGATTTGGTCGAGCTCCATGGTATTGTTGCTCTGGAAGGTTTCCGGGAACGCGCTCTGCGGCATGATGCCGTATTTCTTCACCAGGGACACGAACATGTCCCACTGCCCGCCGTCGTTCAGGGGCGCGGTCAATATGTAGTCGAGGAGCCTGTCGTCGTGCGGCCGCTCAGACAAATCGATGAAGGCTTCCAGAATCCAATTGGCCTTTTCGATCTTGTCGAAAAGCGAGATGTAGTTTTGGCTTAGCTCGAAGTTCTTGATCTTGAGCTTCTTGGCAATGACCTCGCGCAGAAGGTTCAGGCCGGCGAATATCCAGCAGCGCCCCGAGCTCTTCTGGTTGGCGACCGCCATGGTCGGCACGACGTTGGTGAAGCTCGGGTTGACGTTCCTAACGCTCGAAGAATCGTAGGACAAATCGAGAATCGAAGTCCTCGACATCGCATGCCTCACGATCCTGTTTTTGCCGTCCGCTTCATAGGCGTCTTTCATTGCCTTGAGTTTGCAGGCGCATAGCCTTCCGTTTTCTTTATCCATTTCAAATACTCCAAATGCCTTTGGCATCTATTTTAGACAATCGTTACGTTTAGTTATAGAGAAACAGGATGCTAAAATCGCGAGTATGGAAACAAAAACTAAGTATCCCGAGGCCCTCGAGGCCTTCCTACGCTACGTCGCCGTCGACACCCAAAGCGACGAAAACTCCCCCACTTCCCCAAGCGCTTCCAAGGAATACGACCTGCTGCGCATGCTCGAAAACGAATTAAAGGAATTGGGTTACAAGCCCTATATCGACGAATTCGGGTTGCTTTATTGCAATGTCCCCGGAAAAGCCGGCCTGGAGACCGTTGGACTATGTTCCCACGTCGATACCGCATCGGAGCTCACCGGCAAAAACGTCAAGCCGCGGATCATAGAAAACTACAACGGCAGCGTCATCGAACTGAACGAGACCTACTCGATGTCGCCGAAAGAATTCAAAAGCCTCGAAGGCAGAAAGGGCCAAACGCTGGTCGTTACCGACGGAAACACGCTCCTAGGCGGGGACGACAAGGCCGGGGTCGCCGCGATAATGGAAGCGGCCCGCTACTATGCCGTCCATAAGGAAATCGAACACCGTCCGTTTTCGATTCTGTTCACCGTCGACGAGGAAATAGGACGGGGGGCCGACCATTTCGACAGCAAGAAGTTCGGAGCCGACTTCGCCTATACCGTCGACGGCGACGATTACCACGACATCGCCTTCGACAATTTCAATGCCAGCCACGCGACCCTGGAAGTGCACGGGGTTGCCGTCCACCCGGGCGAAGCCAAGGGGGTGATGGTCAATGCCGCTCTCGTGGCCATGAGGTTCGATGAACTGCTTGGTGATTACAAAAAGCCCAGCGACACCGAAGGGCGCGAGGGCTTCATACACCTAATATCGATGGAAGGAAGCGTCGATAGGGCCACCCTCCACTACATTTTGCGAAACCACGAAAGCAGTCTTCTAAAAAGGCAGAAGGAGACTCTTCTGGCGGCCTTGGAAAAGCTTAGGGAAGAATACCCGGCTGCCGAAATCGAACTGGAAATCGGGGACGACTACCGGAACATGAAGGAAAAGGTCGATGCGGACCCCCGCTCGGTCGACCTTGCGAAGAAGGTCTTCGAGAAACTGGGGATCGAATACCGTTTCCCGCCCATCCGCGGCGGAACAGACGGGGCCAATTTCTCGTTCAAGGGCTGTATCACCCCGAACCTCGGGACCGGCAGTTACAACCACCACGGACGTTTCGAGTTCCTGAGCGTCCCGGAATTCGAGAAGGTCATCGATATCGTCATCGGATTGCTCAAAGCCTAGAATTAAAGGTCTGGCTTGTTGCATTGGTAGCCTAGGCCCAGGCGGGCACCGGAATTGTTCGTCTGGGTTTTATTTAATGAAATCGCGGAAACGGACGGGCGCTGGAACATGTTTTTTCCGTCTATTCGCCGCCAAACCCCCATTAACAAGCTGGCTATATGGTCGCTTCGAAACGGAAAAGACCGGTTTTGTTCCGCCAAGTGGTTTCGGCCAATCCAGCCTGCCGGGCCGTCAAGGCGGCTTGATCTGCTACAACCAACCACAGCTTACCTCGTTTCACCTCGCGGATAGGAAGGCAACCGGTCGAAGGCCGTGTTTCCTTTTTCCAATAAAAAATGCCGATTTTCTCGGCACCGTTATCGTTTTGGCTGGGGTGACTGGGATCGAACCAGTGCATATCGGATTCAGAGTCCGATGCCTTACCGCTTGGCTACACCCCAAACGCAAGCCATATTTTATACACCGCGCGCCGCTAATCAAGACTTAGCACTTTTTAAAAGCCGGCTTCGGTAATAAAATCAGGCGGATGGCCAAGATAATTGGCGTGGCCGGGGGCTCCGGCTCCGGGAAAACCTACATAGCCAGACTGCTGTCTTCTTTCCTTACCGATTGCGCGATCCTGCCTCTCGACTGTTATTACAGGGACCAAAGCCATCTAGGCGAAAAGGAAAGGAACCTGCTTAACTACGACGATCCCTCGGTCATCGACATCGATGCCTTCCTGAGCGACCTCGACAGCCTGAGGGAAGGGAAGTCCGTAAACGTTCCCCAATACGATTTCGTCACCCATACCAGGCTAAAGGAAACCCGGCTTCTTTTGCCAGCTTCCTATATACTCGCGGAAGGAATACTCATCTACTCGAAGCCGGGCTGCCTTTCGCATTACGACTACAGGCTCTACGTCGACTGCGATCCGGACATCCGGCTGGCCCGGCGCTTACTGAGGGACGAAAAGGAAAGGGGCCGGGAGCCCTTCGGGATAATCAGGCAATACCTTTCGAGCGTCCGTCCGATGCATAAAAAATACGTGGAGCCCACCAAGAAACTGGCCGACCGCGTTTTCGTGAACGAAGGATTCGACGGTCTAGGAAAAGAAGACCTTAGGGAGGTCCTTGAGGATATAGAAAATGCCTGATGTCGAGATAATCGACGCCCATGCCCACCTAGGTGCCTACAAAGGCAAGAAGGAGTGCGTTAGTGCCTTGCTGGAGGGAATGGCAAGGCGGAACATCTCGCTATCGTTAGTGTCCAACGCCGGCTGCTCCGAATTCCCGAGCGGTGGCAATGCATCCCCCAAGCCGTTATCCGCCCTCCGGGGCCTCAAGGAATGCCTGGAACTCCAAATGGATTATCCGGGGAAATTCAAAAGCCTCCTCTGGATCAGGCCCAATCTCGAAAATAGGCGCAAGGCCCTCTTCGATTTCGTGTTTTCCCACCGAAACGAGATTGCGGGGCTCAAATTCCACCCCTACTTTTCGCGGCTTCCCATCACTTCCGAAAAACTCGAACCCTACCTGGAACTCGCCGAGGAACTCTCCCTTCCCGTGCTCGTCCATACGGCCGCGGACCAATATTCCAGGTTCGGGCTCCTCTGCGAATGCGCGAAGAACCACCCCGGCATAATCTTCGTGGGTGCCCACCTGGAGCTTTACGGCGACGGCTACCGGGCAATCGAGATGATGGAAGGGGCGGACAACATCTACGCCGACACGGCGTGGGTGAACTTCCAGGTCGCGGAAAGGCTAATCGATAGGCTGGGGCCGGCCAGGCTCCTCTTCGGAACCGATGCCCCGATAGACGGTCCCCTTACCACTTCGAACGCCCTTTACGGCTGCTATTACGAAAACCGGTTCGGGCTTAATGACGAAGACTATGCCCTCCTGATGGGCGGCAATGCCAAAAGGATATATTCCCTTTAGTCCTTCTCCCTGTACTCGCCTTCTATGGCCCCGCCGGCTTTTCCGGCTGCTTGCCCGTCCGCCTTCGCTATCTTCTTCGGGGCGGTATTCTTCGGGCTAGGGGACGGCTTCCTTTCTTCTTTTCCCGTGACTTCGAGGAAAAATAGCTCCTCGTAGCGTTCCGGGTTTTCCCTTATCCAAGCCTGGTGCCACATTTCGTAAAGGAGCAGTAGCAAGGAAATAAGCCCGGAGCATATCCCGTAATAAAACGTGAATCCGTCAAGCGGTTCGACGTTGCTAGGGGAAACAAACCTCAGAAGTAAAAGCAGTATCGAGGCAAGGAGGAGGAAGAAAAGCGAAACGATGAACACGGCGTCGGCCGCGCCGGCTCTCTTCAGGGAACCCTGCTTGCTCGCGCAAGGCCGGGCGGTAAGCACGGCGTCGGCGATAAAGAGGACGAGTGAGAGGCCACCCGCGCAGAAGCAAGACAAAAGAAGATACGGCGAAAGGCCGTAGGCCCCGTAGGCCACGAGGCAGGCGGCGCTGACGATGAGCATCGAGACGACGAGGGCATAGCCGGCAAGGGAGACGGCGGCATCCGCTTTGGTCCTTTTGATCAGGATACGTTCAGGCAGCATCGATATCGTCCTTGTAGGATGTCGACGAAGGGGAATAGTCCTCTTCCCTCATGTACTTGCCTTCGTTGCTCGTGCCATGGTACTTGGGCTTTTTCGTTTTTTCTTTCTTCTTTTCGATTTCCATCCCCGAGATTTTAGCATCGTGGCATAATACCCGCATGGATTTAAAGGAAGAAAGGACCTATAGGGCCGCCATTTTGGCGCCCGACGGCTGCGAGGACACGGAAATCGTGGCCCTGCGCGACATATTGCTCCGAAGCGGAAAAATCGAAGTCGACCTGCTCCACTTAGGCGAGAAGGCCGAATTCACCACCAGCCACGGCCTGCTCGTCAAGGCCGACAAGGCGCTATCCGAAGCATCAGCCGAAGAGTACGACTTCGTGTGCCTGCCGGGCGGCAAGGCCGGGGTCGGCCTAATGGCAGACGACAAGAGGGTGCTCGATTTCGTCGTTTCCTTCAGGAAACAGGGAAAACTCATCGCCGCCATCTGTGCCGCCCCGTCGATACTCGGAAAGATAGGGCTTCTCGACAAGGTCCGCTACACCTGCTATCCGGGGTTCGAAACCGGGGACGGGATAAAAATAGAAGCCGGGGTGGTGAGCGATCAGGGCATCGTCACGGGACGTTCGATGTACTACACGATTCCCTTCGCCGAGATGATCGTCAAGGAATTGCTGGGCGACAAAGCCGTAAACGAGATATTCGTTTCGACCCGCGGCATCAGCCAATGAACATGAAGGCATAGCCTAGGGCCAGCGAACACACCACGAGGACCGCGAGAAGGGGCGCGGCCCTTTTTACGTTCTGTTTGCCGCCTTGGAACAAGACGACCATCCCGAGGCCCGCGTTCACGCAGAGGCCCGAGAGGAGGGCCCCGAAAGGCAGGCCCCCTCCGAGATAGAGGCTTGAGAGCAATACCGATGAAGCGCAATTGGGAACCAGCCCGATGACGGTGGCGTATAGAGGCGAAAGCCAGTTGGCATTGCTTAGGAATGCCGTTATTTCAGTTTCAAAATATTCCATCAGGAGCCCGAAGGCGAAAAAGACGGCCAGCGAGATCAGGAACATCCTTAGACTATGGAAAAGGGGGTGGAGGAGGTGCTCCTCGAGGGCGCTCTCCTCCCCTTCTATATGGTGGCCGCAGCAGCCTTTCATGCCGCGTTCGTCTTCCCCTTTGCAGTGCTCGTTATGGGTTTTCGCCTCTTTCCGCGACGCGGAAAAGACGAAGTCGAAAAGATACCCCAGCACGATCCCCGCCGCTATCTTGATGGCCAATAGCAAAAGGCCCATGAACCACTTGTCCTGGCTGGAAAGCAATATCGGCAGCGCCTCGTCGCTGCAGGCAAGGAACAGGGCGAGCAGGGTGCCGAAACTCAGGTGCCTTTTCTTGTAGAGGTCGGCGCCCACGACCGAAATGCCGCACTGGGGAATGACGCCGAGCAGGGCTCCGGCCGCCGGGCCGAGGGACCCGCGGCGGCCCAAAAGAGAAGCGACCTTGCTTTCGGCAAAGGAAAGCAGGAAATAGACGATGAAGGCGAAGGCGAATACGGAGAACGCCTCTTCTAGGGAATGCAGGAACACGTGCAACACGCCCATAAGTATAAAACTTTATATGCCCGGTTGGTTTGCTATACTTCCAAGCATGGAACAGACCAATTGCGATAACAACTGTGCGTCCTGCGGGGCCGAGGGCTGCCCTAGCAGAAACGCGATCGAAAAGTACAAGCCCAACGAACTCTCGAGTTTCGAGAAGACCATCGCGGTCGTCAGCGGCAAGGGCGGAGTCGGGAAATCACTGGTTTCCGAGCTGCTTGCCGTCGGATTAAGCCGCCTCGGAAAGAAGGTCGCCCTCCTCGACGCCGACATCACCGGACCCTCGGTCCCGCGGGCTTTCGGATTGCAAAACGAAAAGGCCCAAGGCGACGAAAAGGCCATATACGCGGTAAAAAGCAAAACCGGCATCGCCACCATGTCGGCGGGATATCTGCTCGACAACGAAACCGACCCGGTCATCTGGAGGGGACCGATGATCGCCGGCCTGCTCGGCAGTTTCTACAAGGAAACGATCTACGGGCACTGCGACTATCTAGTCATCGACATGCCGCCGGGAACCGGCGACGTTCCCCTGACCGTTTTCCAGAGCATTCCGGTGGACGGGATAGTAATAGTCGCTTCCCCGCAGGAACTCGTTTCGGTAATCGTCGAAAAAGCCGTCAACATGGCGAAGATGATGAACATACCCATCTACGGCCTCGTGGAAAACATGTCCTACTTCGTCTGCGACGGCTGCGGAAAGAAGAACTTCCCCTTCGGCCAAGGCAAGGCCAGGGAAGCCGCGGAAAAGTACGGAGTAGACCTGCTTGACGAACTGCCGATCGACCAGTCCCTGGCGGCCGCCGTCGATAGCGGCAAGGTCGAAGACCTTGGAAATATTTACCTCGAAAAGACCGTCGAAAAGGTAAAATAAAACAGGAGGAAACCCCCATGGAAAAGAAAATTCTATTCGGATTATTGGCCTTGCCCCTCATCGCTTCCTGCGGAACGACGCAGGACCCGTTGAAGGGCGCGACCGTCAACACCAATCAGGAGGATATCGCGGCGATAATTGCGAAAATCGAAGCAAACGAAATGCCCGATATTTTCGAGGTATCGATCTCCTTGGACATCAGCGACCAGACGGACATGGACATCGGCGGCCAGATCATACCCATCACCGTCAATCTCGAAGGGACGATGACCATGGCCTTCAATCTCGTGGAGGGCAAGGTTTACCAGACGGTGGACATGACCAGCGACAGCGGCGGCGAGCAAACTTACGCCACCAACGTGGAAATGTGGCAATGGGATACCGATGATGGCGGCATCCAAGCCACAAAGGGGACGACCACCATGACGATAGGGGGCACGGCAATTCCGGAAAACATCCAAACCTACTCCTATGTCGATTCGAAGGTCGCGGACATGACAGCCGAACTGAATATGAGTCCTTCCAGCCTCATCGAATCCGCCAGCGATGCCGAAGTTACCTATATGACCAGCGGCGACGACGATTCGCTTAGGATAAAAATAGCCGATGCCGAGAACACCATGACGGCCGACTGGGTCGACGGGTATATCTCTAGCGTCGTCCTGAGTTCCAAGGAAGAGGGAACCACCAACCATATGGACATCTCGATGACCTTCTCCTACCCCGATTCCCTGAATATCCAAATCCCCGACATAAACGAGGAAGGCTGGACGGAAAGCGAGGCCGGCGACGTCACCGTTCCGTTCTAAATAGGACGAAAACATCCCCGATCCGCGTTGCGACGGGGATGTTTTTTGTTACTCGGATAGTATGGCCCGTAAGACCTTCCGCCGGGTGACGATGCCGATGAAGGTCCCGAGGTCGTCGACGATCGGCACGAAGTTTTGCCCCATGATCATTCCGTAGATGTCCTCGACCGGACAATTGATGCTGACCGGGGCGACGTCGCGGTGGCGGACTATCCTGTTTATGCGCAGTTTCTCGAAATCGTCGTAATCGAGGCGCCTGTCCTTTATGGCCCAGAGAAGGTCACCCTCGGAAAGGGAATACAGGTACTTTCCGGTCTCCCGTTCCAGGACCGGAATCATCGCGTACCTGTGGAATTCCATCTTTTCGAGCGCCTGCCTTACGGTGAAATCCTCGTAAAGGTATTCGACCTCCGCCTTGGGCGTAAGAAGGAAAGCGATATTGGTGTTTTTCATGAAGCAAGTGTAAACCAGAGAAAAATCAAAAGAAAATGGATAGTCGTTAATTTATAATAATGGTGATCATTATTTATTAGGAAAACGGAAAGGAGTATTGCCATGGCAAGAAGGACCTTAAGAAACCTCGACGAACGCATATTGAAGAAAGCCGTCGCCTATGGCGCCCTCAGGGGCGTCGGACGGGTCTCCACCAAGAAAATCGCATCGGATCTCAAGATTACCGAACCAACCATCTACGTCCATTTCGGCACTAAAGCCAATCTCCTTTATAAGGCTTACTGCTATGCGGCCGAAATGACATCGGGAAAAGAAGGCCTAGACGAAGGGGCCAGCCTAATCCGCGACCGGCTCCCGGCCATGGTCGAGGCGGCGGCGGCCTACCCGGAAGCCGCTTCCTACATCGTCGATTACCGGCATTACGAAGGCAAGCGGTTCGACGACCGCTCCCCCGATCCCTTGCTAGAAGACGCCCGGGCCTTGCTCGCCGGCTATGCCGGCCACGAAAAGGCGGAGGACATTCCGCTTGCCGAACTGTTGGCCGAAACCATTTCGACCTACGGACTGATGGCGGCAAAGGGAAAACTCAAGGCCGATGACGGAAAGGCTTTTGGGGCCTTCGCGAATTTCCTCGAAAGCGGGACGAAGGCGGCCTTAGAGGGCATCTGATGCAGATAAGGATCGACGCCAAGGACAGCCAGAAGCTGCGCCTCCTTTTCGATTCTTTGGCCTGGAATGTCGATTTCAGCGACTATCTCAACGAGGAACTGCTAAACGACGTCCCGCTGACCGACGGGCCCGTCCATGAATTCCTGAAGACCATAGAACCTGGCAAAAACAAGATCATTCCCGCCCGGCTGACCGGTTACGAGGAAAAGGGAATCGAAGGCCACTTGAGCAAAATAGAGCATCTTGATCCCGCTTATTACGAATCCGACCCCGTCGGAAAAGCCCTGCTTGGACTATCCTTCAAGGAAGGCGATTACGAATTGTCGAAGAAGGTCCTCCGCCCGTATACGCTTTTCCTAAAAGACGAAATTACCGGAGTAAGAGGGCGGCTTTACGCGGAAAACGCCCCTCTTGGCTTTTTCGATAGACCTTACGAATACTGCGATTTGTCCTACAAAGGACAAACCTGGATGAGCCTGCTCCCCCACGAGATAAACACGATGAAGGACGTCATTGCCGCCAGCCACGGGAAGGTGGTCTTGCTGGGACTTGGCCTGGGCTACGCGGCCGCGAGCATGGCCCTGAAGGACAATGTCGAAGAAGTCAGGGTCGTGGAAAAGGACAGGGAGATAATATCCATCTTCGAGAGATTCATAAGGCCGAGGCTGGCTAGTAGCGCCAAAATAACCGTCGTCGAGGGCGATGCCATGGACTATCGGCTGCCGGAAGATGCCGACTTCCTCTTCGCCGATTTGTGGCATAACGAAGAAGACGGGCTACCCATGTACCTGCAGCTCGTCGAAAAGGAAGGCAAAATCCCACATTATTATTGGATTGAAAAAAGCCTCATCACCTATTTTCGCCGCATCGTCATGGAGGAAATCGCCGAGGAGGCCGAAGGGTTCTCCCCCGAAGGCGGAGACGGGGAAATCGAAAGGATATTCTCCAGGCTTAAGGATTTCCTGAAGGAAAAAAGCCTTACCGGCTACCAGGCAATCGAGGATTTCCTAAGCGACGCCAATTTAACTAATTTGATCCGTCTAATTTAGGAATGGGGAACAATTCGATATTGCTAGGCATCTCACGGCTGTAGATACCTTTGGCAAAATTCGCCTTCAAGGTCGTTTCGCCGACCTCGTGCTCGATTCTCCTTGGAAAATAGGCCCCGAAATCTATCGAATAGGTTTCGGTCAGGCTTCCTAATGGAAGGGAATATTCCCCTTGCATCTCCCCTTCTTCCCGGCTGAAGAACGAATAATCGGCCCCTTCCACCGTTTCGAGGGCGCTTAGGGCGCTTAGGGCCTGAAGGGTCAACGAGGACGCTTTCTCGTAGAAGGGGTTGGAAAGCTCCCGGACTTTCGCCGTGGCCGTGCTCGCGGAAAGGTCTTCTTCGAGGGTCGCGCTGTAGGTGTACTCCCCCGGTTTGCCGACTATGGAAAGATTGTAGCCGAGCCCTTCGCTGACGTAGAACCAGGTCTCGGTCAGGGACGTCTCGGTTCCTTCTTCGGAAGCGGAGACATCCATCTGCAGGCGGTGGAAATACATGTATTCCGTCGAAAAATCGAGGCTGTCGTAACTTCCGCCGTCCTGTACCCTGTACTGTCCCGCCGTTATGCTCGTGGCCCCGTCCTGAACCATCTGGCGGTTTATTTCGTTTAGCTGTTTGAGGGCCTCGCCGAAACTCAGGTCGTATCCCCTTCCGCAGGAACATAGGGCCAATAGGGGTAGTAAGAACAGGCCGGCCTTTCTATGCATGGCCGAATTATAGCAGCCTTATTGCTTGCCGCCCAAAGGCTTTAGACGGACCGCCTTGATCCGGAGGGCGTTGAGGATGACGAAGAGGGAGGACAAGGCCATGGCCAAGGACGCCCACATCGGGTCGAGGTCGAATCCGAGGCCGGAAAAGGCGCCGGCGGCGACCGGGATAAGGACGATGTTGTAGATGAAAGCCCAGAAGAGGTTCATGAGGATGTTGTTCTTAACCCGGCGCGACAGGAAGTAGGCGTTTTCCAGACTGCCGAGGCTACCGTCGCGCAGGACGACGTCGCTCGAATCGACGGCGAGTTCGGTACCCGTGCCGATGGCGATCCCCACATCGGCGGCTTTCAGGGCCGGGGCGTCGTTTACGCCGTCCCCGCACATGGCGACCACCTGGAACTCCTTTCTCAGTTCTTTGACGATCAGTTCCTTTTCTTCCGGTTTGACTTCGCCGTAGAAACGGGTTATTCCCACGCTTTCGGCCAGGGTTTGCGTCCTTTTTAGCGAATCGCCGCTGGCAAGTACGACTTCGACCCCGGCTTTCTTCAGGGCGGCTATCGCTTCTCGGCTGCCTTCCTTGAGGCTATCTTCGGCGGCAAAGTAGCCGACTATCTTCCCCCCTATCGCGGCATAGGTAACGAGCAGGCCGTTTTCCGCCTCCTCCAGCGCTTGCTCGGGGAATCCGGAAATGCCCTTTCCCAAAAGGAGCCTCTTGTTGCCGACCAGGACCTCCAGCCCGCCGACATGTCCCTTGATGCCCTCGCCCGGAATGTTTTGGAAATCGTCGACTTTCCTCTTTCCGACCCCTTTGTCGGAAAGATAGAGGGCAATCGACCAGGCAAGAGGATGCTCGCTCAACGCTTCAAGGGAATTGACTATCTCGAGGCTGTCGCCCCCGAATCCCTCGCACCGGACAATTTCGAGGTGCCCGGTGGTCAGGGTTCCCGTCTTGTCGATCACAAGGGCCTTGGCTTTGCTCAAGGTTTCGAAACTCGCCGCGTCCTTGAAAAGGATTCCGAGTTTGCTGCCCCTGCCGGCCCCGACCATCACGGCGACCGGCGTGGCTAGCCCCAATGCGCAGGGGCAGGCCACGACAAGGGTCGAAACGCCATACCGGAGGGAGTCTTCCACGTCCCGGGTGAGGCCGATCCATATGGCGAAGGTAACTACCGCAATCGTTATGATGGCCGGGACGAAATAGGCGCTTATCCTATCCGCGAGAGCGGAAAGCCGGCCCTTGCTCGAGGCGGCTTCTTCGACCATTTTGGCCACTTTCGAAAGCGAGGTTTCCTCCCCTACGGCGGTTACCTTGGCCCTGAAGGAACCGGTCAGGTTCATCGAACCGCTCAATACCTTGTCGCCCGTGCTTTTGTACACCGGCGCGCTTTCGCCCGTCAGCGCGGCCTCTTCCAGGTTGCCGAAGCCGTCTACGATTTCGGCATCCGCGGGAACTTTGGACCCGGGTTTGACGAGAATGACGTCCCCGCTCCTCAGCGAAGAGGCTTCCACTTCCACCGGCTCTTGCCCTTCTTTTTCTAATAAGGCCTTTTCGGGCATCAGGGCCAAAAGGGCTTCGAGGCTCGACGTGGACTGGGCCTTCGCCACCGCTTCCAGAAGTTTGCCGAGGCTGACGAAGAAAAGTATCATGGCGGCCGAATCGAAATAGGTATGGCCCATGGCCCCGGTTAGCAGAAATTCGATGTAGACGTAGAGACTATAGGAAAACGAGATGAGCGAGCCGAGGCTCACGAGGCTTAGCATGTCGGGATGCAGCGTGAACAACGCCTTGAGTCCATGGTAGAAATAGCCATAGTAAAGCGCCATGCAGATGACGCTTAGAGACAGGGCAACCGACTGGTCTACCAAGTAGCCAAGACCCGGCCAGCCCATCATGTGCGCCATGGCGAAATACATGACCAGGACCGACAAAGCGAAAGCCGCGACCACCCTTATCAGCTGGAATTTGAGTTCCCTGTTCCTTTCCTTCCGCCTCTTGGCGGCGCTTTCGCCGATGTCGAGGGTGCACGTATAGCCGGCCCCGGTTACGGCCTTTACGACTTCCTCGTCGTCGGCTTTGTCCTTGAATTCGACGACGGCGGAATTGGTAAGCAAGGATACTTTCGCCTTGTTTACGCCCCCGGCCCCGGAAATGGCTTTTTCGACGCGGTTCACGCAGGCGGCGCAGAACATGCCGCCTATATGGTATTTTCTTTTTTCCACCGGAATAGTTTATTCAGTAAGGGCGGAGTAGCCCAAACGATTTGATTAGAAAAGTTCTTTTTGGAGGTATACGGAATCTTCCGGGCCTATCTTCCGTATTACCCGGCAGGGGTTGCCGGCGGCCAGGCATCCGGACGGGATGTCCCTTGTTACGACCGAACCGGCCCCGATGACGCATCCATCCCCGATTTTCACTCCGCCGATGACCGTAACGTTGGAGGCTATCCAGCAGTTGCTTCCGATTTCGATCGGTTTGGCGTATTCCCTGTCACTCAATACGCCAGCCCCGTTTCCGCGTTGATTCCTTTCGCTAGGAAGGAAGGGATGGACCGGAGTCAGAAGAGAGACGCCCGTTCCCATGAAGACGTCGTTTCCTATTCTTACGGGCGCGCAGTCAAGGATCACCAGGTTGAAGTTCGCATAGCAGTTGTCGCCGAAGGTTGTGTTGACTCCGTAATCGAATTGGATCGGCCCTTGCAAATATAGGTTCTTCCCTTGGCTTGGAACGAGTTCTTTGAGTATGGCGGCGCGTCTATCGAAATCATCCGCCGGAACGGAATTGTACAGTTGGCAGAGTTTCCGGGCCTTCAGCGCGATTGGCTGGCAGGAAGAGTCCAGATTGGGGTCGTAAAGGCGGCCCGAAACCATTTTTTCGAATTCGGTCATTTCAGTCGTCCAGGAGGGTGCCGAGCAAATTGCCGCGGCCGACAATGCGGCCTTTTATATCGCGGGTCTTATCGCCGTCGAAAGTCCCGACAGGCCGGCCGTGGATGTCGCGGAGGATATCCTTTCCGTTACGGTGGTCGACCGTGCCGAGGGGGCGAGCGAAGGCATCGCTGATTCTTTCTTTCATGGAACTATATTAACGGTTCCCTAGTGGAATGAGGCAAGGCAGGCTGACCCTAAGCTCCGGCAAGGAATTGGAAAAGCCCGAAAACACAGCGGCCGTCCCGGCGGGATCCTCTTTCAAAACAGTGCAGAAGAGGATTATCAGAACGACCCCGAGGGCAATGCGGTAGATGCCGAATCCCATGAATGTGTGCTTCTTGACGAAACCGGTCAGCCATTTGACCGCGAGGAGGCTCACGAGGAAGGCGACGAGGCATCCGACGGCAACGTAGACCATTTGGCTGGCATCCATCGTATAGCCGCCGCCGAAGAAGTCGATGCCCTTTATTAGCGAAGCCCCGGCCATTACCGGAATCGAAACGTAGAAACTGAATTTTGCGGAGGTTTCGCGGTTTACCCCGATAAGCAGGGCCGCAAGGATGGTCACCCCGGATCTGGAAGTGCCGGGAATCAGCGACAGCACCTGGGCGATCCCGATTATGAGGGCCGTTTTCCAAGTGAAATCCCTAAGTGAGGAAATATGCGGTTTTTTGCCGCTTTTGCGGAGATATAGCTCAAGGAGTATGAAAGCGGCACCGTAGACTATGAGGGTTATTGAAACGGTAATGAAGTTGTACAGATATTGGTCGAGCAGGTCGTCGAGCAGTATTCCGAAGATGCCGGCGGGAAGGCAGCCGATGACTATATATAGCCAAGTCCAGTATATCTCCTTTCTCTCCTCCCTGGTCCGCTTCGGCAGCCAAGGCCAAAGTTCCTTGAAGAAAACGACCACTACCGCCAAAACGGCGAAAAGCTGGATGACGACCATGAAGAAATCCCACACGGCATCGCCGTTTGGGCCAAGGGAACCTTTTATATCGAGGAGTTCCTCGAGAACGATCATGTGGCCGGTCGAGGAAATGGGCAGCCACTCCGTTATCCCCTCGACGATGGCAAGGAGGATTACTTTAAGCAGGGTAATGGGATCGAAACCCTCAAGTCCGGCTAGACAAACCATAACGGGGGTAATTCTAATTCCTCCGGCGCCTCTTTAGAAGAAGGGGGCTGATTCGGGAATGTCTCTTCCAAAGGAAAGCGTATAACACGGCGTTTCCAAAAAGGTCCTGGAACTCCTTTGCGGGCGGAAGCGGAAAAGCCGGAGTCCGCTCTGAGTTCGAAAGCCCTGCATTGTCGGTTAATGGCGAAGTCGCACGATAATTTTATTTTCGCCCGAAAAGAGTACCGCTACATCAAAAACAGTGCCGGCAATAAAAGAATTACAAGTACTGTCTTTAGAAGATATTAATAAAGCGATGCCATCATAAGACGACTTGTTTTGGGCTGCCGGCAAAATAAAGAATTCGTCCGAGCAGCTTTCCGGTAGAATCGTTTTCTAACCCCCGTTCTTCTACCCTGACTACTTTATGGGGATAAGGCGGAAGGACACCCGGAGGCCGGAATGGTACTTATACCATCCAAAACGTCTTCGAATGGATGGAACCTTGCCGCTTAAATCCATCCTTTCTGCCCTATCCAAGTAGGAGCTTTCTATCCATCGGCGGGGCAAAGCGTTAACATTGCTTATGGAAATATTCATAACGATTTTGGCCCTATTTGCGATTGGGGGTTTCGGCGGGTTTGTCCTTGAACTGTTTTTCCGCCGCTACGTTTCGCAGAAAAGATGGGTGAAACCCGGCTTTCTGGCCGGTCCCTTCATTCCCCTCTACGGATTCGGGATGGCAATACTTTATGCCTTCGACGCCTACATACCGTGGGCGTCCATATCGCCTTGGCCTTGGCTCAACATCGTCGTCGAAATAATCGTCCTCGGAATAAGCCTGACGCTGATAGAACTCGTTGCCGGCCTCATCTTCGTCAAGGGAATGAAGATCCGGCTATGGGATTATTCGAAGCAATGGGGCAATTTCATGGGGCTGGTCTGTCCCCTGTTTTCCTTCTTCTGGCTAATAGGCGCGGCCCTTTACGTCTTGCTTTTGGGCGAACCGATGGTAGCTTTCGGCGGATTGCTCGCCGCCAACTACCTCTCGCTTACTTATCCCCTGGGCATTTTCACGGGGGTACTCTGCATCGACCTCGGATATAGCTTGGGCGTCGTGAAGAAACTGCGCAGCGCCATAGAGGATTCCCGCGTCGTTGCCCATTGGGAAAAGACGAAGGTCATACTCCGCGACTACTACAAGGAACTCAAGGAAAAACAGTCCTTCCTCCTTCCTTTCGTCAACGCCCATGACCGCTTCCGTGAGGCCATAGCCAAATACCTCGAAAGGAAGAAGGCGGAAGGTAAGGAAGCCGGCGATCAGTAGGGATATACTTCCACTTCGATGTCGCTAACGGGATAAGAGCAGCAGGGATGGAAATAATGGAGGTCCTTGTCGACGTCCGTGACCTTGCTTAGCTTGGTCGTTTTGATTTCGCCCGAAAGCAGCCTGCTACGGCAGTAGCCGCAGCCGCCAAGATGGCATTTCGCCCTAATGACGACGTGGGCCCTTTCGAGTGCGGCTAGTACGGTTTCGTCGCCGCGCGCCGTGGCTTCGACGACTTCCCCTTCGACATGGACTTTCATCTTGTAGACGTTTTTGTCGCCCTCCAAGGTAAACGGGGAACGCTCCAAGCGGAAATACTTCTTGGGCAGTCCCAGTTTGGCGACTTCCTTTTCCATATGGTCGAGGAGGCCGTTTGGCCCGGAAGCAAAGACGGAATAGGCTTTTTCCTTCGGGGCGTACTTCCTTATGAGATCCGTATCGATGAGCCCCTTTTCGGCTCCGGGCAATTCTCCCTCTTCGAGGACGTAGACGACCTTGACCTTGCCTTTGAGACCGTCGAGGAAGGCACGGTAGATTATGTCGCTTTCCTTTTTGACGCCGTAAAGGATGGTCAAGTTGAAATCTTCGCTTCCTTCCGAAATGGCCTTCGCCATCGAAACGAAGGGGGTAATGCCCGTCCCGCCGGCGACGGCGACGACGTCCTTGGCGTCCCGGAGGCCGTCATAGGTCAAAAAGCCGCCGGGCTCGGTCGAAAAGAGTTTATCCCCGATCTTGGCTTCGTCGAGCAGATAGCCGGAGACGACCCCGCCTTCCTTCCGCTTGACGGTTATCTCGTAGATTCCCTTTTCGGCGTCTTCCGGAGAGGAAGAGACCGCATAGGCCCGGGAGATGAATTCCCCATGGACGTCGACGTATAGCGAAATGTAACTGCCGGCCTTGAAAGGAGCCAGCTTGGAGGTGCCTTCCGCGGCATCCGGCACGAGGACGAACGTCTTGCTCGTCTCGTTTTCCTCGCGGATGTCCTTGATAAGAAGATGCTGTTTGTAGGGATGGTAGTAATTGGCCAAATCGTTTATCGGATAATCCGGGAGTTTTTCGGCCTTGGTGTTTTCTATGGCCTCAAGGCGGTTTTTGGCGAGGTTCTTGAACCTCAGCATGTCGGTAAGGCCGAACAAAGATACTTTGACTTTCATTGCTTGTCCTCCTTCATATCCCCCAGGGTCAGCTTGGCGGCCAAGTCGCCGGAGAGATAGGCCGAGTTGTAGCCGCTCGAACGGGCGGCATGGCCGCCGGCGAAGCGCAGGCCCTTCACCCCTTCTTCCTGATACATGGTGGTAAGTCTCGGCATCATGTTGTCGAGGCCGGCCGTGTAATAGCCGTAGATGCTTCCGTCCGGAGTCGAGGTGTAATGGGCGTAGGTAAGCGGGGTGGCGACTTCTATTTCCTCTATCGCGTCGCTTATCTTGGCCCCCGTGGCTTTCTCGAAGGTTTCGATGAAGCCCTTGGCGACCTTTTCCTTGATCTCAAAGTAATTGGATTCGTCCACGACCTTGTCGAAGACGTCGGAGAAATACAAGGTGGTCATGTAGAGGATCGTGGTTCCCTTGGGCGAAGCGTCGGGAAGCGCATTGTTGAGGACGACGGAAACCTGGTTGTGGTTTCCGATCCCCTTCATGGCCTCGTAGGCCTTCCTCGAGTCGAGACTATCGTAAATGAAGTAGCTGTAGTCCTTGAGCCCGAGTTCTTCTTTGCTCTTGTTGAGCCCTAGGAAAATGGAGAGCCCGCGGCCGGAAAGCCGGCGGAAGCTGACGAGCTTCTTCTGCGTTTCGGTAATGAGGGATTTGTCCTTCACCATGTCCTTGTAGACGGCATTCGGGGAAGCGTTGGAAATGACGTGCCTCGTTTCGATTTCCTTCCCGGAATCGAGGACCACTCCTTCGACGCCGTCCTTGCCGAGCTTTATTTCCCTGACGCCGTCGCCGAAGTAGACGTCCCCGCCCGCTTTTTCTATTTCCTCGACCAGCAAAGCGCTTATCTGGTGGGACCTCTTGGTCGGTATCTGGGCTTTGCAATGGATATAGAGGTACACCATGATGCAGTAATGGACGAAACCAAGTTCGTCGGTCGGGGTGCCGAGGTAGGACCAATAGGTATCGAGGATCCTTTGCGCCTTCTTCGGCATCTTGATGGCGTCTAGCACCTTGTCGACGCTATAGACGGCCACGCGCATGAAGTTCGGGTATTCCTTCATCAGCACCTTGGTGTCGGGGTGTCCGTGCGTTTCGTTGAGATAGCGCAAAGCCCTTTGGATTTCTTCCCCGAGTTCGAAGAACGTGGTAACGGATTTCCTCGATCCCGGGACGTACTCCTCCATCTTGTCGATGTAGGCCTTTATCCCGAAAGGCATTTCGTAGCGTTCCCCGGTTTCTAGATCGACGGCGCAGTAGGCCTCGGGAACGTCGACGAACTCGAGTTTGTCGTAAATGCCGAGTTCGTTGAACAGCTCGTAGAGGTTCCCGTGGGCTTCCTCGTGTCCCAGGTCGCAGAGCTCGTGCAGGCTCGCTTCGAAATAGAAGCGGCCCCGCGAAAAACCAGTGGCGAAGCCGCCCGGAAGGATGTGGCGTTCGGCAAGAAGGACCTTCTTGCCCGACTTGGCGAGGCGCAGGGCGGCAATCAGACCGCCGTTCCCGGCCCCGATTACGACAGCGTCGTAACGTTTCTTTTCCATATACGTGCCTTCTTTCTCGGTAAAAGTATACCCGATGGAATTCATCGCGCACGCGAAATAGTGTGTATATACTGAAATCATGGAATATCTCTATTTCGGAATACCGATGCTGCTTCTCACCGGGCTTGGCTTCTTTTTCTACCTGCGCGAGAGAAAGGCGATAAGAAACGCGGCCAAGGAAGGCTTCTTCTTCCTGGCGATCGGCTGGATCATCTTCCTCGTCTGCCTCATATACGAAGCCGCGACCGGCTTCGGATTGGAAGCGGCTATCCGCTGTCTCTTAGGGCTAATCGGACTAATCGGGTCCCTGCTTTTCCTCGGGATGGAGGGGGTCTATATCGAAGCCACCGAAAAAGGCATAGCGAAATCCGTCTTCTTCTGGAAAAGGGAATACCCTTTCGAAGACATATACATGCGTTTCCTCCCCGCGGCCGTCCGCTTGGAATCGATCTCCACCGGGAAATTCATTTGGAACGTCCTTGCGACCGCGAAGGGCATGGAAGGTCTCGTAGTCAAAATAAAGGAGAACGAGAACAAACATCCCGCCTTCCTTAACCACAAGATGAAGCCAATGCGGATGCTAGTGGTTTTCGGAAGCCTCTTCCTCCTCGCTTCGCTGTTCTTCCTCGTCTTCGGAATCGTTGCCGGTCTTGAACTCGTGCCCGGCCTAACCAAAGAAGAAGGCGCGGGCCTCACCATGGGGTTGAGCCTCGGCCTTTTCGCCTTCCTTTTCATCAGCGGTGGGGGCCTCGTCCTCTATTACCTCCTGAACAGTATCGAGATAGAAAACGGGACGCTTACCATCAAACGCTTCCTGAAGAAAACAATAAGACTCAAATTGGAAGGACTGACCTATGCCTACGAGGCCTTCAACATCGTCGTATTCGATTCGAACAATCTCCCAGTAGCGACGATATTGCCCAATCTATTCACCAATGCCGGGATGCTTTTGACTTCCATTCCCAACCGCGGGGACCTTTTCAAGGAGAAGCAATAACCCGCAAAAAGACTATTTATTGATTGCTTTTGGCTTGAATTGCGAAGGTATTCGACCAAATGGACGGCTCCAAACTCCTGATTGCCCGCTACAGGGAACTCGCAGACCGATGCAACGCCCGCGGCATATTGACGCACGGCGATTTCCTAAGCCTCGAGGAAATAGAGACCTTCCTTTCGCTTCTCCCGGTCCCCCAGGAAGAGGGCATATTCATGGACGTCGAATACAAGCTGGAAGGCGGCCACGACGATGCCGAGAGACGGATGCTCTTCTTCATGCCCGATTACATGGATGAAGTCGATCTTGCCGAATACATCGCCTGCGTGAAGGTAGAGCCCAAGAGCGATAGATACTCGGAAAAACTTACCCACCGCGATTATCTAGGAGCCCTCATGTCCTTGGGGTTCAACCGACCCCAGTTCGGGGATACATTGACCGACGGTACAAACGGATACCTCTATATGGAAAAGCCGACCGCGGATATCGTTTTGAAAGACCTCAATAAAGTCAAACATACCGACGTGAGGTGTTCAATGTTCCCGCTTGGGGGCACTCCCATCGAACCCAAGTTCGTCATAAAGACGGCCTTCATCAACTCCCCACGTTTGGACGTTGTCCTGAAAGAGGCTTTCGGGCTTCCGAGAAAGGAGGCCCAAGAGGCCATCGAGACTGGTCTAGTGAGGTTAAACGGGAGAACCGAAACCGATACCTCGCATTCTTTGGACGAAGGGGACCGGATATCCATGCACGGCAAGGGGAAGTTCGTCTACCTCGGCCAGAAAGGCACGACCAAAAAGGACCGTCTCGCGGTAGAACTGAAAATATTTGGTTAAACTTAATATCGGATTTTTGACCGTTTTCCTTAGCCACGGTCGGACGTTCCACTGTCGGTAGACCATCTTCATAGTGCGGGTATCTACCCCTCTTCCTAGAATAGGGCCATGGAAATAAGCGAAGTTGCAAAACGCCTCGTGGACCTGAGAGAAAAAAGTTCTGACGCAACAGGAAGAAGCGGATTTGATAGGAGTAACCAACAAAGCCGTATCCAAATGGGAATGCGGGGAATCGCTCCCCTCCGTCCTTGCGTTGCTGGCTTTGGCCAAGTAATACGGGGTGACGTATGGTATCAGCCTTGATTCTTTTTGTTTCCCACTTGAACTCGTTAATATTAAAAGCCTTAAATCAGAATCTACCATTACGACGCATATGGAAACCATGAGGTAATCAACCATACCGAAGAGAAGATTGGCGATGTCAACCCATTCAGATATCGTGGCTATTACTTCGATGTCGAAACCGGTTGGTATTACCTAAACGCCAGATACTACTCCTCTGCCATGGGTAGATTCATCTCTCCAGATGAATTATCTATCTTGGATGAAACCAAGTCCCAAATTAACGGGTTGAACCTCTACATGTACTGTGGGAACAATCCAGTGATGAATATTGATTCGAGCGGACAAGATTTTTGGGGCATCTTTAAAAGCGTAATAGGAGTTTTTGTTGGTGTAGCTCTTGCTGTAGTTGCAGTTGCAAGTGTAATCGTTACTGGTGGTGCAACACTAATTCCAGTTGTCACTGGAGCTGTTCTTGGTGCTGGATCATCACTACTCGGGCAAGGTATAGGCAATGTACTAAACGGAAAGTCTTTCTTTGAAGATATTAGCGTTGCATCAATAATAATGTCCGGATTGGCTGGAGCTGCATTAGGCACAGGAGTAGGTGGTTTTTGGGGAGCGGTAGCTATAGGAAGTTCTTCAAATTTAGGTACGGCTTGTCTTGAAAATAAAGGGACTAATGAAATATTACTTAGTACACTTGTTGGCGGTATAGCTGGTGGGGTTGGTTACGGAATTGCAAGCCTAGGAAAACTTCTTGTTTATGGTAAAAATCCATTAACGTATATGGACTACTATAAACTTGGAAGAATAGATACCAATGCATTCAAAGCATCTTTACATGCCATACGAGCAACATGGTATAAATTCCTACCTTCTATCTTCAGTGGTGCCGCAAAAGGAATCATAAACAAAATTGATGATTTATTAATTTAATCACTAAAATTAACAAAAGCAGGGATTAACTTTGAAATCCCTGCTTTTTCATGATAAAATACTTGCATGAAAACTAATTTCAAGTTATTGCTTTTTATTTCATCATTTATTTGTTACGTTTGCGTCAATGTTCTATTTTTGCTCGAAATAACAGCAATCGTTTATCATGAATTTGAATATTACTATTGGATTGCTTATGGATTTTCTGTTTTAGGATTTGTATTTTCATGTTTAGGTCTTTCCAATAAATATAAGCGTTGGGTAGTTGCAAAAATAATGCATATAGCCTCAAAAGATAAAGGGCTAGCTAATGATGTCGATTACGGAAACTATCCAAATGCACAATATAAAGCTTTTGATTACACAAATTTATTTTTGTTTCTTGTTTCATTTTTAACCTTATTTATCGCAATAATTGTTTTTAAGTCCTCGATTTAACAAAGTGCATAGGAAAATAGACTGCCAAACCATACTATGACTAACAGGATAAAGCAGTTTTTTATTATGCTTTGTTTGATGCGTTCTTAAGTGTGTTTATGCTCGCCTCAATCTGGGTATTGATCCAGATATCTACGTCACCAAAGTTCTTGCTAATGTACTCTTTGATGTCATCGCTAAGCTGAGCAAGAACGATATCTTTAGCTTTATTAAGTGCTATAAGTTGAGCATCCTTATTGAAACTCCCTTCGTTCTTCAAGGCTTCGACATATGTTTGAAACACGCATTTAACAGCATCCAAAACTATAGTTGCTCGTTGGTCAGGCCAAAGCATCAGGCAGATATTAAAAAATGAAAAATACTGCGGGATGGTGATACTCCAAAAGACATATACCCAAAACGTTCTTACGAATAAAAGGCATAACAACGACGGGAAGTTAGACAAAGTTATCATTGAGAACGCCCTTCCCCCAATCGTAAGTAAGCAGGTCTATTTAGAAGTGCAGGAAAGGATGAAAAGCCTCGCCGAGAAATACAATCTTTCCGGTGGCAGAAATGCCTACGACCATACCAACTCCTACACCGCCTTCGGATATTGCCCTTATTGCAGGAGCCCATACTTCAGGAAATGGAACCACGGGAACGAAGCCCTATACTGCTCCTCCAACAAGGAAAGGGCGAGGTGCAAGGAAAGCGAGTCGGTGTTCGTGAAGCACCTAGACGAGATAATCCCTTTGATGGTCAAAAAATTGATCGCTAACGAAAGCGAGTTCAAGAAGGAACTCTTAGAGGCATTTAGCGATAAAAGCCTCATAGAGAAAAAGGAAAGGATAGACGCTCTTTCAAAGGAAATCGAAGAGCAACGAGACAAACTTCTTCAATACGATGGGCTTTCAGGAGATGCGTTCGACGCCATTAAAGAGTATCTAAGGAAGAACATAAACGAATTATCAGATGAAAAAGCAGTTCTCGAAAACGAATGGCTGATCGAGGCAAATCCAGAAACGAGGGTGAACGAAATAATCAAGGAACTACATAGGTTCTCCGCTAGAGATAAAATCGGTGATTATGACTTTAGAAAACTATTCAAAAGGATGATAGTGATAAACAGAGACAGGCTGATATTCGTAGTAGGTTCAGACAATTTAAATAACCTCCCCTACAACCCTCAATCCATAAACATGAAGTTCATAGAAACGTATAAATATAGACTTAGATGCACTTGGTTCACGTGCAATTTCGGTATCTACATCAACAAATAAAAAGAGCCTCTCACGATATAGGCAATACCTATACCATGGGAGGCTTTTTATTGTCTTTGCGAATGTTCGAACCCGAAGTGCTATTGCGGTGTGCGTATTGCGGTGGTTCGAACTTTTAGAGGTATTTTTGACTATTTTCGATGGCTATGTCATGACCCTAAACTTTTAGGATACGACATAATGAGCACGAATGGTAAGATTTGGTAAAAAAATAACCTATAATGCTTACACATTATAGGTGTTCGTCAGAAATGGGGCGAATGATGGGAATCGAACCCATGCGTGACCGGTTCACAGCCGGTTGTGTTAAACCTCTTCACCACATTCGCCAGCCGCGATAGTTTATTCCCTCGGGCACTTTCCTACAAGCGATATTTCGAATAATCCTTGAAGGCCTTGAGCAGTTGGAGTTCCCGATTGCGGACCAGGTTTCCGATGGCGGTATCCGGTTGGTTTTCGTATAGGTCAATTGCCTCGTCGAAGGTGACGAACAGGGTCTTATCGATAAGCAGATCCCCCATGGAGTCCAAATTCTTTACCCCCGTGTCCTCCGTCAAACGGAAAAGATAGTACTGCGTATGGTTCTCCTGCCTAATCGGATAATAGAAATCCCATATCTCGCAAAGGCAGCGGATGCTCGAACCCCGCCAGCCTAGTTCTTCCCGGATTTCCCTTTCCAATGCCTTGGAAACGTCTTCCCCGTCCTGGACTCCGCCGCCGGGAAGCTCGTAATAGGAAGCCTTACCGAAAATATCATCCCGGCTTACGAGATTGAGGGCAATCTTATAGTCTTCCCGTATGCAAACTCCGCGCACAGTCTGCCTGAGGCGGGTCACCATGGAGTGTCGGTAAAGACCATCTTCGAGATAAAGCCGGTACGCCATTGCCTTTATTTTCTATGTAACCCCGGCGACGTCAAGTTTTTTCTATCTCATTTCCCCGATTTCGGATATAAATTAATCTGCTTATGTGCATAAGGAATCGCCTGGTTAGCCTTATATACCGCTCCGTAATCCTAACGGCATTGATAGCCGTCTATGCCGGCGTTTGGCTTACCTCCCCTAGTTCCTCGGAGACCTTTTTCACCTTCTCGGTGGAGACGAGCCTGTTGGTTCTTATAGCGATGGCTTTCAACGTCTATTTCTCGGCGAAGGACCTAAGTTCGACCGGCCGGATCGGGGTAACCGGGTCGATATGCCTCCCCCTATCGCTGGCCATCCTTTCCTACAGCGTTCTCGGGTCGATTTCCTTCTACGTGGGGGAAAGCTACGTCGACCTCTACTACCTTCCCTGGCGCGTTGCCATGAACGTCATATTCCCCCTTTCCTATTTGCTCGATTACCTGCTTTTCCAGGAAAAGGGACCGGTTCTATTGACCCACCCCTGCTACTTCGTCCTCTACCCGTTCTTCTATATCGCCGTCATGATGGTGAAGCCCTTCATCACCGGCTACGATTCGTTAAATAGCTGCCGCCTGCTATCGCCCAATAACTACGTCATGGAACAAAACTTCCTTTCGGGGAACGGGGGCTATAACGGGGTCGTGATTTCCGCCCTATTCGCCCTGCTCCTCTATTTGATAATCGCCTATGCAGTCGTTCTGCTCGACCAGCTATTGGGCCAAAGGTTCCGGATCAAGGACCGCGATTCCTATTAGACCCTTGCAAGTGTTCCTCCTTTTTCAACCAGATCCGCCATCTCGCGGTCGGAGAATTCCCGGAAAGAACGGTAAGCGAAATCCTTTTCCGAAACGGAAACCGCCCAAAATCGGAGTCCCCTTGCGGTCTTGAAGCCCCTTATCAAAACGATTTCCTCCCCCGTAAGACCCGCGAAATCCGGTTCCTTCACCGTCTCTTTAACCATCTCGATGGCCTTAAGGTACCTATCCGGGTATTTGTCCGTCAGACCGCGCAGGGCCTTTTCGGGTAGATACACGCTTGGGTATGACTCGTATTCCTTTCCGATGGCCCTTTGGATTTTCCGGCTTATCCGCCCGATTTTTAGATTTTCCATTTCCATATACAAAAGTAATGGGGCTTTTGCCACACCGTCCCGATTTGAATAGAATTTCCTAGATGAAATACGAAAAAGATTCCGCGACCACCATTGCCTACGGCATAACCCTGGTCTACTATCTGTTGGAAAATTGCCCGGAAAGGGGGAAAGTCCTCTATCTTCACCCGGATTTGAACGCCGGAAAGAAGGAGGAGCTCCTTAATCTGGGAAGGCAGAAGGGCCTGCAGTTAGTGGCGGACTCGAAAAAGGCCTTCTCCCTGAGCAAGGATTCGACCTACGCGGCCGTCACCTTCGACAAGCGGTATTCGCCGCTAATCGGGAATCTACCCCACGTGGTTCTCCACGAGGTTTCCAACATGGGCAACCTCGGCACCATCATGCGCTGCATGGCGGCCTTCGGGATCCACGACCTCGCCTTGGTCGGGGTGACCGCCGACCCCTACGACCCGAAGACCGTTAGGGCTTCGATGGGAGGGATATTCCGCTTGAGGATCGCCCGGTTCGCGAATATCGGGGAATACCGGAAATCACATCCGGAGCATAACCTCTATCCCTTCATGCTAAGGGGGGCCAGTCCTTTGGAAAGCGTGGTGTCAAAAGCCCCGTATGCCCTCCTATTCGGGAACGAGGCAAGGGGGTTGCCGGATGATTTCGCGGGTCTAGGCACCCCGGTCAAGATAGAACAGAATAGCGACGTCGATTCCCTGAATCTCGATAACGCCGTCTCGATCGGCCTATATTCCTTCCTACATAAAAAGGCTTCCTGACGGGGATAACCCCGCAGAAGCCTCTTTGTTTTGCCAAAACTAAGCGTTTGTCGTTTCGGGAGGAAGGATGCCGTAGTCGTTGGCCATTTCAATCAGGAGTTCCTTGACCTTGTCCACGAGTTCCCGCGGGCCGACCGCGGTTACGTCCTCGCCGTACTGGCAGCACCAGTAGGAAAGGCTGAGCACGTCGGCCTTGACGCTGGCGTAGTGCTTGCCGTCCTCGGAATAGTATTTGACCCTGTCCCCGAACCAATCGTTTAGGGCATCCACGCCCTGCACCTTCTTGATCAATAAGGTCGCGTCCACGGAATCGCCGCCGAAGAGATAGACCCGGTCGTTCAGGTATTTGGCAAGGCTAAAGCCCGGCAATACGGAAGATATATCGGCCCGGCCATCTTCGAGGACCTTGATGTCGACCATGTGGTCGACGCGGTAGGCGGTGATATGGCCGTGTTTGTAATAAGCCAGAAGGTAATAACGTCCGTTATTGGCAACTAGATAATAAGGCGAGACGACGAAGGTCTGCGGACCGTACATGCCGCGGAGTTTCGGATTGCCGTCATAATCGTAGCAGCGGTATTTGAAGCTTATCTTCCTCTCTTTTTCTATGGCTTCGACGAGGTAATCGACGTTGAGGAAAAAATCGACTCCCGTCTTCCTTTTCGATATGGAGGGCGAAGCGGTGATATAGGAGAAGTTCTTCTTTTTGTGCCGGCTAAGGAACCCCGTGAGCCTTTCGGCGATGTTCTTCACCTGTCCCGAAGGGATGTTGCGGCTAAGGAAGACGGCGTCGATCAGGTAGCGCACTTCGCTTTCCTGGAAATAGGAATCGACTATGTAAATGCCCTTGCGGGTGTGTTTTATCTCGAAGCCCAGATCCTCAAGGAGCTTTATGTTGGCCCCGATCGCCTTGCGCTGCATTTCCAAACCGTAACGGCGGTTCAGCAGGACGATTATGTCTTCCTGCAAGAGTGGGTGCTCCTGGTCCGATTCGCTGACGAGCAGGTCGAGAATCAATAGAGGAGAAGCCTTCGGCGTTATCTGATAATCGCCGTTCCATTGGAGATTCAAAAATGACATGTCTTCTTTTTACCACACATAATGGGAGAAATTTGTTACACGAAACAAATTCAACAAAATGTGTTCCCTCCTTTCCCTTTAAAGGGACCACTGCCCTAATGAAAAACGTTCGCTTTCCAAAATGGAATAGGAAATTCCGCAAAGAGGTTAAAGTTTTTTATATACGTTGGGCCGAAAATCTTTAAAAAGGGCAGCAACGACCTAACGATTTTCGTACTGCAAGAGAATATGCCAACCAGTCGCTTTGCAATATAAAGTCCGATAGTTTTACAAATCGTGGCCTTATACGGCCCAATCAAACCGCCGCCTTAGGCCCTTTATTTGGACGTTTCCTCGCTGGCAACGGAAAATGCCACGTGATAGTACCCTTGGCTAATCTCAGCCAATCGATCGATGCTTTTAGTTAAGCCCAAGAAGGAAGAGAACCGGCCGAGGAGCGGATATTCCTTCCGGGAAGCCCTGCCACCTACTTGCATCCAAATTGCCACGGAGGAAATATTCGAAGGCTGGTTTCCAATCCCCAATGGACGCCAGCCACTTCAGGGGATCAAGGTTTTCGGGAAGGGAAAAGCCGACGAGCAACGAAAAAGCCCGACGCCGGAAGGCATCGGGCAAGGTGTTTAGCATGGTGACCCAGCCGGGAATCGAACCCGGGATTCAACCTTGAGAGGGTTGCGTCTTAGCCGCTTGACCACAGGGCCGCGCCAGATATTAAACCATTCTGGGGATGGTTAATCAAGGCAAAGGCGCGCGCATACGCGCTCCTTTCCGAGGATGGAAATGACTTCGTGGAGGTTCGGCGAATTCTTCGAACCGGTTATCGCCACCCTGAGCAGTCCGGCCGCATCGGCCATGTTGCCCTTGTAGGCGGACGGGTTGGCCTTGTACTCCTTGTTGGCGATTGCGAAGCCCATGGCCGAGGCGATGGCCTTGACCGAATTCCACCAGGCGTTTTCGTCTTCCCCGAAGTCCATGGACTCCCGGCACTTGCCGAAGAAGGCGCTTATTAATTCCTTGTCGAACTTCGGATCGTAAGGCAGGCCCTTGGCCTTGATCTTCGCGAACTCGTCGTCGTAGAAGAAGGCGACGGAAGCCTCGATATCGCTGTATTTGGCGTAGTCCTTGCGTGGATTCGGCCTATCCTTCTCGATGTCGATGCAGCGGGAGAAATACGCGGGATCGCGATTGATCTTCGCGAGGAGGGAAGGCGAATGCACGGCCGCCCAGTCGGCGATTTCCCGGACCAATCCCATACCCTTTTCGCGTGCAAGAACCTCGCGGGAGAAGTAATTGAGTTTGTCCATGTCGAAGAGGGCTCCGTCGAGGCTCATCTTTTCAAACGAGAACCCGAAGTGCGATATGTCGTAGTCCTTGGTCTCGATGGTCCATTCCTCGAAGTTGCTGTTGGCGATCGACATGAGGTAGACCAAGACGGCCTTGGGCATGTAGCCCATTTCCTCGAAATAGCCGACCGAGGCTTCGGGATCCTTGCGCTTGCTAAGTTTCCTCTTGTTCCCGTGGTCGAGTTTCATGATGACCGGGAGATGGGCATAGCGCGGGGCCTTCCAGCCCATGTCGGCGAACAGCTGCAGGTGGACCGGGGTCGAGGGGATCCATTCCTCGCCGCGGCTTACGATGGTCGTGCCCATCAGGTGGTCGTCGACCACGTGGGCGAAGTGGTAGGTCGGCAGCCCGTCGCGCTTGAGAATGACGATGTCCATGTCGTTGTCCTGCAACTCTATATGGCCGCGGATAAGGTCGTCGAAGCCCGTTTTCCCGTTGTGGTCGCCCATCGACTTGTAGCGGATGACCCAAGGCTCGCCGGCCTTGACGCGCCTTTCGACTTCCTCCAATGGGAGATTGCGGTCGCGGGCGTATATCCCGTAGTAGCCCGGCAGGACCTTGCTGGCCTCCTGTGCCTCCTTGATCTTGGCGAGGTCCTCGGGAGTGGCGAAGTCGACGTAGGCTTTTCCTTCCAAAAGCAGGTGTTTGACGGCGCTCTTGTAGATGTCGGCCCGGAGCGACTGGCGGTAGGGCCCGTAGGCACCCTTGTCGCCTTCCGGGAACCAGCCTTCGTCGGGTACTATGCCGAAGCGGAGAAGCTGCCCGAGCAATTGCCGGTCGCTTCCTTCGATGGTCCTCTTGGTATCGGTGTCTTCCACGCGGAAGATGAACACGCCGCCCGTCTGCTTGGCGATAACGTAGGCGATGAGCGCGGTGAAAAGGCTCCCCGTGTGGAGGAAGCCGGTGGGCGAAGGGGCGAAGCGCGTTACTTCGGCTCCCTGCTTGAGTTCCCGCTTCGGGAACCGTTCTTCGAGATGTTCCAGGCTCGGATCGATGCCCGGCAATACCAGTTCGGCGATATCATTCAGGGTAGGCATAAAAACTCCGGCCATATATTAAGGGAAGTCACCGCTTAAATCCACTTGATTAGCAGGCCAGCCCTACATATAATGTGCAAGCCCGAAAGGGTCATGCAGGTGTAGTTCAATGGCAGAACATTACCTTGCCAAGGTAAATATGCGGGTTCGATTCCCGTCACTTGCTCCAGCGATATGATGCCCCGGAAACGGGGTTTTGTTGTTTATATATAATGAAAAAAGAAATAGTCCTTGCCTCCAACAATCCCGGAAAGCTCGCGGAGTTCCGCGAGATACTCTCCCCGATGGGTTACGTGGTCTATTCCCCTAGGGATCTCAACATCGATTTCGATCCGGTCGAAAACGGCCGTGACTACCGCGAAAACGCCCTGATAAAGGCCAAAGCCGCCTTCGCTAAGGTCAGGTTTTCCGTGATCGCCGACGACTCGGGGTTCGAGATAAAGGACCTTAACGGCTTCCCGGGCCTATATACCGCCCGTTACCTGAAGGAGATGGGCAGCCTCGAAGGCGTGCTCAGGGATTTGGAGGCCCGGCTTCCGGAAGATAGCAGCCGCAAAGCCACTTTCAAGTGCTGCCTCTGCCTGCTCGAAAAGGGTCTTGGCAAGCCCCTTTACTTCGAGGGGGAATGCCCCGGATACCTATTGAAAGAGGCAAAGGGCGAAAACGGGTTCGGCTACGACCCCATATTCCATAGCTACGAAAAGGACCTCGATTTCGGGACCGCCCGCAAAATCGACAAGGACAGGGTAAGCCACCGGGGCAAGGCCCTTTTCCGGCTCGCCCTGTATCTATCAATTTGAAGAAAGCCGTCTTAGGATAATCCCATAAGGAGCCCCCTATGGAAGAGAAAAGACGTTTCGGTGCCCGCAACTGGGCATCGCTCGTTCTCATAGGCCTGGTGGGACAGCTTTCCTGGGCCATCGAGAACAACTACATCAACCTTTGGGTCTACAGCCAGACCTACGATACCCTCTACGTCACCCTGATGACGGTTTTCAGCGCCGTCGCGGCCACCTTGACCACCCTGCTCATGGGTGCCCTGAGCGACCGGTTGGGAAAGCGCCGCGTCTTCATTGCGGGCGGCTACGTCGCCTGGGGCGTTTCCGTCTTCCTCTTCGGCCTCATCAACTACCGGAACATGGTTAACCTGGCCGGGGCCGCGATGGCCACGACGATGGTCGGGACCTTCATGGTCATTGCCGACGTCCTCATGACCTTCTTCGGCTCCACCGCCAACGACGCCTGTTTCAACGCCTACCTCACCGACGCGACGAACAGCGAAAACCGCGGCAGAATCGAGTCGGTCAACTCGGTTTTGCCTTTAATCGGCAACATCGTGATAGTTCTGGTCGCGGGCTTGATGGGCTGCGGCGCGGTCGTGCCGGGGGAAAGCCTGCCGCTAGAACAAAACGCCTTGGCCCTAGAAGAGCCTTGGTTCGTCTTCTTCCTGGTATTCGGGGCCGCCATCCTCCTCATGGGGGTGGCCGCCTGGTTCCTATTGCCCAAGGACGAGACACGGCCGAATACGGAAACCAAGTACCTCAGGCAAATCGCCTACGGCTTCCGCCCGAGCGTCGCCAAGTCCAACAAGACCCTTTATCTCGCGCTTCTCTCCTTCATGGCCTACAACTGCGCCATCAATTCCTTCATGCCCTACTGGATGATCTATTTCCAGAATTCCCAGGAAGCCGGGGGGGCCGGACTCGGCAGCGGCCTGGACTTCTACCTCACCGTCGGGATCATCCTGGTATTAGCCAGCATCCTCACCGTGGTCTTCGGGCTCTTCATGGACCGGATCGGAAGGCTGCGCCTAATGGTTCCCGCGCTCCTATTGACCGCGGTCGGCTTCATAGGGGTTTTCTTCAGCAAGGAGACATGGTCCTTGGCGCTTACCGGCACCATAATGATGTTCGGCTACCTTCTTTCCACCGCCGTGCTGGGCGCGGAAATCCGCGACCTGACCCCCAAGGAAAGGGTCGGGGCCTTCCAGGGGGTCAGGATGGTGTTCGTGGTCTTAATCCCGATGATAATCGGCCCGGCCGTCGCCCAGACGACCTTCACGGTCACGGCGGACTACGTAAACTCCTACGGCCAGACCGGAACGGCCGCCCCGAACGCCTACATGTTCCTCGTGGCCCTGGGATTCGTCATCGTTTCCGCTCTCCCGATGGCTTTCCTCTTACGGCAAAAAAGAAAGGACGTCGGAGCGTCCTTGGAAAAAGCCAAGAAGGAAGAAAGCCAAGAACCTAGGCAATGACGTAGGGGATCTCTACCCCGGTCGCATCGTTAAGGTTCCAGCCCTCGCCGTAAGCCGCGAGGGTTTCTTCGCTGGGCAGGCTTAGGTCGAATCGTATTGCCGTTAAGGCCGTCGAACCGAAGCAAAGTGAGCCGATATAGGCCACCGAATCGCCGCCCGGAAGGCATACGGAAGAGAGGCTTTGGCAATTGTGGAATGCCCGGATCCCGAGTTCCAGGGAAGCATAGCCTTCGAGATTTTCGATTTCGGCGAGTTTGCGGCAATTGCGGAAAGCGTAATCCCCGATGGCCAGATGGCCGCCCGGGACGGCGGGGAAGGAGATTCCCGTCAGGCTTTGGCTATTCTGGAAAGCCCCGGCGGGGATTTCGGTTATCCCGGTGCCGAAGGAGACAGAAACCAAATTTTCTAGCCCGGAGAAGGTCGACGGGGCGAACCCGGTTATGAAGTCCGGCACGGCGAAGTCGGTAATGCTGCCGGCGACGTCGGTCCCGAAACAGCTTCCGAGGGCCGTGACCGGTATATCGATGCCCGTTAGGTTGCTATCCACGGCCGGCGAAAGGGAACTGCCGTCTTCCCCGCTTCCGGTGCCGGTCACCTCGTAGCTCTTGGCCGAAGCGACGTAGGTGTATTCGTTGCCGCCGAGGCTCACGGTATCCTCGGCGAAGCAGGCGTAGAGGGTCAGGCTTTCCGTCACGCGTCCCAGGTCGCCTCCGTATAGGGAGTAGCCCGTTTCCCCGGAAACGGCGTAGCCGTAGAAGGCTTTTCCGGCGGCAACGGGGTCGGCCACTTCGAAGGCGGTCCCGTATTCGACCGGGTATAGGGCCGTGGGCTCCCCCGCGAATTCGTTTACGACCGTAACCTCCAGCATGTCGTTTGCCGCCTCGGCATCGATCTCGACGCTCACGTCGCTTCTGACGGAATTGAGATCGAATTCGGACGAATAGGAAAATTCGTAATGCTGGCCTTCGGATAATCCCGAAGGAGCGGCGAAACTGCCTTCGTGGATCAGGGTGGAGTTTTCCCCTTCCTTTTTGTAGACGAGGTAGCTGACCTCTTCCCCGGCCTTGGCGGACGCGGGGAGGAATTCGATGCTCAGGCTCCCGCCGTAGCTGACCGCGTCATGGAGCACGACCTTTTCCGCGGAAGACTCGAAAGAGGTGACGATGGTGACGTCGTAGGTCTCGAGGACCGGTTCGCTATAGACGGCATTGAGGACGAGCTGCCCTTCGTCCGAAAGGTTTCCGATGTTTATCCAGTCGTCCGCCAGGTCATCGCCGTTATCGAGGTAAATCCAAAGCGGGTAGGAAGGATCGCCTTCCGCCGTCCTCGCGGAAGTATCGACGTATATATATCCCGATTCGTCACCCTGCGCGTATTCCGGGTCCCCTTCCCCTTCGGCGACGCGACCGGCGATTTCGGAAACCTCCACGTAACCCTTGAGGGTCCTCGAATCGCGTTCGCTGCCATAACCAAGGAAGGTCGAAGCATGCCCGGTGGGAGCGCTTGCCTCCGGGAGGTCGTCGGTCGTTTCGCGGCCGGGGTAGTCGAGGGTTTCGGTCCCGGCTTCGATGGCCTTGAGGGTCTTGAAGGTGATCGGGTCGGAGCCGATTAGTTCCCGGTAAGCGCCGCTATCCTGTCCGCGGCGGAGGTACTTGCCCCCGTCTTTGTAGACGAAGGTGAATTCGTAATACTCCTCGAGGAAGGTGGCGCGGGCGGCGCAGTCGGCGTAGACGTGCTCCGGATCGACCGGGGTACCCGAAAGGTCGGCTTGCCCTTCGCCACTGGAAATGCTCGTTTCCGCCGGATAGTTCCCGTAATCCCAGTCCGAAAAGACGAAATAGGTGCCGGTGGCCGGCTGCCCGCCGCTACGGTCGCGGAAATCGTAAGTCGTCTCAGCCAGGGGAGAAAAAGTCGGGGAGTGGCCTTTTATCACGTAGTCGATTCCGACCAGGCTGGGGGTCGGCGCATTATCGTAATAGGAAACGGTTGCGAAGGAGGAGGAAGAACCGCCCTCCCCGCACGATGAAAGGAGCAAAACGCCGGCCGCGAGGCTTAACGCAAACGAAAATCTTTTTGCCATGGCTTATTTTTTTCCTTAAATGGAGTTTGAGCAACCCTTTTCTACGAAAAGCGCTCATTGATAGGACTTTTCTTAGGGCGTATATTATGGAAGCGCAAAAAAAGGAACGCCTAATAATGAAAAAGAGCAACAGTGCTAAGATTCTCGGGCTTGTCGCCCTTGTCTGCGGCCTCGTGGCCGTGTTCTTCTGGTTCGGTCCGGCCTTCGACGAAACCGGCCACCCCTATAATCTCATCCAGACCGCCTTCGCCGTGGAAGACCACGGCTACCCGACGGTTTGGCCCCTGGTCGGCGCCTTCGTGGCCCTTTGCCTAGGTTCGATCTTCGCCATCGTCGTCCCCTTCTTCAGCAAGAAGGGCGCGGTGACCATGGGCTTGATCTCCCTTGCATTGCTCGTCGCCGGCGGCGTCATGACCTTGCTTACGAAGACCTTCTTCATCGCCGCCAACCCCAACCCCGTTCCGTTTGAGAACTTCGGGCTTGGTTCCGGGACGATTACCTCCGCGGTATTCGCCTTCATCGCCGCCCTGTTCGTCCTGATTTCCACGAACATCGCCCGCAAGGAAAACTAAAAAAAGACAAACGAGGGGACCCGTCAGCGCGGGTCCTTTTCCTTATACCCGCCTTTGACATAGGCCTTTAGGATCTCTTCGACGCAGGTATCGAGGTCCTTTTCTATTTGCCTCCCCCAGAAGCGGAGGACGCGGAAGCCCATTTCCTTGAGCTTCCTATCCACCTCGATGTCCCTTTCGATGTTCCGCTTGATCTTCCTAATCCAGAATTCCTCGTTCCACTTGACCTTCTTGATGTTTTCCTCGAAGAGGTAGCCGTGCCAGAACTCGGAATCGCAGAACACCGCGACCCGGTACTTCAGGCAGCTGATGTCGGGATGCCCCGGTATCTTCCTGCTATAGAGGCGGTAAGGCAGGCCGCGGCCGTATAGGGCTTTCCTGAGCCTCAGTTCGATTTTCGTGTCCTTGCCGCGTATCTTCGACATCTGCTCGTGCACGCTTTGCGGATCGAGGTGGTTCATGCTCGAGATTCTAGCCCAGAAAGTCCATAATTTCGCCATGGTTTCCCTAAAAAAGGCCCTGCCGGGCGATTTGGAAGGCGTCCTTAGGCTATGTAGGCGCGTCACCTACTCCCTGGAACAAGCGGGAAACGACGTCTATTCATACGGCTATCCGGCCGATGAGCATTTCGCTAACGACATCGGGGAAGGCCGGGCCTATCTCATAAAGGACAAAGGCCGCATCGTCGCCTATCTCTCCTACGACCGGGATCTCGTCGGCAGTTTCTTCCCCGCGGCCGGGGACGCGGAGTCGAAGGTCTACGACCTCCTAGAGGAATGCGGCTATAAAGGCGAGGGGTATATCGTCCTCCACCGCTTCATGGTGGACCCTAGTTACCAGAGAAAGGGGTACGGAAGGATGCTTCTGAACGATTTCATGAGCCGCTTGAAAGGCAACCTGCTTCTGCTTTGCGTCTACTACAAGTCGCTGCCGGCCCTGAGGTTCTACAAGGCCCTCCACTTCAAGAACCACGGGATATGGCCCTTCGACTACGGAAAGGACTACCCCGGCAAGGAATATCTGGTCAGCAAGTACCTCTAGGCGAACTGGGCGCCGTAGAGCTCGCTATAGAAACCGCCTTTAGCAAGAAGTTCCCTGTGGTTGCCCATCTCGACTATCCGGCCTTTTTTCATGACGACTATGAGGTCGCTGTTGACGATGGTGGAAAGCCGATGGGCCACGACCACCGAGGTCCGCCCTTCCATGAAGGCATCGAATCCCTTCTTGAGCAGGGCTTCGGTATGGAGGTCGATGTTGCTCGTGGCCTCGTCCAAAATGACGATGTCCGGCGAAATGAGCATCGCCCTGGCAAGGCAAATGAGCTGCTTCTCCCCGGTCGATAGTCCCGATCCGGAACCGATTACCGTGTCGTAGCCATTCTCGAGGCGGGTTATGAAGGAGTCCGCCAAGGCGAGTCTGGCGGCCTTTTTGATGTCTTCCATGCTCGCGTCCGGCTTTCCATAGGCGATATTTTCGGCGACGGTGCCGAGGAATATCCAAGGCTCCTGCAGTACGGCGCTGACATGCCGGCGCAGTTCCTTCTTGGAGATGTCGGAAGTCTTGATCCCGTTCACTTCGATATCCCCGGACTGGGGATCGTAGAAACGAAGCAGCAGGTTGATAAGGGTGGTCTTGCCGCAGCCGGTCGGCCCGACCAGGGCGATTTTGTGGCGGGGGTAAATCTCCAAGTCGAAGCCGTCGATGACCTTCTTGCCCTTGACGTAGCCGAAGTCGACGTTCTTGAAGGCAAGGGATTCTATTTCCTTGGGGAACTCCGAGGTACCCTCGTCGATATCTTCCGGCAGTCCAAGGAGATCCATCGTCCTCTTGAGGGAAGCTTCCGCGCCCGAAAGTTCGCTCGAGACGTCCGCTATTTCGTTGAACGGGGTCATGTAGGAATTGGCATAGGTAAGGAAGGACGAAAGTCCCCCGACGGTGAAGGCCGTCCCGAAATCGAAACCGGTAAGAAGCATCGCCGTGCCGGCAATTATGACCGAGGCGTAGATGGCATTGTTCACCAGACGCGTCGAGGGGTTTATGAGGCTCGCCATGAGCATGGCCTTGTAGCCGCTGTCGCGCTGCTTGGCGGCGATGGCGAGGAATTCCCTCCTTCTTCCCTCGGAGGCACCCAAGGTCCTGACCGCCTCGCTTAGGCTCAGCTCTTCCCTTATGAAGCCGCCGACCTCGCTGGACTTCTCGGCCTGGGCCTTGAAGTACTTGGCGTTGCCTTTGGAAATGTAACGGCTGACCAAGACCGATAGCGGCGTCAATAGCACCACCAGGGCCGCGAGAGCGTAGTTGACGCTGGCCATGAAGGCCAAGGTGAACAAGAGCGAAACGGCCCCGTCGTAGATGGTAACCGCCCCGAGGACCAGACCCGTTTTGACGTTCTCGATGTCGACGTTCAGGGTATGGACGAGCTGTCCTTTCTCGAAACCGTCCAATTTGTAGATCGGGGCCCGGAGTATCCGGTCGTAGGCTTTCCGCCGGAGCGAGAAGACGACTTCTTCCCCGAGTCTCATCGTCAGCTGCTCGTAGAAGAAGCGGAAGAGAGATCCGACGAGCACGAGGGAAACCATGAGCATCAGATAGCCGCCCATCGTGTTCGGATCGAAGCCGTTTTTGTCGAGGTTATCGATCGCCTTGCCGGCGATATAGGGGACCGAAAGGCGGGCCCCGGCGCTCACGAAAGCCGCGACAAGCGAAAGGACAAGGCCCTTTTTGCGGGATTTCAATAGCGGCCACAAATTCCTGAGGGCTTTCATCTTGCCTCCTTCTGCGTTTGGTCGATTTCCCTATATAGAGGGCAGTTCTGCAGGAGTTCCACGTGTTTTCCGCGTCCCACGACCCTGCCTTCTTTCAAGACGAGTATTTCGTCGGCGTGGCTAAGCGAAGAAGTCCTCTGGGAGATGGTCAAAGTCGCCGTGCCTTCCATGGAGGAGAGGTTTTCCCTCACGCGTTTTTCGCTTAGGTAATCGAGGGCGCTCAGGCAGTCGTCGAGGATGACTAGCCTCGGGTGTCCGAGGAAGGCCCGGGCCAAGGCCAGCCTCTGGCGCTGGCCGCCGCTGAGGTCGGCCCCGCTTTCCTTTACGACGTGGTCGAGTCCGTCCTTGTACTCGGAAACGAATTCGTAGGCCAGCGATTTTTTGAGGGCCTCGATTAGTTCCTCGTCGCCGTAGTCGCCCCCGAGGCAAAGGTTCTCGCGGATGCTCCCCTGGAAGATGGAAGGCTTCTGCATTATGAAGCGGACGTCCTCCCGGAGCTCTTTCTCGCCGTAGTCCCTTATGTCGATGCCGAAAAGCGAAATCTTCCCTTCCCTAGGCAGAAGCAGCCGGCTTGACAGGTAGGCGATGGTGCTTTTACCCGAACCGGTACCGCCTATGATGCCGAGGCTCCCGCCTTTAGGAAGGACGAAACCGATGTCGCTCAGGGCATCTTCCCCGCCGTAGCTGAAGCTGACCTTTTCGAAAGCAAGCGCATCTTCGCCTTGCCCCCGGAGGCTGCCGCTAGAAAGAAACGATGGCTTCAGGGCAAAAAAGGCATCGAGCCTCTTCAGGGACCCGCCGGCCTTGTTGAGGCTATTGATGAGCCGGGAAAACATGGTAAGCGAGGTAAGCGAGGCGGTCAGGTAGCCGACCAGGGACACTATTTCCCCGGTGGTCAGCAGCCCTTCGCTTTGGTAGAGGCCGCCGAGATAGACGACCAAGGCCAAGGCGAGGTAAATGAGGGCAAAGGATATCGGGTTTACCAAGGAGTTCAGGTTTCCTAGCGAGATGTTCCTCTTCTTGTAGTCCTCGGCGGCGGAGGCGTACTTCCCGCTTTCCCTTCCGGTCTTTTCGTAGGCCCGGACGGAGCGGATGCCGCTAAGGGCGTCCCCGGAGTAAAGGGCCATCCTGTCCAGCCCTTCCTGGACTTTGGCGTAGCGTTTGGGCGAAACGAAGACGACGGCGAGCAATACGATGCTCGACAGGCCGAGGGCAGTTAGGAAAATGAGCCCGGCCTCCCACGAAATGACAAAGGACAAAACGAGGGATCCGAGGATGATCAAAGGCGAACGGACGAAAAGCCGCATGAACATGGCCACGCCGGTCTGGAGGTTCTGGGCATCGCTGCCGAAGAGGTTCATGGCCCTGTCCTTCCCGTAAAGCGAGAGTTCCCTCTCCCCCAGTTCGGAAACGTGGTCGAAGAGGCTCCTTCTCAGATCATAGCCGAAATCGGCGCTGACCCGGCTGGCCAGGTACTGGGTGACCATGGTGGTGAAAAACCCGACGACCGAAAGAAGAAGTATGAGGGCGCTAAGGCCATAGGCGACGAGCGGGTCGCTTTCCCCCATGCCGACGTCGATTATGTACCTAACCAAAAACGGCGTCGCTAGTTCGAAGACGCATTCGAAGGCCTTCATGGACGGAGCGAAAACAACCTTGCTCCTATAGGGTTTTAGCAGCGACAGGGATTTTCCCATCAGGCCTTCCTCACGTGCGTGTCGTTCTCTTCTCCGTCTTCCTGGAACTCCACTTCCATGATAATGCCTTTCCCGTCGCAGCCGAAGAAGACTATGCTGTCGTCCCCACAGCCGATGGTGGCCACGGAAATGTCCTTGGCCTCGGGAAGGCGGACGCTTTTGACGTCCACGAATTTCCAGGATATTTCCCCTTCGACGTAATCGCAGAAAAGATTGGACGCATCGAGGATAAGGCATTTGTTTAGTCCCGACGCGGCCGCCTTGAAGCTCAAGGTGGCGCTTTCCTCGTCGTAGGCGATGTCCGTTATTTCGAAACCGTCCAAGCGGTTGGAAATCGGGTACTCGGGGCTATGTTCGAAGCTGTCGCGGAAGGTGTACTGGTCGTATGTCGGCATTCCCCGGACCAGGGAAAACTTCGCCGAAAGTTCCTTTATCCGGTCTTTCGAATCGCGCCAGTCGTCGAGCAGCACGGTGCCCGGGTCGCTGAACTCCGCCGTCCGGTCCAAGGCGAACTTGGCTAGCAGGAAGTAACGCAGGGCCTCAAACTCGTCGGGCTCGTAACTGATGCCGCTTAGCTCGAACCGGCCAAGCCTATAGGCGGCGTGACCGAAAAGGGTAGCGGCGTAGTCGTAGCCTTTTTGGACATCGCCCACCACCAGCGGACGGTAATCGTGGACGAAGAAATTCGAATAGCTGGCGTAGGCAAACTCGGGATCGGGCGCCATCTCAAGACCGTATAGGAACATGTCGGCCAAAACCAGGCAGGCGATGCCGTCTCCAAGCGAAACGGCCTTTTCGATACACTCCCGGGCCTTGCCGTAATCGACCATCTCATAATCGGGGTCGAGGTACATGATGCCGAGCATCCTGAAGGCCCTTTCGTCCATCAGCCTGGCGTCTTCCTCGAAAACGCCCTTGGCCCTCGCGTAATCGGGCTTGACGGCCTCGAATTCGGTGAGCAGGGCACAGCCGAAGAAGAGCAGATCGTCGGGGTCTCCGCTTTGGGCCTTCCGCTCGACGTAGGTCAGCCAGAGTTTCTCGTTTTCCCCGGTATCGGAAATCTTCCCGTCCATGAAGTCCGAAATGAACTGTTCCTGCTCTTTTTTCCCTACCGGGGAGGCTTCCGCGGAGCCGTAAATCGCCGCGTGGGCTTCCTCCACGTCCTTGCTTTCGAGGCTGAGCCCCGAGGCGTCCCCTACCACCGCCCGCATGCCGCAGACGGGGCAAAGGGCCGATTCGCCCTTGCCGCCGGCTTCCCAGTCCGCCACCTTCCTGGCCGAAAAACGGGAAAGGCAGGAAAGGCAGACGGCCTCCCCGCTTCGCAGTATTTCGAGTTCGTTGTCGAAGGTATGGAGACGGTATTGCCGGAGTCTGTCGCTTTCCATCAGGCTTAATATTTAGCCCTCAGAGGAAAAGGAAAGCAATAGGGCAAAGCCCTAGGATCACCGGGAACACCATGGCCGTCCCGATGGAAAGGCTCGGGAAACGGAACTTGAAATAAGGCGGGAGGAAATAGGAGAGGGCGGCCGCGGCGACCGGTATGAACAAAAGGCAATAAGCCCCCTGGAAGCCCTTGTCGTAGCAAAGCAGGCAGCAGCTTAAGACCGTGAAGAAGGCCATCGCGACCAAACCGATATTGCGCACGACGAGGAAGTACTGCGGGGTTTTGCCGCCCTTCCAGTCGTTTTCCTTGAAAAAGCATATGATGACGCCATAGGCCATTATGACCAGCGATACCGCGTAAAAGAAATCGAAGGGCTCGCCGTAGGAAAACCCCATTATGGCCAAAACCAGGCATAGGAAGACGTTCATGAGGGCTTGCATGAGGGCCCGGAATACGTAGGCCGCCCCGGGAAGGGCGACGGCCATGATCCTGCAGGCGAGAATCAGGAAGAGGACAAGGCAGGCCCCGCCCCCGATGTAGCGGCCCACGTTTTGGCCGACCGTGAACAAAACGATGGCCGAAGCAAGGGAAAAAATGGAAAAGGGAAGGGCGAACACGGCCGAGGCCTTCGATTCTCCTAATGCGTTCATCGCGATATATTATTTATCAGCAAAAGCCGAAAGTCCCCACCAAGATGAAAAAAGCCTATGCAGCAAACGCCCTATCAAGGACCCCGGCAAGGAAAAAGGAAAGGATCGCCGAGATAGACTTCCTGCGGGGATTAGCCATTTTCCTCATGGTTTTGGACCATCTCTGCTACGACCTTTCCTACTGGGGCGACGCCCTGATCTATATCGGCGGCGGGAACCTGAGCGAGACGATAGATGCCATAGCACCGGTCGTGAAACTGGCCAGGGCCATCGAAACCTCCGCCTGGCGCGCCGGCCTCCACATAGTCTTCGTCGGCGTGTTCATGCTCCTTAGCGGCATTTCGCTGACCCTGTCGCGCGACTATCGGAAAAGAAGCCTCCAGATCACCCTGTTAGGCTATTCCCTCACCCTCCTCATGTCCGGAATCGCCGCCTATTCCGGCGACGCGACGATGAACATCGCGATGGGCATTTTGAACGTCATGGCCATCGCCCATCTCCTCTACTGCCTGAAGCAGTTTTTCTTCAAGGGGTACAAAAGCGATCTCTACTTCTTCGGCGTCTTCCTGGTTTTGACAATCGCCCTGGTCGACCCGACCCCGAGGGTACTTGGGACGGGCTCAAACTTCGTCCGGAACTATTTCTACCTCATTACCGGACAGGCCATCGGAGGACTTGACTACATAAGGCCCCTGCCCTGCATTTCGCTGCTTTTCCTGGGGGCGTTGCTCGGAAAGACGCTTTATGCAAAAAAGAAGTCCTACCTCCCCTTCCTCAGGCACGCCCAGCCGATTGCCTTCATGGGGTCCCATACCCTCTTCATCTACGTCTTGCACCAATTCGTTCTCGTATTCATACTAGCCATCGCCAGCCTCGCTCTCGGTTTCGTCCCCAATCTATGAAAAGCCTTTACCAATTGTTCCTCGGCGCCCTGGAAAAGCATCCGGATGCCGTCGCCTTGCGCTACGAAGGCAAAACACTTACCTATAGGCACCTCGACAGGGAGATAAAGAAAACCGCCGCCAAACTCCGTGGCCTAGGCATAGGAAAGGGGGACGTGGTGGCCTACAACCTCCCCAACTGCATCGCCGCGGTTTCCCTTTTCTACGCGACCAACGCGCTCGGGGCCGTCGCCTATCTGATCCATCCCCTTACCCCGGCGGCCCAATTGAACGAATTCCTGAAACGGACCTCCTGCGGCTTCCTTTTCTGCCTATCGGTCAACGCCAAGGAATACGAAGGGAAGATCAAGGGCGCCAAAATCATTGGAATCAATCTCTACAAAGGCGTGAATCCTTTTAAATCCCTCGTGGTTTCGCTGATATCGAAGAAAGGCACCAAAACGGTCAACTATTCCAAAATCCGGGCAAAAGCCGCCGATATCCCGGTGAATTTCTCCGATCACGAACCGTGTGCCTACCTCAATTCCGGGGGAACCAACGGCGAGCCCAAGGTAATAATGCTTTCCAACGAGGCAATCGGGTATCTGGGGATCGAAGGCCTGAGGATCATCGGCGTGGAGGATCCCACGGTCGTCAAGATGCTGACCGTCATACCGCTCTTCCACGGCTTCGGGCTCGCCATGGGGGTGGTCGCCCCCTTGACCAACGGGGCCACGAGCGTCCTCATGACCAAATTCCGTACCAAGGACGCCTGCCGGCTGCTCAGGAGCGGGAAGGCGAACACGGTAATCGGGGTCCCGGCCCTCTTTAACGCCCTCCTCAACTCGCCGAGGTTCGTAGGCAAGGCCTGCAGGAACCTCATCGTCTGCTACGTCGGGGGAGACTCCGTCACCGTCGAACTGCTGGACCGCTTCGACAAACGCGTCGCCGATAACGGCGGGAAAGCCAGGCTATTCGAAGGATACGGGCTTACCGAAACCGTCACGGTTACCAACGTCAATACCGAAAACCACTGCCGCCGCGGCACGGTCGGTCGCCCGCTCGAGGGCATAAAGGAAGCCATAGCGGACATCGAAACCGGCGAGCTCCTGCCCCCGGGCAGGGAAGGCGAAATACTGATTTCCGGGCCGACCCTCATGGAAGGCTATTACGGCGACGCCGGATTGACCGGGAGCACCTTCCGGGAAATCGACGGCGTCCGTTACGTATCCTCGAGGGACCTCGGCTTCCTCGACGAGGACGGATACCTCCATTTCCGGCAGCGCCTAAGGCGGGTCGCCAAGATAAACGGCGTCCCGGTCTGCCCTAGCGACCTCGAGAAAACCGCGCTTGCCGACGGGGCGGTCTACGAATGCTATGCCTACGCGGTCAAAGACGACCGCTTCGGCGAGATACTGGAACTCGCCTTGGTCAAGAACCGGGAACCCCCGGAAAGCGACGAAGACATCCGGGAAAGGCTTTACAAAGCCATCCGGGAATCGCTTCCCGTCTACTATAGGCCCAGGCGGATCTATTTCATGGAGAAGCTGCCGCGCACCGCGGTTGGGAAAATCGATTCGACCAAGTTCCCCGCCTAAAGCCTCTCCGGGATGCTAGAATTGCGCCATGAAGGAACCTAGGAGGTACGTGGTTCTCGACCGGGAAGGCTATGAAGGCGTAAAGGTCAGGAAAGCCTATACCGGCACGGCCGTCGACGCCTACTTTTTTCTCGTCTTCGGCCTCTTCTTCGCCCTACTGGCCTACCCGGCTCCCGGCGACCTCTCTTCTACCCTGGACTCCGTCCTTGCCGGAACCATGGCGGGCGGCCTAAACGGCATCGCACTTAGCCTTGCCTCCCCCGCCGTCCTAGGCTATCCCGCCGCCTTGGTCGTGAACTACATGACGCCCTACGCGGCGGCCATATGCCAATGGGGCGCGGTGGCCGGGCTCTTCTTCCTTCTCGTGGCCCTTTGGTGCTCTTTCCTCTGCTTCTTCTCGTACAAAGGAAGCGTCACCGCGGCCGGGGCACTCGCCATGCCCTTCGCGGCCGTCGCCTTGCTGACCGGCATCGTCCGGCTCGTTCCCTATTTCTTCTAGTGCCTATGAAAATATCGATCTGCGAAGGCTTCTTCGCCTCCCTAAATTCTTTGAAAGGCGGCTGGCCGGACAAACGGAAATCCCTGTTCGACTGCTACCGCATTCTTTTCCAACTGCCGGGCTACGACAGGAACAGGCGCGAATACGCCTCCGGCTACTGCGAGTATTTGATGCCGGACGGCTTGCGCTACCTCGTCGAGGAAAAAGGGGAGTCTAGCCGCACGGTCGTGGACCTCATCTCCGAACCCGGCCCCGCGGACATAAGCAGGCACGAAAGCCAAATCCGTCTCTCATCGGAATTAAGCGACCTGGTCTACGGCTTCGCTCCGGCAAACCAGGATTCCTTGCTGAGCGCCCTTCTTTCCGCGGCCTTCGCCCCCTCCTTCTGCATGCTCCTCGACGCCCTTACCCCGGAGGAAAGGAACGCGATAAAGCGCAACGTCCAAAGGCCGTATTCCCGCAAGAAGGAAGACATCGAGGAGGCCCGGCAGTCAAGCCGGCACATCTTCAACAACGCCCTCGCGATGCTCGGCATTAGGGAAAAGGAAGACGCCTTGGAAAGGGCCCTGGCCAGGCTGCAGGAGGAAGAGCCGGACGCCCCGAAATCCGAAATCATCATCAAGGCCATCGGCGAAAAGGAGGCGGGAAGCGCCGCGGAAGGCGCCGGGGATGCCAAGGTGGAACCGGTTCCCGAAGAAGGGAAGCCGGCCGCGGGGGAAAAGACGGGGACGCCCGAAGAACCGGCGCGGGAACCCTATGTGCGCCCCGTCAAGTCGAAAGCCAAGGACTTCTCCCCCGCCTTCGACATACCGGAGCCGAAAAAGAGGAAACAAGAGCCCGTCCCGAAACCGGCCAAAAGGACCCGCGACGTCAAGGTCGACCCCGCGGACCTCGAAAGGGCGATACTGAAGTCCCTGGCGGAAAACTACCGGAACCAGCTGCTTTCCTACCGCAAGGTGGAAGCAAGGCCCCTTAGCCACGTAACCCTCGCGGATAGGGAAATAGTCGTTACCTACGGCAGCCTCGACGAGGCCTTCAAGAAACTCGATTCCCGGATCCGCAAAAACGGCCTGCGTTCCTCGGAAAATAACTGGGCCATCTTCCTTGCCCTGAGCGTCGAGGAAGAAGACTACGAAATACTCAAGGAACACTATCCCGGAAAAGTCTTCTACACCGACGAGCCCGGGAAGGGACGGCCCCGGGTCGCGATCATAGTGAAGCCCGGAAAGGGGGCGGAAGGGGAAAACGCGACCACCTTCGTCCGCGACAAAAGGGCCGACTACATGGCACCCCCGGAGGAAAACGCGGTCGATCCCGCGGCCTTGGAGGACGAATACCCCTTCCTCGACGATTTAGAGGATGAGTGGGACGGCGGGGGAGGCGGGGCCCGGCCGGATTTGCCCTACGGAAAAGAGCAACCGGCCCATAGGGCGAAATGGCATTGCTACCTCTGCGGGAACAAGAAACTATATACCGGCACCCCGAGCAAGACAGTGACCCTTTCTAGTGGAAAAACGGTCTACCTGTGCAAGAAGCACAAGGACCGTCTCTGATAATTGGCTATTCGAGCGGATCGAAGTACTGGTACGTTATCGTATCGGTGTAATCCTTGTTGGCCAAATAGGTTTCTTTGTCCTCGTAGGTCCAGGAATTGACGATTCCGCCCCTTTTGCGGTAGCCAAGGACCCGTTTGTCTTTAAGAACCGCGATGTCCAAATCCAAGGATTCGAAGAAGCCCCTGAGTTTCAGCGTCCAGATCTTTTCCTTGCAGACCAAAAGTTCCCTTACGTAGCCCTTCCCGAAGGCCCATAGGGCCCTCGGGTCGAAGGATATGACGACCGCTTTCTTGCGGGGTATGGAGAACCTTCCTTCCATCAGGGAACGGACCGCTTTCGCCAAAGGCTTGTAATTGCCCTCGTAGACCTTCAACTCCACGACCATGAGGGAACGGAAGTCCTTGTTGAGTTCGAACACCTCTTCCAAGGTCGCTATCTTCTCCCCGTTAGGAAGACGAAGCGAGGAAATCTCCTCGTCGCTTAGTTTTTCGATGTCCTTATCCACGCCGCAGAGGCGCTTGAGGTTGCTATCGTGGATGACGTAAAGCGAACCTTCCTTGGTCAAATGGACGTCGAATTCGAAAGGAAGGCCCTTTTCAATGGCGGCCCTAAAGGCCGGAAGGGAGTTCTCGGAAATGCTTCCCCCGTGAAGTCCCCGGTGGGCTATTCCTAGGAAAAAGGAAGGATCGAAATCCTTCCCGGTTGCCTTTTTCATTTTATTACCACCAAGTCGTAGGCCCGGCTACCCAGACCTATTTCCTCGCCGTGGCGGAGCGCCGAATCGTCGTCGACCTCGGGGTTGGAGTCGCGGAACAAGTCGCCCGTATTGCCCTCCCCCTTGGCCATGCGGTCGCCGACCTGGGAATTGCCGACCCTGATGGCCTTATCGCACAAATCGCGCGAAGCCTGGTCGAGGGCGACCATGTCGAAACTGCAGAGCATCCCGACGTCGGGGATGATGGCCGCGTCGTTTTCGCTATGGCAGTCGCAGTTTGGCGAGACGTTGTTGATGATGTTTATGTAGAAGCAGGGGCGCCCGGCGGTGACCGCCTTGGCGTACTCCGCCATCTTCTCGCCCAGTATTTCGTTGGCAAGATAGCTCAGGGGGCTGATCGCGTCGAAGGGACAGGCCCCGATGCAGCGGCCGCAGCCCTTGCAGGCCTCGAGGTCGATTCGGGCCTTGCCGCCCTCGTAGGATATCGCGTTGCTGCCGCATTCCTTCGCGCATTGGTGGCAGCCGCGGCATTTGGACAGGTCGACCTTCGGCTTCCCGGAGGAATGCTGGTCCATCTTCCCGGCCCGCGAGCCGCAGCCCATGCCCGTGTTCTTGATGGCGCCGCCGAAGCCGGCTTCCTCGTGCCCCTTGAAGTGGGCGAGGGAAATGTAGACGTCGGCGTCCATGATGGCCCGGCCGATATGGGCGAGGGGGCAATGCTTGGCCCCTTCGACCGGTACGTCGACTTCGTCGGTCCCCTTCAAACCGTCGCCGATGATTATCTCCATGCCGGTCGAATCGCGGTTATAGCCGTTCATGGCCGCGCAGTAGAGATGGTCGAGGGCGTTCTTGCGGTAGCCGGGGTAAAGCGTATTGCAGTCGCTGAGGAAGGGGAAACCGCCCAGCTGCCTGACGTACTCCCCGACCGCCTTGGCGTACTGGGGGCGGAGGTAGGTAAGGTTCCCGTATTCCCCGAAATGGAGCTTTATCACCGCGAACTTGTGGTCGAGGGGAAGGCTTTCGAAGCCGGCGGCCTTCATGAGGCGCTTGAGCTTGCTTGGAAGGCTCACGCCGACCTTGGTGCGGAAATCGGTGAAATATACTTTGCTTGCCATTTAGTCTCCCATTACCGACATGACCGGCTTCAGGGCGCCTTCGATCGTCGTTTCCTTGCTTTCCTTGCCGTATTTGTCCACGGAAGCCGCGTCGCGGACTTCGTGGGTCAGGCAGCAGGGGCCGCCGATGCAGCCGCCGGTGCAGGCCATGCCTTCGATGAAGTTGCCGGGCAGCGTGCCGGCCTTTAGCTGGTTCAGCGCGGTGCGGCAGCCGTCGAGGCCCGAAACCGAAACCGGCCTATATTCGAAGTCGGCATCGAGGCCCCTCTCCTTCAGGGCCTGGGCGACCGCGTCGCGGAGGCCGCCGCTCCGGGCGAAGATGCGCCCGTAGTAGGAAGCGTTGTCCAAGGGCTTGTCTTCCAAGGTGGTCAAATCGACCCCTTTGGCGTCGATCAGGGCCTGGAGTTCCTCGAAGGTAATCACGCAGTCCACGTAGGGGGCGTTGTTGTTAGGTTCGAACTGTTCCATCTTCTTGGCGATGCAGGGCCCGCAGAAAACGGTCTTGCAGGTGGGATCGGTCGTTTTGAGGTAGGAGGCGATCCTCGCCATCGGGGAAAGGTTGTGGCTTATCTTGTCCTTGAGTTCCGGGAAGGAGGTCTCGATGTACTTTACGAAGGCCGGGCAGCAGGAAGAAGTCAGAACCCCCTTGTCGTGGAGTTCCTTCGCCTCGCTATAGGCGGTCATGTCGGCCCCCAGGGCCGCTTCGACCACCTCGTGGAAACCGAGTTCCTTTATACCGGTAACGACCTGCCCTAGGCGGGCGTAGTGGAACTGGCTGGAAATCGAGGGCGCGACGATCATGTAGACCTTGCCGCCGCCGTTTTCGGCGTCTTTGAGCAAATCGAGGCAGTGGAGGATGTAAGACTTGTCGACGATGGCCCCGAAGGGGCAGGCATAGGAACAGGCCCCGCAGCGGGTGCACTTGCCTTCGTCTATTTCCGCGATGTTGTCTTCCTTGCGGGGATGGATGGCCTTGATCTTGCAGGAGGCCTCGCAGGGGCGCACCCTCTTGATGATCGCGCCGTAGGGGCAGGCCCTCGCGCACAGGCCGCACTGGATGCACATGCTCTTGTCGATATGGGCGTGCAGATCGCCTTCCTCGAACCTGATGCACTTCCGCGGGCAGGCCTGGGCGCACCTGTGGGCCAGGCAGCCGCGACAGGCATCGGTCACTTCCATCCCGCCGATCGGGCACTGGTCGCAGGCCGCGTCGATGATTTCCAAGAGATTGGGGTTGTTTTTGTCTCCGCCCATGGCGATTTTCACACGTTCGGCGGCGATTGCCCTTTCCTTGTAGACGCAGCAGCGCATGGTGGGCTTGGGCCCCGGGGCGATGCGCTTTGGGATATCGGGAATGTCTTCGTTCAGGGTCCCGGCCATGTAGGATTTGGCCACTTCCTTGAGTACGTTATATTTCAGTTCCTGGACCTTGGTATCGAACTTTAAGATTCCTGCCATAACTTTCTCCTTCTTGATTTTGCTTAGAAATAGGCGATTTTTACGCGTTTTCCCATCGTCTTGAGCTTTTCGGACAGCCTTTCGACTATCTGCATCTTCATGTTGAAGCCGATGTTGTAACGGGGATCCTGGTGGGCGGAGTTGACCGCGCAGCCGACGAAGAAGTCGATGTCGGTCGCCTCTTCGAAGAGCAGCTTCGCGAGCCGGCTGGCCCCGTCTTGCTTGTAGGCCCAGTCGAAGTACTTCTCGTTGGTGCCCAGGTAGTCGTCGGCAAGGCACAGCACCCTGTTCAACGTAATCACCCCCTCGGTCACGAGATCCATGCCCTTGATTTCGCTCGTGGGCGGGATCTCCCTGTCTTCGTAGCAAAGGGACGGGATGACCGGCGTATTGAGGAAGTTCGAGACGATCTTCGCCGTCGTGCCGCCGCAGCTGACGTGCTTGCCGCGCTTGGCGAAGAAGAGGGTCAGCATCTTCCGGTCGTCTTCCTTGCTGGTGGGCGGGCCGATGACGACGTTCACCTGGCTTCTTTGCCTTAGCCTTATGGCGGCCGCGGAAGTATCGTCCCCTGGGTGGCCGTTGTAAAGGTCCTTGCAGCGGCCCACGATGAGGGTCGCGAGGTTCTTGGCGCTGAAGCCGGGGTCGTAGAGGCCTTCGAGGTAGTTGACGATTTCCTTTCTCGTCCAGCCGAAGTTCAGGGTCTCCCCCACCCCGGCGTATATGCAGCCGTCGCTCATCGCGATGATTGAATCGCCGAGGCGCAGTTCCGTCTCGGCCTTCCCGATCGACTTGCCTTCTATGTTCTCGGTGCTGTAGCTAAGCGGAAGTTCCTTTCCGTTACGGAGATAGACGGGAACGGGGTTGTCGTAGTTGTAGATCACGCACCGCTCCCCGTTTTTGACAAGTATGACGGTGAAGGTGCTATAGGCGATGTTCCCGCGGTCGCGGGCCACCGGAAGCGAGGCCACGAGGCTCTTGACCGACTCTTCTATGCCCATGCCCGATTCCATCATCGTGCAGAGGATCGTGCTGGCCAGGGTCGACAGGATTCCGGCTTTCACCCCGGAACCGAGGCCGTCGGCCAAAACCAAGGCCCGGTCGTTCCCCTCTTCTATGTACTGGATGTGGTCGCCGCAGAGTTCCTCGCCCTTCTTGTTGAGGCTCAGATACCCGGCTTCGATCGCATAGCCCTCATTCATCGTCGCCTTCCTTCTTCAGGGCTTCCTTTAGCCTATTCAAGGCCACCTTGGTCTCGGCGGCCGATTCGCCGAGCAGCAAGGCGATTTCCTGGACCGCCTTCATGTTTTTCGCGACGACCTGGTCTGCGATATTGACCGTCTCTTCGGTCTTCTTTTCCATCGACAGGCGGCGTTCCCTCAATTTGGTGACGTCGCGGTAGATGCCGATCAGGATATGGTAGTTCCGATCGTAGGTCACGGTGGCTTCGAGGTACTTCCCGGCATCGGCGAGATACTCGGGCTTGTTGACGATCGGGGTGCCGGAAAGGGCCAAGGCGAACGATTCGGGCGAAAGGATGGTCGAAACCGGCGAGCCCACGAGGGTGCCGGGATCCGCGAGGCCCAATATCTTCCCCATCGCCGGGTTAATCAGCTGGATGTTGAAGTCCTCGCTCACGACGATGATGCCGTTTTGGGACGAGGTGACGATGGTGTTCGAGAAGCTCTTCGCCTTTTCCATCAGGAAAGGCAGGCACATCTCAAGGTTGGCCTTGCCCCGGATGACGGCGATGGCCTTGTCGCGGCAGGTCGAGTAGCCGCAGCAGCCGCAGTTGAGTTCGTCTTCCTTCTTCGTCTTGCCTATTTTCCGCAGGACGGCGGATATTTCGCCTTCGTCCGGGACGGCTTCGAAAAGCGGGAAGGGCTTGAAGTCCTTGGCGATTTCCCCTCCGGTATAGTTGCGGGCGTCGAAATCCTCCCGGCCGGCGCTCCGGACGGTGTCGACGAAGGCACGGAAGGAAGCGCTCCCCTCTCCCAGAGCCGGGCCGTTTATGCAGGAGCCGCGGCAGGCGCTCATTTCGATGAAGGCGTTATGGATTTCGCCCCGCCTGACCGACTCGAGGGCCTTAATCGCGGCCTCGGTGCCCGAGACCGGGAAGTAGACGTATTTCTTGGATTTTTTCTCCATCGTTCCGAGGATGCCGCCGTCGGTGGGGAAAAGCCTGGCCCGGGACTTTTCCGGGGCCTTTCCCTCCATTTTCTTCTCCGGCTTTATGCCCTTATCGTCAAGCAGGGACTTCAGCTCGTCGAAGGTAAGCACGCAGTCGTCGATTCCGTAGGTATCGCATTCGTCTTTCTTCGAAATGCAGGGGCCGACGAAGACGACGGAAGAACCGGGGTGGCGTTTCTTCAGGTCCTCCGCGTGGGCAAGCATCGGGGAAAGATAGGGCGCCAGGCACCCGACGAGATCCGGGAAGTGCTTTTCCACGAGCAGGTTGATGGAGTGGCAGCAGGTCGAAATCACCACGTCTTTATCGCCTTTATCGACGGTTTCGTCGTACAGGCGCTTGACGATGGTGGCCCCGACCGCGGTTTCCTCGGCATCCTTGAAGCCGAGTTTCAGCAAAGCCTCCCGGAGGGCGGGGAAACCCGTCCCCGGGAAGGCCGAGAGATAGCTTGGGGCTACCGAAGCGATGGCATTCCCCGTCTCGATAAGCGCCTTCGCCTTGGACCGGTCGTCGCGGATTTTCTTCGCCTTCTGCGGACAGGCCAAATAGCAGGCCCCGCAGAGGATGCAGCCATCCGGGACGATGGTCGCCCTCCCCTCCTGGAAGGAGATGGACTTGGTGGGACAGACGCGGATGCACTTGTAGCAGCTGCGGCAGTCGTGGGTATCGCTATAAAGTGGAAATGCCATAATCGGTAGTCTTATTTGCTAAGCAAAGGCATGACCTCGCGGTCGAACACCTCCGGCAGGTTGGCGGTGGTGACGCCGGTTATAATCTTGTCTTCGACTTTGATGGAGACGCCGGCAAAGCCGCATTTGCCGAGGCAGAATGCGGCTTGCAGCTTGACGGAATCGCCGAGGTTGCGTTTTTCGATTTCCTTCTGGAAACCGCCGATGACGTCGTAGGAGTCCTTGAGATGGCAGCTCGAACCGACGCAGATGGCAACGGACACCATGGCTAGTTGCCCTTATAGGCCTTCCTCATGATGTCCATGAGCTCGGGGATGAGCGGAACCCTGGGGTTGGCCGGAGTGCACTGGTCCTCGTAGGCCAGGTAGGCGATTCCCTCGAGGTTCTTTTCCCAAAGTTTCTCGTCCGGGACAAGGGAGCAGAAGTTCATGTCTATTCCGATTTCCTTGCCGAGGTTCATGACCGCGTCGGCCAAGGCGTTGACGCCCTCTTCGGGGGTCGAATGCGGCAGTCCGAGCATCTTGGCGATGGCCTGGAACTTCTTGTCGGCGCAGTACTCCTCGTACTTCGGCCAGACGGCCAGCTTGGTCGGCATGGTGCCGTTATAGCGGATGACGTGGGGCAAGAGGATGCCGCAGGTACGTCCGTGGACGGTGTGGTATTCGGCGCCGATCTTGTGGGCCAGCGAGTGGGTGATGCCGAGGAAGGCATTGGCGAAGGCCATGCCGGCGATGGTCGCGGCATTGTGCATCTTCTCCCTCGCCTTGAGGTCGTGCTTCCCGTCCTTGACGGCACGCGGCAGGTACTCGAAGACCAGGCGGATAGCTTCGAGGGCCAGACCGTCGGTATAGTCGCTGGCCATGACCGAGGTATAGGCCTCGATGGCGTGGGTCAACACGTCCATGCCGGTTTCGGCGGTGGACTTGGCGGGCAAATTGGTCGTGAACTCCGGATCGACGATGGCGATGGTCGGGGTCAGCGAGTAGTCGGTCAACGGGTATTTCTTGAGGTTGGCCTTGTCGCTTATGACCGCGAAAGGCGTGACTTCGGAACCGGTGCCCGAGGTGGTCGGGATGCAGATGAGCTTGGACTTACGCCCGAGTTCGGGGTACTTGAAGGCCCTCTTGCGGATGTCCATGAACTTCTGCTTCAGGTCGTCGAAGTTGACTTCTGGGTGTTCATAGAAGAGCCACATGCCCTTGGCCGCGTCCATGGCCGAACCGCCGCCTAAGGCGATGATGGTATCGGGCTGGAACTGGCTCATCAGGGCTACGCCGCGCTTCACGGTGGTGATGTCCGGGTCCGGCTCCACCTCGCTGAATAGCTGGTAGGTGACCGGGTTGCGGCGCTGGTTGAGTTCGTCGATTATCTTGTTAAGGAAGCCGAGTTCGACCATGGAACGGTCGGTGACGATGAATACCTTGCCGACTTCCTTGCAGGAGCGAAGGTACTGGATCGAATTCCTCTCGAAGTAGATCTTCTGGGGCACTTTGAACCACTGCATGGTATTCCTCCTTTTGCCGACTTGCTTGATGTTCAAAAGATTGACCGCGCTGACGTTGCCGGAGACCGAGTTGTGGCCGTAGGACCCGCAGCCGAGGGTAAGCGATGGCAGGAAGGAGTTGTAGACGTTCCCGATGCCGCCGAAGGTCGAGGGGGAATTCCAGACGATGCGGATGGCCTTGCAGATGTCACCGAAGCGGTCGGCCATCTCCTGGCTATGGCAATGGATGGCGGCGGTATGCCCGAGGCCGCCGAATTCGAGCATCTTCTCGCAAAGGGCGACGCCTTCATCGAATCCCTTTACCTTGTAAACGCCGAGCACCGGCGAAAGCTTTTCGCGCGATAGCGGCTCCTTGGGTCCGACTTCCTTGAGTTCGGCACAGATGACCGAGGTGCCTTCCGGCACGCTGAAGCCGGAATTCTCGGCGATTTTGGCGGCGCTCATGCCGGCCACGTCGGCGTTGAGGCGGGCGTTTTCGACGCCGGCTTCGCCTTTGGAGAACCCGAACATGTACTTTTCGAGCTTGCGGGTTTCTTCCGGGGTGGCGAAATAGCAGCGGAACCTCTTCATGCGTTCCACCGTTTCCTTGTAGACCGGCTCGTCGATGAAGACGGCCGACTCGGAAGCGCAGATCATGCCGTTATCGAAGGACTTCGACAGGACCACGTCGTTGACCGCCTCGTCCAGATCGGCCGAGGAGTCGATGTAGCAGGGGACGTTGCCGGCCCCGACGCCGAGCGCCGGCTTGCCGCAGCTATAAGCGGCCTTGACCATGGAGTTGCCGCCGGTCGCCAGGATGGTGGCGATGCCGGGGTGGGCCATGAGGGCGCTGGTGGCATCCATGCTGGGGTGCTCGATCCACTGGATGCAGTCCTTCGGGGCGCCGGCCGCGACGGCGGCGTCGCGCATGACGATGGCCGCGGCCTTGCTGGACTGCTGGGCCTTCGGATGGAAAGCGAAGATGATGGGGTTGCGGGTCTTCATCGAGATCAGCGACTTGAAGATGACGGTCGAAGTCGGGTTGGTCACCGGGGTGACGCCGCAGATGACGCCGACGGGTTCGGCGATCTTCGTGATTCCGGTCACGGGGTTGCTGTCGATGATGCCCACGGTCTTCAAGTGGCGCATGTTGTTGACCACGTATTCGCAGGCGAACAGGTTCTTGGTCGCCTTGTCTTCGAAGCAGCCGCGCTTGGTTTCCTCTATCGCCTTGCGGGCCAAAGTGCCGTGGTGGTCGAGGCCAGCGACCGACATCTTCGCGACGATGTAGTCGATTTTCTCCTGGTCGTAGGAAGCGAATTCGTCCAGGGCCTTGAGGCCTTTCTTGACTAGGGCGTCGACTTCCTCCTGGGCCAGTTCGGCCTGGGTTTTCTTCTCTTCTGCCATGTTGTCATTCCTCCTTAAGAATGGTTTTCATGCGGTGGCTTAATACCGCCAGAGAGCTAGCTAGATTGACGTTTTCCGCGATGGCGGGGGCCTTCACGTCGAGGGGTACGGGTGCAAAGTTCCAGATGCCCCTTATGCCCGCTTTGACTGCGGCATCGGCCACCTTCTGGGCGGCCCTTGAAGGGACGCAGAGTATGGCGATGGAGGCCTGTAGCTTCGGTAGCATTTCGGAAAGGTCGGCGGCGTCGAGCACCACGTGGCCGCTGACCTCGGCCCCGATCTTGCCTGGATCGGAATCGAAGGCGGCGACGATGTCGAAGCCGATTTCCTTGAAACCCGGATAGTCCAAAAGGGCGGCCCCGAGGCGCCCCACGCCCACGAGGACGGCCCTCGTGGAATCGCGGTAGCCCAGGAAGTTTTCGATGTCGTCGATCAAAGAGGATACATCCCTCCCCTTCCCCGGAACGCCCAGGGAGGCGCTGACGGCCGCGAGGTCCTTCTTGACCTGTTCTTCCGAATTTCCGAGCATCGAAGCCATCTGGCTTGAAGTAACCGTCGCGGCACCCTCTTCCTTCATCTTCTTCAGGATGCGGAGATAGAGCGGATAACGACCCAGTTGGTTCTTGCTGTAGGACTTCATAGCTCGTTTCGGTAATGTTTTACCGAGCGAAATATACCACTGCCGTCCCAGAGGGACAAGGGAAATCGGTAATGTTTTCCCGAAAGCGCTTTCATCCTTCCCTGTTCATTTTACGGGACGCACGAAGAAGCGTCCATATACCTGGACTAGGGACGTGACCTCGACGAAGGCCTGGGGATCGGTTTCGCGGATGACCGCGATGGTATCGTTCAGTTCGAAGGAGGCGACGACCATCGTGATGATCGTTTTGTCCTTTCCGGAGAAGGCTCCTTTGCCGTTGAGTATCGTGGCGCCATGCGGAAGGGAGTCGATGAGGACGGTGGCCAGATCCGGAATCGACGTCACGACTTCGACCTTGTACTTCTTGTTGCGGATGTTTATGGCGTCTATCACCAATTTGGTGACCAAAATATACAGGCCGGTGAAAAACATCGATGCGAAGGACTCCACCACGGAGTTGTACTCCCATCCGCCCTTGGTCGAGGAAAGAAGGAAGAAGCATACCGCCACGGTCGCGTTAAGCACCATCGAGTATTTCCCGGCCATGGTCGACTTCTTCAAAGCGATGTAGTAGGCGATTACGTCGAGTCCCCCCGGCGAAAGATCGGCCTTGAAGGCCAGCGCGGTCGACAATCCCGTGCAGACGCCGGCGAAAAGGGCACGGCAAAGCATGCCGCCGTTGGTATTGAAGAAGGCAACCATCGTGCGCATCCATTCAAGCGGCACGAGGTTAAGCAGCGAATTCAGGAGCGATACCGAGGCGACGTTTATAAGGGTATAGACGGCAAACCTCTTGCCTATTCCGAACCAAGCCAGAATCAAAACAGGAACATTCAAGATAAAATAAAGAACGGAGAACGCAAGGCTCTCGTTAATGGTTATTCCTGGGAAAACGACCTCGAAGGCCAATGTCAGAACTTGGCTAACGCCCGACATACCGCCGGCTACGATCCTATGGAGAACGGAGCCGTCGGCAAGCGTGACGCTGGGGGCTAAGAACGTGACGAAACCGAAGGCAAAGAATAGAGCCGACACGGTCGACATGAACAACGTATAGCCGTGGTCGAGGATAGCAGCGGCCGCCGGATGGCTGTACAGCCACCCTTCGGAGCGCTCCCGGAAGCCCTTCCTACGTTTCATGTGCGAGCCGATTATAACAACAGCGGCGACCCGTTCAAGGGGCCAATTGAAGGGGATTTGCACCCCCTTATTGACTTGTTGCCACCTATGGTGGCCGGTGCTATGATTACCACGCTGTTTTGGAAAACAGGCTACTTTTCGGAGGAATCTCATGGTCATTCTTAAGTCAATAGGCGCCTTCTTCGCGAGAATTTGGCGCTGGATTAAGGAAACCGCTTGGGTCCAGCCCTTGCTTATCGTCGGCGCCGTTTTCGCCGTTATCTTCTCAATACCTTCGATTACGGACCTGATCGGGTCCTTGGCTGGAACCGGCGAAGGGACGTTCTACGAGCGTTTCAACCAGTCCCTCGAAGGGGAAATACTCTATGACGAGGGCGGCAACACCGTGACCTCGGCCGACCAGATCACCGCCGATTTGGCCGCGGCGATTAGCGACCTCGACGACGCGGATGCCATAAATACCGTACGCGAGCGCTACGGCGAGAAGTTCTATTTTGCCTTCGTCGGGAATTCCTGCGAGGCCTGCCTTAACGACGAGGGCGGTTTCAGCAAGCTGGAAAGCGACTGGAATACCAACTTCAAGGTCACCGACAACCGCGCCTTCCGCCTCTACACGATCGATAGCGACCAGACTTCCACCAACGACGACGACTACAAAAACCGCGACTGGAATACCGCCTTCCGCCGTTATCTGCTTAACTTCGCCGATAGTTTCTTCCAGCCCCTTAGCGAAATACTCTACGAAACCGAATACCACTACAATGCCGACATCTCCGACGACACCTACCAGTATTTCGGTGATGCTTCCATCACCGGCGAAAACGTCTTCACCGTGCCGGTAACCATATTGTTCGACTTCTCAGAAGAGGCCGTCGAGGCCAACAGGGTTGCCGAAGGCGTCCTTACTTCCTTGACGGGAAGCACGGACATCGAGAAAGCCAACTTCCTGCTCAGCATGTGGAACCACCTCGACAGCAACAGGAACAACCCCTTCAGCACTTCCTACTGGCCGACCAGCGCCGAATAATCCCATATAATAAGGTTATGGAAAATAGGGCCTTCGACTTCACCTCAGATTACCTCTCCTTCCATGTCGAAGGGAAAGGGAATTCCGGAAAAGGCGCGAAGGCCTTTTCGTTTGAAAAGGCGGGGGAAATCGCCATTTTGGCCAAGGAAGAATGCGTGGTCATGCTTGCCTCCGGAGGCCATGTGGCCGCCGGGAAATACACCAAGGCGGACGGACTCAAGGACAAAATAGAAGAGGACTTCCGCTCCTACTTCACTGCCACGGAGGAAAAGCCCGGGGAATCCCACGCGGTGGTATTTGCCGGCAAGACCTTCACCCATATCGAGGCAGAGGCCGGCGACTACGAAACCCTCGAAAGGCTAGGGTATCTAGAAGCCGGGAAAATCACGGGCGGGGTGGATTACGTCGATCTCCCGGTCCTAGCTCTCCTAAGCCTAAGGAAATTGGGTCTCAAGACCGAGAACATCGAGGTGCTCCCCTACGATGTCGCGGAATTCCCCGATACTCTCTATAGGGAAAAAGACGAAGGGTACAACCGCTTCGTCCTAATCAGGAAATAAGGCCTAACGGCCTTTTTTCTTCAGGAATTCGTTTACGACCGGCGGCACCAGCGGACTGACGTCCACCCCCGACTTGAATAGGGAGATTACGCCACTAGAGGAAATGAAGGTATCCTTTTGCCTCGCCATGAAAAAGACCATGTCGACGCTCGAATCGGCAAACTCGTTGGAAGCAGCGAGCTGGAATTCGTACTCGAAATCCGTCACCGCCCTCAGGCCCCGGATGATGTGGCGGCTATTGACCTTATGGCAGTAGTCAACCGTAAGCCCCGGGGTGAAGTCGACCTTCACGCCTTTTAGGCCTTTCGTGGCCTCCTTCATCATGGCCAGCCTTTCTTCCACGCTGAAATGGGCTTTTTTGTCCGGATTCACGGCGAGCAAAAGAACCACTTCGTCGAAGATGCCCAATGCCCTTTTGAGGACCTCGAGGTGCCCGTTGGTCATCGGATCGAACGATCCGGGATAAACTCCGATTGCCATATCACTTCCAAAAGTGTACAGCCAAAGTGCTCCTTCCGTAACGGTAAATGCGATAACCCCCCATGTCCTCTAGCGGCGGCTCCCCTTCGAATTCGATGATGATTGCCCCGCCCGGGGCGAGCATGGAGGAAACCTCCTTCTCCGCTTTTCCATAAAATTCGAGCCTCGCGTAAGGAGGGTCGATGAAAACGTAGTCGAAGAGGATTCCCTTGGCTTTGAAGGAAGATAGGGCCGCCAGATAATCCCCCGCGAAAATAACCGCGTTTTGCAGCCCTTTTACGTTTTTCCTAAGCAAGTCCAGCGCCTTTTTGTCGATTTCGGCGAAAAAGGAGGCCTTTGCGCCGCGGCTCAGGGCTTCGATGCCCACCGCCCCGGAGCCCGCGAAGAGGTCGAGGAACGTTTTGCCGCGTAAACCCGGTCCGAGTATATCGAAAAGCGCCTCCCTGACCCGGTTCTTGGTGGGGGCGGTTGTCCCTTCCGCCACCTCGATTTTCCTACCGCGGTATTGACCGCCGATGACCCTCAGCATCTATAGACCCTTGAAGCCGTCGAAAAGCAGCGAGTCGATTTCGGAAATCGTATGGCGGTAGGCGAGGTAGGCTTCCTGGTATGCCTTACCCGCCCCGGTGGAGGCGAGCTTCTGCCTGGCTTCGGAAAGTTCCTTCTCGGCATGGGAGAGCGACTCGAGCCTTTTTATTTCGTCCATCAGGGCTTTGCATTCCCCATCGGATTCCAGAGCCCTCCTGGCTTCTTCTAGCCTAAGCGAGACCGGCGATTCTTCGATGGCCTTCTTCAGGGCATAGAGCTCTTTCCTGGTATTGTTTTCCATGAGAAATATTCTACTCCGGTAGAAAAAGAAACCGCCACAAGCCGGTTTGGCAACTGCAAAAAACCAAAACCGCCCTAAATTTATGATCGAAGCATGGCGATGCCTGCTCCTAGGATTACTGAGCAAGCATGTTTGGAGGTATTTGATTTCATGGTTGCATCACCCCTCCTGCGTCCCTTCGACCGTATCCTCTGTGCTGTTCCGGTGGCTGGGCATCGTCGGATCGGTTCTTGGCCTCATAGCCATCGCCTTGGCCGTCAAGTCCAAGAAAAGCAAGGCGGCACGTTCTCCGGGATGGCCGTCGCCCTACCGGGAACGTTGGCGTTCTCCTCGGGTCCATGGTGGCCATCATATTCATATGGGCCATGGCATTGTCTGCCATCGGCCTCTCGGCCGCTCTTTAAGCCGCTTTCTCCGCTCCCCCGGCCGTACGGGGGATTTTATTTTGCCCTCAAGGCCTCCGTGAGCCGATGTTTTGGCCTATATCGGCCGGGGTGCTACAATTGGCCACGTGCTACGTATTACGAAAGACAACGCGACTTCCTTGAGGGGAAAAAGCAAGCCCCTCGATTTGCCTCTATCCCCAAAAATGGAATCCCTCCTTTTGGAGATGCTCGACTACCTGAGGCTAACCCAAGACGAAAAATTCCGCGAGAGGCATCCCAGCTGCCGCGAAGGCGTCGGCCTGGCCGCCCCGCAGGTCGGAAAAAACGTCAGGATGCTCGTCGTCAGCTACGACAAGCCGGCGGAGGAAGAAGGCAAGGAAAACGTCAAGATCGAATACGCATTGGTAAACCCGGTCATCAAGTTCGCCTCCCCGAAACTTGCCTACCTCAGTAACGGAGAGGGATGCCTATCGGTGGACAAGCCCCACGAAGGCTACGTCTACCGGCATTACGAGATAGAAGTCGAAGCCTACGACCTTCTCCAGAAGGCCGATGTCGTAATCCATGCCTACGGCTTCGATGCCATAGTGCTTCAGCACGAAATAGACCATCTTGATGGCATATTGTTCTACGACCGCATAGACAAACAGGACCCGTTCAAGGCCATTCCCGGTTCGGTAGCCATTTAGTTTGGAAGCGTTTTCCTAGCCTCACCCCCTCCCCTTGTCCTTTTCTTTTTTGTATTATGTATTCGATTTAACGGCCGATATATAAACCAATGCCGGAAATAATTTGAGTTTGTGCATGAATAATCCAGTCAATATCTTTGCCCTCGGCGGTTTGGGGGAAGTAGGCAAGAACACCTATGCCTTCGAAACCGGGGACTCCATCATTTTGGTGGACGCCGGGGTCCGCTTCCCGGAAGCCAATCTTCCGGGCGTGGATTACGTGATTCCCGATTACACGTATCTGAAGAACAACCGGGGGCGCTTCAAGGCCCTCTTCATAACCCACGGCCACGAGGACCATATCGGCGGCATTCCCTTTTTGGCCAGGACGGTTTCGATTCCGGTGATATACGCGCCCCGGCTCGCCGCGGCGCTTATCCGCCATAAACTGGAAGACGCGAGGATAAAAGAGCCCATCAAAATCGTCGAAATCGATAGCAATTCCAAGGTCAAGGTCGGAAACGACTTCAGGGTTTCCTTTTTCAGGGTCACCCATTCGATACCCGATGCCTTCGGCATCTGCATCGATACCGACCAGGGAAGGATAATCGAGACCGGCGACTTCAAGATCGACCTTACCCCGGTCGGCCCGAAATTCGAAATCGACAAACTCGCGGGCCTAGGCCAAGAAGGGGTGGACCTCCTCATGGCCGACTCCACCAATGCCGAACTAGAAGGCTATACCCCGAGCGAAACCGCGGTAAGAAGCGGGGTCGAGGAAATATTCGACAAGGCCATCGGCCGCATAATCGTTTCCACTTTCTCAAGCAACATAAACCGCATTCAGCAGGTCGTGGAAGTCGCAATCGAACACGGCCGAAAGATATGCATACTGGGACGCTCGATGGAAAACGTCGTCGGCATCGCCAGGGAATACGGTTACATCAAAATCCCCGATAGTGCCATCGTAAGCGACGACATGGTCAAGGGGCTGCCGGCCAACCAGGTGTGCATCCTCTGCACCGGGAGCCAAGGCGAGCCCATGGCCGCCCTAAGCCGCATCAGCAGAGGCGAACACAAGGTCCGTATCATGCCGGGGGATACCATCGTCTTTTCCTCCAACCCCATTCCGGGCAACGGCGCGCTCGTCGATAGGCTGGTCAACGACCTGGTGAAGCAGGGCGCCGACGTGAAGCAAAACGGCATAGCCTTCTCGCTGCATTCCTCCGGGCATCCTAGCCGCCAGGAACTGCGGCTTATGCTGAGTCTCGTAAACCCGCGGAACTTCATGCCGGTCCACGGGGAATACAGGATGCTTAGGATGCACGGCGACATCGCCAAGGCCATCGGGGTCAAGGAAGACAACATCTTCATCTGCAATAACGGCGACATGCTGACCCTATTCGACCACAAGGTTACCCGGGGCGGACACGTGCCGGCCGAGGACGTCTACATCGACGGCAACGACCTCGACGGCCTTAGCGCCGGCGTTATCCATGATCGCGACATTCTCAAAAACGAAGGCATGATCGCCGTTCTGCTAACGATAGACAAACGCGGCGAAGTGACGGTTCCGCCGATTGTCTATGCCCGGGGCTTCTCCGCCTCCATGGATACCCATGTCGTAAGGCATGCGCAGATGCATGCCGCGGAGGCGCTTAGGGACACGCTAAAGGAAACCAAGGCCATCGCGACCATCAAGGCCGCGGTAAAAAACGCGGTCGGCAAATACATTTTCCGCAAGACCGAGAGGTCGCCCATGATCATCCCGGTCGTCATGCAGGGCAAATAGATGCTCATACTCGCCAGCGCCTCGCCGAGGCGGAAGGAACTTCTTAGGAAGCTCGTGCCGGAATTCAAGATAATCCCTAGCCGCATCGACGAAAGGGTCATGGACGATCTTGATCCTTCGATCATGCCGTTAGAAGAAAGCAGGCTGAAGGCCTATGACCTCTTCAGCCGCTACCCCGGTAACGAGGTTCTGGCCGCCGACACGGTCGTGATCCTCGACGGGAAGATCTACGGGAAACCCAAGGACTACGATGACGCGGTCCGAATGCTCAAGGCGGAACAGGGGCGTTCCCAGATGGTGCTGACCGGCTACTGTTATCTCAGCAGCGACCGGGAAATCAACCGCACCGTTTCCACGAAGGTAAGGTTCCGCAAAATGGGCGAAGCCGAAATAAGGGAATATCTGGACAGGTGCAGACCGTTCGACAAGGCCGGGGCCTACGGAATCCAGGACGAGGGCACGCCTGTCGAAAGCATCGAAGGCAGCTTCGACAACGTCATGGGCCTTCCGACCGAGGATCTAGCCCTCCACGTCTTCCGGAAATAATTTGGCCGCGAGTTCGCGGCTTTTTCCTTCTAAGACGATGGTTATCTTTTCGCTTCCGAGAATGTATTTGGATAGCCCCATGGCCTTGAGGGATTCGCCGTCGACTTTGCCGGAATCCTTTATGGAAATGCTCAATCTGCTGCCGACCAGGCGGTGGGAAGTCACGTTGTCTTTCCCTCCCAGGGCCTTATAAATTTCGTTGTCGTCCTGGCTAAGGGCGATAATCTCTTCTTTGATGGCCTTTTTGCGGGGTTTCGACAGCTTTATTGCGGCAATGGTACCGAAAACCACGGCCAGCAGTCCCACTACGGCGACGATGGCGTAGAAGGCGATGTCCGGGAACCCGGGTATTGTTTCTAGGGCCTTAACGGTATAACTCACTTTGTTATAATAACCACCGAGGTAAGAAAGATGTCAAATGCCATCGAAATTGAAGCCAAGGCCTTGGTGGGCAAGGCCGACTATCTTAAACTGGTCGGGCTCTTCCCGGAATCGGTACCCTACGAACAGACCAACTACTACATCGACAACGACGATTCCCTTCTCAAGGAAGAAGGCATATCGCTCCGCATAAGGCGCAAGGGCGGCGCCCTGATGATGACCCTGAAGACCCCGCTTTCCCAAGGGCTTCTGGAGAAAAACGAAGACCTGACCGAGCAGGAATTCGGCGAATTCGAAAAAGGCACCTTCCCCGAAAACGACCTCAAGAGGTTCCTCACGATGCTCGATATCGACCCATCCTCGCTCAAGATAATCACGTCCCTGACAACCAAACGCGTCGACGTGAAATACAAAGAAGGCCTGCTTTCCATAGACGAAAACCACTACTCGGGGCAGACCGACTACGAAGTCGAACTCGAGTACAACAACGAGGCCGAAGCCGAAAAGCTCCTGCGGGAACTTTTGGAAGAAAACGGGATACCCTACGTCCTCAACAAAAAGACCAAGGTCAGCCGGGCGCTGGCCGCGGTTGGCCGCTAGTCGGCCTTTTTTATTTTCCCCTGTTCGTCGAGGCTTTTCAGACAGGTCCCGTAGCTAGGGCAGTTTTCGGGGTTGCAGACCGAGTCGGAAATCTTCTGGGCTAGGGAACGGAAGGTGGAAATCTCCTCTTCGTTGTAGCCGGTCTGGATACGGTGGTCGTCCATGATGATCGGCCGTTTCAAAACCGAGGGGTTTTTCTTTATAAAGGCGATTAGTTCGCTCATCTTCATGTCGTCGAAGTCGATCTTGTTTTCGGAAACTATCTTGGAACGGGTCGAAATAACGTCGTCGGTCCCGTTTTCGGACTTGCTTAATATTTCCAAAATGTCCTTTTCCGAAAGCGTTCCGGAAAAAATGTCCTTCGTTTGGTAGGGTATGTGGTTGTCGTCGAACCACTTCTTCACCTTGCGGCAGCTGGCACACGACTGCGAAACATAAATCTTTATCACGCGGCAATGATAGCACCGGTGGCCGCAGTTTGGCAGTTAGTTGTGGATAATCCTTCGGTTGGCTTTCTACGTAAAAAATGCCATCATTACCGTCAGTGAGCAGTGCTTTATCTTACTTAATTTGTAGAAGTAAACAAAATTAAACGGCTTTTTCCCTTCATGGGAAAAATTGTTTTTAAAAATAATATTTGACTTTTCCAAAGTTCATTTTTTTAATTCAGGCGTCAAAGGAGCGTGATGCATGATCAAAAAAGGTCTCATCCTTCTGGCCATTGCTTCGCTCGGAGGCGTTTCGCTGCAGACGCCTGCGGTCGGGGCCTTGGCGGAAAACAGCGTCGAATCCGGTACCGGAGATTCATCTGAAACTTCGGAAACTTCGAAGATCTACGCTGCCCTCGAAGAAATATGGACTTCGGGGAATTACACCCTCGAATGGGAATACGGCGGTAAAACATACCGCGACGTCTATACCCCCAACTACAGCGTCATCGGAGGAGGATCGAGCGGTTACGTCCTGCTTCCCAGCGTCGACGGAGCCTACCAGCATATGGCCTATAACGCGCCGTATACCATTTCCGCGAACGGAGTGAAGAACATTACCTTGGGAACCCCGCTCGTCGGTGCTACCCGCACTTTCCTACCCGGCGATGCCAACATGGGCGCCAATTTCGCCGTCTACCAGAACCCGGTCGACAGCATCGATGAATACAACCCATTAAGCGAAACCAACCGCTCGATGTCATTCTGGGCGGATTATTTTACGGAAGACAAGATAGTCGACCTCGGTTTCGGGGACGGGACCCTCGGCTGCCTCGGCTATACCTCCACCGCCACCTCCGTGAAGGGGCAGGCGGCCATCTACCTTACCACCTGTGCCGTCCTGGGCTTCTACCGCGGGACCAGCAATTTCAACGCCATATACGTAACCGGACGCTTCTACCAAGTAGCCGACGCCAATTCCTATTCGGCTTCCTCGAGGCCCTATGCCGTGAGCTTCGATTTCGACGAGTACGACAATCTCGTCGCTTCGGTTTGGCTTGAGGACGATGACGGGACCTACTATGTCCCCGACGGAGGAACCGGCACCTTCAAGGACATCGGAACTTCAAGCGACATCGACTTCGACGAGTTCATGTCGGAAGCGACCGCGAATGTTTCGAAGAAATCGCTTTCGCGGGAGCAGGCCGCTCCGATAATCGGCCGCGAATTCTCGAGTACGACTACCGTGACAACCGTCTACGACACGATGTCGGGCATCGTCGAGCAAAACCCGGTGACCTACTACCTCGACTACAACGATTCGTATCTGCGTTCCTATAGCGAAGACAATATGGAAGGCAACCTTTATTGCCGCGAGAGCGATGGCAGCGCGTCCTTCGTGCTCCTGACCGGGGACAACAAGGTCGAACACTATAACGAAGAAGGCGATATGTGGCTGGACTGGATGTTCGCCTACGAATTCATGGATCTGGGTTCCTGGCGCCTCAATCCCGTGACCGGCACCTATTTCTACTACGGACTCAACGCGGATTCGGTCTACACCGCCCTGACCGGGTGTGCCGTTCCGGGAATCGATAGCTCTACCTCGTTCGATATCGTGTCCCTGGAAATTAGTCTCGAAAACGGAGTCGTGAGCCATATGGAGGCAACGACTTCGACCATCAGCGCCTTCGGACCCGACGGCAGCGTTTCCTATCTCTACTGCGTAAGCGAAGTCGACTTCGATAAGGAACCCAGGGAAATAAAAGTCCCGACGCCGTTTGAAAGGGACGAATCCTACGACACCGTGAAAGCGGCCTTCGACAGCGTCAACGACGTCACCAAGCCCCACAAGACCGTCAAGGTCGAGTACTTCACGGGTGTCAATGAGAACAACGCCCTCCACATCCATTCGTGGTTCACGCCCGACGTCGTCTATATCGAAAACCGCCTCCAGCAGGAAAGCGGCTACTCCGACTTCTCGGCGATGGGCTACTACCTTAAGAAAGACTCATCCGGCAATCCGTTAGGAATAATCCGTTTCGAGCGGGACTGGGATACCGGGGCCGTAGAGGCAGCCGCGCCAATCTATGAAGGCGAAGGCATCGAAGATTACTGGGACAAGATCACGGCCAATCCGGACATCATGACCTTCGACTCCAACGAACGCACCCTCAAGCTCAAGGGCAACGTCCACCTCCTGCCCTCCTACTTCCCCACCATTTCCGGGGACGACGAGGGGGAGGAAGACAGCGTCAGCAACCTCAAAATCACCCTCAATGAGGACGGGACGATTTCGAAAATCGACTACAACGCCGGGGCGAGCATAACTTCCTATGGAACCTTCAACACCATCGGCCGCATCGACTACTACTACGGCGAAGAACTTCCGGAAGGCCTATTGGACCAACTGGCGGCCATGCCGGAATGGGTGACGCCGGAAAGCTGGAGCGAAAGCGCCTACGGTGCCGACGAAGACTTCATGGAGGACATAAATTCCTTCCTCGAATACTATGCCGAGGAAACCGGAGAGGTCCTAACCGTCGAGGATCTGCCCTACGTCTATGACGAGGACTGGGAAGAAGGCGGCTATTCCTCCTTCTGGAGTTCCTACAGCCACTACTTCTACACCTACGCGAATTCGGGCGACTGGAGCGAGCTCATCGCGGCATACGAAACCCTATTGGCGGGAGAAGGCTATGTCCTGACCGACGACCAGTGGGTAAAGGGACGGCTTTACGTCGAAGTTCGTCCTTATTCGACCTACAGCGGTACCGGTTTCCGCCTCGAATTCGGGGTAACCGATGCCTAAAAAGGAGCCAACATGGAAAAAACTAAATTCATTGCGTTGATGGGCCTGGGCCTGCTGGCCCTTTCGGGATGCGCGGGCGGCTCCGGATCGTCCGCGTCCGTAGAAAGCGGGACACCGAGTCTCGACCCGGATCTGGACGAAAAGCAGGAGTTCGTCTCCTTCCTCCATTCGATGGCGGAAAATCCCTTCGACCTGGCAATCGGGGAAACCACGATGACCGTGGCCGCCGGCTACGTGGCCGGGGAAAACGGCGGGACCCTGCTGCTCGATGCCTATGCCGGCGACACCGACAAAATCGCCTATCCCTACGAAATAGGGGAAGGAGGCATCGACCTGGGAATAGCCCTTACCGATGCAGACGGTGCTCCCCTTTCCGCACTAGAAGGCGGAATCCCGGCGCAATTCGCCGAAATCGGAGTGGACGATATCTCCATCCTCGATGACGGCGGCGCCACGACCGAAAACGCCTCCGTGACTTCCTACTTCGCCCTTGGGGAAGACGCGACCGGAGCCATAAAGATGGTGCTAGGGGAAAACGGCCTTAGCGTGGCGTTCGAAGGCGGTTTCTCCTTAACCGTGGAGAACGTCGGTACCGCTTCCGACCCGACCGTAGAGTCCTATCTGGCGGAAGTCGGCCTTCCTCTGGCTTCCATCGCCCCGGCCAATTCCACCAACATCGCTTACGGGAACGTCTACAACTCGGTCACCGATTTTTATGCGGTAACCGACGGCGTCATAGCGGACACCCCGGAGAAAACCACCATGCTCGACCAAGGACCGACGACCATCCACCTCTATACCGCTGAGGACCCGGTCGGGACCATCCTGGTAAGAGGGGAAGACGGCAACACTGACCAGATGTCGGTAACCCTCGGCGAAGACGGTGTACCGACGGCCTTGACCACGACGGACTATCTTCCGGATGGCGAGCAGCTCCCCTGGTCCGAAGCCGGACTGACCGTCGACTATTTCGACATCTCCGGGTTCAGGGGAACCTACGATGCCGACGCTTTGGCGGAAGGCGGCTACGACCAGATCTTCCAGTACTACGGCTGGCATGCCATGGACTGCTATTTCAGTGCCGTGAGGGAAAGCCTGCCGGAAGGCGAAACGATAACCGATATCGAAATCACGGTCCCAAGGGACGAAACGCCGACCGACGACATGGTCAGCCAGATCGTCTTCGAAACCAAGGAAGAGGGCAATAACGGCCACCTCATCGTGACGACTGTCAGCGATGATCCCGTCATACCATCCCTCCCGGAAATCCAATAAGGAGCAAAAACGATGGAAAAACCCGCAAAAATCCTTTCTTTGCTCGTTTCTTTGGCGGCACTAGGCCTGGTGGGATGCGCCGGGCAGGGCCCGGCTAGTTCCATAGAAGATGAAACTTCGAGCCTCTCGCCGGTGGAGCCCGTTACCTTGAAAGTAACTGGTTTCCCGGGCGAAATCGGGCTTGGCGCCGACCACGCCCTGAATCTCGACGACTACGTCGAAGTAACCGGGGCCGAAACCTATGAAATAGACGTGATTTCCGGCCCCGTTTCGCTAGAAGGCCACGTCTTGACCGGGACGGGCTACGGCGACTTCGCCCTTTCCGTTTCGGCGAAGGACAAGTCGACCAGGCTCGAAGGCCGCGTCGTCACGGACAACCGCCTCGAACTCTCGGCCGCCATCTCCGCGCTGAGCGACAACTACACCGCTTCGATAGCGATAAGCGGACAGAAAACCTACAACTTCCGCAATGAAAACTACATCGCGATAGGAAGTTACCTTGACGAAACCTATAACTCCTATGCCTACGAGACCAGCATCATCGCCCCGGACGGCAATGCCTATTTCGCCTTGTTCGGGACGGATTTGGAAAACGTGCCATTCAGTGACCTCATCTTCTCGAGCGGCGTCGACCGGACCCCGGACGAGAAGGGCTACGTCCCGCTCACCCTCGTTCCATCCGACTTCGAGGATGTCTACGGGCGGGACGGCAATCCGACCGGCCAGTACGTCCTGAGCGACCAGGAAGCCATAAGCACATTCTTCGCTTCTGCCTTCATGTACAGTTGGGCCAGCCTTGTGCAGACCAGCTATGCCGCCCAGTTCCTCTGCACCTTCGAGGAAGGCACGCTGACGATGGTCGCGGTCAACCGCAACTTCTACGAAGTAGGACTTGTCATCACCTTGGAGGATATCGGAACCACTGAAATCGGACTGGTCGAAGACTGGCTTGCCGATCCGGTCTATCCCGCCAAGATCGACACGACTCCGATAAGTTCCTTCCTCGACGAAGCCGACGCAAGCGGTTCCTACCACATGTCGGTCCAAGCCGCTTGGGTCAATACCAATAACGGAAGCATGACAAACGTCCCCAGTTCCATGGAAGACAGCAACGGCTACGCGCCTTTGTTCAATTACCTGGCCGATGTCTACGTCACCGAGGACTATGTCCTTACTTCGGTCAACTACATAACCGATAACGTCTATTCCGCCTACGGGGATAACGGCTACGTTACCGACGGCGTCGTCCTCTACTCCTATAACCAGGGAAGTCCCACCACCGCCAAGGGTTCCTTGGTCAGGGATGAAAACGGCGAAATAGAGACGGTTCTTTGGGGCGGAGCCTCTTCCACCACCGGCGTCCCGCCGCTTGAGGGCTATCTCTATTCCCTTTCCGGCATCGACCGCGGCGTGCTCGAAAACGGGAACTTCCGCAGCGAAGGCGACGACACCACCGGCACCATGACCCTCTACGGGTTCGACCATTACGGAGACGGCGGGGCATTGAGGCAGGAAATGTACGATCTTGGCGGTTTCCCGCTTAGTTCGATCTACGACAACTTCGGCATGTTCAGCCTGCTTGAGAACTACCTAAGCGACGCGATTGCCCTAAGCAAGGACGGCACGTCGCTCGTCTTCCAGTCCTCGCTTGCCTATGCCACCTCCCAGATATACCTGGTGTCCATAACGGTCGACAGCTTGGGCAGCGGCGATTCGCCCATTGCCCTTCCGGCTTAGGCCGGCGTTGACCAAAAGGGCCCCTACGGGGTCCTTTTTGTTATAAAAGCCTTGACAAAGAAGACATTTAGGGGATGATTTTCGGGCATGAAAAAACACCTTACTATCATATCGTTGCTGCCGTTGACCGCGATTGCCCTCTCCGGCTGCGAACTCTTGCGGATTCCGGCTTCGTCTTCGGACGGAAAAGAATCCACGACGACCTCGACGCATGTCGAGCCCTATCCGATACCGGACGATTCCTCTTCCAGCGCGGAACCCGGAACCGTAGGGCTGACGTTCACGCTTGGAAACGAATACGTTTCCGAAGGCACGTCCTTCCTCGACTCGGCCGATCCCTATGTTTCGTTTTTCGACGGGACGACGAGCAAGGCGGTCTCCAACACCGTCGTTTATTCAATCCACAACCAGACTAACGGCAAGAACTACAGCGAGGAAGAAGCCCTGGAACCCGGCTTATATTCCGTTACCGCCAGTTATACCTACGGAAAAGATGTCTACACCGCCCAGTGCTTCCTGTCGGTGAGGCCGTACGAGGCCGAACGAAACAAAGGCTATAGCCAAGTCGATTTGGAATATACCATCTCGACGGATCCCGAACTCGGCGTCTTCGGAATGGAATCGTCTTCGCCGACCCTAGGAAGTCCGAAGTTCCTGGTCGTCCCGGTTACCTTCAACAACGTCCCGGATTTCACGCAGACGGAACTCGACAACATCTATGATGCCTATCTGGCCGACGGAATGGCCGACAAGGGCGGCTTCTATTCTCTGCACGAGTACTACTACCGCTCTTCCTACGGCAAGCTCGACCTCGACATCGAAATAGCCGATCCGCTCGAACTGCCGATTTCCACCTCGACTTTCGAAAAGGACAATAATTACCTCTGGACCCTGATGAGCGATTTCCTAAACGAATTCGTCGATAACCGCGGGATAAACCTGAGCGACTACGATAGCGACGGAAACGGCTATATGGACGGCATCCATTTCATATATAAAACGGACAAAAGCGTCGACGGGACCAGCGACATCTGGTGGAACTACACCACCGGCTTCGAGTTCGAGCCAAACGAAATACATCCAAGCGACGATCCGGAAGCCGCCATGGCTTCCCCGGCCATCTTCTTCTTCTCGGCCTACGTCTCGATGATGTCGACTTACGCCAGCGTCCCGGATTCCCACACGATCATCCACGAAAGCGGCCACATGCTCGGCCTAAACGACTACTACTCCTACGACTACGACGAAGCCCCGGCCGGCGGATCCATGATGATGGATCTGAACGTCGGAGACCATGACCCCTATAGCAAGATGCTCATGGGCTGGGTCGACCCCTATGTCGTCGACGGGACCAGCGACCATTTCGAAATAACGCTTCGGCCCTTCGAGAGAAGCGGCGACGTCGTGCTTCTTAGGAATACCAGCGAGGATCCCTTCAACGGAACCCCCTTCGACGAATACCTGACCCTCAGCTACTACACCCCGACCGGCCTAAACGAACCCGACAGCCGCGGCTATCCGGAATGGAGCGTCATCGGGGAAGGGCGGATTTACGACCAGCCGGGCCTACAGGTCTACCACGTCGACTCGAGAACCGGCATCGAAACCCGTAATTTCGTGCAGACCAGCTTCGAATACGTCGACGTAGACGAGGCGACCGCCGAGCAGAAGGAAAACCTCCGCATCGGCGCCGACAACACGCAGAGCAGATCCTGCAACGAAAACTTCCGCCTTATCGAAGCGGTGGCTTCCGACGGGCTTGACCATTTCACGACCGCTTATTACATGGAGGATTACCTCTCCTACTTCGGAAACAACGAGATCCTTTTCGGCAACGGCTCCGCTTACGGCGGAAGCCAATATACCAATGCCAAGTTCACCCGCTATTACTACAACGGCAACCTGATGAACGACGGCACCGCCATCGAATATTCCTTCCGGGTAATGGACATGGACGGGGAAGGCTTGACCCTGAGATTCGACCGCATAGGGCAGTGAATCGCTATATAATGTCGCTATGCCGCGCATATTATCTGGTATAAAGCCGACGGGACAATTGACCCTCGGCAACTATCTGGGCGCCTTGAGGCGCTTCCCCAGTTTCCAAGAAGGAAACGAACCCTTCATCTTCATCGCCGACCTGCATGCCCTGACGCTGCCGATCGACCCGAAGCTATTAAGGGAAAATTCCATCGACATCGCCTGCTTCTACTTGGCCTCTGGCCTCGATCCGAAAGTCACGACGATTTTCCTTCAGTCCTCCGTTAGCGAACACGCGGAATTAAACGCCATCCTCCAGAACTATCTCTACATGGGCGAGCTCAAGAGAATGACCCAATTCAAGGACAAGTCGAGCAAGATGAAGGACGAAGCCATCGGGATGGGGCTATTCGCCTACCCGGTTCTGATGGCCGCCGATATCTTGCTCTACAATAGCGACATCGTTCCGGTTGGCGAAGACCAGAACCAGCACGTCGAGCTTTGCCGCGACCTCGTCCGCCGCTTCAACGGACGCTACGGCGAAATTCTCAAGCTCCCCAAGGCCTCCGTGCCCGAAACCGGGGCCCGCATCATGAGTCTCGCCGATCCCCATAAGAAGATGTCGAAGTCCGATCCGAAAGGCGATATCTTCCTCAAGGATCCGATGAACGTAACCCGCAAGAAGATCATGTCGGCCATTACCGACTGCGGATCGGAGGTTACCTACGATCCGGTCGAAAAGCCCGGCATCTCCAATCTTCTGACCATTTACGGCGCCATCTGCGAAATGACCCCGCAGGAGGCGGCCAACGTTTTCAAGGGCTACCGCTACGGCGAATTCAAGAAAGCCGTGGCCGATAAGGTCGTCGAAGAACTCGAACCCTTCCAAAACCGCTATCTGGCCATCAAGGAAAGCGGCGAATACAAGGACATACTCCGCGACGGGGCCGCCCGCGCCAAGAAAATCGCCCACAAAACCCTTACGAAAGTTCAAAAAGCCGTTGGATTGCTTGTCTTGTAAATGCTCTTCGCCATCGATATAGACGGGACTTTGCTGCATAGCGACGGTTCTTTGCCGAAGGCGAACGCGGACGTCTTGAGGAAGGCGGCTTCGCAAGGGCACACGGTTGTTCTTTCAAGCGGCCGCCCGCCGCGGTCGCTTTTGCCTATCTACGGCGAGATCGGACTCTCCGCTCCCCTTGTCGCCTATAACGGCGGCTATGTCTTCGACCCCGGGGATCCCGGCTTCCCGGAAAGGAGGTTCACGTTCCGCCGCCAAGACCTCATAGATGTCGAAAAGGCGATGCGGGGGAGGCTTATTTCGATCATGTGCGAATCCTCGTCGGCGATCTACGGGAACGGAATCGACCGCGAACTCGACAAATACTTCCCCTATGCCGGCATGAAACACGTTTTCGGACCTTTGGAAGAAGTGCTGAAGGAGGATTGCTTTACCGCCCTCTTCAGGTGCCGGCGGAAAGAAGACGAACGCCTCCTCGAGCATGTCTTGGAAAGCCATAAGGGAGTCCGTTACCGCCACTGGAGGTCATCCCCCTACGCGGAGGCTTTCATCGAAGGCGCCGACAAAGGCGATGCCATAGCCTATATCCAGGAAAAAACCGGAATACCAAAAGAGCAAACCGTCGCGATAGGCGATTCCGACAATGATTTCGGAATGTTGAAAAACTCGCAATTCCCCTATCTTATGGCCAATTTCAGGAAAAAACCGGAAGTTGAAGGCTTCCGGTTGAGCAAACGTTCAAACGACGAAGACGGGGTCGCCGCGATCGTCGCTTCCTTCCTAGGCGCCTAGGTATTCCCTTAGGGCCGAGTAGATCGATTCGGCTTTTTCGAGCAGGCCCTCTTCGCCGGTGCCGACGGCTTCGACGTAGAACTTGATCTTCGGTTCGGTGCCGCTAGGACGGACCGCGACCCAGCTGCCGTCGCTTAGGAAGAGCTTTACCAACTGCGACTTGGGCAATGTCAAGGGGCCTCTTTCCCCTTTCTCTTCCCAAAGGGAGGTTTCGTAGTCTTCGAGGCGCAGGACGCCGTTGCCCAGGACTTCGTGCGGCGGGTTGCTGTGCAGCTTTTCCATCATGCGGCCCATCTTCGCGTGGCCGGTGGGTCCTTCGAGTTCGAGCGAATAACCGCGGGCCATATGATAGCCGTAACGCTTCATCAGGCCTTCGTAGGCCTCGTCGAGGGATTCCCCTTTCAGGTGGTGGAAAAGGGCCATTTCGCAATAAAGCAATATGGCCTGTATGCCGTCCTTGTCGCGGACGAAAGGAGCCAGGAGGCAGCCGTATGATTCCTCGTATCCGAAAACGAAGGTCGAAGGGACGTGGGCTTCTTCTTTCCTCGCTATGGCGTCGCCTATGAACTTGAATCCGGTGAGGAAGGATTCGGTGGCCACGCCGTAGCCATGGGCGATTTTGCGGCCCAGATCGCTGGTTACGACGGTGTCGTAGACGACCGAGTCGGCCGGCAATTTCCCTTTGAGTTTCCTCTCCGAAAGGACGTAATCAAGTAGCAATGCCGCCGATTCGTTCCCGGTGAACAGCCTCCAGTCTCCCTTGCTTGACTTGTAGGCTACCCCTACCCTGTCGCCGTCGGGATCCGTCATGACGACGAGATCGGCATCGATGTCCTTGGCGAGTTTCAGGGCCTCGATATAGGCATCGGGGTTTTCGGGATTGGGCGATTTGGTGCCGGAGAAGGCGGGATCGTGGGTGCATTGGCTGAGCACGGGCGTCACTTCATAACCGGTTTCCCGGAAGACGCGCATGGCGTTTTCGTAACTGGCTCCGTGCTGGGGGGTATAGACGATTTTGAAACCCTTTTTGCAAAGGCCGGGATTCAGTTGGACTTCCTTGACGAGCCGGATGTATTCGTCATCCACCTCGGCTGGGAGTATTTCGGTTGTTCCCGGCTTTCCGCCTTTTGGCACTTCCACCTCCAGGGGATCGGGGTACTCGGCGATTATCTGCAGGAGCCTTGCTATCTTGTCCGGAACGAGCTGGCAGCCCTTTTCGTCGTAGACCTTGTAGCCGTTATATTGCTTCGGATTATGGGAAGCGGTGATCATCACGCCGCCGACGCAGCCCTTGTAACGGACGGCGAAGCTCAGTTCCGGGGTCGGGCGGAGGCTGTCGAATAGATAGGCCTTAAGGCCCATCGCATTGAAAATCTCCGCGGACAGTTCACTGTAGTCGCGGCTATGGAACCGGTTGTCGTGGCTGATTGCCACGCCCTTTTCGTAGGCTTGTTTCCCGAATTTCTCGATGAGATAGCGGCCGAAGGCCACCGCGGCGCGCCGGACCGTGAATTCGTTCATACGGTTGGTACCCGGCCCCAAAACGCCGCGCATTCCCGCGGTCCCGAATTCGATGTCGCGGTAAAAGGCATCCGCTTTTTCCTCCGCACTCATCGAGGAAATGGTGTTTTTGTCTTCTTGGCTAACAAGCGGCGAGTTAAGCCACCTGCCGACCCTAGTCTCTATGCTTTCCATAAAATTTCCCGTTTGATTATATCAAAGGCCGGCCAAAGTGCCTTCGAGGATGTTGTCGATTTCCGCCTCGGCCTTAACGTCGGCAAGCCCCTGCAGCGGAGCGGGAAGCTTCCCGAATTCGAGGCGGTAGGCAACCAGCCACTGCCTATTAAGGCCGAACTTCTCGCGGAGTTCGCGATTAAGGGCGAAATCCCCGTATTTGGGGTCGCCGGCGATCGGATGGCCGATCGAAGCCAGATGGACCCTAATCTGGTGGGTGCGCCCGGTCAAAAGGCTGACCTCCAGCAAGGTAAATCCCCGGTAATGCCTTATGGGGGTATACGCGGTCAACGCGTTTTGGCCCCCTTCGCTGACCGGAACGACCCTAACGAGGCCGGAAGCCGAATCTTTCCTCAACGGAAGATCGATCTGCCCGCCTTTCTCCACTTCCCCCTTGACCAACGCCAGATAGGTCTTGGCGATGCCTTCCCTGGACTTGAAGGCTTCCTCCAGCGCCTTGAGGGCGCCGTCCGTCTTTCCGAACACGACAAGGCCGGCGGTATTCCGGTCGAGGCGATGGGCCGGCGAAGGCACGAAAGAAGCCGTTTGGGGGTCGAATTCGCCCTTGAAGCAAAGGTAGTCGAGAACCGCCTGGGTCAAGGTCTTCCGCTTTTCGGTGCTGTCCCCGTAAACGAGGAGGCCGGCCGGCTTATCGGCAATCAGGATGTTGGCGTCTTCATAGGCGATGCGATAAGGAAAGGGCTTCCCGGTTACCGGGCGGGGCTTGCGGAAGCTTTCCATCTGCTCGTCGGTAACGTAAATTCGCACGATGTCGCCCGCATGCAGGGCCTGGTCTTTCTTGACCCAGTGCCCGTTTACCTTGATGTCCTTTTTCCGGAATGTCCGGTAAATGAAGGAAAGCGGGGCTTCCGAAAGGTATTTGCGGACGAACTTCTCGGCCTTCATCCCCTCTTCAAGAGGGGAAATCAGTTTTTCAACCATCGGGGAGATTATACTAAACCGCAATTGAAATGCCCACCGCCCGCCCCTATAATAGCGGGGCGCTACGGAGGAATACCCAAGTGGCTGAAGGGGCGGGCTTGGAAAGCTCGTAGGCTCTTAACCGGGCGCAAGGGTTCGACTCCCTTTTCCTCCGCCAGATCGAAACAGCGATCCCGGTCGATGCCGGGGTCTTTTCTTATTCAAAGGAGTAACGATTTCTTTAAATTGTTGTCCCCATCCTTGCTTCTAAAACATCAATTTAGTAAATCGAAGTAATTCATGGGCCTAAAAATATCCCGGACCGCTAAAGCAGATAAATGACCGGTTCGACCGGGAAAAGGTGGCAGAACCGCTTCGGCGATTTCTTCATGCGGTAACGAAAGTAGGAGGCAACGCCCTAGCCGCTCCTGCTTGCCGGGGGATTGGGCATTTTTCCAGCCGGCGGCAAAAAGAAAAGACCCGCTTGGGGTCGATTCTTCTAAACGCGGCTTACTTGGCCTCGGCTTCGGGGGTTGTTTCCTTTCCCTTTTCGCCTTCGGGAAGGGCTTCGCTACCGTCCGGGGCGACTTCCTTCGCTTCGCCTTCGATTGGGGCGGCGGACTCGCTAAGAATCTGCATCCTCTCGCGCCGGCGGGCATTCCTTTCCTCGTCCCTGTCTTCCCGCTTGGCGTAGGCGCTAAGGGCCACGGAGGCGATGACGGCTCCTAAGATGAGGGCGATAACCCCCCACCAGCGGAAACCGATTCCGGTAGAAGCTAAGAGGACTTCTTCGCTCTGGGCAATGGGGTTATCGGCCTGCTGGGTACCCAGATGGGTCCCGACGATGCCCGTTATTATGAGGGCAATGCCGGTAAGCCCGATGAGCCCGGAGGCAACATAGAGACCCAGTTCGGTCTTCTTGAGCTTGCGTTTGGTTTTCTTCTCTTCCATATCAGGCCTTCGGCAGACCGGTCACGGGATCGAGTTTGATTCCGCCGTCTTCCTTTTTCTTTTCCTCGGCGGGCTTGGCCTGGCCTTGCGACTTGATGACGTTGTTGTCGGCCTTGGCTTGGGCAATCAGCTCGTTGATGAGGGGGATGTAGCGCTCGCGGAAACTCGGTTCGGCTTCCCGGACGAAGTTCCCGATGGTGGTCTGTACGTCCTTAATGACCTCGCCGAAGTTCTTTCCCTTGGGAAGGTCCCGGCGGCCGGTCATCATTTCGCAGAGGTCGACCACCTTGTCTTCCATCGTCTTGTAGGTTTCGTCGGTAAGGTGGCTATTGGCCTTGACTCCGTTGATGAAGCCGATTATGCGGCCGATGTCGCTGCCGATGAAGCGGGAGGAAGGAGATTCGGCTCCCTTGGCTTCCCTACGGGCTTGGTTGTAGTCTCCGAAGAGCTTGGCCAGATCGTTGACCAAGGTCATGAAGGCCACACCGCAGTAGAGGCGGTTTTCGGCCTTGTTGACCTTGCTGGCCTCTTCGACGTCTATCTTCTTGTTCTCCGCGTCGCGGACGATGCCGATTATCATGGCCTCGACGTTGTTATGGACGGTAAGCGCCCCTTCGTAGATGGCCAGGTGCTGGGCATGGTCGACCCTGAGACCGTCGTCGGCGAGCTTGAGGATGGTGGATTCGTCGCCGTAGACGTTATCGTAAAAATCCTTGATGACTTTCCTTAGCTTTTCGCCGTTTTCCCCGCTATGGTCGAGAATGCTCTTGAGCGGGGTGTTCTGTTCGATTTCCACCAAAACCGAGCGCTTCTTTTCCTGAAAGGCCCTCGTGTCGTACGTGTCCTTCTTAAGGCAATACTCCAAGGAGTCGCGCATCACGACGTTGTAGTGGATGAGTGTGGTTATTACTTCGCTGACGTTATTCATTTTTCCTTCTTTCCTTCTTTCTCCTCCGACGGGTAGACGAAGTCTTGAAGTTCGTAGAAACGGTCTATGACGTGGCCGGCCCGCTTTTTGACGTTTTCCGGACCGTGGCTCATGCAGAAACTGCTCTCCGGGAAGTCGAGAAACATCGAGATATCGTTACCCGAATCCCCGACAACCAGCACATTATCGCGGTTGAGGCCGTTGTATTCAAGATAAAAGGCCAGTCCTTCGGATTTGCTGCACCCCTTTGGGGTGACTTCGATGGATGTGCCGACCCAGCTGAACTCCGCGTCCTTGTATTTTTCCCGAAGCTCCTTGTTGGCTTCCTTGGCCATTTCCTGCTTCTTCTTGGTAAGCCCGAAGAAAAGCATGATCTTGTAGACGTCGCCCTTGTCCAATTCTTCCCGGAAGACCTTGTCGCTTCTGACGAATCTCTCCCGGTAGCTGCCCATCACCCACTGGTAGACGAAGTATCCGAAATTTGTGAAGTTGCTGACGTCCGTCCTATTCAGGACCATGTTCCTATCGCGGCTCATGAGGATAAGCAGCGGCGGGTTGTACCTCTTCCTTATGTCGTCGAGGAGGTCTTTCGAAAACTTTGGCTCGAATGTTTTCTCCCGGATTATCGATCCGCCGGAAATGATGTAGGCTCCGTTGCAGCCGATTGCATCGACCTGCCTATGAAGCCTCTTCCCCACTTTTTCGGAAATATAGCGGTTGCGCCCGGAAACGATTACCAGCCTTCCGCCGTCGTCCATGAACCGCTTCACGAAGCGCTTGCTTCTAAGCGGGATCATCGTGATGGGGGCCCGTGGGTAGAAAAGGGTCCCGTCTAGATCCGTCGCGATTACCTTGTTGGTTTGCACGAGCAAATCATAAGTAAGTTGTGGCCAAAACGCAAAAAGGCCGGGGAAGAAACCCCCGGCCTTTTCCATAGATCAGGCGATTTTGTTTTCGGCCTGAATTACGCCGTAGCCGCCTTCGTCGCGGCGGTAGGCTACGGAAATCCGGTCGTCGTCTTCGTCCAGATAGAGGAAGAAACTGTGCCCGAGGGCTTCCATGCGGGTAATGGCCTCGTCGAGGTTCATCGGCTCAAGATAGTATGACTTGGTGCGGACGACCTGTTCGGCCTCTTCGTTTTCCTGCTCTTCCATGAAGTTCTCGAAGGCGATGGCCTTGCCTAGCGAGGTGGCTTCGTCCTTGCGGCGCTCCATACGGGTCTTGAGTTTCCTCATTTGGCCCTCGAGCTTGTCTATGGCGAAGTCGAAGGCGGCATAAAGGTCGTTGTTGCGGACTTCGGTGCGGAAGATCATCGGCTTGGTGAAAATGGTGATTTCCACCTTGGCGCCTACCTTGTAGGAGCGGACCACCGCCCGGCATAGTACATCGTCGTCGTCGACGAAATACTTGTCCATCCGCGAAAGCTTCTTGGTCACCGCGTCGCGGATGGCCTCCGTGACGCTGATGTTTTTGCCGATGATCTGATACTTCATCTATGTGTCTCCTTGTTGCTGGGGTTTCCCCTTGTTAATTACATTTTAGGGAATTGGGAAAATCGCGCAAGGGCCAGCCCCTTTGGAAATGTCGGGAAAACGGGCTTGTGCCTCTTTTCCTAGTCCAATTTCTTTTTGCCGGAAAGCAGTGCCTTGATCGCTTCCACTTTGTCGAGTTTCTCCCAGGGCACGTCCAAATCCGGCCGCCCGAAACTACCGTAATTGGTTGTGTCCCGGTAACGGAAGTCCGGGTGCCTTAGGGAAAACTGCTCGAGAATCGCGCCCGGCCGCGCATCGAATAGCTTTTCTATGCATGCGTAGATGTCTTCGTCCGAATAGTGCTTGGTATGGAAAGTGGTAAGGCCGATGGAGAAAGGTTCGGCGACGCCGATGGCATAGGCCAGCTGGACTTCGAGCCGATCCGCCGCCCCGGCCGCAACGAGGTTCTTGGCGATATAGCGGGCATAGTAGGCGGCTGAACGGTCTACCTTGGTCGGGTCTTTGCCGGCGAAGCTCCCGCCGCCGTGGCGGCTTGCACCACCGTAGGTATCGACGACGAGTTTTCTGCCGGTCAGCCCCGTATCGCCCTTCGGACCCCCGATTTCGAAATTACCGGTCGGATTTACGAGGATTTCGAAGTCCGTATTGAGTCCGAACGACCTGGCAACCGGAACCATGATATTCTCGCTGACGTATTTCTTGAAAGCCGCCCTATCGATGCCTGGATTGTGTTGGATGGACATGAGCATTTTGGCGATTTTTGGGTGTTGCGGGTCTTCGTAGTCGATGCTCACCTGGCTCTTCATGTCCGGCCGTGCCTCTTTGAACTCCCCGTCTTTCCGCAGTTTCGCCGCCGTCCTCACCAGTTTATGGGCAAGCGAAATCGGAAGGGGCATATACCCCTCCGACTCATTGGTCGCATAGCCGAAGACGAAACCCTGGTCGCCGGCGCCGTTATCGAGAAGGTTTTCGCGTTCGACGCCCATGGCGATGTCGGGCGACTGTTCCTTGACCCGGACCTCGACGCGGCAGGTGTCGGCGCCAATGCCGAGTTCGGGCGATGTATACCCGACGTCCCTTATGACGCCGCGGGCTATCTTTTCGTAATCAACCTTGCCCCGGCACGTGATTTCTCCCCCGATCAGGACGTATTCCTCGGTGGCGAATACCTCGCAGGCAACGTGGCTATATGGGTCTAGTGCCAAACAGGCGTCCAGAATGGCATCGGCAATCTGGTCGCATAGCTTGTCGGGATGCCCTTCCGATACCGATTCGGAAGTGAATAAGGCGTAACTCTTGTACATATATCCTCCATCGACAAAAGCCTCCCCACCGAAGGGGAGAACTATCCCCGGCTCCATCGTTCCGCGGTGAGGGCGGCTGGGGGAAGCACTTACCGCCATATCGGTGGAGTTGCTAGCCGCCCTGTCCCCCGGACGCGGCTTCTTGATGGAGGCCTTTTGCCTTGCGCATAGTGTAGAAAAAGCCGGGTCCACTTACAAGAAGAAGACCCGGCCGAAAGGGTTCTACGCCCAAATCAGGTTCGCGGCATCGGGATTATCGATGAAAGGGTTGCGGTTATGCTGAATCTGGAAAACCGCCTCGTTCCTCTGTCTCTCCCAGTCGTCGACCGGATCGAGTTCGTTCCATTCGAGGTAGAGCTCCTTCGCCCAGGAGGAAAGGCCGGGATAGGACTTTCCGTCGAAGGAGTCATAGGCCTTCCAGCTACTTAACTTGTCCTCGTAGCACGTGACCATATAGAAATAGGAACGGGCTATGTCGCCCTTCCACTTGTCGATCGGTTCAAAGACAGTGCCGGAATAACCGGGATAGGAAGAAGTTCCTAGCTTCGAGCCGTTGTTACTTGTATAAACTACCGAATCGCCGACTTCCCCGTGCGGGTAGTTATTGCGTCTATTGTTCACGTACCCGTCGGTCGGATAAACGTGGAAGAGGTCGGACACCATCGGGGCGTTTTCATAAAAGACGCTTTGGGGGACGATGTGCTCGCGGTTATAGCAATCGCCTTCCCCTTTGTAATTTCCGCCGGCGTCGCTGGGGAGGTATTTCTCGTTGCTATACATATCGACTATGTATCCGTCCTCGTCGCAGTCGGTTGAAGGATAGGCATCGAGAAGACCATCGTAGCCTACGTTCGTGTGGCTATATATCAAATCGGAGAGCTCGCTTTTTAGCGCGGCGCCGGTCAGACTCCAGTCAATGCCGTCGTAATAACTAGGCAAATCCCCTATATCTCCTCCGGTATCGCTTGAAGAGGAGGAAGACTCGGAACTAGAGGAACTCGAGGAAACGGTCGAGGAGGTAGATTGTCCCCCGGAAGGTATCCGGCTTTCCTCGTTGAGGGTAAAAACAATCTTATAAAGATAGAAACGCTTGCTCTTCTTACCGGAAATCGTCATCAACGATACCGGCTCGCTGGATGCAAGCGTGTAGGCGTAGTGCCCTTCTCCGGAGTAGGCGTCCATTGAGGGTTCGTTGCTATTGGAAATGTCGACGGTATAGGTTTCCTCCGGGCCGCCGAACGAGACGGTAGCCTGGACGCCGGAGTCGCTATTATAGACGCTGGCGATAAGCCGCACCGCGGTAATATGAAGTTCATCTGCGAATGTTATGGTGAGGCTTCCGTCGCCGCCTTTGCTCGAAAAGCGGAGAGAACCGCCGTCGCTTTGGTAAACCTTATCCGAGGAGAAAGACGGCAGCTCTATATTCGTTACCGTAACGGAACCGAAATCTGGGGTGTTACCACGGTCGCTATTTCCGGTCCCGAAGGTTATATCGGCGCATCTATAGGTATTCTGGCTATCGGCGATCGAAGGCAGGACCAAACCGCCTAACGTGGTCAGCAAGGTTCCGGCGGCAACGGCGACACCGGCGGCAATGAATTTCCCTCTTAACTTCATGTGACTAAATTAGGCCACAAAAAACGGGGGTTTTCACCCCCGAATTTTCTAGTTTTTCTATTGGTTTAGGCTCTGTTTGGACTTTATTTCCTTTAGGGCACTGGCCAATTGGTCCGGACAACTGGTCTCCTTGGTCCTCGAACCCCGGCACTTGATTCCTTCCAGGCGCCTTATGGCCTCGTCGATGTCCATTCCCTCGACGAGCCTTCCGATCCCCTGCAGGTTTCCGTTGCAGCCGCCTACCGCATAGAATCCGGTAATGGTGTTGCCTTCGTAGGAAACATGGAGTTCCCTCGAACAGACGTTGCGGGGTATGTAGACGTATTCCGGCATTACTTGACTAGTTTCCCGTAAACGGTGCCGCCGGCATTCGCTGCGTTGCTTTCGTCGGTATCGATATGCATGGCGAGGGCAAACTTCTCGCTGACCCTCACGACCACGTCGCCGAAAACGAGGCCGCGTTCCGGGGTATCGAGTTCAACCTTCACGATATCGCCGTTTTCCACGCCGAAGGATTCGGCATCGGCGGGGGTCATGTGGATGTGCCGCTTGGCAACGATGAGCCCTTCCTTTAGGTCCAGTACCTTGCCGTTGGACGGATTGAGGATCGAAATCGAGGCGCTCCCCTCGACGTTCCCGGATTCCCGGACCGGGGCTTTCTTTCCCAAAGTCCTCGCGTCGGTCGCGCTTACCTCGACCTGGTTGTATTTCCTCAAGGGTCCGAGGATGGAAACGCCGGCGATTTTCCTTTTCGCATTGGTCTTGGGGTTTAATTCGCCAATTAGGTCGAGGCGGACGTCGCTAACGAACTGGCCGGGTTGGCTCAGGTCCTTCCTTTTGTTGAGGACCGCGTGTTCCCCTTCTTTGGCATCCATCAGGTAATCGAAGGCTTCCTGGGTCAGGTGGATGTGCCTGGCGCTGGTTTCGACAAGTATTTTGTTTTCCATGTTTTTCTCCAAGTTGTAATTATAGGCACAAGGAGGACTTTTGAAACCGCTTCGCGCTTTCTTTTAAAAAGAAAGGTTTGAGAAATTTTTTTGAAATGCCAAGATAATGCCGGAAAGGGTGGCTAGCGATGGAGGAAAAGGAAACCCGTAATGCCCTGGAAAGGGGCCACGTCGCGAGAATATCGACCGACGAGTTAAAAGAAGCCATAGGCAAAGGCGACAAGGAAGCGCTCAAGCGAATAACCGCCACCGTCAACGACATCGACGTCGCCGAAGCGGCCGAGGAACTAGACGACGAAAGCCTGATCAGACTCTTTAGGGAACTGAGTAGCGATGAAGCCGCTCCCCTTTTCGACTCGCTTAGCCAAGACGACAAGGAAAGGCTTGTCTCGGCGATGACGGACAAGGAACTGGTCCCCATCGTGAACCAGCAGTTCGCCGACGACGTCGCCGATACCCTCGGCGATATGCCGGCCAATTTGGCCAAGAGGGTTCTGCATGCCGCCTCCCCGGAAATGAGAAGCGACATCAATCGGCTGCTTGGCTACAAGCCGGATACGGCCGGCGCGGTCATGACCACCGAGTACCTCGAATTCAAGGAAAACATCACCGTCCGGGAGGCCATGGATGAAATAAGGAAAAGGGGGAAGGACGCGGAAACCGTCTATACCCTGTTCCTCCGGGACGCCAAACGGAAATTCGTGGGGACCGTCGACCTCGACGATCTCATCTTTTCATCGCCCGATGACAGCCTCGAATCGATAATGAACAAGGACGCCCCTTGGGTATACGTGAATACTGATAGGGAAGCGATGGCCAATGCCTTCCGGCGTTACGATCTCAACGCCATGGCCGTCCTAAACCAAGACGGGTGCCTCACCGGCATCGTGACCATCGACGATGCGGTCGACGTCATGACCGAGGAATCCACCGAGGACGTCGAACACATGGCCGGCGTTTCTTCCTTGGAAGACAGCTATCTGGAAACCCATCCCTTCAAAATGGCCCGCAAATGCGCCCCGTGGATAATTGCCTTGCTTATCCTCGGAACCTTTTCCTCCATGGTTCTTTCGTCTTTCCAGGAAGCCCTCGCCGTGGTACCGGTGCTGGCTGCCTTCATACCGACCTTGATGGACAGTGGCGGCAATGCCGGGGGGCAGACCATCGCCCTTATGATCCGGGGGCTTGCCCTAGGGGAATTCAAGCCGAAACAAACCGGGAAGATATTGCTTAGGGAGTTGGTTTCCGCCCTTATAATCGCGACCTGCGTGTCGCTATTTGCCTTCGTCTGGTTCCTGATGGAGATGTATCTGGGAATCGTTTCGAACGGCGGGGTTTCAGTCTTTGCGGGAAACTGCTGGACATGGGATTTCTTCCTCTCTTCCGCTTCCATTTCCGCCGTAACCGCACTTACGCTGTTCGTCGGAATCATCGCCAGCAAAATTATCGCCGTTCTCCTTCCCATGGGGGCGGCCGCCCTGAAGAAAGACCCGGCCATAGTGAGCCAGCCGCTACTCACCACGATCGTGGACGTTTCCTCTTTGCTTATCTTCTTTGCCATCGCCGAATTGACCATCATTCCGGCGTTTGCCTAAATTGTAATTGATTTGCCCATTCCCCCTCCCTATAATTAGCCCCGCGCGGGAATGGCGGAATAGGTAGACGCGTACGTTTGAGGGGCGTATGGAGCAATCCATGCCAGTTCGATTCTGGTTTCCCGCACCAATAGCCCTCCGACCCGGATTCTTCCGGGTTTTCTTTTGGCCAAATTGGCATTGGCGGATATCGCCACTTGCTTTGCGCGCGCGTATGTAGGAAACTTCCATCGTGTCTAAAGAAGCTTATATCGCGATTATCGTCTGCATTCCGTTCCTTGGAACGTTGCTGGGGGCCCTGACGGTATATCTTTTCAAGAAGCAGATGCCCCCGAAAGTCGAAAGGACCCTTTTGGGTTTTGCGGGCGGTGTGATGGTCTCGGCCGCCGTTTTCTCTTTGCTGCTCCCGAGCCTCGAAGAGTCTTCGGACCTCGGTAGTCTCTCCTTTCTGCCTCCCCTGGTCGGTTTTGCGATCGGGATGGGCCTCATGTTTCTGCTCGATAGCCTTCTACCCCACCTGCATTCGCATTCCAAGACGCCGGAAGGCCTGAGGACCGGGGCGAGCAAGACGTCCATGATGGTACTCGCCATCGCCATCCACAACGTTCCGGAAGGCCTGACCGTGGGCGTCGGGCTGGCCGCCGCGGTGACCGGAAACCAGGTATTGACCTTCGGAGCCGCCCTTACCCTTGCCCTTGGAATTGCCATACAGGACTTCCCGGAAGGCGCGGTCGTCGCGCTTCCCCTAAGCCAAGATGGATTCTCCCGGACCAAGAGCTTCGTCATTGCCGCCCTGAGCGGCATCGTGGAACCGCTTGCCACGTTGCTGGCCCTCTCGATCGCCTCTTTCATCGGGCCCGCCCTGCCCTACCTCCTTTCCTTTGCCGCCGGTGCCATGTTGTACGTCGTGGTAGAAGAGCTCGTACCCCAGTCCCAGGAAGGCGGCCATAGCAACTTGCCGACCATCGGATTCGCCGTGGGCTTTGCACTCATGATGGTACTCGATATCGTTCTTGGATAAGATGGCTTTAATCGAAGGAAAGGGTCTTTGCTTCAATTACTCGGACAAAGAACTCTACCGCAATATCGACATAAAGATTAACCAAGGCGAACACTGCGTTTTGGTCGGTCCCAACGGAGCCGGTAAATCCACCCTTTTGAAAATACTCTGCGGGGAAAACCGCCCCGATAGGGGCACTGTTGCAATCGAACCGCACGTGACGATTTCCTATTTGGATCAAAGGCTGGAGGTAAAAGACGAGCAGAGCCTCGAAACCTATCTTTACGGCGTATACGCCCCTTTATTCGAAAAGGAGAAGCAAATTAATTCCCTATACGAGAAGGCCGCCGCGGGGGAAGGGGATTACGAAGCCCTCTTGGAAAAGGCGGAACGCCTGCGGATCGAACTGGAAAACCGCGGTTTCTACGCCCTGGAGGAAAAAGTCGGACGGATCAGCAACGACTTGGGATTAACGGAAAAAATGGATAGCCTCCTCTCCGAACTGTCGAGCGGACAGCGCGAAAAGGCCTATCTGGCGAAAATGCTTCTGGAGGAAAAAGACGTCCTTTTCATGGACGAACCCACCAACTTCCTCGATGCCCAGCAGGTCGATAGCCTCTCCGCTTTTCTAAGGTCCTATCCGAAGGCTTTCTTGATCGTCAGCCACGACGAGTCGTTCCTTAAGAAAATCTCGGATGTGGTCTTTTCCCTCAAGGGCGGGAAGATAACGCGTTACAAAGGTGGCTACGACCATTATCTCGAGCAATCGGTTCTCGACGAAGAACAATACGCCAAGAACTACGAGGCCCAGCAACGCTATATCAAAAAGGAAGAAGCCTTCATCGCCTCCCACATAGTGAGGGCCACCAGCGCCAAGGCCGCCAAGAGCCATAGGAACCGGCTGAAAGCCCTGGAGATTTTGGAAGCTCCCGAAAAAGGCGATGTCGAAGTCGACTTCCGGTTTCCCTTTTCCCATAACGTCGGAGACAAACCGCTTATTGTCGAAAACCTCCTTATAGGTTACGACCATCCGCTGCTACAGCCACTGTCGTTTATTTTGAAAAAAGGCGAAAAGGTCGCGGTTTTGGGCCATAACGGGGTCGGCAAGTCCACTTTGGTCAAGACTCTTCTAGGCGAAATACCCCCTCTTGGCGGAAACTTCGATTTCCTGCCCGGGGTCGAAATCGGCTACTACGCCCAGGACGCGGCGGTCGACAGGAATCTTTCCCCGTACGATCTCGTAAGAAGGGAATACCCCGAACTGACGAAAACCGAAATAAGGACCTTGCTAGGCTCGAGCGGAATCAAGAAGGAACTCGCCCTTAGACCCCTCAGGGAACTTTCCGGCGGGGAGGAAAGCAAGGCGAGGCTCGCCCTCCTCATGAAAAGGAAACACAATTTCCTGATATTCGACGAGCCAACCAACCACCTCGACCAAAAGGCGAAGGAGTCCTTGTTCCGGGCAATCGAGGATTTCGAGGGGCCGGTTATCCTAGTCAGCCACGAACGGGACTTCTACGAAGGCCTCGTGGATTACGAGCTGTCGTTCAGCTGAGCTGCTTGAGATAAGGAAGGCGGCAAAGGAAATATATGTACCTGTAGGGCCAAAAGGCCCTCCAGTAGTTGTAGCCCAAGACGTCCGAATTATAGCCGGCGACGATGCGCCTTAGGTTGAACTCGAGCTCCCCCAGCGTTTCCTTGAGCAAGGCGATTTCGTGTCCCTTGTCGACAAACGGATTGGTCGCGCTTAGGAAACTTAGCCTTTTTTCCAAGGCATTCAGCGTCTCTTCCGCGGCCAGGGCCTCTTCCCTGTCTTTCGTATCGGTTAGAAGCCACCTGACCTTGGTAATGGCCTCTTCGTCCTTGCCGCTCAGTACTATCCCGCAGTCGGCATAGGACTTCGAAAGGGCAAGAAGGACGTTCCTTTTCTGGCTATAGATGACGGCCAGGGCCTGGAGTCTCCTTTTGACGGAACGGCGGAAGTAGGAAATCTTGCTCGACCCGTAGGCAAGGACGCTCAGGTAGGCAATGCCTGCTATCAAGGCCAGCAGTATGAGCACCTGTTCAATCCTCACGGGGATATTTTGGCCACGGCAGACCGCTTTGGAAAGGGGCGGATTTGACCAAGTCCCTTATAGGGACGATAATTCCACCATGAACAAAAAGCCGATAGTGGCCATACTCTACGACTTCGATTCCACCTTGGCAAAGGCCGACATGCAGAACTTCGGGTTCATTCCTTCGATCGGAATGACCCCCGCCGAGTTCTGGGGCGAAACCACCCGCTTCTCCGCGGCCACCGGGGTCGAAAGAACTCTGAGTTATCTCTACATGATGGTCAAGAAAGCCAAGGAAAAAGGCATTAGGATGACGAGGGAATGGCTCCGAAGCATGGGCAAGGACATCGAGTTCTTCCCCGGGGTTCTGGACTGGTTTTCCCGAATCAACGACTTCGGGAAGGAAATCGGGGTGAAGGTCGAGCATTATCTGATTTCCTCGGGCAACATCGAAATAGTCGAGGGTTGCCCGATAAGCAGGGAATTCAAGGTCAAATACGCCTGCGAATTCTACTACGACGAGGAAGGATTGCCGGTTTGGCCGAAGCTCGCCATCAACTATACCCAGAAAACGCAGTATTTCTTCAGGATTTCCAAAGGGGTCTACGATGCGACCGACGACGTCGGCGTGAACGAAAAACGGCCAGAGCGCCGCATTCCCTATAGGAACATCGTCTATATCGGCGACGGCATGACCGACATCCCGGCCATGATCATCGCCAAGAACAATGGAGGAAAATCCATCGCCGTCTACCCCGAGGGCAAGGAGGAAAAGGTTCAGGGGCTCTTCCACGACGGCCGCGTGAACTTCGTCTGCCCCGCCGACTACCGGGCCGGCAAGGAACTAGACAAGGTCATGAAGCTTATCCTCAGGAGCATCGCGATAAGCGAGTCCCTCGGCAGCAGGGAAAACCATGAAAGGGCGGACTAGTGGCGATTGAAAGGAAAGCCGGCCCCAAGGCCGTCGCCGTACTTCTTCTTGGCGGCAAGGGGGAGCGTTACCAAAGCGATCTGCCCAAGCAGTTCGTGGAGATGGGGGGCAAGCCCCTTTTCCTATATGCCTACGAAACGTTCCAGAAAGTCTCCTTCGTAAACGGGATACTTTTGGTGGTCAAAAGGGGTTATACCGACCTCGCCGAATCCTTGATAAAGGACAAGACGAAACTCATCGGCATCGTGGACGGCGGGGATAGCCGCGAGGATAGCGCCCTCAATGGATTAAAAGCCCTGAAGGACACCGCGGATTCCTACACCCTCGTCTTCATCCATGACGCGGATAGGCCATTGGTAACCGAAAACCTCGTGGAGCGGCTATACGAAAAAGCCTCGAAAACCCTCTTCGCCGTGCCGGCGGTACCGATAAGCGACACGATTGCCTATGCACCTAAAGGGGACTATATCGAACATTACGGCGATAGACGGGGGAACGTCACCCTTTCCACTCCCCAGGTCGCGGCCTATTCCCTCTTCGTGAAAGCCTTTGGGGAAAGGAAAGGAAGACTAAGGGATTTCACCGACGACGCCTCGGTCGTGATGGACGCGATTGGCGTGAAGCCGGCCGTCGTCCGCGGGGAGATAACGAACATAAAAGTGAATGACCGGGAAGGCGAAAAGCTTTTCCTTAGGCTGCTGAAAGGAGAAAAAGATGGTTAGTAAACCAGGCGACGTCTATTTTGCCGTCGCGGTAAGGGTGTATTCCAACTACGCGATATTGCTGCTTCCCACCGGGGAAACCGGATTACTCCACATTAGCGAACTCAGCGAGCATTTCGTCCGCAACTTTACCCGCTATGTGCAAGTTGGTAATATATACCGCGTCAAGGTACTGTCGGTCGATGAAGCCAAAGGCTTCATCAAATTATCGGCCAAAGCCGTTACCAAGGACGAACGGCATCTAGGCAAATCCGACAGGCCATGGCCGGAAGGATATTCGAGCGAAAGACTGCTCGAACTGCTGCCCTCCATGATTGAAAAGGAGAATCTATGAAATACGTCACCACGGACCTTACCCATCTCCTCCATAAGGTCGACCTCTCTTCCTACAAGGAAAGGGTGGCCGAAATAGATAAGGCCATAAAGGAAAAGACCGGGAAGGGCAACGACTTCCTCGGTTGGGTCGACCAACCCGTCGACTACGACAAGCAGGAACTGGCCAAGATGAAGGAAGCCGCCGAATACGTCCGTTCGAATTACGACGTCCTGCTCGTCTGCGGAATAGGGGGAAGCTACCTGGGGGCCAGGGCCGCCATCGAGGCGGTCAACGGACTCCACCACTCCAAAAAGCCGGAAATCATATTCGCCGGGCAGACGCTGAACCCCGACTATGTCGCCGAGCTGCTTGATTATCTCAAAGACAAGAAGTTCGCCATCAACGTCATTTCCAAGTCCGGTACCACGACCGAAACCGCGGTCGCCTTCCGTCTTTTCCGGGAACTGCTGGAGAAGAATATCGGCGCAGAAATGGCCCGGAAATCCATATTTGCGACGACCGATGCCAAAAACGGCGCACTCCGTAAACTAAGCGGAATCGAGGGCTATACGACCTTCAATCTCCCAGCCGACATCGGCGGGCGCTACTCCGTCCAAACCGCCGTTGGCCTCTTCCCGATGGCCTGTGCCGGAATAGATCCGGAAGAAGTGATGCGCGGCTCTTTGGCCGCCCGCGAGGACACCTCTAACCCGAATCTCGACGAAAACGAAGCCTACAAGTACGCGGTTGCCCGCCATAGCCTCTACGCCGACTACGGGACGGCATGCGAAATGCTCATCACCTACTCCCCTAGCCTCGTCCAGTTCGGCGAGTGGTGGAAACAGCTCTTCGGCGAATCGGAAGGCAAGGATGGCCAGGGCATCTACCCCACCTCCGCTACCTTTACCACCGATCTCCATAGCCTTGGACAATTCATCCAGCAGGGTACCAATTCCTTCTTCGAAACGACCGTACACCAGAATGCCTACGTCCGGGACGTGGAGATACCCTACGACCAAAACGACCTCGATGGTCTCAACTACCTGAGCGGCAAGACCCTGAGCTACATAAACGACAAGGCCTTCCAAGGCACCCTAAAGGCCCATACCGAAGCCGGGAAGCGGGACAACATCGTCCTCGAATGCCGGAAGATCGATGCCTTCGGAATCGGCTATCTCTTCTATTTCTTCGAAAGGGCCTGTGCGATGTCGGCCTATCTCAGCGGCATCAACCCCTTCGACCAGCCGGGCGTGGAAATCTACAAAAAGAACATGTTCCACCTGCTTGGAAAACCTGGTTATTGATAAGCCGAAGAAGGGGTCCCCTAGAGGGGACCTCTTTTCTTAGTTTCACGTTGACGCTTTTAAACCTCCTTGCTATATTATCGGGGCACGTTTGCTGCTCCCATGGATGCTTAGCTCAGCGGGAGAGCATCGCCCTTACAAGGCGGGGGTCGGAGGTTCGAACCCTCTAGCATCCACCAATTAAGGGTGGTATACGTGCCACATAAATTAGTGGGTGAATAGCGAAGTGGCCAAACGCGGCTGACTGTAAATCAGCTCCTTCGGGTTCGGTGGTTCAAATCCATCTTCACCCACCATTTTTATTGGGGTGTAGCCAAGAGGTAAGGCAAGAGACTTTGACTCTCTCACGCGCTGGTCCGATCCCAGCCACCCCAGCCACGCGACCTCCGTTAGCTCAGCTGGTAGAGCACTTGACTTTTAATCAAGGGGTCGACGGTTCGAACCCGTCACGGGGGACCATTAGTGCCTTGGTGGCGGAATGGTAGACGCAAGGGACTTAAAATCCCTCGGGGGCAACCCCGTATCGGTTCGAGTCCGATCCAGGGCACCAAGCGACTGTTCATTAGGCCCGGCAACGGTGTTCCCGGGCTTTTTTCTTTTTTCCTGCAGAAACCGCCTTCGGGGAAGCCGAAGAAAACAGGCCATTGAAGGCGGTTTACGGAAGTTTTTTCTTGGGCTAGTAAGAAGAAGGGGGGTGTTAAAATTGCCCCAAGGAAGGGGCATATCATTTTCAATCAATGAACAAATGCAAGAACTGCGGGACTGAATTCGAGGGGAAATTCTGCCCGGAATGCGGCGAGAAATGGCTTGAACCCGTCGATCCCAATGCTCCGCATACATGCAAAAAATGCGGAGCGGTTTACGAGGGCAAGTTCTGCCCAGAATGCGGGACAAGATTCGATGCCGATCCTAAGGCAGCCGGCGCAACTGCCCAAAGTGCCGTAGCCAAAGCCGGGGAAACCGGGTCCTCTGACTTCAAGGACACGAATGTCGGGTCGATACTTGGCAAGGTCCTGCGCCACCTCGGTTATGGGTTGAGCCTTTTCCTCGGCCTTTTCACTTTCCTCTTCCTGCTTGGAGACCTCGTGAACTTCGGGATGTTCGGCGAATCCATGAACTGCTACGATGCCATATCCAAATCGGGCGACACGGCCATAACGGTGGAACTATTGCTTATAATCGTCCTGGCAATCGCCTTGCTGGGGGCTGGCGTCTACCACATGGTCGCCGTGCTTTTCCTCGAAAAGAAAAAGAATGCGCGCTATTACGTGAAGAACATCCCCCTGGTCAATCTTCTCTCCTACATAGAAGCCGGGATCGTCTTCGTCTATTTCGTCATCGGCTGCGCGCTGCTCGGATACGTTAATTCGATTTCCTCGCCCTTCGGCTCTGCCGGAAGCGGTGCGTCCTGCTGCTTGGCGTTTGGACTGATCATATTGCTTTTCATGGTCGCCACAATCGTCCTCGACATCGTTTTGTACAAGGGAAACGATCCTTATGAAGGCAATAAGTATCTGATCGAAAAGCAGCCCAAGGAAAAATTGAAGGAGCTCGAGAGCCGTGCCGATACGGAACTGGTCGGCAATCTGCCTCCGTTCAACGATATTCCGAGGGAAGGGCCTGCTGTCGATTCCAACATAATCAAGTACGAGGAATACAAAATCGCTGCAAAAATCAAACGGAGCGATCCTCTTCGCATACTCTTCCTCGCGATCAGCTACTTGCTTTTCCCGCTTTATCTTTGCACGTTCCTGCCTCTTTCAATCAATAAGGAAGCGGCTAACAAAGTGATGTTCGGGGATGGACCCATCCAATTGGTCGTCTTCTTGATGACATTCAACGTCATGGTAGTGGGGCTGATTCTCTTGATCATCTCCCTATTCAAGCTTCGCGGCGGCTTCTCCCTGACCAAAGCCGACACCAGCTACCGCAAATTGCGGCAGAAGAAAACCATTTCCCAGCTAATGACGGCCGCATCCTTCTTCTATGTGATTGCCGCCATCTTTGCCGCGGTAATACTTTTCAGCGTCGGACTAAGTTTTTATCCGGCAACCTTCGAACAAATCCGCTGGAGTCTTTCCTACTTTGGCATCAGCCCCGATTTGTATTTGTTCCTCTTCAGTCTTTCCCTTGTCACGTTCGTCTACGGAATTACCGTCAGCACCAGGCAAAAGACGATATTCCAGTGTGTTTCGTCTCTTAGCAACCCGGTTACAAACCTAAGGGAACCCATGTCGGCCTTGAAACGTTATATGCTCATCGCCGACTTGCTCAAGAAGGACAAAAAGTCCAGTGACCACCTTCGACTGGAAATGGGCAAGAAAGGCAAGGCGCGGGCTTGCTTCGGCATCGTCTTGGCTGCCTTGGCGGTAGTTGCCGTGCTCCTTGGAACAACGCTTCCCAACTCCGGAATCTATACGTACACGACCTTCGCCACGATTTCGGAAAAGGACAATGCCAATTCCCTGATGGCAAGGTTCGGGGCGCCCAACATCACTTCTACTTATTCCACCGGAAACGTGTTCGTCTGGGTCAAGGGGCCGCATGTCGATTACGTGGCCGACCTCCTCGAAGGCGTAACCGATTACCCCAACATTTGGGGCGATGCCCAAAAACTAGAAGCCGTTACAGACAAAAAGTACGATTACCTTGCCATTTCCTTGGACACGGTGGGCAAGGTTAACTCGGCTTCGCTATCCTTGGACATTGTCCTCTTCCCCAGTTCGACCGATGGCAATGGGGGCAACAACTACTCCTACACGATAGACGAGCTTATTCTAGGCGAAGGGCAGGAACTTCCGGTCGTAAGCGAAATCGCCTCGACCCTGTACGACGAGACTTTCGAGCAATCGAAAAACGGCGAACTGGTTACATGGGATGAACTGGAGACCTGGGAAAAACGCAATGCTTTGGACGAAGCCGTCCAAGAAGCCCTTGGGAACCTTCAATTCTTCCTTAGAAGGTTCGACCTAGAAGGGAAAACCGCTACTTACGGTGATTTCTACGGTAGCTTCTATCTCGACAGCACCTATAGATTCGACGGTGGCGGAACGCTTGTAAGCGGCCATTGCAGGTTTGACAACGGCAATAGCAGAACGCAGCCAATCGAACTGCAAATGTTCTAATTGCCATTAGATTGCCTCGGCACATGCCCCGATCCCTTTCCAGGACCGGGGCTTTTTTGACGGTTTGACAGTTCTACGGCGCCGCCACGCTTTCTAGGCGAAACATCGTTTTCACCTTAGCTGGGAGGGCTGATAAATAAAACGGCAAGGTTTGCGTCATTGGCCCGGTTCCGCTAACCCGGAAACGAAAAGATTGGAAAGATTGTCCAAAGGAAACGGCGGACGGATCATCCATATTTCCCTTCGGCTAATACTTAATACAAAGGAGGGGCTTATTTTGCCTGAGGGAAAAACAGATACCGAGGGAACGCTCGGGCCGGACGATTCATCGGCTTGGCATAAGTACGACGCTTTTGTATAAACGCGATTAAACGTTTTGCCGGTCTTCGCTTTTTTGCCCAGCCCGGAAAACTTTTGCCAAAATGGCTTTCCAAAAGGAGTCTAGCTGGAGAAACCATTATGAATATTTACGAAATTTAATGAATGATAACATTGTTTTCTTATTTTAAATTGCCCTTTATTCGTTTATTTGGGCATTAAACCCCTTTGCAAAGAATTTTCCGGTCACTCCCGGCGAAAAATAAGCGGTGGGGTTTGGGGAAATGCTTTAAAAACACGATCCGGTCCTTCTAAAATATATTGATTTGCCCTTGTGCAAGCTCGAAGGTAGGGCCTTTTTAAAAATAGTATCTCGCTTGCCCTTCTTAGCCATTGTCTTTGGACGATGGGTCTCCTCCGCTATTGGAAGACCGGGCGGCATTTCGACCTCGTCGGCTTTTTCCAGTAATTACTCTATCTTATTTTACCCGTATTTAAAGAAGACCCGTTCCTAGGGCCCCGGGCAGCTCTTTGTTCAAGCGGCATTTCAAACATTGACGTTTTCGTTTCGACTAGATCGGGTTGGCTTATTAAAAGGGGAACAAGGGATTGGTATCTTCTATGCCCCTGTTTTGCTTAGTTGCATTTGGTCGTTGCCACCTTCCCTCGGCCTAGACTATCCGAAATATAGTATTTAGTTAAAGCATGTGTTTCACTCTTCTTTCTTTAGCCTAAATAAAGTAATCGTTTTCTTCTTGGATTCCTCTCGTGCTGATCTTTTGCCCTTTTTTGGTTATCTATGGCCGCTCCAATCGCCTACAATTACCACTATGGATAGAAGAAAGAGGCCTTGCTTACCGGCTTATCTGTTCCTTTGCGTTCTCACTCTCGGAATATATTCCCTCTTGGAGCTGTCACGCGAAGAGAAAGAGATTAGGTCCATTACCAATAAAAAAATCGATCTCCTGCCTTTCCCCAAGCAGGTCTTTCTATCGATAGTTACCGTTTACGTCTACAAAACCGTCCATATCGAAACCGTGTTGACCAAATACCGGAGCGACTACCTGATATTGTCGAAAGTCGATCCGTCATTCGGGGAAGAAACCTATGCGAAATCGCTTGCTCTCCGTTTGCTGTGTTCTCTAGGCCTATATTCATTCGTCTTGGCAGCCATGGCATATAGGCAGCACGGGCTCCTTCTCGAGACGTATTTTGCCAATCTCCGCGGCGCTTCGAAAGGTGTATTGACCAGAGGGAAGGCGAAAAGCGACGTCGTCTATTACAAGGCAAAGTCCAGGAAGGGAAAGACGCTACCCCATATCGACATGGGGGACGTCGTCTTCGCCAAGCCGCCCGAAGGCGAATGGCGCAAGGAAATCGATTGTTCTGACGTCATCTACCTAAGCAGAACGAAAGCCCCCAAAGGGGCCTATTTCCGGAAATAATTATTCCGACCTAAGGGCCACCACCGGGTCTTTCTCCGCGGCCAACGAGGCCGGAATCAGACCGGAGAGCCATGTAAGGAAGACGCTGAGGGCAATCATGGCCAAGGCCAGGTACCAAGGTAAAGCGGCAATCGTGTAGATGCCGGTGGCACTGCCGACGGAAACGTTGATTACGAGTTCGATGAGATAGGTCACGGCGATGCCTATGGCGCCGGCAAAAAGGCCTTCCATCACGGTTTCCGCATTGAAGAGGCGCCTAACGTCCTTCTTGCGGCCCCCGAGGCTTCGGATGACGCCGATTTCCTTAACGCGTTCTATGACCGATACGTAGGTTATCACGGCGATCATCACGGTCGAGACGACGAGGGATAGGCCCGTAAAGACGACCAAGGCCACCGTCACGATGCCGACCATCGAGTTTACCATGGTAAGAACGAGGCCCAGGTTGTCCGTATAACGGATTTCGTGCCTTTCCTCATAAGGGATTACGACTCCGTTGACGGTAATGTCGCCTTCCTCGTTCCAGGCGGTGAGGTATGCCTTGACTTCGTCGTTAGTTTCCAAGCTCGAGGCATAGACTTCGATCGAGCTAGGCAGTTCGCTTCCGGCCAGATTCGATATGCCGAATATCACGGGGTCTTCGCCGATCGCCGCCTGCGTCATGTCCATCATCGAAACGCTCGAAAGAGCCCCTATCCCGTCGGTGTATTCCTGCCCGTCGTAATAGTAGGAATACGTATAGGCGATTGGGTTCTGCGCGGTAAATCCCGGCAGGTCGTTTTCGTTTAGATAGTCGACGATCTCGGAAGAAGTGCCTTGGGCGATCATAAGATCGGTAAGCGCGGCGGTGTAGTATAGGCCGGTCGACAGACAGCCGTAGTTGAGCCCGTCCTTCAAGGAAAGGATGGCGGTGATCTTCAAGGGGATCCTCCCTTCTTCCTCACTTAGGTTCTTGAGAGGGTCGTATGTCCAGAAGTCGCCGATCGAAGGAATCGAAATTTTGCTGTAGAGGGAGTCGTTGGGATAATAGTAATAAGTCTGGGACAGCAACTCGTCGAAACTGATTTCGGTTTGGTCGAGCGCCGGGTCGTAGCCTTCGCTGCCGGTGGCTTTGTCGACGCCGTTGAGGAATTCTTCCTGGCCCATGAAGCCGAGCTGGGCCAAATAGATGTCGCTCAGGGTGGAACCGTTGGCTACCAAGGCGATTTCCCCGGCCTTGGTCGGGATATACCCGCCCTCGTTTAGGATATCGTACTGGGATTCGACCATTTCGACGCTACTGGGAAGCTGCTGGAACGGGGTCGAGAGCGTAGTCAAAAGCGAGGAAAACTGCGAATAGGAGGTTTTTCCTAATACGCTTTGGTAGACGGATTTGATGAGGCTCATGGAGACGAGTTCCCCCTCCTCCGAATAGGCTTCCCCCTGAAGTTTCGAGGCGGTAAAGAGATTGGGGCTCGGGTCGATTCCGTAATCGAGCAATATCGACGAATAGAGATCTTCCGACATCGCGAGGACGTAGTCGACGTATTCCTGGGTGATGTCGTTTTGGAACATGAAGTTGTTGACGTTCCCGTTTTCGTCGGCAAGGGTTTCCACGACCTTGTCGATATTGATGTACCCGTCCTTGGTGTTTTGGATTATCGCCTGGCTCTGGGCGGCGCTCGAAGCCAGGTTAAGGAGAGCGGACATGTCGAGCCCCGACTCTTCTATGGAAACCGGGCTTCCGGAAAGCATGTCCTCTTCCATGTCCCCGATATAGCCGGTCACGCCGTTAGAAACCGCGAGGACGCTGCTGACCCCGATTATCCCGATGGAGGCCGCGACCGCTACGAGCGCGGTCCTTTTGCCCTTGCTTAGAAGATTGCGGAACGAGAGCCGGAAGGCACTAACAAGCGAGAGCTTGGCCTTGCCGCCTTTTTCCCCGCTAGCGGCCTCGGACCTGCCGTCGTAGGGAAGGGAATCGCTTACGACCAGGCCATCGAGCAACTTGACTATCCTCGTCGCGTAACGGGCGGCCAAATCCGGGTTGTGGGTAACCATTATGACCAGCCTGTCACGGCTTACCTCTTTGAGCAGGTCCATTATCTGAACGCTCGTTTCCGTATCGAGGGCGCCGGTCGGCTCGTCGGCTAAGAGGATCTCGGGGTCGGTGACCAGAGCCCTGGCTATCGCGACTCTTTGGCATTGCCCGCCGCTCAGCTCGTTCGGCTTCTTGTAGTACTCTCCGCTCAGGCCGACCTCGTCCAGGGCCGCCTTGGCCCTATTTTCCCTTTCGGCCTTCCTGATGCCGCCGATATTGAGGGCCAGTTCCACATTCTGTAAAACATTCTGGTGCGGTATTAGGTTGTAGGACTGGAAGACGAATCCGATCCGATGGTTGCGGTAATTGTCCCAGTCCGCGTCTTTGTAGTCCTTCGTGGATACGCCTTCGATCAGGAGGTCGCCGCCGCTAGGATGGTCCAAGCCGCCGATGATGTTGAGCAATGTCGTCTTTCCGCAGCCGCTTGGTCCGAGCACCGCCACGAATTCCGAACGGCGGAATTCGATGCTAATGCCCTTCAGGGCACGGACGGACGTCCCCTTGTTTACGTAATAATCCTTAGCGATATCGACTAACTTAAGCATCTTGGTGGACCTCCGCCATTTTCCTCAATAGGGCCATTCCGCCCCTTCTCTCCTCCACGTCCAAAGGGGAAAGCAGTTCGCTTAAAATCCGGCGGACCTCGTTTCTCCTCGCGTTTAACTGGCTCAACCCGTTTTCCGTAAGACTTATCCCCTTGCCGGGATCGAGAACCACCATGCCTTCCTTCAAGGCCTTCTTGACCATCGCGGAAGTCCGGGGCCGGCTGACGCCCAATATCTTGGATATGCCGGCTTCGTTGATGCCGTCGTTGGATTCGACGGCCATTAGGAAAGGCAGTTCTCCCCGAAGCGCCAGAGCAAGCAGCGCGCCCAGCCTTCTTAGCAACGCGCCGCCTGTTTTCCCGTATAGGAAGCCCGTAAGGTTTTCGAAGTCTTTCACGGAGATAAAGTTAACCCCGTTAACACGCCCATTCAAGAACGAAAAGGAAACTGCTTTAGAAGACAAAAGTTGCCAAGCCATTGGCAAGGACATCTTTTCATTTGGAGACTAAAGTTCTATTTATCGAAAATGAACGATCAAGCAACAAGAACCATGAGATCGTCGCTAGGCCTGACGATCGAAGAATTCGCCCTACTCATGGGAGTAAGCGCGACTACGGTGAAAAACTGGGAAGCCGGCATAAGCGAACCCAGCCGCGAGAATGCCCTCAGGATGGTTGAAGTCGCCGTCGACGTCGCCTTTTGCAAAAACGGCGGAAAGTCGACGGATGACGTCATCTACCTGAAGGGCCTTTCCGAAATCTCGAAGGCAATCCTCCGCGCCATCGAGGCGCTGTTAAGGCGGGCCGCCTTGCAAAAATAGCAAGTCCGGCCTAGCGGGGCCGGCAGGAGGTGATGGGCGCATGTCCAGGCCGGCCCCTTTTTCCAATCATCGCCTTTGCCTTAAAGGCAAAAGGCTATTAGAATAGCGGCCGTGCAGGAAAGTATCGAAACTCAGATCGAACGGGTCCTCGACAAGGTGAGGCCCTTCCTCAACAGGGACGGCGGGGACGTTACCCTGCTCGGATTCAAGGACGGTACCGCCTATCTGAAGATGAGCGGAGCCTGCGAAGGCTGCCTCTATGCCGAAGCCGACATAACCGCCGGAGTCGAGATAATACTCGTCGACGAGGTGCCGGGAGTCACCAGGGTCGACGCTTCCGGAATCTTCCCCCCGAAGGAGGATGGGAAGGAAGACCGGGCGGAAAGCAAGCAGGACACCGCCTATGAGCCCGGGGAAAAATCCGGGAACTGAGACATAAAAAAGCACCGGCCGCTCGTGCCGGTGCCTTTTTTTCTTTCGCTACTTCGCAAGGACGAGATGCCCGAAGAGAAGGGTCCAGAAGAAGTCGACCCAGCCAAGGATAAGGCCGACGCCGAAAATCACGATGATGGCCAGCAGGAGCCTGATGAGACCGGGCTTCTGGAAGAAGGCGCTCCAGCGGACGACGATTTCGACGATCCAGTTGATGGGCGGAATCAACAACAGCAAGAGCTTGACGAGGCGGGATTGGCGGTTAAACCATTTCATGTTTTTTTGTCTCCTTATGGAAGAATAATCGTTTCGGAACTTACGAAAGTAAAGAGGAAATGTAGGCAGCCAGCGCTTTTTCCCCTTCTCCGTCCAAGGCGAAATTGATCCTTAGGCCGTCCTTGACCGCGAAATGCAGCTGCTTGAGTCGGCAGGTGAGATTCGGCACCGCTTCGCCCGACCAGCCGTAGTCGCCGAAGGCGCTGGCCTTCCTTCCCGTGCCGATGGTCGCCGGCACCGCGGAAAGGATGTCGTAGAAGAGCCCGATGGCATCGCCGCCGATGGTGGGCGATCCAAGCAAGGTCATCTCGCTGGTGAACAAGGCCCTGATGGCTTCTCCCCTTACCGTCCCGTAATTAAGGGCGTCCAGTTCCATGAGGACGACGTCCTTGCCGCCGGCTTTCAGCCCTTCGGCTATCCTATTGGCCAAATCGCGGGTATACCCGTAGGCGGAACCGTAGATGATGGTGACCTTGTCCTTGACGGCGCTCGGGAAGAACTTCTCCGGAAGGCGGAGGTATTCCCGGACCCTTTCCCCGATCCTCGTGTCGATGACCGGCCCGTGCCCGGTAAGTATGAAATCCAAGTCGAGGGCCAAAACCCGATTGGCCGCGGCCTTGGCGAAAGCCGGGAAGGGGCCCATGATTTTCTCGTAGTAGTATTCGAACGCATCGCGATACCCTTCTTCGTCGGTCAGCTTGCTGAGCAATATGCCGTCGAAGGCATAGTGGCAGCCGAAGGCATCGCAGGAAACCAGCGCCTTCTTTTCCTCGATGTAGGTGAACATGACGTCGGGCCAGTGGAGAAGCAGGCCGCTGACGAAGCGGAAGTGGTAACCGCCGAACTCGAAGGTTTCCCCGTCCTTGGCCACGTGCTTCTTGAAGTCGATCCTCACGATCTTCCCAAGGTTTATGAGGGCGCCTTGGCTCGCGACCACGGTTATATCCGGGTTTTTGCCTAGAAGCGCCTTTATCGCGCCGCTATGGTCGGGTTCGGTATGGGTGACGAAGACGTACTTGATGTCCTTAAATGGGCAAAGGGAGGAAATGTTCTCGAGATATTCCTCCTCGGTTTTTTCCTTGCTTCCCTCGAAGACGACCGCGCCGTCCTTGGTCTTGAGCAGATAGGAATTGTAGCTCGTGCCGTATTTGGTCAATATGGCAACGTCGAAGACCTTCAGGGCATGGTCGACCACGCCGACGTAGTAAAGGTCCTTGGTTAATTCTTTGACTTTCATGGTATTCCTCACAGGAGTATGTTTTCGGGGCAATTGGCCAAGATGTACCCCTTGCGGTTATAGACGTCCTCCCGGTTGTAGGTAAAAGGAGTGAGGTCCGTCTGGAGGACGATGCCGCCGGCCTCCCGAAGAATCAGATCGCCGGGGGCGACGTCCCATTCCTTGGTACCGCCCGAAAGGCGGTAGCTGATTTCGGCCTGGCCTTCCGCGATCGCGCAGAATTTGGCGCTCGCGCCCATGGGCGCCTGGTAGGAAATCCGGTCGGAATGTTTCCTGATCATGGCCTTTTCGGCCGGCATGAAATGGGTTCTCGAGGTCAAGACGGTCAGCCTGTCCTTCTTGGAGTTGACCCGGATGAGGGAAATCTTGCCGTCTTTGTCCTTGCGGTAGCTCCCCTCCCCCTTGACTGCATAGTAAAGCAAATCCAAGGTAGGCAAATAGATTACGCCGACCACGATCTCGTGGTCGTGGCAAAGGGCGATGTTGATGGAGAACTCCCCGTCCTTGGAGACGAAGTCGCTCGTCCCGTCTAACGGGTCGATTATCCAGATGTCTTCTTTCTTGAGACGTTTCTTGTCGTCGTTGCTTTCTTCGGTCAAGAAGCCGTAGCGCGGAGTGGCTTTGGACAGCATTTCCCTGATTATCGCATCCGACCTCTTGTCGGCCTCGGTAACCGGGGAATCGTCATCCTTGGTCTCGATCGAGAAGTCGGTCGAATAGACTTCCATTACCGCCTTGGAAGCGGCCAAGGCCGCGTCGATCGCGGCCTTGAGCTCCAATTCGTACACGATTACTTGTCGGCCTTTCCGACGCAGCCGAAGACCTCGCAGTGCTCGCGCATGGTCTGCTTGATGCCTTCCTTGCCCGGCCCGATGATCTTGCGGGGGTCGTAGACGGCGCTGTCCTTGGCGATGACTTCGCGGACGATGCGGGCCCAGTACTGCTGGCATTCGGTGTTGACGTTGATCTTGCAGGTACCCCGGTCGATGGCCTTGCGCAGCTGTTCGTTGGGGATGCCGGAACCGCCGTGGAGGACGAGCGGGATCTTGACCAACTGGTGGATTTCTTCCATCTGGTCGAAACCGAGTTTGGGCTCGCCGTGGTAGGGTCCGTGGACGGAGCCGAGGGCCGGGGCGAGGCAATCGATGCCGGTTTCCTTGACCATCTTCACGCATTCCTGCGGATCGGCATACATGGATTCGGCGACGACGTCGTCTTCCTGGCCGCCGACCTTGCCTAGTTCGGCTTCGACGCTCACGCCGCGGGCGTGGGCATATTCGACGACCTTCTTGACCATCGCGATGTTCTCGTCGAGCGGATGCTTGCTGCCGTCGATCATGACGGAAGTAAAGCCGGCATCAATGGCGGCCTTACAGGATTCGAAGCTGCTGCCGTGGTCGACATGGAGGGCGACCGGCACGTCGACGTGCTTGTCTTCGATGTAGCCCTTGACCATGCCGACGACGGTATGCCATCCGCCCATGTAGCGCATGGCGCCTTCGCTGACGCCCAATATGACCGGGGTCCTGAGGGCCATGGCCTCGTCGAGGATCGCGCCGACCCATTCGACGTTGTTGATGTTGAACTGCCCGACAGCGTAATGCTCCTTCTGGGCCTTAAGGAGCATGTTTACCATGTTTTCCAATGCCATGATTTTTCCTCCTATTGGTAATATGGTTGTATCAAAGGCGTTTGCCTATTAGTACCCTTCGCTTTCGCTGCCCGAAGAATCGGAGTCGGCGTCGGAACCGCCGTCGCCCTCCTCGTCCTCGAGATCCGGAGTGAGGTCGCCTTCTTCCTTCTTTTCCTCGGCTTCCTCTTCCTTGTCGTCGTCCTTGGCTTCCTCGGAAGAATAGATGTCGTTGATGTCGATATGGACGGCGTCGAAGGTGTGGTTGCTCCTAAGGTCCCACTTCCCTTCCTTGGCCAGTTCGACGAAACGTCCGTCGAAGGTCAAATCGCTATAGAAGTGGCCGATCCTCGCGTCGCGCTCTTCCTTTTCCATTTGGAGGTTGGCCGCGACCTGGTCGTATAGTTCGGCGAAGGAAATCGGCCTTTCCCCGATGTCGAGGCTGTTTCTCGAAGAGAGGATGTCGTAGGCCTCGTCGATCATGCTTTTGTCTTTTTTCATATATGCTCCTATCTGATGATCACATTTTGTCAGGGGCGCTGACCCCCAATAGCCCCAAGGCCGTCTTCAGGACGATACCGACCGCCTTCATGAGGGCGAGCCTCGCGCCGCTGAGTTCCCTGTTTTCCCTGTCGATTATGCGGGTGGAGGCGTAATAGCCGTGGACAAGGGCGGCAAGGGTCTGGACGTACCCGGCGACCTTGTGGGGGGCGCGGCTTTTAGCCGCACTTTCTATCATACTAGGGAAATCGGCCAAATGCTTCAGTATTGCCTTTTCGTCCTCGGTTTCCAGCCCCTCCCCGGAAGCAACCAGGGGGATGTCCTTCCCCAGGCCCAATAGCGAAGCGGTCCTCGCATGGGCGTACTGGGCGTAGTAGACCGGGTTGTCCTTGCTGCGGCTTTTGGCCAGATCGTAGTTGAAGTCGAGGTGGCTGCTTGCCGCCCGTTCCACGAAGAAGTAGCGGACCGCGTCGACGCCCACTTCGGAAACCAGTTCCCGGTGGGTGATGGCCTTCCCTGTCCTCTTGCTCATCTTGACCTCGACCCCGTTTTGGAAGGTCTTGACTATCTGGACGAGTTCGACTTCCAAGCTGTCCGCCTTGTAGCCTTTCATCATCAGGGCGGACTTCATGCGGTTGATGTAGCCGTGGTGGTCGGCCCCGAGGACGTCGACCAGCAGGTCATAGCCCCGCGCCATCTTGTCGTAGTGGTAGCAGATGTCGGGAAGGAAGTAGGTGTAGTTCCCGTCGGCCTTCACGATCGGGCGGTCCTTGTCGTCCAGGAACCTCGTGGTGGCAAGATAGGTCGCCCCGTCCTTTTGGTAGGTGTAGGGCTTCAGGAATTCCAGCAGTTTGGGAATCGCATCCCCCTTCCGGATGTCCGATTCGTAGGAGAAGCGGTCGAAACGGACCCGGAAATCGTCGAGGTCCTTCTTTATCTTCCCCAGTTCCGAATCGATGCCGTAACGTATGAAGAAAGGCAAGGTTTCCTCGGCATCCTTGTGCAGGAATTCGTCGCCGTGCTCGTCTTTTATCCGTTTCGCGATGTCGATGAGGTCGACGCCGTGGTAGTCGTCCTCGCCTAGTTCCAGGGGATAGCCGTAGAGTTCCCGGTAACGGGCCATCAGGCTCAGGCCCAAATGCCTTACTTGGTTTCCGCAGTCATTGACGTAGTACTCGCGGGTAACGTCGTACCCGGCTTTCTCATAGAGGTTGGCTATCGCGTCCCCGAGGGCCGCCCCCCTGGTGTGTCCGAGATGCAGGTCGCCGGTGGGGTTGGCGCTGACGAATTCGACGTTCACCCTGAAGTGCTTGTCTTCGCCTTGGCCGAATCCTTCGCCTTTTTCGAGAATCTCGCCCACTATGTAGCCGAGGCTTCCTTCCTTGAGGAAGAAGTTTATGAACCCCGGGCCGGCCGCCTCGCACTTTTCGATGAGCGGATCCTCCATCGCCCCGATTATCTCCTTTGCGAAATCGATGGGCTTCTTGCCGAGTTTTTTGGCGTTTTTCAAAGCAAAATTGGTCGAATATTCCCCAAAACGCGGGTCGCGGGTATTTTCGATGACGACCTCTTCGGGGGAGGATTCGACCCCGAGTGCCTTCGCGGCCCTAAAGACCGCGGCTTTCAATAACTCCGTTTTTTCCATTTACTCGCTTACCTCGCCTAACAATACGGCCACCGCCCTTATGGCCTTCTTTTCGCCGACCGCATCCAAGCCCTCGTTGGTCATGGCCTTGATTGAAACCCGGCTTGGGCTCACACCGAGGACGGAGGCGATTTTTTCGCGCATCGCCACCACGTAGGGAGAAAGCCTCGGGGCTTCGGCCGAGATGGAGATGTCCACGTTATGGATGTCCGCGGACTTGATTCCGCTTACCTCCAGGCACCTTTTGACGATGAGGCTCGAATCCATGTTCCTGGTCGCTTCGTCCCTGTCCGGGAAATATAGCCCGATATCGCCTTTCGCGGAGGCCCCTAGCAAGGCATCGCCCAAGGCATGCAGCACCGCGTCCGCGTCGCTATGGCCCTCGAGTCCCATCTCGTAGGGTATTTCGATTCCCCCTAGGACAAGGCGCCGGCCCTTGGCCAGACGGTGTATGTCCTCGCCGTATCCGATGACCAGTTTCTTCATACGTTGAACCGGAAGAAGACGACGTCGCCGTCTTTCATCAGGTAGTCCTTCCCTTCGATGCGGAGGCGGCCCCTTTCCTTGATGGCTTCCTCGCTTCCCAGTTCCTTCAGGTCGTCGACCGAGAATATCTCGGCCTTGATGAAACCCTTCTGGAAATCGGTGTGGATGATGCCGGCGCATTCGGGGGCCCTCATGCCTTCCCTGAAGGTCCAGGCCCGGCATTCGTCCTTCCCGGCGGTGAAGAAGGTCCTGAGGCCGAGAAGGTCGTAGGCCGCCTTGGTCAGTCTCTCGAGCCCCGAGTGCCTTAGTCCAAGTCCCGCGAGGAACTCCTTCTTTTCCTCTTCCGGAAGCTGGCTTATTTCGTATTCGATTTCGCAGCTGATCGGTATGCATTCCGCCTCTTGGGAAGCGGCGATTTCCCTAACGGTGTTGTAATAGCCGCAGTGGTCGAGATCGGCATAGTCGGAATCGCTGACGTTTGCGACGTAGAGTATCGGCTTGAGCGACAACAGGAAGAAATTCTTCTTCGCGTAGTCCCTCTGCTCGTCGTTCAATGGGCAAAGCCGCGCGGATTTGCCTTCACCGAGGGTCTTTTCCAAGGCCTCCAATATCGGCATTTCGTAGACGGCGACCTTGTCCTTGCTTATCCTCGCCTTCACGGCTTGCTTCGCTATTTTGTTCTTGACGGTTTCGTAGTCCGCGAGCGCGAGTTCCAGATCGATGGTCTCGATATCGCGCTTGGGGTCGACGGAGTTTTCGACGTGGATTATTTCGCTAGAGTCGAAGCAGCGCACGACTTCCACGATCGCGTCGCATTCCCTTATCGCGGCAAGGAACTGGTTGCCCAGCCCCTCTCCGTGGCTGGCGCCCTTGACGAGACCGGCGATGTCGTAGAACTCGAATGTCGCGTTGATGGTTTTCAGCGGCGAATAAAGGCCGCTTAGGAAATCGAGCCTTTCGTCCGGGACCTTGACTATGCCCGTGTTGGGCTTGATGGTGGCGAAGGGGTAGTTGGCCGCCTCGACGTGGGAATTGGTAATGGCATTGAAGAGGGTCGACTTTCCCACGTTAGGAAGGCCGACGATACCGGCTTTTAGTGACATGCGGCAAGATTATACTTTCTGGCGGTAAAACAAAAAAGCCCCCGAAGGGGCTTATGCACAACCTGATTAGCCGATCTTGGTGATGTTCTCGGCCCGCGGTCCGCGTTCGCTTTCCTTGACTTCGAATTCCACCTTCTCGCCGGGTTCGGCGGTCTTGTAGGAATCCATGTTCAGGGCCGAATAGTGGAAGAAGACATCCTGGCCTTCTTCCGTGCGGATGAAGCCGTAGCCTTTTTCGCGGTTGAACATCTTGACTGTTCCCTTCATTGACTCTTAACCTTCCTGGTCAACGACCGGGGGCAATATTAGCATACCCGCGGGCCGCCTTGCACCATAAACTTTTTGCTAAAGCAAAGGGGAGGTTAGCATGAGGTCGGCGCCGCGCCTCGTGGTGGCGATGGGGACGTCGTATACCGCGGCGATCCTCAGAAGTGCCTTCACATCTGGGTCGTGGGGCTGGGTATGGAGGGGGTCCCACAGGAAGACTACGAGGTCGATTTTCCCTTCCGCGATGCGTGCCCCGATCTGCTGGTCTCCCCCGAGGGGTCCCGAGAGATAGCCTTTGACCGGAAGGCCGGTTGCTTCCTCCACCAACGCGGCCGTATGTCCGGTGCCGACGAGATTAAAGTTCCTTAGGCGTTCGGCATTGTTCTTGGCCCATTGGCAGATTTCCTGTTTCTTCCCGTCATGGGCGATCAGGGCGAGTGTCTTTTTCTTTTCCATAACGGATTACATTTTATGGTATTGCCGCCCCTTCTAGAAGACGCGGCTTCGTATGCGGCGGTAAGCAGGAAGGCCATGCCGATGAAGGGCAGGCAGGAAAGCACGGGTCCGAAATCGTAGACGAATCCGGTTTCCGACCCAAACCCCCGCGATATCGCCATATGGACCGCCGATTCGACGATAAAGGAAGACAGCAGGGCGAAAAGGAAGGCCGCCGACAATAGAACGATGCTAAGGGCAATCCCGGAGACGAAGATGTCGGTCCGGGAAATCCCCAGTTCGTAGAGCAGACGCTTTTCCCGCCTGCGTTCCTCCGCGGCAAGATAGGAAGAGGCGCAGAGCAATAGGAGCGAGAAGGCATAAGCCGCATACGAGAGCATGCCGAGGAAAGAGGAGAGGACGCTCGAAAGGGACGAGAGGCTTTCCTCCATCGAAAGGTAGGGCCGGCTGAGCCTGTACCCGGGAAAATCATAAAGGAGCGACGAATAGGTCTCTTCTTCCTTGCCTTCCTCGAGCAGGCACACGAGTTTGACGGGACGGAGGAGGAAAGAAGACATGCCAAGGACATAGGAATAGAAGTCCTCCGTCCAGCGGGGGCCGTGTCCCAGCATCATGAAAGGCGAGGCAAAGACGCCGCTTACCTTGAGGCTGGCCTTCCTGATGTCGCGGAGATAGTATCCGCCCGAGGACAGTTCCCCGACCGTGGCACCGACATGGACGGCCTCGGGACCGCCCAATGCGGCGTAAAGTTCGCTGCTCAGGGCGATTTCGTCGAGGCTGGAAGGCGGACCGCCGTCCAAGAACTCCCCCATGTCGCTCGTGAAGGTAATCCCGGTCCCCGCCGGTTTCAAATAGGAGCCGGAGTACACCCCTTTTGGCAGTTCGGGTTCGTAGTCCCTGAACTCCTCTTCCACCTGCCCCACCGCGTCGATTACCCCGTCTATCCCCGACGCGGACGAAGATACGTAAAACGGCATGAGGAACCCCGACATGTAGGAGGAAGGAAAATTCACGTACGAGCCGTCCGTGCAGGTATAAAGGCCGGAAACGCCTTCGGTGGACAAGGCTTCCCCGATTTCCCTTTCGGATATCCTCCTTTCGTCGGCCAAATAGACGTAATAGCGGTTGAGTCCGCACCTCTCGCCTATTTTGCAGTGCGTCTTCTCGTAGTCGTAGCTAGGGGGTTCGAAAATATAGCCGCCGAGCCCCTTTTCCCGGACCTTTAGCAAAAACTCCCCTTCCCTCCTGGGAACGACGTAAGGAACCTTCTGGAGTATCCAGGGCAAGGAGTCGTCCGGTTCGTCCGAACTGGGGAGCCTCATCTTGAATTCGAACAGATAGGTCGACCATTCCCGCGAATAGTGGAAGATGGTCGCGACGTCGGTCCGCGTCACCGCGCTTATCTCGAGAATCTGTTCGTCGGCGTAGGCCCAGGAATCGTTTTGCATGCGGTAGACCAGTTCCAGCCCGCGTTCGGCTATGTAGTCGCCGAGGGCCCCGTAGCTTCTCGATATCCCGAGTCCGTAGCAGAGATTGGCCATCGAGGCGTAGGGCAGCCCCAGGACGACCTGGTCGTTTTCGAGGCCTCCGGGCAGCTCCGGCGCGGCCCCGTGGATGTCCCCGGAATCCAGATACAGGTAGTCGTTCGCGGTCCTAAGCGATAATCCCGGAACGACTATCTTCCCTCCCCTATTGGGAATGAAGGCCTCGTGGGCGTCCGGAAAGAAGTTCTCGAAGTCGGCCAAATAGCTGATCCCGTAGTCGCAGAACAAGTCGGGATGTTCTTCCACGAGGGCCTTTACCCGCTCGAGCGGACAGGAAATAACCCGGCCCAAGGTCGGTTCGTCGGGGTTCCCCTTTTCGATTACGACGCTCGGAGGGCCGACTATGGAGGAAAAGGCCCGCGAGACCTCGCCGGAGAGTCCTTCGCCGAGGTAATTCGAAAACACCGTCCCGCATAGGGAAAGGCAGAGGGCCCCGAGGGTCACGAGGCTCCTTCTGCCCTTGGACCTGAGAAGCCGGTAGGCATGCCCTAGCCAAAAGGAAACGGGGGCGCGGCCTTGGTCTTTGAAGCGTTTCTTCTTAAGCGGCGCCGGCCCGGCCCGGCCCCCTCCTTCTCCCTTTGCGGGCAGGGAGAGCTTCCCGTCTTTCAGCTCGTAGATCCAGTCGGCGTAACGGAAAAGAAGTTTCTCGTCGTGGCTGACCACGACGACGAGGGCGGAGCCGGAGCGCTTCCTCAATACCGAAAATACCCGCGCGGCGTTTTCCCCGTCCAAGGCGCTCGTCGGCTCGTCGCATAGAAGCAATGGAGGGTCGTTGCCAAGGCTCCTCGACAAGGCAACCCTCTGCCTTTCCCCGCCCGAAAGGTCGCCGGCCTTGTCCTTGCCCCTTACCGGCAAACCGACGAGGTCTAGCAGGTCGCCGCATTTCTTGTCCACGAACCGTTTGCCGTTCCGGGAAGCCGAAACGATCGGCAGGCGGATGTTGTCCTTCGCGGATTCGAGATCCAGCAGGGCGCTGTTCTGCCTGAGGAATCCGACTTCCCGGAGACGGTAGGACGAGCGTTCCTCCTCCTTCATTGCCCGGTAGTCGTTCCCGAAGACCGAAAGGCTGCCGCCGTAGTTTGTGTCCAGTCCCCCGAGGATATTGAGAAACGTCGACTTCCCCGCGCCCGAAACCCCGAGTATTCCGATAAGACCCTTGTCCGGGAATTCGAAGTCCATGTCCTTCAGGACCGCGGTCCCGCCGAAACGCCGGCTTAGTCCTTTTCCCTTGATGCCGCTCATTCGCCTTTGAGCTCCGAATAGATGCGTCCTTTCCGCAGGGGCCTAGAAGCCAGCAGAACGCCTAGGGCCGGAATGGCCAAGGCAACCAGCGAGGAAAGGGCCGGCAATAGCCCTTCGACCCCGAAAAGGGAATCGGAGAAAACGTACAGATTGGCTAAACCGAAGGCGTCAAGGAAAAAGGAATTGAAAAGGCCGGCGGAAAGCATCGAGGAAAGATAGGCCAAGGCGAACCCGAGAAGGACGGGCATCTCCCCTTCGACAAGATAAGGCGAAACTATTGTCCCGTAATCGGCCCCGAGGGCGCCTAGGACCGCCGATTCCCTCTTCCGTCTTAGATACCTCGAGTAGCCGAGGGCGAATACCACGAAAACCGAGCAAAGCAAGGCAACGGCCATATAAGCGGGCAAAAGCGAAAGAAGCGCCCCGAAGATGCCGGCATACGAAGCAACGGCGCTTAGGGGAAAGCAGTCCGCCGAAAACCCCTCTTCTTTGCCTATCTCCGCCACCGTCTTCCAAAATCCCGGCAGATCTTCCCTCGAATGGCAGAAAAGAAGGTAACGGTAGGAGGAATACGGGGAATCCGCCGGGGAATTTTCCACCGCTTCCAGCAGATTGCCCGCGCTGAAACCATCGTTTAGGCGGAAAGACTCCATCGCCTTCCTGAGCCCCGAATAGGAACAGTAGACCTTCGGGGAATTGAGGTATCCGAATTCCTCCACGATGCCGGCGACGGTGAACGAAACGGTTATGTCCACCGACTGGCTCAAAGCGTTTTCGGCATATAGCGAGGACTGGCTATACGTTATCTCCTCGCCTATGGCGACCGAGGTTTGCTCGGCCAGCAACCGGTTGACGAGGCAAGCCGACAGATCGTCGCCCCGGGGATACTTCCCTTCGATCAGGAAATCCCTTCCGGTATCCCCGAGCGACAGGTCGAAAAGGGGAACGAGGGAATAGGGGCCGAACGTACCGGCATCCGTCGCGAAGGCGCTATACGAGGGAAAGAAATAGCTGAAGTCCTCTTCTACGGATACGGACAAACGCGAGAACACCTCAAGCAGGGCTTCCTTGTCCGGCCGGTGGCTTTTGACCAAATTCAAGGGAGAGCCCTCGATCGGCACGGACACCTTTCCCGAAACCGTCGCGCGGGCCCGCTCGAGATAATCGTATCTTTTGGCGGATAGCGCATCATCCGCCCCCTTTTCCATTCCGATGCCGGCGAAGACCGTCAAGAAGGCAAGGAAGGAAACGGCCACGGAGGCGAGGTTTCCGAGCAAATCCTCCCGGAAGTTTCGCTTCAGAATGGGTGCGAGGGCCCCTTGCCTTCCCCGGCGGCGGATGCCGAGTTTTCCGGAAGGACCGGCAACCCTTTCGGATAGCCGGCCGTCCGTCATCTCGAAGACTTTGTCCGCGTACTCCGCGGCCAATTCGCCATTGTGGGTCACCACGAGGACGAGCCGTTCCGCGCTTTCCTTTTTGAGCAGATCCATTACCTCGAGGGCCGACTTCTCGTCCAAGGCCCCGGTCGGCTCGTCGCAAATCAATAGCGACGGGGAATTCGCGATTGCCCTGGCCAAGGCGACCCTCTGCTTTTCCCCGCCCGAAAGGACCGCGGCCTTGGTTTCGGCCTTGCTTCCTAGACCCACGGCTTCAAGTAGGGATTGGGAGCGCGCCCTTACTTCCTTCCGGCCCTTGCCGGCCAGCAGGCCGGGCAACGTGACGTTATATAGGGCGGTGAAGTCCTCGAGCAGTTCGTAGTGCTGGAAGAGGAACCCGATTTCCTTGTTCCTAAAGGCGTGGGCCTGCTTCTCATGAAGGAGGGTTATGTCGATCCCGCCGAGTTCGATCCTTCCGGCGGTCGGTTTTTCCAAACCGCTTATCAGCGATAGGAGGGTCGATTTGCCGGTACCCGAAGGACCCATCAGGCAAAAGAGCCCTTTGGCGGGCAGTTTCAAATCGACCCCCTTGAGAACCCGGAGGGTGCCGGCTCGGCCCCTGAACGATTTTTCGACGCCTGTGAGTTTTAGGATGGTATTCCTCCATCAACCAATAGGCGCGGATTGTCTAAACGGTCCCTGTCGGAACCTCTTTTTCGCTATGGGAGACGACTTTCTTCAGCTTGTGGTTGAAGGTATCGCGGCTGAGCATCATCACTTTGCCGCAGCCGAGGCACTTGATCTTGATGTCGGCCCCGACCCGCATTATCTGGAAATAGCGGCTTCTTTTGGAACAGGGGTGTTCCTTTTTCATCATCACCACGTCGAACAGGGCGATGTCGGGGATCTCTACCAAGGTTTCTCCTCCATCTTGACCGCGGCCGGGACCTTCGGCAGGCCCGGCATCTTCATGATGCTGCCGGTAAGCGGGACGACGAAGCGGGCGCCGCTAGAAAGGGTGGCTTCCCGTATATGTATCCGGAAGCCCCTTGGCACCCCGACCAGCTTGGGGGAATCACTTAGGGACTGGGGCGTCTTGGCCATGCAGACGAAGGCATCGCCGTAACCCCTCTTCTCGAATTCGGAGAGTTGTTCCAAGGCGGTTTGGGAATATTCGACCCCATCGGCCCGATATATCTCGCGGCATATGGTTTCGATCTTGTCCCTGAGGCCGGCGCCGCGCTCCACGACGGGGGCGTATTTTGCCTTGTGCTCGCCTAGGACCTCGAGGCAGTTGCGGGCCAAATCGACCATCCCCTCCCCGCCTTTGAGGAAGCCTTCCGAAAGGCTGTGGCGGTAGCCGTGCTCCCTGCACCAGGCGGCGACGTAGTCCAGTTCGGCCTGGGTATCGCCCGGAAAACGGTTTATCGCGACCACGGTCGGCAGGCCGTACTTGGCGATGTTCTCGAGATGGACCTTCAGATTTTCCATTCCTTTCGACAAGGCCGCGACGTTTTCCTTTTCCAGTTCGGCGAAGGGGACGCCCCCATGGCACTTCAGGGCGCGGACGGAGGCCACCATGACCGCCATCGACGGCCTGATGCCGGCGTACGGGCAAAGGATGTCGAGGAACTTTTCGGCCCCCAAATCCGCCCCGAAGCCGGCTTCCGTTATCGTTATCGGGGCTAGCTTCATCGCGAGATTCAAGGCAATAAGGCTATTGCAGCCGTGGGCGATATTGGCGAAGGGGCCGCCGTGGATAAGCGCGGGGTTGCCTTCACCGGTCTGCACGAGATTGGGTTTGAGGGCCTCCTTCATGAGCTTCATCACCGCGTGGGTGACCCTGAGGTCCTTGACCGTCACCGGCCTATCGTCGTAGGTATAGGCGACGGTGATCTCGCCCAGCATCCTGAGGAAATCCTCCGGATCCTTGGCCAAGCACATTATGGCCATCATTTCGCTTGCGACCGTGATTACGAAGCCGTCTTGCCGCGGCGTGCCGTTCTTCCCGCCTTCCGCAACGGTAATCTCGCGCAAGGCCCGGTCGTTCATGTCCATCGCCCGGCGCCAGACGACCCGCTTGGGGTCGATGCCCAGTTCGTTTCCCTGATAGATGTGGTTGTCGATGACCGCGGAAATGAGGTTTATGGAACTGGTAAGCGCATGCATGTCCCCGGTGAAATGCAGGTTTATGTCTTCCTGCGGCTCGACCGTGGCCTTCCCGCCGCCGGTGGCTCCGCCCTTGATGCCGAAAACCGGTCCGAGGGCCGGCTCGCGGAGGGCTAGCATCGCCTTCACGCCGAGCCTGCCGAATCCTTCGGCGAGGCCGATGGAAGTGGTGGTTTTCCCCTCCCCGGCCTTGGTCGGCGTTATCGCGGTCACCAAAATGACCTCGCCATTCGCCTCCCCTTCCACGAAGGAAGGATCGACCTTGGCCTTGTATTTCCCGTAGGGCTCGATGGCCTCCGCGGGTATGCCCGCCTTGCTGGCGATTTTTCCTATTTCTTCCATATTCGGTTCAAGCATCCTTCCTGCCGCTTAGATAATCAAGGGCTTTGGCGGCCAGCAGCAGTCCGGCCGCGCCGGGTACCGGCATCGCACTGGCCAATATTCCGTCACCGCGTTTGATCGGCGTTTCGGTGCTCAAGGCACAGTAGACCTTCTTGAGGTCGCCGCCTTCTTTCCTCAGGCCCTGCCGGAATCTCCGGGCCAACGGATCGTTTTCGGTTTTGTCGAGCCTGACGAACTTCAAAAGCGAAGGATCGTAACGGTTGGCCATGCCTAGGCTAGAAAAAACCGGAATGCCGCGCCTATTGGCTTCCGCCGCTATGGCCACCTTGGCCTTCAGGTCGTCGACGCAGTCGATGAAAATGTCGGCATCCGGTACCTCGGAGACGTTTTCCGGCGAAACGGCAACGGAACGGCCTACGACTTCGGCGGCCGACACTTCCCGGGCGTATAGGGCCGCGGCCTCTGCCTTCGGCGTGCCTATGTTCCGCTTGGACGAGAGCAATTGCCTATTGAGATTGCTCTCCTCGAAGCAGTCGGGGTCATAGACGTAGAGCTTTCCTACCCCGGCCCTTGTTAAGGCGGCGTAAGCGGTCCCTCCTACTCCGCCGAGCCCGAAGAGGGCGACCTTCGCCTTTTGCAGATTTTTCAGGCCGTTTTCCCCGTAAAGGGCGGCCGTCCTAGAGAATATCGCGTCCATAGAGGTTTTCTCCTTCCGGGAACTGGTGGCGTAGGAAGGTCAACTGCCTTTTCGCGTAGTTCCTCGTCGCTTTGCGGATGTTTTCCTTGGCGGTTTCCAAATCCGTTCGGCCCTTAAGGTAGGCCGCTATTTCCCTGACGCCGATCGCCCGGGCGGCCGGGCAGTCGGGGCCGTGCTTCCAAATGAAGGATCCGACTTCCTCCACCGCCCCGTTTTCGATCATCTTGTCGACGCGCGCGTCGATGCGCCGGTAGAGCTCGTCCCTCCGAGGGACGAGATAAAGGAACTTGGTCCCTTCGTAATATGGCCGATCCATGTCGGCCTTCGGCCGGGCGCTTTTAGGATGACCGGCCATGGCCATGGATAAGGCCCTGATTATCCTGACCCGGTTATGGGGGTGGATTTCCCGGGCGCTTGACGGGTCCATCTCTTCGAGCTTCGCATAAAGGGCCTCGGTGGGAAGGGACCCGTCGACCTGCGCGGTCTCGAAGCTTTCGAATTCGTAGCCGAATAGCGCCGCCCGGGCATAAAGGAGCGTCCCGCCGACGATCAACGGGGTCTTCCCCTTGGAAAGAACGTCCTCGATTTCCCGGCGGCAATCCCTTTGGTAGAAATAGGCGTTATATGGTTCCTCGGGCTTCAGGAAGGAATACAGGCGGTGTTCGATTCTCTGCTTGTCCCCGGCGCTCGGGGCGGCGGTGATGGTCTCCAGCCCTTCGTAGGCCTGGAAGGCATCGGCGCCGATTATGACGCCGCCGAGCTTTTCCGCGAGTTTCAAGGCCAACGCGCTTTTGCCCGAGGCGGTCGGCCCCAGGATCGCCACCGGAAAGGTCATTCCAGTATCTCCTCGGCTTCCCTCAGCAATCCTTCGACCGAGGGAAGGAGGGCTTCCCTGTTCGCGTAGCGGGGATCTTCCTTTATGGCTTTGTCCAAGGCGAGGAACTCCTCCTTGGCCCTCTCGTGGCCTTCTTCGCCGGAAGCGAGCGCCATATCCCTTTCGGCCTTCGAACGTTTCCTAAGTTTCTCCCGGAAGCCGGCGTCTTCCTTGAGCGATTCCGTCGCGGCAAGATAGGAAGAGGCATCGACGTCGCGCCTGAGGAGGTCGGCGCAGTAGGCGGCCTTGTAGAGGAGCGGATCGCCCACCAGTTCCCCGAGAAGGGAATACGTTTTCGATTCGTCTATCCGGACCTTGACCAGGCAGCCCCTGAGGTACGAGGGTCCCTTGAAGTGGACGAGCTTGTTGCTTTCCGTGTAGCCGGAAAGGAATTCCGGGTCTTTCTTGCTCGGCCCGTCGACCAGGACCTCGTAGGTATTCCCAACCATCTCAAGGGCATTGGCTTCGACGACCTCGTCCACGGCCTTCACGAGCCGCTGGAAGCGTTCTTTCTTCGTTTCGTCGCTTACCTGGCAGTCCATGGCCGCCGCGGGAGTGCCCGGCCGCGGGGAATAGATGAAGGTGAAGGCCGACTCGTAGTTGGCCTTCCTTACCACGTCCAAGGTGTCGCCGAAGTCCTCCTCGGTCTCGCCGGGGAAGCCGACGATGATGTCGGTGGAAAGGCTCACGCCCTTGATTCTTTCCCGGATTTTGCCCACGAGTTGCAGATAGGAATCCTTGTCGTAGCGCCTCGCCATTTTCCTAAGCAGCGAGGAAGAACCGCTTTGGAGGGGAAGATGGATCCACTTCGTGACGTTAGAAAGAGAGGCGATCGCATCGATGAGCGAATCGGAGAAATCATAGGGATGGTTGGTCAAAAAGCGGATGCGGGGGAAGCCTATCGCGCTTACCGCCCGGAGAAGGTCCTCGAAGCCGCGTTCCATGCCGAGGTCCTTCCCGTAACTATTGACGTTTTGGCCTAGCAGCGTCACTTCCTGGTAGCCTTCCCGGTATAGTTCCCAGCACTCCTTCAGTATGTCGTCCCGGTCGCGGCTTCTTTCGCGGCCCCTCGTGTAGGGGACGATGCAGTAGGTACAGAACTTGTCGCAACCATAGGAAATGTCGACGTAGGCCTTGTAGGGGTCGTTGCGGCTGACCGGCAGGCCTTCCTTGAGGCCGCCCGGGCCCGATACGACGTCGAGGTAGCGTTTCCCCGTTTCCAGATGCTTGGCAAGTAGTAAAGGCAGCGAGGCGATGTTGTGGGTGCCCATGACCGCGCTTACCTGGGGGTAACGGGAAAGCAGTTCCTGCCCTTGGCTTTCCTCCTGCATCATGCATCCGGCGATTACCAGGGCGAAGTCCTTGTCGGCATAGTGGCTTTGCTTGTACTTCCCTATTTCGCCGTAGACCTTCTCTTCCGCGTTTTCCCGGACCGCGCAGGTGTTGACGATGACGACGCTCGCCTTTAATGGATCGTCCGTTTCCAGCATCCCCATTTCGCGGAGCATCCCGGCCATCGTCTCCGAATCGCGGACGTTTCCTTGGCAGCCGTAGGTCTTGATATGGAAATACTTGCCCTCATAGGCCTTCAAAGACGCGGGATAGACGATTTTGTCCCGGTCGATATAGCGGCCTTGTAGCCTCCCTCTGGCCTTTTTGAGATCGGGGGAGGAAACGACTTCTATTTTCCTAGGCGACATCGACGTACTCCTTGATGGTTTTTATGCTTATGGGGAAATTGCTCCCGTTAGCGAATTCCAAGACGGCCCCGGTCATGACGGCTTTCCCCTTCTTCGGGGCAACGAAGGGGGCCTTGCTTCCGAAATATATTTTCTCCAATGCGCTTTCCGCTTCGAACCCGATGACCGAATCGCCCAGCCCGGCGCTGCCCGCATCGGTCAAGAAGGCCGTGCCTTTCGGCAGTATCTTCGCGTCGTCGGTCAGTATGTGGGTATGGGTGCCGATTACCGCGGATACCCGGCCGTCCACGTAGTGGGCGAAAAGCGATTTTTCGGACGTCGACTCGCCGTGGAAGTCGACTATGTGGATGTGGTCGCCGGAGTGGAGCAAGAGGGAATCAACGATGTCCCTATAGCCGCTGCTCGGCTCTTTCATGAAGGAGCGTCCCAACACCGAGGTCACCCTGATGCCCTTCCCGTTCACCGAGAAGAGCCTGCTCCCCTCGCCTGAAAAATCGACGTTTATCGGCCGGACGAGCCTATCGGCATAGCCGATGTACCTATTGGTTTCGTGTCTCGCGGCGTAGTGGTTGCCGAGGGTCACGCAGTCGGCTCCATAGCTTAACAGCGCCTCGTAGTCCTTGTGCCTTAGACCCTTGCCGAGGGTCGCGTTCTCGCCGTTAACGACCACAAAGGAAATGCCGTCCTTTTTCCTAAAAGAGGGCAAAAGGAGAGATAGGGCCCTTAACCCTATCTCCCCCACGACGTCTCCGAGAAAGAGTATCTTCAACGCTTCTCCTACTTGGCGGTTTCGGAAGCCCGGTATTCGCGGATGACGTTTACCTTTATCTGTCCGGGATAGGTCATCGTCTGCTCGATCTGTTCCCGGATCTGCATCGCCATCTTGACGGCGTCGGCGTCGCTGACCTTATCGGGCATGACCATGACGCGGATTTCGCGTCCGGACTGCATGGCATAGGCCTGGTTTACGCCTTCGTAGGACTTGGCGAGGTTTTCGAGGGCCTCGATGCGCTTGACGTAGGTCTCGACGGTTTCCGAACGGGCACCCGGCCGGGCGGCCGAGAGGGTATCGGCGGCCGCCACGAGATAGGAAATCACGTAACGGGCCTCGACGTCGCCGTGGTGGCTTTCGATGGCATTGACGACGACGTCGGGTTCGCCGTACTTCTTGGCGAGTTCCGCGCCGAGTTGGACGTGGCTGCCTTCGCGCTCGAAGTCGACCGATTTGCCGATGTCATGGAGAAGGCCGGCCCGCTTGGCGAGATTCTGGTCAAGGCCGAGTTCGGCGGCCATGATGCCGGCCAGATATGCCACTTCCATCGAATGGTCGAGGGCATTTTGCCCATAGGAGGTACGGTACTTAAGGCGGCCGACATAGCCGAGCAGTTCCTTGTTGATCTTGGGAAGCCCGAGTTTGAAAGCGGCGGCTTCGCCGGCTTTCTGCGTGGTTTCGGCGACTTCCTTCTTGCATTTGGCGGCGACTTCCTCGATGCGCCCGGGTTGGATGCGTCCGTCCTTGATTAGGTATTCGAGGGTCCGCTTGGCCACTTCGCGCCTGATGGGATCGAAGCAGCTGACGGTGATGGCTTCCGGCGTATCGTCGATGACGAGATCCACCCCGAGGGCGGCCTCGAGGCTCCGGATGTTGCGGCCTTCGCGGCCGATGATGCGGCCCTTGAGCTCGTCGCTGGGAAGAGCGACGACCGAGACGTTCCTCTCGGTGGTTACGTCCTGCGCGTACTTCTGGCAGGCTAGCGACAAGAGGTCGATGGCTTTGGCCTGGGCGGTATCGCGGGCTTCGTCTTCCGCGTTTTTGATATAGGCGGCGATTTCGGTCGACATCTTGCTTTCGACCCTCGCCATGATTTCGTCGTGGGCTTCCTTCACGGAAAGGCCGCTGACTTTTTCCAGTTCGGCGATGATGGAATCGATCTTCTCGTCTAGTTCCTGGCTCTTCTTGTCGTTGGCTTCGATTTTTCTAACAAGAAGCTGGTTCTTCTCTTCGATCGCGTTTTCCTTGGCGAGCAAGGCCGCGTCGCGCTGGTCGATGGTCTGTTCCCTTTGCCTGAGGCGGTTTTCCTCGTTTTGGACGTCCGCCTTCATGCGGCGGATTTCGGCCTCGGCCTTCTGCCTGGCTTCGAAGGCCAGCTGCTTGGCGTCGATCTCGGCGTTCTTTTTCTTCTGCTCCGCCTTGATTTCCGCTTCGCGGATGATGTTTTCCGCCGATTTCCCGGCTTTCCGACGCTTCTGGTCGGGCAAAAAGGAAACCAAGAGGAACACGACCGCCGCGCCTATGGCCAAAGCCGCTATGCCGACGATCAGGGCCACCCACCAGGGGGTAAGCCCTTCGATTGCTTGCAATATCATTTCGTGATAGCTCCTATTTCGCCCCGAAAAAGGAAACATCCTTCGCGGTATGGCTATATGAGGGCAAAGCCCGTTCATCCAAATCCAGGATGCCCCTATGGGGGACGCCACTATTCTAGCAAATGAAAGCGGCCATAAAAATAACGGAAGACTAATAGAACTTCGAAAGTGGCCGCTAAATAGGATAAGGGAAGGCCAATACGCCTAATCCGTTATAAATACCTTATAAGGTTTTAATGAACTAGGTTCAATGAAAACAGCCTATAGAGCCTAATAGAAACCTCACTTCTCCCCTTCGGAGAGTTTCTCCCTTACGGCTTTGGAAATCTCGGACTTCACGTCTTCGTGGGCATCGAGATAGGCTTTCGCGGCTTCCTTGCCGTTGCCGATCTTGTCGCCGTTATACTCGTACCAGTTGCCGGACTTCGAAAGCAATCCGAACTTGGTGCCGAGCTCGAGCAGTTCCGCGGTCGCGGAGATGCCCTTGCCGTAGATGATTTCGATTTCGCAGGACTTGAAAGGCGGGGCGACCTTGTTCTTGACGACTTTGACGCGCACCGTGTTGCCGATGATTTCGCTGCCGTTTTTGATGGCTTCGGCCCGGCGTATGTCGAGTCTCAGCGACGCATAGAACTTAAGCGCCCTTCCCCCGGTGGTGGTTTCCGGGTTTCCGTAGACGATTCCGACCTTTTCGCGGAGTTGGTTTATGAATATGACCAGACAGTTGGTCTTGTCCAAAATGCCGGCGAGTTTCCTCATGCCCTTGCTCATGAGCCGGGCCTGAAGTCCGACTTGGTTATCCGACATGACCCCGTCTAGTTCGGCCTGCGGGACCAAGGCCGCGACTGAGTCGACCACGATTAAATCGATAGCGCCGCTGGAGGCCAGCATGTCGACGATGTCGAGGGCCTGCTCGCCGCTATCGGGTTGGGCCAAGACGAGTTCGTCGATGTCGACGCCGAGCCTGGCCGCGTATTCGGGGTCGATCGAGTGTTCGGCATCGATGTAGGCGGTCCGTCCGCCCTTCTTCTGGCATTCCGCCACCGCGTGCAAAGCCAGCGTGGTCTTGCCCGAGGATTCGGGGCCGTAGATTTCGACGATGCGGCCGCGGGGATAGCCACCGACCCCGATGGCCTGGTCTAGCAGCAAAGAGCCGGTCGGGATCGCGTCCACGCTCACGTGGGGGTGGTCCCCGAGTTTCATGACCGCGCCTTTCCCATAGGCTTTTTCAATCGATTTGAGCGCTTCTTCGAGCACCTTGTCCTTATCTTCCATTGCTACTCCTTTTTTGGATGATCCACATTCACATATAGGCCTAGAAATTGCCGAGCGTCCCCTTTCCGAGCAAGGAAAGCAGATAATCGGCGGCCATCTCGACGGCGGCCTTCCTTATCGCGTTGCGGCTGCCATCGAAGCTCGGATGAAGGACGATGTTCTGCTTCCCGGTGGCGATGCAGATATAGGCCTCGCCGACCTTGGAGTTGCCTTTTTCTAGGCCCGGACCGGCGTCCCCGGTGAAGGAGACGCAGACGTCGACCCCCAGAACCTTCCTTCCGCCCACGGCCATTTCAATGGCCGTTTCGGGACTGACGACGCCTTTTTCGCGGATCGTTTTCTCGCTTACCCCCGCGAGTTTTGTCTTGAGGGCGGGATCGTAGGTCACGAGCGCTCCCCTAAAGGTGGCCGAGGCGCCGGGGATTTCCCCCACGGTGCTCGAGAAAAGGCCGGCGGTGAAGCTTTCGACCGCCCCCAGAGACAAGCCCCGGGAACGCATCTCGGAAAGCAATTTCGGAAAGTCTGCCATATCTAATCCTCCAGAAAGACCTTGCGGTTCGAATAAACGTAGACGACGCCGCTAAGCAAGCTGAGGGCGGCGGCGAGATAGACTAGGATATAGCCTATGCGCAGATACCCCCAGGAATAATCGAAATAGGTAAAGGGCCAACCGTTCAGCAACACGACCGGAATGGCGACCATCTGGGCCACCGTCTTGGCCTTGCCGAAGACGTTCGCGGCCAATACGACCCCTTTGCTCGCGGCCACCTGCCTCAGGGCGTCTACGACGAGGTCGCGGGCGATCATGATGACGGTGCAGAAAACCGGTACCGCCATGTTGGCATTCCCCGGGAAGGGAAGGCAGAGATAGACAAGAAGGCTGTCGACCAATAGTTTGTCGGCGATGGGATCGAGGAATTTACCCAAGGTGGTGACCTGGTTCCATTTCCTAGCCAGATACCCGTCTAGGAAGTCGGTCGAGGCGGCCAGGACGAATATCACCGCGGCGGAAAGGCGCAGGGCGCTTATCCCGCTATCGCCGAGCATGACATCGGGCACGAGGCCGCAATAGCCCATGATTTCGTAGGCGGCCAATAGCAAAACGAGAAAGGCCACGAGGGCGATGCGGGCGATGGTGATTTTGGTTGGAACGTTGATTTTCATAATGAGTATCCGGCCCTGTAAGCCATGTTCTGTCGAGGACGTAGATTAATCTCGGACTTGCCGGGGGAATCGGCTTTCGTTCGCCTATCCCCTTCCCCTACCGTATTTGGGTTTCTCGCTTGCGGGGTTTGCCTCGTTTCATCTTGATATCGCTATCAAGCTCGTCTCTGTGGCACCTTGGCGGCCTAGTTCCGCGTGGGACTTCGGCCGGCCGTTACGCGCTCCCGCGTACCCAGGCTTATTTTTTCGCCTGGCGCAAACTTTACGGCCGTCTCAGGCCGTGCGAGCATGGACTTTCCTCTGGTTGCCCAGCCTCCGTCCGGGCCGGATTACTGCCTTTTGGCGCCCGCCACGATCTCGTTGGGGTTATAGCCGTGCTGATAGAGGAAATCCTCTAGGATCCTAAGCCTTTTCAGGAGCTGTAGGTTTTCGGCGGTCGGGGCATCGCCGGGCTTTATGCCCCCGAGCCTGTTTTCCAAGGAAGCGTTCTTCACTTCCAGGGAATGCTTTTCTTCCCTAACGCGGCCAAGGGCCTCGTTCATCCCTTCCTTTTCCCTGTTCAGGGCATCGATCCTGTTCCTCAGCTCGTCGTTTTCGCGGGCCAGGGAATCGACCGCCGCCGCATAGGATTTGTAGTCCAGCATGACTTCGTCCAAGAAGGAGTCCACTTCGTAGGCGTCGTAGCCTTTGACGTCGCGGGTGAACTTTTTCTTGAGGATTTCTTCCGGACTTAGGGTGATCTTGGTTTCCATTGGCTATCTTCGATTATATCGAAGAATGTTCCCTTATGTTAGGAAAAAGGAGCCCGAGATGCTAGACTAGCCCCGTGAAGGCACTTCTTAAGGCCATCCGGGGCCATGGACACGCGGTATTCCTCGATTTGGAAGCCACCCAGCGGGAAGCCGACATGATAGAACTCGGGGCTTTGCTCTCCGACCTCGACGAAAACGGGATCCCCCGCTCCTTCAAGCAGGGGCTGAGGCTCTACGTAAAGCCGAGCCACAGAGTCGGGGAGGTAGTAAAAAGGCTGACCGGCATCGACGATAGCCTCGTGTGCAGCAAAGGCGTTCCCTTCGCCGAAGCCATCGAGACCCTAAAGTCCTACGTCGGCCGCAGGGCCCCCGACTGCGTTTTCGTGGCCTACGGCGGCGGGGACATGCACATCCTCGAGCAAAGCTACTCCTTCCACGAAGACGCGGACGTCCATTTCATCAGGCTGATCAAGAAAAACTACCTCGACTTCTCCGCCTTCCTCAGCCGTTACGTGAAAGACGAAAACGGGAACTGCCTCTCCTTGAAGAAGGCCCTCGACCTCTTCGGCATCGCCTTCCCCGGCCGGGCCCACGACGGCTTGGACGACGCGCGGGGCCTTGCCCTTCTTTACGAGGCCTTTTCCAAAAACCCGCCCGTGCTGTTTTCCGAATACCAGAAGTCGCTCGCCCACAGTCATAAACTGCCCGAACCCATAAGGCGCACCTTCGACAAGCTTCTAAGGGAAGGAAGCGTCGACGTCGACGATTACCTCCTCGCCATAAAGGAAAGCCTATCGTGAAAATAAACTATCCGGCGGGAATAACGCCCGGCCGACCGGGGGAACCCGACAAGGCGGCGAAGCATCTGCTAAGCACCAAAAACGCCGCCAACCGCGGCATGGACTTCGAGGCCGACATCAACGCCTCCTGCCTTTACTACAAGGAAAACGACGTCGCCCTCATAACCAAGCGTCCCACCCCGATAAACGTGGTAAAGGTCGACTACAGCCACGGGGCCAAAATAACCCACGCCTATTTCGAGAAACAGTCGACGACCGATTACAACGGGGTCTACCGCGGCCGCTACCTCGACTTCGAAGCCAAGGAAACCCGAAGCCGGACCTCCTTCCCGCTAAGCAACATCGCGCCCCAGCAGGTCGAACACCTCGAAAACGTCAAAAAACACGGCGGATTTGCCTTCTTTCTCATCCATCTGACGGTACTTGACGAGACATACCTCCTCAAAGCGGACTATGTCTGCGACTTCTACCGCAGGAAGCCCCGCAAATCCATACCGTTCGGGGAGATTTCCGAAAACGGTTTCCGCGTAAAAGAGGGATATAGCCCCCGTTACGACTTCCTGGAGGCCTTCGACCGCGCCTTCAAATAGGGGCATCCGCCATTGAAAGGGCAATTGCCGCACAAGGGGCCCTTGGCCTTGCAGATGCTGCGGCCGAAGGCGATGAAGCGGTGGTGGAAGGGAATCCATTCCTCCTTTTCCAATAGCCTTTCCAGCTTCTTTTCGATTTCATAGGGATCGGTCCCTTCCTTCACGTACCCTAGCCTGGCCGAAACCCTTCCGATATGGGTATCGACCGGGATGGCCGGCCTATCGAAACATTCGGCGAGTACCACCCCGGCGGTTTTCTTCCCTACCCCGGGAAGGGCGGTCAGGGCATCGAAGTCATCGGGGACTTCTCCCCCGAAGGAACCGGCCAGGACCTTAGAGAGCTTCACCGCGTTGGCAGCCTTGTTCCGGTATAGGCCGAGACTCCTGATATACGGTTCTATTTCGCCGGGTTCCGCCTTCGAAAAGGCGGCCGGGTCGGGGTAGCGTCCGAATAGAGCCGGGGTGGCCTTATTTACCTTCTCGTCGGTGCATTGGGCGGAAAGCATCGTCGCTATGAGGCATTGGAAGGGTGTATTGAAATCAAGGGTGCAACCGGCATCCGGAAAAAGGCGCTTCAGTTCCACAACGAGGGTTTGCGGGTCAATCGTCCCCGAAGAGTTTCTTTGCAAGTTCGAATGTCTCCTTGATGTCGCGGTCGTAGCTTTCGCCGACCGCGGAATTCTTTTCCGCGGCGAAGTCGTCCCTCCGGCGGAAGGCCTTCAATTGCCTTTCCACGGCCTTGAAGGAACGGGTTCCCCGGCTTAGGCAATCCAGGAAGGCGTTTTTTATGTCTTCCGCCCCGTAGCCTAACAGGAACCAGTCCTGGATGGTCGACTGCTCGAGCGGCGTGAGCGACCTTCCGAGCTTTTCCTCGGCGAAGCGGCCGGTTTCGCCTATCTCTTCGGCCTTTTCCGCATCGGTCATGGCCGCCTCTTCCTTTTCCATCCGTTTGGAAAAATCCCCGTAGACCCTTTCCTTCAGGGGATCGAGGGTGGTCTTCATGCCTTTGCTTCCCTTGACGTAGTCGACGAGGCCCCTTTTCAGGAGGGAAGAGAGGATCCGTTCGATGTCCTTGACCGGGATGTTCATCTTGAGGGCCAGGGAATCGGAAGTAACCATCTTGTTTCCTTGCTTCAGGAGATGGTCGACCATGAGGATCACCGCGAGTTCGTCCTCCTTTATGGCGAGGGACTTGTATTGTTCGAGGAGCACGTAGGGGAAATCCAATGCCCCGTAGAGGCTATTCTTCTTCATGGCTATAACCCTTCCTTTCTTCTTCCCGTATTTTCGCGGGGTTCAATCCGCCGAGCAGGGGGAGATTGTCTCTTATTGCCCTAAGGCTCGTCTTTTCTATTTCGAAGCCCAGGGTCTTGGCGAGGCGGTAGGCCCTCAGTATCCGGAGGGGATCTTCCCTTACCCTCTTATCGGGATCACCGACGAAGCGGAGCAGTTTGCCGCGGAGATCCGCCATGCCGCCGGAATAATCGATGAGGCGGTAGTTTTCGTCGAGGTACATCGCGTTGACCGTGAAGTCCCGCCTTTTGTAATCCAAGAGCGGATCCTTGACGAACCTTACGCGGCTCGGGTGCCGGTGGTCCTTGTACTCCCCTTCTTCCCGGAGCGTCGTTATCTCGGCGTTCTTCCCGATCAGCCTGAGGCTTCCGTATTTCTCGAAGGAATAGTCGGCGGCGTCTTGGCCCAGGAACGCCTTTTCCTCTTCCGGGGTGGCATCGGTCGCGAAATCGAAATCGGTGAAAGGGCGGCCTAATAGGCCGTCGCGGACCGAACCGCCCACCAAGTATAGGCGGAACCCGTTTTCCCGGTAGAGTTTCGCCAATTCGTCGAATAGTCCGTAACGCACCCCATTACTATAAAGCAAAAAGGGCCCCGAGGGGCCCTTGAGCTGAGTCTGGTTAGTTGAGACGGTCCTTGAGGGCCTTGCTGACCTTGAAGGTGACGGTCTTGCTCGCGTCGATGTGGATCTTTTCCTGGGTCGCGGGGTTGGTGCCTTCGCGGGCGGCGCGTTCCTTCATCGCGAAGATGCCGAATCCGGAAATCTTGACTTCTTCCCCGTTTATGAGGGCATCGGTGACGATGTCGACGGCGGCGTCGACGGCGGCTTCGGCATCGCGGAGGTTGAGTTCGGCCTTCTCGGCGACGGCCTTTATCAGTTCAGCTTTGTTCATTTTGGTCTCCTTAATAAGCTTGTGCCACAAAGTTAGCATGGCATCTAGGGATTTGCAAATATTTTTATTATAATCACGCTACGAAAACCTTCGATGGCGCCTAGACCCGCTTCTTACGGAAATCCCTAGGTAAGCCGTCAAAATGAAAGCCCTTCCATAGGAAGGGAATTTTATAGAAACGGTAACTCAGATGGACTCCAAGCCGTCTTTGGATAGTTCGTAGGGTGATTGCAAATGCCCCCTGACGAGCAGGTAGAGGTCCTCGATGTCGCTGGAGGCGCAGAGTTCGACGCTCGAATGCATCGCCAGCTGCGGCAAGCCGATGTCCGCGGTCAAAACCGATACCTGGGAGTTCGATATATTGCCCAAAGTGGATCCGCCCCGGACGCCGCTTTTGTTCACGAAGTCCTGCGTCTTCGCGCCGGCGATTTCCGCGACCGCCTTGACATAGGCATAGCCCAAACCGTTCGTGGTATAGGACTCGGAAGCGCATTGCTTAACCACCGCCCCGCCGCCCAGATGGGCGCGGATGTTCGGATCGTAGTCCTTGCCCCTGTTGGGGTGGTAGGCATGCCCGTTGTCGACGCTCAGGGCGATGGAGGCGGCAACCGCTTCTTCGTAAGGAATATCCAAATAGCCGCAGATCCTCAAAAGCACGTCCTTAAGGAAGGTTGACCCGGCGCCCTGCCTGGTATGGCTTCCGACCTCCTCGTTGTCGAAGGCCCCGTAGACGGGGATGCCTCTTCCCTTCGAGGAATCGGTAAAGGAGAGAAGGCACGTGTACGTGGAAGCGAGATCGTCGAGTTTCGGAGAAGACAGAAACTCTCCGTTTAGGCCGACCCTACGGGGTTTTTCCAAAGTCGAGAGATATAGATCGTGCCCGTAGACGTCGTTTTTGCCCACACCCAGTTCGCCGGCCAAGAAGGCCTTGAAGTCGACGTCGCCCAAAGCGAGAAGGGGCCTTAGGTCGCTCGAGGGGTCGAGGGCCAGCCCGGCATTCGCGTCGCGGTTCAGATGGATGGCGAGGGAAGGTATCGAGCAGAGGGCCCGGCCGGGGGCAAATAGCCTCGGCCTAATGGCACTGCCCTCCTTGACCATCACCCTTCCGGCGATGGTAAGGGGCCGGTCGAGCCAGGTGTAATGGAGCATCCCGCCATAAGGCTCTGTATTGAGCAGGACCATGCCGCCTTCCTTCACTATCGGATCCGGCTTGAGTTTGTACGTCGGGGAATCGGTATGGGAAAAAGAGAACCGGAAATAGCCGCGGCAACCCTTCGGAATGTAAAAGGAGACGAGGGAAGAGCCGTTGCGGCTCACGAAATATCCCCGTTCCTCTTTTAAAGACCAGGGCTTGGTTTCGTCTAATTCCTCGTAGCCCAGGGAGATGAGCCTATCCTCTATCTTCCTAACGACGTGGAAGGGCGAAAAGGAACCTTCCAGAAGCGATTCGACGTCATCGATGACCATGCGTTTACTTCCTCAAGCGGTAGATTATGCGGATGGGCGAGCCTTCGAAATCGTAGGCCTCCCGGAGTTTGTTCTCGAGATACCTCGTGTAGCTGAAATGGGCGAACTCGGGATTGTTGCAGAACATCACGAAGGTCGGCGGTTCGACGGCGACCTGCGAAGCGTAGTAGATCTTGAGCCTCCCGTGGTTGAAATCGGGCGTGGGGTTATAGGCCTGCGCCTCCCTGACCAAATCGTTCAAAATTCCCGTCGGGATGCGCCTATTGAAGGACTCGTGGGCTTTTTTCACGTACCTGAGGAGGTTGTCGATGCCCCTTCCGGTCAGGGCGCTGATGAAGCAGACCGAGGCGTAGTCGAGGAATTTCATGCCGGTCGCGATTTTCTGCCGGAATTCCTTTTCGTCCTCGGGCAAGTGCTTCCCGACGTCCCATTTGTTTATGGCGACGACGACCGCCTTGCCTTCCTCGACGGCATAGCCGACGACGTGCTTGTCTTGTTCCACCAGTCCCTTGGTGGCATCGAGCAGAAGGACGGCCACTTCCGACCTGTCGATGGCCTTCAGGGCCCTGAGGGCGGCGTATTTGTCGACCGCCTCGTATATCTTCCCCCGCTTGAGCAGGCCGGCGGTGTCGATTACCACGTAGTGGTCGCCGTTCCTTTCGAAGGGGGTGTCGATGCTGTCCCTCGTGGTCCCGGAAACCGGGCTAACGATGGAACGGGGGTCGCCCACGAGGGCATTGGCCAAAGACGATTTGCCGACGTTTGGCACCCCGATGAGGCAGAAGGTCACCGCGTTTTGATAGGGTTTTTCCTCCTTTTTCGGAAGCAGGCCCACGGCCTTGTCCAAAAGGTCGCCGATTCCGATTCCGTGGGCTCCGCTTACGGCTATGGGATCGCCTAGGCCCAATGAATAGAACTCCCCGGCATCGGCGATTTCGCTAAGGGAATCGATCTTGTTGACGGCCAATACGACGGGCTTCTTCGAGGAATAGAGCATCTTGGCGACCATGCGGTCGTCAGCGGATAGCCCCCTCTTCCCGTCGGCCACGAATACTATGACGTCGGCCTCGTCGATGGCTATTTCGGCCTGGGCCCGTATCTCCGTCTGGAAGGTGGCGTTTTTCACTTCGATGCCGCCGGTATCGATGACGGTGAACTCCTTCGTAAGCCAAGTGGCCTTCCCGTAGATCCTATCCCTCGTCACGCCCGGGGTATCCATGACGATGGAACGCCTCTCGCCCACTATGCGGTTGAAAATCGTGGACTTTCCGGAGTTGGGCGCGCCGACCAAAGCCAGCGTGCCTAGCATTTCGGCGCGACCCCCGTCTTTTCCTTTACCACGCGCAGAACCGCCTCGACGGCCTCGTCGACGCTCATGAAGGAGGTGTCGATCAAAACCGAATCGCTGGCCGGCTTGAGCGGGGCAAAGGCCCTGTGCGAATCGATGTAGTCCCTCTTGCGGACGTCTTCTTCGACGTCCTTCAAAGAGGTGGGGATGCCCTTGGCTATGTTCTCTTCGTAACGCCTGACGGCCCTGGTCTCGACCGAAGCGATCTGGAATATCTTCACGTCGGCGTCGGGAAGCACGTAGGTGCCGATGTCGCGTCCGTCCATGACGACGGAACGGGATTTGGCCAGGGCCCTCTGCATGTCCACGAGCGCGAGCCGGACGTTTTTGTAGGATGCGATGTAGGAGACGTTCCCGGAAACCAGGGGTTCGCGGATAATCCTGGTAACGTCTTCCCCGTTGCAGATGACCTGGCCTCCGGGCAGCAAATCGATGGACAGTCCCGGCAAAACGGTTTCGCTTTGGCGTTCGTCCTGGGGGTTGAGGCCCTTTTTGATGACCGCGTTGGTAACGGCCCGGTACATCGCCCCCGTGTCTATGTAGGTAAAACCCAAAAGTTCGGCCACCTTCTTGGCGACCGTCGATTTCCCGGCGGCGGCCGGCCCGTCTATCGCGATGCTTATCGTCTTTTCCATCCTATCCCCCCACCCACAGCAGATAAAAGAGCACGAGGGCGATTACCGCCGCCACGAGCAAGGCGATCTTGAAGGTCAATAGCCTCCTTTTCCCTTTCACGTAGCGCTCGTAGGGCGTGGCTTCGGTCAGTTTGTCGCCCTGAAGGGCGATGGCTTCGCTCGAAAGCTCGAGCTTGTCGAGTTCTTCCTTGTCCCTGCTGTCCATCGCTTCCGCGTGGCCGCTTCCGGCCGACGCGCCCTTGAAGGAAGAGGCGGCGATTTTCTCGCGGTAACGCTTCCAGCGGCGGACTCTCGTCTTCATGCCTAGGATTTTAACCTCTGGACGGCTTTTTAGGAAGAAGAAGCCCTAAAGGGCTAACCTTGCAAGATGGGGTCTCTCTTTTTATAATGTGCCCGGTTTTAAGGAGACCAACCCAAACATGAAAGTCAAAGTCAACGAAAACTGCCAAGGCTGCACCCTTTGCACCGTCACCTGCCCCGAAGTCTTCCAGATGAACGACAACGGAGTCGCGGAAGCGGTCAGCGAAGAAGTCCCCGCCGGACAGGAAGCCGCGGTCGAAGAAGCCGCCAACTCCTGCCCTGCCGCTGCCATCGTCACCGAATAAGGACCCTAGGCTCATGGGCCGCCCGCGCGGGCGGCTTTTTTCATTGCCTGGCGGCCTTGATGAAGCGGTGGGTGTACCGGTAGCAGAGGAAAGTGGCGGCAATCACTATGGCGTCTTTCAGCAGATTGAACGGAAGAACGGCATAAAGGGCATAGGACCATCCGACGTCGCTGATCCAGGGCATCGCCAGCCGGCAAATGGCAAGCAAGGCGGCCTCGTCGAGGCCCGCCATGACGGAAGCATAGAAAGGAATAAGAACATAGACGTTGAGCAGCATCGCCGCGATTACCTGCAGCAAGGTCGCGACGGCGAAGCCGATTGCCACGCCTTTGAGATTGCGTTTCTTCGAATAGACGATCGCCGTCGGCAATACGAACAAAAGCGAAAGCAGCAAATCCCCGAGCTCGCCGACGCCCATCGTGGAAGTCATCGGGAGCTTGACAATGGTTTTCACGAGGATGGCGCCGGCCGCGGCATAGGGTCCGTAGGCGAATCCGGCGATGAAACACGGTATTTCGTCGAAATGGATCGACAAAAACGAAGGAAAGAAAGGCAGGGAAAAATTAAAGACCGGCACCGCGTAAAGGATCGCGGCCAAGGCCCCGAAGCAGGCCGTCGCCGCGACGGTCCTCGCGGTCGAATGGCGTTTCAACGGATGTTCCTTGAAATAGATGACCGCGGTCAAGGCAAGTAGGACAAGCAGGGCGATAAGCCCGCAGAGGTAGCGTACTTCCATAAAAAACACCCCCGTGCAACGAGGGGATGAAAGACCGCTATCTTCCTTCCGGACTTTACCGTTGGCTCCGTAATTTCACCGGATCATGCCCCTTAGGGCTCGCGGGCTTTACCGCCAGTTGACGAAACTCTCGTCACCCTGATGCGCCCTAATTATATCCCCCTCTGCGAAAAGGCAAAGGGGCAATCGATGGACATGGGGTCGAACCGCTCCCGAATACGGGGGCCTTCGTTGCGTCCTCGCAGGAAACGCCGGGGCGTTGCGCTACAAATCACCCGTGTCCTCCGGTCGCCAAGGTTTCCGGGCTTCGCGGAATTAAAACGGGATGGCCTCGGTTTTGAGAAAGCGGTTCCCTCACGGCAATGCCGAGCCCGGAGGCGAATCAGGAAACGTAGACGAACCCGTCGTCGTCCATCTTGAGGCCGTGGCGGTTGTCGATCGCGGCCTTGAGGGCGGCCTTTACGTACTTTTTGCGCTTATCGGAAATGGTCTCGACCCCGAACATCAGGGCCGTCTGCTTGACTAGGTCGTCGGCGCTCATCCTGCCTTGGGCGAAGATGATGTCGCTGAAGGCGTTGGAAAGCTCGATATAGGAAATGTCGGTGAGGTCGCGCCTCTTCTTCGCGTCGTCCTTGCCTATCTTCTCCACGCGGTAATAGGGCCAGGATTCCGGGACGAATCCGCTCGGATAATAGAATGGCTCGCTCCCGCAAATCTCGGTTACTTTCGGGGTGTCGCCGAGGGCGAGTTCGACCTCCGAACGGAATTTGGCGCCGAGCCTCTTCTGCCCGACCGCCTCCTTGACCTTCTCCATTACCATCCGGCGGGAAATGGGGCCTTCCCGGTCGATCAGGCGCTTCACCCCCTCGAAGACCCTTACTTCCTCCGCGGAGGCGCTTGGCAGGTTCATGTCGGCGTAGTCGTAGGGAATCTGGTTCGGGTAGAGGGTTATTTCCTTCCTCGCGAAAGTTACCGGCCCTCCTGTCGCGCTTCCGAATTCGTCAGGATCAACGGGTTCGTTTATCTTCGCGACTATGGCCCTTACGACCTGGTCGGGGTGGTCGAAATACTCGATGGACCAGAAACGCATCAGCCTCCACCTGAGTCCTTTCAGTATGGAAGGCTGCACGAGGTTGCGGTCCCGGCTGGTCGGGGTATCGACGTAGCTGGGTCCGTCGAGCAATATGCCGAGGGAATACTTTTCGGGATCATCCGGGTCGTTCACGGCGAGATCGAGGCGGAAGACGCTGGTACCTAGGTCGGTAACGACGCTGTACCCCAGTTTCCTCAGGTCCTCGGCCAGGTACTTGGCCACGGAATCGCGCCGCTCGTAGACCGCGTTGCCCTGGAGGTTCGGCAGATAGGATGTGCCTTCCGAGGCAAAGCTCAGGAAGTCGCGGAGGTACCTCGCCCCCTCGTTTTTGGCCCTTTCGGCCTGGATCATCGCGGGCAATATCGAGGAAAAGACGATCATTTCTTCCCTGGCCCTGGTTACCGCGACGTTCAGGCGGCGTTCGCCTTTATCGCGGGAAAGGGGGCCGAAGTTGAGCGAAAGGTTCCCGGTCTTGGGATCGGGTCCGTAAGTGACGGAAAACAGGATGACGTCCCTTTCGTCCCCTTGGACGTTTTCGAGGTTCTTCACGAAGATGCTTTCGCCGCCCGGGTTCGGATCGAGGCCGCGGAGTTTGGCCTCTTCCTTCTCGAGCAGGTCCATGATGAGGTTCTGCTGGGCTTCGTTGAAGGTGACGACGCCGATGGAGAGTTTCCTCTTTTCGGGGTCCTTGAGGCGACGGACTATTTCGTTTACCACGGCTTTGGCTTCGTCGCGGTTCACGCCGCGGCCCTTCTCGTAGCGTCCCTTGACGTAACGGAAGGAAACCGACTGCCTTTCCTTTTCGGGAGAAGGGAAGGTCAGAAGGGAGTTGCCGTAGAACTGGTTGTTGCTGTAGGCGATAAGCGACTCGTGGCGGGAACGGTAATGCCAATTCAGGCGGTTCCTCTTAAGCCCCATGACGATGGCGTCGTCGAGGAGAGATTCGAGATCCTCGTCGAGGGAGTGGAAGTAGTCGCCCCCCTCGATGGAACCGGAGACGTTGGCGGCGAAGTAGTTGCTCGGCGGCATCTGCTGCTGATCTCCCGCGATGACGAGCGAATTGCCGCGCGAAATCGCGCCGACGGCCTCGGAGGTCGGTATCTGCGAGGCCTCGTCGAATATCACGGCATCGAACCTGTCCCCTTCTTGCAGGAACTGGGCTACCGATAGGGGGGACATGAGGAAGCAGGGGCAGAGTTTGTGGATGAGTCCGCCGTAGGTGACGAATATGTTCCGGAGGCTGACGCCCCGGCCGCCGTTGCGGGCCAGTTTCTTTAGCTGGTAGACCTCGGTGGTCGCGGCCAGGTTCTCGCTTATCAGGGGATAGGACGAGGTTATCCGGCTCGCGGTTTCGACGACGCTTAGCCATTCTAATTCCTTCAGGTCGGCGCCGTAGCCTTCGATGAACTTCAGCACTTCTTCCCCGGAGAGAGTTTCGACGCCTTGGTCCTTGGAAGCATAGGCGACGGCCTTGTAGCAGAGGGCATTCACGTAGGCATCCTCGAGGAGCCGGCCTTCGATGAGTCCTTCCTGGTAGGCTTCGACCAGGCCGTTAGGACATATGGACTTTGCTTCGTCAAGAACCCCCAGGAACTTGACCCAGCCGCCCAAGAGTCCTTCGTTGGCGATCAAGGACGAAACCTTCTGCGCTTCCTTCTTGAAGTACTCCCTTTCGTCGGGATAGCGGTCCAAGTCGAAGCCGAGATTGGCCTTGAGCTGGGTCTTGATGAAGGAGCGTTCCGAGAGGTGGCGGCGCAGTTTCCGGTCGTTTTGCTCGTATACCTTCGCGTAATCGCCGCCGGCCTTGGCGAGGACATCGGCAATTCTGTCGAAGTCGACGTTCTTCGAGGCGTCCATCTCGCGGAGCAGTTTCCCGAGTTTTATCGAATCCTCGTAGCCTTTCTCCACGGCCTCGTAGGCACCGGCCTCACCGGGAAGCGACTGGAAGACGTAGCGCGGGTAGCTGCCGAGGTTTTCGGCCTGTTTCTGCAGCGAATCGATGCACCTTAAGGCTTCAACCGTGGAAAGGACCAGTTTCTTGCCGGGTTTGCCTTTGCCGAAATAGTACTCCTTGAGCGTCGTCTGGATGGTCCTTAGACTCTTCCCGCGTTTGAAAACGGAGGAGGCGGCATATTCTTCCTTAAGGGAAGCCAGTTCTTCGATATCAACGCTATAAACCTGCGGTTCGAAATCGCGGGCAAGCCCGTTCTTCAGCGCGCATATTTCCTTATTGAGTTTCAGGTATTTCCTCAAGGTATCTTCCGCGTCGAGGAAGACGTCGCTTCCGAGTTTGTCGACCAACAGGTTTTCGGAGCCGGAAAGGATATTGGTGATGTCCACGAACAAAGAGGCGTTCTTCCTGGTCGTGTATAGGCCGGGGAGTTTCCTCAGGCAGTTGTAGAGGTCGAGGGCAATCTCCCTGTCGAGTTCCACCAAGGGCTTTATGGCCTTGGGGAGGGCTTCCCTGTCCAGCAGGGAATAATCCCTTTTCTGATATGGCACGAAGGGGTTTTCGAGATAGCCGCGGTTAAGATTGGAATAAGCAGCGACCTTCTCTATGGCCTTCACGGTCTCCTCGTATTTTTCCTTGGTTAGCCCCCGGACGTACTCCTCGTCCACTTCGAAGAGGCCCTTTCCGTCCAGGCTCGAAAGATAAAGGAGGATCGCATCGTAAATCGAAACGAAATACCCTTCCGGCGTGTGGAGCCTTTCGAGCAACGAGTTGAGTTTTGCGCGTTTCTCCTCGAGGAGATTCGATTTCCCCGCGTAATCTTCGGCGCCTTTGAGGGGCCCGAGGTCGAGAAGAGAAGAAATCGACTTGAGCACCTCGGATTTGCTGGTTTTCACGCTGGAAAGCTGCAGGCAGAAACGTCCCAGCCCCAGTTCGTCGAGGCGGTTTTTCACCACGTCCAGGGCCACTTCCTTTTCGGCGACGAAAAGCACCGACTTCCCGTGGAAGAGGAAATTCACGATCATGTTCGCGATGGTCTGGCTCTTCCCGGTTCCCGGCGGACCGTCCATGATGAATGACTCCCCGTTGAGGGCATCGCTTATGGCCTTTATCTGGCTCGAATCCGCCGGCAAGGGAAGCGCGAGGTCGCCCGGACGGATCTTCTCGTCGATTTCTCTCTGCTCGACCAAGCCGGTTTTCTCTTCCCACTTCTTCTCGCCCGAAACGAAGGAAGCGATGAAGGGGTTTGCGAGCAGTTCCTTCTTCCTGGTCCTAAGATCGTTCCACATGACGAAGTGGGCAAAGCCGAACAACCCGGCGGTTGAAACGTTTTCGTAAAGCATCCACCCCTTCTTCTGGCTTATCTTTTCGCGGATGAAGTTGTAGATGAGCCGCAAATCCGGCAAACCGTCGTCCCGGGTCCGCATGCTGCCCGAAATCGGCGTGAAATCCATCCCGAAGGCCTCGCGGAGGTATTCGAATAAGGTGGTGTTCAGGCCCAGTTCGTCGAGGTCGTAGGAAAAGGAGTAATAGTTGGCGCTTTTGCGGCGGGGAAGCGAAATCGGCAGCAGGAATACCGGCGCGTACATGGCGCCCTTGCCGACCGAGGCCGCGTGCTCGTTGTCGAACCACTTGAGCATGCCGAGGGTGAGGAAAAGCGGATTGGAGCCCGATTCTTCGAGGGCGGTATTGGCTTTCCGGGTAAGCGATTTGAAATAGCTTTCGACGTCGCCGGATTTCACGGTCGCGAGTATCTGCCCTTTCTTATAGGCTTCCTCGGAAAGCTTCCCGTATGCCTGGGGGGAGAAGGTCAGTATCTTCTCTGCGTCGATTACGTTCATCGCCCCGAACTGCAGGGGGACGACCGACATCCTGTTGCGGGCGGAGAGTTCCTTGACCATCGCTTCGGCATCGGGGACCACGAACTGGACGAGGCCGCTGCCGAAGCGGAGGTTTATGAGTCGGTTGCCGAGATTGAGGTCGAGAAGCTTCTCGAGCCAGTGGTCGAAACGGTTTTTGTCCCCCCGGTCGTCGCCGGAGATGTACCTTCTGGCCGATTCATCGACTTTCGGCGTGCCGTAGTCGTCTTCTATTTCGAAACTCGGCAGGTCGACTTTGACTTCCTCTTTGACCTTGTGGGGAGTCGGTATCGGGAGCAGATGCTCCTTCCGGCACATGTTGATGTCGAGGGCGTAGCGGAACCTCGCTTCCACCGACAAAGTCGCATAGCCTTCCGAGACCGCCTGGTCGAACGGGGCTATGTAGGAAGAATGGGCCATCGTCACGTCGATGACGGAAAGGTGTTCGAAACCCTTGGAGGCCGCGGTTACGAGATAGGATCCGTTTTCCTCGTAGGGGGCGGCGCTGGAATCTTCGTCGAGCCAGACCCCGACCATGGCATGGCTTCTCAGCACGATTATCAGCGGCCTAAGTCCGATCGATTCGCACATCGAGGCGTAAAGGAGCGAGAAATCGAGGCAGGTAGCCACTTTCTGCGTCAATACCTGATAGGGAAGGCGTACCCTTTGGAAGGTTTTTTCGAACGAGGTCGGCGGATTGCTGTACCTTATCCCCTGCTTTTCCAAAGCCCTATACAAGGCGTCGAGTTCCTCGTAGACCATGTTCGGGTCGTGGTACTGGTAGCCGTAAAAACCGTCCCTTCCGGTCTTTTCCCTAAGTTCCTCCGCGGCGGCGGCGACTATCTTCCTTACTTCGTCGTCGTTTGGGGTCACGAAACTCGCGAGTATTTCCGGAATCCGCATCTCGGAGGCCGACTCCTCGATCGGCATCAGTTTGAGGCCGTAGGCCTTGCTCGAAAGGACATTCCCCCCGGCATCGACTATTTCGAAGCTCAGGGTTTCTTCCACCGCCTCGCTAAGGGAATAGAGTTCTAGTGCCTTAACGAATATCGAAAAGGAAGCGATGAGGGTCTTCTTCCCCTGCTCCAGCAAGGACAGGTGGACCGGGGCGATTTCGATGCCGGGAAAGGAGGACGATATAAGCAAATCGACTTCCCTTATATCGACCGCGGATTTGTTTTCGACGGTTACCGACCTGAGGAAGGAAAAGGCGTTCTGCCGGTTATTCCCGGAGACGCGCTTCAGTTCCATTTCGGCCTGGTAGTTTACATATGTAAACTCCTTTAGTCCTTCGATGGTGATGCTAAGGGAGTTTTCGGCCATGGGAGAATTATATCCTAAGGGAAGTGTTCGGGCAGGAGAAACTAGTCGGAAGAGAGTTTTCCCAAAAGCTTCAGGAAATCGGATTTCTTCTTTTCGCTAGAGAAGTCGAACACGATGTGGGTGACCCCTTCTTCGATGGAAAGGGCCCCGACCGACCGGGCGAGCCTCCCCAGATCGTTCAGTTCTTCCCCGGGGTTGAGGAGGGACTTGGCCCTTTCCTCGGTTTCGCGGACGGATAGGCCCCTCCCGGCGGCCATCTCCGCGAGGTCGAGGCAGTCGTTATAGGCTAGAGGCACGAGGCTTCTGGCATGCCCGTAGGTCAATTTCCCGTCGGCGATCATCCTGAGGACCGGTTCGGGAAGCTTCAGCAGCCTGAGGATGTTGGTAACCTGCGACCTAGAAGCATGGCTAAGGGAAGAGAGGGTCTGCTGGGAATAGCCGAATTCCCGGCTCAAGGCCTGGTAGACGAGAGCCATTTCCACGACGTTGGAGTCCTTTTGGTCGCGGATATCGGCGAGAAGCATGAGAAGCGTTTCCTCGTCGTCTTTTTCCGTGATCACGCAGGGAACCTCGCTTAGGCCGGCGAGCCTGGCGCCGTAATAGCGCTTCCTTCCGAGTATCAACTCGTAGCGTCCGTAGCTTGGCCTAACCACCAGCGGGTTGTACAGCCCCCTTTCGGAAATACCCTTTGCGAAGTGTTCGGTCGAGCTTTTGCTGGGTCTGACCGACCTCACGACTTTGTTGTCGTCGATGGAAGATAACGGCAGAAGGCGGCCTCCGTCGTTCTGGTATTCCTTTTCCAGCTCCGCGATTACGTCGTTGCGGGCGAACTTCCTCATTAATGAGGAAAGTGACGGATTCCGCTTCGCTTTAGTTTCCTTCATGCTCGATTACTTCCCTAGCCAAGGCAAAATAGGCCAACGACCCTTGGGCACTCGGCCTCCAGTTGGTCACGGGTTCACCGCGCATGACCGCTTCGGCGACCGAAATGTTCCGCGGGACTATAGCGGCAAAGGTCGTTTCCTTGAACATGGATTTGATTTCCTGCATGACTTCGATCCCGAGTTTCGTGCGCGGGTCGAACATGGTAAGCAGAAGCCCTTCGATCCGAAGAGACGCGTTGTAGCTCCTCTGTATTTGGGCAATCGAAGACAAAATGGCGGCCACCGCTTCCATCGCGAAGTACTCGCATTGGACCGGGATTATGACCGAATCGGCGGCAACCAAGGCGTTGATGTTGAGCAACCCCAGCGAAGGGGGACAGTCCAGAATGAAATAGTCGAAGTCGTTCCTAAAGGGCTCGATGGCTTCCCTTAGCCTCGAAAAAGGTGCGGCATCGCCATATGACTTGGGGTCGTAGGAGGCGAGGCGCAGATTGCTCGGGACGATATAGACGCCGCTGTTCTTGTCCAGTATCGCCAACCCGTCAAGGCCTTTCTCTTTGCTAAGCAATTCGAAGGTCGTAGCCTCGATGCCGGTAACGTCTAGGCCATAGGATCTGCCCGCGTTGCCCTGGGGATCCATGTCGATTAAGCATACCTTCTTGCCCAGTTTCGAAAGGGCGCAGGAAAGGTTTACGGCAGTCGTGGTCTTCCCGACTCCGCCTTTTTGGTTGGCGATGGCGATGCAGCGGCTCATATATCGCTAATTATCCGCGTCTATCCCGAAACCCTAAAGGGGCTTCGAAGAAATTTCGCTATAGGGGCGCGGGTAGCGAGCGGGCGTCTTCCTTTCCTTATATGCGAGGGAAATGAATCTCGTTCCCGCGTTTTCGGGCAGTTCCTCTTTGTGGGTCTCCCCTTCTTTCAATCCGAGTACCTTGATTGCATGGCAGGCTTTGGCCAAATCGTCGTCCCCTCCATGGCCCCTCATCGAAATAAAGCAACCGCCTACCCGGAGTAACGGCGCGGCGATTTCAAGTAACGAATTCAAGGAGCCGACGGCCCGGGCGGTAACGAAGTCGTAGCTCTCTCTGTCCAGGAGGTCTTCGGCCCTTTTCAAAATGACCTTGGCATTGTTAAGCCGAAGTTCCCCGATGGCATGATTTAGAAAGCGGGCTTTCTTTCCGTTGCTCTCGACAAGGCTGACTTGGGCGCTTGGGACGGCAATGGCAAATACCAGCCCGGGGAAACCGGCACCTGATCCGATATCAAGTACGCGGCTATTGGAAATATCGACGTATTTTAAAGGCAATAGGCAATCGTAAACGTGTTTGATAACACCCTCGCCAAAATCGCGGATGGCGGTTAGATTGGTCACCTGATTGGCTTCCAGCACCAATTCCAGATGTCTCTTCAAAAGATCCACGCGTTCGGCCTTGGGAAATATGGAAGCGATGTCTTCAAAATTCATTTTCCTATTTTCTTTATATATAGAAGGAGGGCCGCGCAATCGGCGGGATTGACGCCCGGGATGCGTTCTGCCTGGCCCAGGGTGAACGGCCTGACGGCCTTAAGCTTTTCCCTCGCCTCGAGGCGCAGGCCTTGTATAGAAGCATAATCGATATCCTTTGGCAGGGCTACGGCTTCGGACTTCCTCAGGCGTTCGGCGTCTTCTTTGGCCATTCTTATATAGCCTTCGTATTTGGTTTCGGTCTCGAGTTCCCTAAGCGTGTTGTGCCTTGCCCCGAGACTATCGAGCGCTGGAATTTCCTTTTGAATATTAAAGATTGAAATGCCCGGTCGCTTTAAAAGTACATTGGCCCGAAAGCCTTTTTCCGATTTCGGATAACCGGCGGCATCTAAGATGCGGTTAAGGCCCGCGCCCGGAGAAATGGTGGACTTGGACAAGATGTCCTTGGCTTTGGCGAAGTCTTCCGCGTCCTTTTGGAAGCGGGCTTTCCTCTTTTCGGAAGCCAGGCCTATATCGATGGCAATCGGGGTAAGCCTTCTATCGGCGTTGTCGTGTCTCAAAAGCAGACGGTATTCGGCCCGGCTGGAAAGAAGGCGGTAAGGCTCTTGGGTTCCCTTGCTCACGAGGTCGTCGATCATTACTCCGATATAGCTTTGGTCACGTCTTAGGACAACCGGGGGCCGGCCGTCCATTGCCCGGCAGGCGTTTATCCCGGCCATCAAGCCGAGCCCGGCGGCTTCCTCGTAGCCGGAGGTGCCCAAAATCTGTCCGGCTCCATACAAGCCGTCATATGCCTTGAATTTAAGGGAAGCATCGAACTGGAAAGGACTTATGGCATCGTACTCTATCTGATAGGCGTACTTGAGTATCTTCGCCTCTTCTAGGCCGGGTAGGGAATGGACGAGCCGTTCCTGGATCTCACGGGGGAAAGCCGTCGAGAAACCTTGTAGGTAAATCGAATTCCCGTCTCGGGTTTCCGGCTCGAGGAACAACTGATGTCGTTCTTTGTCGCCAAAGCGCATTACCTTGCTTTCGATTGAAGGGCAATAGCGCGGTCCAACGGCCGTAATGGATCCGTTATATAGTGCGGACTCCTCGATATTTCCGCGAATGATATCCAATGTCTGCGGGGTTGTGTAAATCAAATGGCACGGCAATTGGCCGTCGAGTCCGATATACCTCTCGGTGAGATACGAGAAACTAAGGTATCCTTCCTCGCCGGGTTCTATTTGTCCTTTCGAAAAGTCGATTGAGTTCTTGTCGATCCTCGGCGGAGTGCCGGTCTTGAGGCGGAAGGTCGATATTCCCAGGGCCCTGAGGCTTTCGGAGAGACCTACCGAAGCCTTAACGCCGTCCGGGCCCATTTTATAGACTTCCGGCCCCCGGATAACCCGGGAATCCATGTATGTTCCGGTTGTAACTATAACGGCACGGCAATTTAGTATTTTCCCGCTTTTCAATATGACACCGGACACCCTGGCGGAATCGTGGATAAAATCAACGGCTTCCTCCTCGAGAACTTCGATGTTTGGCTCTTTGGAAAGGCATTCCTGGACATAGGCGGGGTAGCCGAGTTTGTCCACTTGGGCCCTTAGGCACTGTACACCGGGTCCTTTGGCGGTATTGAGCATTTTTATCTGGAGAGGGTCGTGGTCGGCGAAAATGCCCATCATTCCACCGAGCGCGTCTATTTCCCTAACGACGACTCCTTTGGCGCTTCCCCCGATATGGGGATTGCACGGGGTATTGCCGATCATTTTCCTATCGAGGCTAAGAAGTATGACCTTCTTCCCGAGATGGGCGGCCGCAAAGGCCGCCTCTATCCCGGCGTGTCCCCCTCCGATAACTACTACGTCGGCGTCCATTAGCCGATCGATCCCGACATATCCAGCTTGATAAGCTGGTTCAATTCGACGGCGTATTCCATCGGGAGTTCGCGGCTGAAGGGCTCGATGAATCCCATGACGATCATCTGCGTGGCATCCTGTTGGCTTATTCCGCGGCTCATCAGGTAGAAGAGCTGGTCTTCGTTGATACGCGAAACCGTGGCTTCGTGTTCGATGAAGGATTCGTCATTCAGTATCTCGTTTTTCGGAAGGGTGTCGCTCCTCGAAATATCGTCCAAAATGAGGGTATCGCATTCGACGTGGGCCTTGGAATTGGTGGCTCCGGGATGGACGCGGACGGTGCCCCGGTAGTTGGCAACGCCGCCACCATGGACGATGGACTTGCTTATTATGGTGCTCGAAGTATCTTTCCCCAAATGGATCATCCTGGCACCGGCATCCTGGTACTGGCCTTTATTGGCCACGGCAATCGAAATGCAGGTCCCTTTTGCGCGGTCTCCGGCCAAGATACAGCCGGGGTACTTCATGTTCAATTGGCTGCCGATGTTCCCGTCGATCCATTCCATGAGTCCGTCTTCTTCGACATAGGCCCGCTTTGTCACCAGGTTAACGATGTTGTTGCTCCAGTTCTGGACGGTGGAATAACGGCAGCGTCCTCCCTTGGCGATGTATATTTCCACGACCGCGGCATGGAGGCTCTCCTTTGAATAAATAGGAGCGGTGCATCCCTCCACGTAATGGACGTCGGCACCTTCGTCCACGATTATCAAAGTCCGTTCGAACTGGCCGGTTTTTTCCGAATTGATGCGGAAATAACTCTGCAAAGGCTTGTCGAGTTTCACGCCTTTCGGGACGTAGATAAAACTTCCCCCCGACCAAACGGCGCCGTTTAAAGCGGTGAACTTGTTGTCCATATAAGGGACGACTTTGCCGAAATATTTCCGGAACAAATCCGGGCAGGTCTGCAGGGCCATGTCGGTCGAAAGGAAGATGACGCCCTTGCTTTCGACCTCTTCCAGCATGTTGTGGTAAACGACCTCGCTTTCGAACTGTGTGGATACGCCGGAAAGGTATTTTTGCTCGGCCTCGGGGATTCCCAGTCTCTCGAAGGTCTTCTTGATTTCGGAGGGCACGGCATCCCAGGAATTTTCCTCTTCCCTGACGTTGCGTTTGAAATAGGTATAGCTCTGGAAATCGATGTCCTCCAAAGAAGGACCGAACTTGGGAAGAGCCATGCTTTCGAAGGCCTTGAGGCTCTTGAGGCGGAATTCCAGCATCCACTCGGGTTCGTGTTTGGCGGCGCTTATCGCCCTGACGACGTTTTCGTTTAGCCCCTTGCCGGTCGTGTACAGTTCGTCGGCCTTGGTCTTGAAATCGTAGGCGTATTCCCCGTTTGGCTTGTAGCCGCTCATAGCTTCTCCCCTTTTAACATTCCTTCCATGCTAGTCCATCCCATGGTGGCACAGTGGATACGTCCCGCCTGTTTGCCGGTGTTTTTGAAAGCGCAGGCCTCGCCGAGGTTTTCCGCATCGTAATGTTCTTCGCGGATCATGTGCATGAACTGTTCTATCGAATAGAGGGCCTCTTCCTTGTTCTTGCCGATGAGCAAATCACAGAGAATGTCGGTAGAAGCCTTGGAAATCGTGCAGGCCACGCCGCTGAACATCGCGTCGACTACCTTGCCGCCGGCGTATTTCAAAAACAAATCGAAATCGTCGATGCAGTTGTCGCTGTCGGCATGAACCTTTTCGTAGCCGGCCAAATCGGCCGGGACCCCGAAGTGCCGCGGATTGGCATAATGGTCCATTATTATTTCCCGCATCATCATCGGGTCCAAATCAAAAGTAGGCATCGAGGAACTCCTTTCCGTGTCTAACTGCGTCGGCCAAGGCGTCTATGTCCTCCTTCGTGTTGTAGAAGTAGAAGGAAGCCCTGACCGTAGCAACGGTCTTGAGAAAATCCATGAGTATCTTCGCGCAGTGCTGTCCGCTGCGGACGGCTATGCCTTTGGAATTGAAATAGGTCGCGGCATCCTGGGCAAAGACGTCCTTGACGTTGAAGGTGAGAATCGGCCCGCTGCTGCCGGCATTGTAGATAATGGCGTTGCCCGTTTCGGCGATTTTATCGACGGCATATCGCTTAAGTTCGGTCTCGTAAGCCTCTATGTCTTCAAGGCCGATGGAGGAAATGTACTCGATTGCGGCCCGCAGGCCGATTATGCCCTCGAGGTTCTGCGTACCGGCTTCGAAACGCATCGGAGGAGCAAGGTAAGAGGCATCTCCGCACATGTCGAACTTCGCGTTATTGCCGCCGCCGGTCATGAAAGGATCCATTTGGGCAAGCAGGTCGTATTTGCCATAGAGGACGCCGATGCCGGTCGGACCGCAGAGCTTATGGCCGGAAAAACTCAAAAAATCTATATCGCTATCTTGGACATCTGTTTTCTTATGGGGAACGGACTGGGCTCCGTCAACCGCCAATAAAATGCCGCGTTCATGGCATATCTTCGCTATTTCCTTTATCGGGGCCTGATAGGCTAAGACATTGGTTACTTCGGCGATGGAAACAAGCTTCGTATTCGGCGTTATCGCCTTTAAAACGTTGTCGACCGTAAGCGTTCCATCGGTATCAAGGGGTATGAAGCCGACGTGGGCACCGGTCATTTCTTTGACTTTGTACCACGGCAATACGTTACTTGCGTGTTCGGCTTCGGTCAGAAGAATCTCGTCGCCTTCCCGAAGGTGTTTAGCCCCATAGCCGAAGGCAAGGAGGTTAAGCGAAGCGGTCGTTCCGCTGGTAAAGACTATTTCCTCGCTCCGCCTTGCATTGATGAAACGTTGGACGGCTTCCCTGGTCCTTTCGACTTCCTGGTCCATCTTGAAGCAGAGGTCGTAGTCGCCACGGTGCGAGTTGCTCGTCTCGTGGGTGTAGTAGTTTTCGACCGCCTTGATTACCGGATAGGGCTTGAAGGTGGTCGAGGCATTGTCGAGCCAAATCAGCGGTTTTCCCTGCATCGTCACTTTGTTGACGAACATCGGGAAATCGGCGCGCAATTTGTAGGGATCTATCATTTGACGCTCCTTTCTATTTCGGCGGAAAGGAGTTCTTTTTCCTTCATCTGGAAATATTCCAAAACCGGCGAAAGGTAACCGTACACGATGAGTTTTCTGGCATCGTGTTCGCTGATTCCGCGGCTAAGCAGGTAGAAAAGATGGTCTTCCGATATCCTTCCTTCGGCGGAAGCATGGCTGGCGTCAACGTCGTTTTCGTCGATCTTGAGGATTGGCGACGCATTCGCCTTGCAGCCTTTGTCGAAGACTATGATACGTGCTTCCTGCCTGGTCTTCGACTTCTTGGCACCATGCTTTATATGGCCGGTACCGGAAAGGACGAGAGACGACTTCTCCGCCACGATGCCATAGCTTTGGCATAGGGCGTTGGAAAAGGACTGTTCGTGAATGGCCGAGACGTAAATTTCCTTGTGCGATCCTCCGCTCGAAATCGAAGCGACATGGGCGTTGAACCTAGCGCCTTTAGAAAGGCTTGCGGTGATTTCGATTTTGGAATCACCGTGTCCGAAAGAGGCAAAAGCCAGCTCAACGGAGGCGTTTTGCGCGATTTTCAAATCGATATGCGAGGATTTTTCCTCGCCGATAGTTGCTAGAAGAAGGCGGACCGCCTCCCCCTCCTTGACCTCATAGGCCAAAGATTCGGGAAGGTTTCCGAAGACGACCTTATTTTCCATTGACGCCCACCTTGGTGGCGCAGGCACCGATCGAAACCGAATTCATGGGGCGCTCGTCGGACTTTTCGATGCTGATTCCGAGTTCGTCTTTGATCCATTCGTAGCCTTCCCTGTCGATCCTGGAAGCAAGTTCCGGACCGCCGGTAACGGCGACCTTTCCGTCTATTATGACCGCGGTTTTCGTCGGCTTTACCATCTCGAAAAGTCGTTCGTAATGGGACACGATCACTAGACCCGTTCCCTTTTCCCGCTGCTTGTTTATCGCTTTGGCAACCACGTTCATCGCGTCGACGTCGAGACCGGAATCTATTTCGTCGAGGAAGGCGAATTTCGGATTTAGCAAAATCATCTGCAGGATCTCGTTGCGCTTCTTCTCCCCGCCCGAAAAGCCCTCGTTCAGGTTCCTCTTGCTCATTTCCAAGGGGATGCCGATTTCCCTATAGGCCTCCTGCAGCATTTTGTACCATTCGAAGAAAGCCAAAGGCTTTTCCCTATGGGCATTGACCGCGGCTTTGTAGAAGTCCGCGGAGTTGAGTCCGGGAATTTCGCTCGGGTTCTGCATCGCCAGAAATAGTCCCCGTTTAGAGCGTTCGTCCGGGGACAAGGCCAAAAGATCTTCCCCGTCGAGTTCCACGCTTCCGCCATAGACCTTGTAACGGGGGTTTCCCATAAGCACCCCGAGAAGGGTCGATTTCCCGTGGCCGTTGGGGCCCAAGACGGCCAGTATGTCGGCGCTGTCGACGGTCAGGTTCAGCCCTTTCAGTATGTGCTTGCCGCTTATCCCGGCGGTTAGGTTGTTGATAACTATTTTGGACATGTTTTCCCTTTTCCGGACGCCATTGTATACGCGACCGCATGGGGGCGCAAACGATACGGTCGGAGGCTGCCGGTGACGGACCTTTTTGCTTGTTGCAACGATTCTCTTTAGAGAATAGACTTACTACGCAACTTTGAAAGGTTGGTTTTATTTTGGAGGAGCATCCCCGCATATGAAAACGAAAATCAAAGCGATCGCGGTGCTTGGAGCCTTCGTCGGAGCCCTTGCCCTAACCGGGTGCAACGGCGCCACCCCGAACAATGGGGGCAATATCCTGACCTATACCGACAGCAACGGCAATGTCGTCGGTTATACGGCTGAGGAACTGCTGCGCGACTACCAAGCCAACGGCTCGGCCTTGTCGACCCAATTCGACAAGATCTACGAGGTGTTGATCCGCAAGTATTACAGCACCCCTGCCCAGGCGACCGTTTATCAGAACATCCTCAACAATGCCCAAAACGCCGTCCAAAGCGATATGGAAACGGCCCAGAACAACGCCGCAAGCAACGGCACGACCTATGAAGCCGAACTGCAGTCGATACTCGATAGCCACTCGGTGGAAAACATCGACGAACTTCTCGAGTATTACATCTATAACGGCACCGGGACCGGCGAAAACGACTTTGTCGGAGAAAAGGGTACATTCGAGACCGACTTCTACGCCGATAACATCGCTGCCATCAGGGACGGCAGCGCCGAAGGGCTGGACGGTACTGACCCCATCTTCCCGGAATCCGAAGAATACGGCGACGGGAACAACGGCTGGATAAAGGAAACCATCCCCTACCACGTCCGCCACGTGCTTATCAATGTTTCCGCATCCTATACCGACTTCGTTACCGGCGAAATAACCGAGGACGATGCCAAGGCCCTTTCGACCGCGGTATTCTCCCTTGCCGGCGATAGCGGCAACCAGACTCCCGCCACTCGCAGGCAGACCTTCGGCCAGATTGCCAATACCCAGAGCGATGACGAAACTAGCGCCGTACGCTACGGCGATCTCGGCATCATGCCGGACAGCTTCGTCAACGAATTCCGCCTTGGCATATACGCCTACGAATCCTTATATAACAAGGAAACGACCACGACCGAATTCGGCCGTAAGTACGTCTACAAGATCACCCCGGGGCTTACCCAAGAAGCGACCAGCCAAGCCGACGTGGACGAAGACCAGACCGTCGGTTACGGTTCCTCCGAAACGACGATCAACGCCTTCTTTGCCCACGGAGAAGACTACGATGCCGAGATAAACAGCGTATCGAGCGGCATCGGGACCATCCCCTACGGCGCTGCCGTCGCCTTGGCCAAGACCGCGGACATCGACCGCGATGATAATGACCAACTCGTAAATGAAGGAATCGCCACCACTTATCCCCGCAACATCATATTCAACAAGTACTTCAACAAGCACAACGTCTGCGTCATCACGCCGAACGACATCGCCTACAACAACGGTAGCATCAGCGCGGACGCCAAAGACGGCGAATACAGCGCGACTTTCGGTGCCCTCCCGGGATTCCAGTACGACACCACCGATGTCTTGCCCCAGTTCGGACATAACGTTCTGACCAACGAATCCGGCCAGATCATATTGGCCGTCCGTGCCGGTACCAGCGATTATAGCGGCATCCACTTCATAGTCATTGAGCGCAGCGGCCTTAGCCAGTACGGCTCTTCCATCGCGGACGGCAAGGTCACCGTCAATTCACAGAAGACCGACGGCGTAGCCGACCTGAGCGAGTACTATACCCTCCATACCACCGCCGAATCCTCCTATCCGGAGGACAGCGAAGGCAACGACCTCAACACCTACGTCAACTTCAACACCCAGACCGTTACCGGCGGAAGCAGCGACAACAACCAGACGTCCCGCGTTTCCACCATCCGTAGCGCCATCCAGGGCTATAGCGACGCCATTTCCACCTACATCTTCCAGCAACTAATGGAAGAAGGAACCGAAGAGGGTGCCAAGATCACCTTCCTCGACAGCAAGCTGGAAAGCGACATGCAGCGCTACATCCGTCTGCGCCGCACCTCGGCCGAAGACGATGACTTCGAGGCCCTCAAAGATGCCTGGAGCACCTATGCGGAACTCCTTACCGCTCAGAACTCCATGCGCAGCGTCGGCTACGACGAAAACGGGGGCGTCACCAACGGACGTCCGTACCTTGTTCCGGAACGCTGTGCCATCGGTTACGGCACCCATACCGGAAGCGATTGGACGGAAGGAGGAGTCTGCTACTATGCTAACTAAGAAGAAACTGGGCGGCCTGGCCGTCACCATAGCGGCCTCGGCCCTGATGCTCGGCGCCTGCAACACCGTCGAAGCACGCCCGACCGATGCCGAATACTACCAGAACATCCTCAACCTCAAGGACATCGTGAACAACCAGATGAAGGAAATCTACGATGCCGTCGTCGTCCCCGGCGATACCAATTCCGAGACCGTCCTCAATAACGTTCTCTACCGTTACGCCACCACGATGTTCGGAAACTTCTACGGCGAAGAAGGGGCCGCTAGCCTCAAAAACGCCGTCCTCGGCAACGATGAAACGATGCTCCAAGCCATTGCCGATACCTACGAGGTCTACGGCGGCAACGCCGAAAAGGTCAAGGCCATGTACCGCAGCATCGTCATGCGCCTCGAAGAAGTCTTCCTTGGCTACGTCCAGGACGAAACCTACCAGAACCGCAAGGTTTTCGAGGAGGAAGAATTCTACGATGCCCGGATTGCCGAATACTACGACTTGCCGGAAGTGGAGTCGACCGACTTCAATAGGAAGCTGGTCGATGGTTCCATCCGCCTCGAGGAAGGGACCTTGGGCGTCGACGATACCCTCGTCGGGACAAACGGCTATTTCGGAAACATTCTCGACCGCTACCAGCCCTACATCGAAGTGGCGGTTCTGCCGACCATCTACCGTAGCCTTCTTACGAGCCAGTACCTCATCGAGGAGAACTACAGGGCCCTCGGACTGAGCTACGCCCGCAAGGTCGACATCATCAACCTCGCCAACAACAGCGACCCGAATTACGTCTACGCTACCCGCAACCTCATGGATGCCTATAGCGACCTCGTGATAAACGGGGGCTACGAAGAGGACAATGCCGGCACCACGGTCGATGCCAATACATACGGTTTCGAGTTCCTCTCTTCCCTTTACAAGGGAACCTACGATGCCGGAAGCGATGCTACCGGGGCAGCCCTCGCGGAAGCCATCTACGAGCAGGCCGACTGGACCACCGGTACGATTTCTAGCGATCCGCTCGACCCGGACGGAGGGGAAACCACCTACTACCACGAGTCTTCCCTAGGCAAGATCTACGACGACTACCTGAAACTGACCGAAAGCCGTTACAGCGACGACGACACGATCCGCAACGACTTCACCGGCAACGGTGCCTACGCCCCGGAAATCGGGTTCATGATCAAGTACCAGGACCTCGTGGCCGAAAGCCATACCACCCACGGATGGTACACTTCCACCGGCCTCCCGAGCGACACCATCCCCTCGGCCATGCAAACTAGGCTCTTCCGCATGAATGTCGCTAACGAAGTCGACTTCAACCTGACCGAAGATGGCGATGCCTACGTCGACGACCTCGACATGGATTACGGTTGGTATAGGGGAGGAAACTACTATCTCGTACCCGCCAACTACGAATCCGGGGACGAAACTCCCTACGTCGTTACCGATGCCGGCAACTGGTACATCGTCAAGGTCGACGAAGCCGTCAAGACGGCCAAACTGAGCGAAACCAACGACCAGAGCTACGCCAACATGCCCAAGCATTCCGACGATGCGCTCTATCTCGACAACATCGCCAGGGAAGTTGCCTACACCCTTTCTAGCAACGACACCTACGTCAGTTCGGCCAACCAGTATTACGTGGAACAGATGGCCATCTCCTTCCACGACGACGACGTCTACGACTACTTCAAGTCCACTTTCGCCGGACTCTTCAACGATTAACCCACCGCGGGTTTATAATTGGGATGGGGTAAAAGCCCCATCCCTTTTTGAATGATTTGTTAATAGGAGAACTATGAAAGACGTATTCTGCAGGATTATCGACGGGGAAATACCTTCCACCCGCGTCTACGAAGACGACGACGTCTTGGCGATTCTCGACATCAGCCAAGCCACGAAGGGCCATACGTTGGTGATGCCCAAAAAGCATTACGAATCGATGCTCGACACGCCGAAGGACACCCTCCACAAGGTCTACGACGTGGCCCAGCGCATCGCCCAGGCGATGGAGGCGGTACTCGGGGCCAAGGGGGTCAATATCCTTACCAACGCCGGCGAATGCGCCGGGCAATCCGTCCCCCACTTCCACGTCCACGTCATACCGCGCTACATAAAGGGCGAAGGCGGCTTCCAGATAACGATGAAAAACCGGGAAAACCAGGAAGACCTCCCGAAGATCGCGCTTACCTTGAAGGAGGGCCTGTAACGTTTTTGCCATTAGGCAAAAGGCAAATGTAAAAAGGGAGGGGGTTTGACAAGACCCTTCCCTTCTTTTAAATTGCGGGTGTAGGAAACGTCCGGTCCCCCGCGCGACGAGTCATTGCGATACGGATTAGATCCCCCTTCAGGGACCAGGACGTCTAAGGCCATTAGGGAATAGCCTATCGTTCCCGAGATGGCCTTTTCTTTTGCTATTTTATGTTGGGCTTGAAGAAATAACCGTCGTCCATCGCGTAGATTCGTTGGGTCCAACTATCGGGTTCGAGACCGTAGAGGGCTTTGTCCAGCACGTCCATCTTCGCGTCGAAATCGTCGATGACGGAAAGGGCGTAGGCTTCCCTGGTCATCGGACGGACGGGGCTGCCGAATTCGGGCTTTCCGTGGTGGCTGAGCACCATATGCCTCAGGCAGAGGACGGATTCGTCTTTCTCGATTCCCAATTCCTTGGCCTTTTCGGCTATCATCGCGTCCCCAATGACGATATGGCCGAGCAATTTCCCTTCGTCCGTGTAGTGGGTGGTGATCGGACCGCTTAGTTCCTCGATCTTGCCGATATCGTGGACGAGGCAGCCGCAAAGAAGCAAATCGCGGTCAAGCTTGGGGTAAAGCGAGGATATCTGGACGGAGAGGTCGGCCATGCGGATGGAGTGGTACAAAAGCCCGTTCAGGCAGTTATGGTGGTTCTTAACCGCGGCGGGGTGGGTCGTATAGGACTCCCGGTTATCGGCGATCAAAGCGGTGACGAGTCTTTTCAGAGGGCCCTCCTTGAGGGAACCGAGGTAATTGTCGAGCTTACCGATCAAAATCTCGGGCTTCACCGGGCAAGGAAGGGCAAACCTCGTGATGTCGACGAGCGATTGGTCCAGTTCCCTAACCGCGGTTATCTTGAACTGCAGGGTCCCCTTGTAGTCGAGCACGTCCCCGGCAAGCGATACGACGCTTCCGGCGGAAAGGATTTCCTCGTCCCGGGGTTCGATGTCCCAGCGCTTCCCGGCGATGGTTCCGCTGGAATCCTGAAGCGTCAGGTTGAGATAGGGACGGCCGTTGTTGGAGACGCAGCGGGCCACGCTGGAGACCAAAAACTGCGAATCGATGTGGTCGCCGTCCTCGAATTTGCTAATGAGTTTCATCCATTTCCTCCAAAAAGGCCAGGACGTCGCCGCTTTGGTATCCCTTCCGGATAAGGGCAGCGTATATCTTCGGCCTTTCCGATTTCCAATTATAGCCTTGCGCGAGGCGGCTTATCAGCCTTTTGCCTTCCCTAACTAGGGATTCCCGGTCTTCTTCGTCCTGCGATTCCGTGTTCCCGATGCTTGCTATCAACGGTTCTATTTCCGAATGGGAATACCCCCTTCTGAGCAAGGCGTCCTGCACTTTCGCCTTCCTTTTGAACAAAGGAACCCGGGAATACCTCCGATTTAGGGCTTGGAAGGCGTTTTGGAGGGCCTCGGCGTCGATTTCGACGTCTTGCTCGGGCAAACCCTTTTCGGCGAGCTTGCGGCCGATATAGGCCTTCCCGTGACCGGTCGACGCATATTGGTCTATCAGCTGCTCGGCCAGGTCCTTTTCGTTTATCAAGCCGAGCTCTTCCATCTCCTGAGACAGACGGTAGGACGTCTTTTTGTCGTTGCCCTTGCGGACGAGGGCCTCGTAGGTTTCCTTTTTGGAACGGTTGCCCCGGGTCACGTAGTTCAGCGCGTAGTTCTTGGCCTTTTCTTCCTTTACGGCTTTCGCCATCTCCTTGAGCTCCCCGCGGCTTACTTCCTTGCCCTTGTAAAGGTAAAAACCCGAATAGGTATCCGGGGACATCCTGAAAACCTCGCCCGATTCCATGTAGACCTCGACGGCGGATTTCCTTACCCCGACGTAGAGGACCTTGTCACCAGTTTTTCCGGATGGCACGCCCGTAAACCTCCATGATCGAGGAAGCGAAGCGGTCGAGGCTATAGGGCTCAAGCGATTCGCCTGCCTTGTCGAGTATCCCCTCCAATGTAGGTCCGCTTAGGGCCAATAGTCCCTCGAGCTTGACGGCGAAATCCTCCTCCCCTTGGAAAAAGAAGCCGGACTCCCCGTCGGAAACGGTCTTCGCCAAGGCATCGTCGTAACGGATCAAAAGCACGAGCCTCGAGGCCATCGCTTCCATGAAGGTTAGTCCCTGCGTCTCGGTAATCGAGGCGGAAAGGAATATGTCCGCGAGGGCATAGTACAGGGGAACGCGGTCGGGTTTAACCGGACCCGCGAAGGTAACCTCGTCCGAAATCCCGAGCTCGGCGGCCAGGGCCTTGAGGTCCTCGAGGGCGGGCCCTCCGCCGACGACGAGGAAATGGGTAGCGTTATCGGGGTTCCTTTTGACGTAGTTCGCATAGCCCCTGAGAAGCACGTCGATCGACTTCTCCTTGGCCACGCGCCCGAGGAAAATGAGGAGTTTCTTGTCCCTGGGCAGCTGCAGGGAATCGCGGATCTTCTCCACTTCCGCCCTATCGATGTTGTTTCTGTCGAAGGCGGAGAAATCGATCCCGGTCGGGACGACGGATATGTATTTGTCCACCCCGATGGAACGCATGTACTCCTTCGTCTTTTCGCTGGGGGTGACGAGTTCGTCGGCCCGGCGGGAAATGAAACGGAAATAGACCCGTACCGCGTTTTTGGCGAAGCGGTCGAAATGGCCCTTCGTGGCGTAGTAGGTATAGTCCTCGTAGGCCGTGTGGAAGGTCGTTACGGAAGGGACATGAAGGATATCGGAGACTATATAGCCGAACTGCCCGATGCCGGCATCGTGCTGGATATGGCAGATGTCCGGCCTGAATTTCCGGATGATCGCCATCGCCTTCTGGCTATAAAAACCCGCGGCCCGGTAGCCGTAGAGTTTCTTCATCTCGATTCCGGGAACCCGGATTATCCCGTCGATGAAACTGAATTGGTTGGAAAAGGGGTTGGTCGTGACGGTTATGACTTCCTGTCCGTGGGCAAGAAGGGTGTCCATGAGATTGCGGCAGCTGGTAGCCACCCCGTTTATCTCCGGCGGGAAGGTATCGCTGAAAATGACGATCCTCATGGCAGTTTCCCGCTTTCCCCAAGGTCATCGTCGCCCAGCCTATAATGGCCGTAGGCATCGCCCGTGTAGGTCATCGTGTCGCTGTTTTCCATGCTTTTTATGATGGATTTGCGGGAAAGCTGACGGGTTTGGTAGAGGGTCTCAACCGCTTTCTTGCGTTCCACGTACGTTTCGAGCTGCAGGTTGACGAAGGTCTGCCGGTTGGCGTAGCGGAAGGTGACGGGCACTTTCCCCCGGTAAAACGCCACGACGAAACCGGAGATGACGAGGACCACGTGGTAGGTGGCGAAACGCCAGAGGATCTGGCAGGCCGATATGTTGGCTTCGCTGCCGCCATAGTAGTTGCGGAAGACGTTGGAGAAGAACAGCTCCGAGGCCCCGGCGGTGCCCGGGGTCGGGATGAGGCCGCTCACCATCTGGTGGAAAGCGCTGAGGAACGAGGCATCGAAAAAGGCCAGGGCGGGCGATTCGTTGGGCACGACATCCAAGGCGAGCCCGCAGAAATAGGGCAACGAATAACGGATGAAGAAGTTGATCATGAAGAGAAGGAAGACCAGCACCGTTACCGGTATGTTGGCCAGAAGGCGGCGGAGTTCGATCTTGAAGTTCTCCACCTGCATCCTGAGGCTTTCCCGGGTCTTGTCGGGGTTCTTCAGTATCTTCATCCTGCCCAAAACGCCGACGCAGGTGACGGTTATGAAATTATGGAAGTGGTGGCTGTTGCTCATAAGGAAGATGAGGCCGGTCACGCCGATATTGAGGACGAAGCCGAGCACGATGAGCGGTATCATCGTGAACTCCCAGCCGAAGAGGTTCATGGTGAGGCCGGCGATGGTCTGCCACTCGACGCAGATGGCGACGACGTCGAATACGACCAGGGCAACTTGGTAGATGATTAGCCACATGACCATGATGGAGGCGGCGTTCGACGTCGAAATCCCCTGCTTCCTGAGGGTATAGACTTGCATGACCTGCTCGCCGCTCGCGGCCGGAGTCACGCAGTTATAGAAGGCACCGACCGCCATGACGGCACTGGCCCTTCCGTATCCGTATTGCCTGGTATAGAGCCGGCAGAAGATCAAAAGCACGAGGGAATCGATCGCATAGGAAACGGCAAGTAGGACGAATATAAGCAGAAGCCACCAAGGGTCGGCGGAAGATATGGCGGAAAGTACCTCGTCAACCTGCCCGTCGAGGGCGGAGAAAAGCGAAATCGCGGTCAGTCCCAGAATCAGGACGATGTAAATGAGGAACTTGGCCCAACCAAGGTCCTTCTTTTCCTTTTTGGCTTCCTTGACGGGCGCTTCCATGAGGACAAGTTTATACCACCATCTATCTTCCTAAGATAGGGTCACGAACGGCAGTTCGCCGGTTTGGCAGAATCTCACCGGCAAATAATAGGAGGTCCCGATTCCCGCGGTTACTATGTGCGCGAAGGACCCCCGGGTATATAGGCCGTGGAAATATCCGGAATGGCTGAACAGGGCATAGTCCCCTATCTGCCCCTGTCCCCCGTGGGTATGGCCGCTCAAGGCCAGGTCGAAGCCGGCTTGGGACAGCTGCAGGGTGAATTCCGGTTGGTGGCAAAGGACTATGTTGAAGTCCTCCTTGTCGAAAGTACCTTCGAGCTTATCGAGTTCGCCTTGGACTTTCGAGTATCCGTCGCTTCCCAAAAGGATGGACGGATCGAGGATGCCGCTCAGGGTATATCCTTCCTGGAGCGTTACGGTTTTGCTCTCGACGTTAACCGCCCCGAATCCTTCTAGGAAGCCGTTTAGTTCGGCAACCCGCCCGGCGGGGAGTTCCCCTTCGTGGTTTCCCAGGACGTAATAAATGCCGGCGCCGATCTCCTCCGCGGCTTCCAGCATCGGAACCATGTAGTCGAAAGAAGACGTGTGGGAATCGATCAAATCGCCGGTCAGAAACAGATAATCCGGGCAATACCGGCGGAGATATCCGGAAGCCGACGAGCCGTCGCCGAACTCGTCGGAATGGTTGTGGATGTCCCCGGCCAGCATGAAGGTTATACCCGGGCGGCCGCTTTCTATTTCGTACTCGGGGACGGTCAAAACGTCGCGGTAACTAGCGGCGGCAAAGACGATAGCGATGCCAACCGAAAAGAAGGATAGGAACGTGGCGAGAAGGCTCTTTCTAACCGCGAACATGCCGTTAATTTTAATCTAGGATGCCGTAATTGGCAAAAAAGAGCCCCTGCGGGCTCATTTTTGCGGTGAGACTCATTCGACGACGACGTAGGACACTTCGCCGCTTTGGAGTATTTCCTTCCGGTAGAGGATGCTTTCCCTGCTGCCGTTTGCGACTATGTCGGCCCTGATATAGGTCGTGCCGTCCCTTTCGAAGAGCGAGAACTCCATCGTCAGGTTGCTCAGATTGGCTTTGTCGCGGACCTTGAGTTCCACTTCCCTATCCTCTACTTCCAGGGAATAGTCATAGGTTTTGCGGCCGTTTTCGTAAATCGTGTATTCGAATTCGGTCTCGCCCTGCTCCTTTTCCTGCTGGACGCTTATGTAGGTGTTTTCGGACAGCATGTAGGTGAATCCGACTTCCAGTTCGTCGCCGTCGACCTCCTTCTCTCCCCGCAAAGGGAAGCTGTTTTCGCCGATCTTGACGATGCCCTCTATATAGGATTCTTCCTCCTGCTCCCACGGTTCGTCATCGTCGTCGTGGTCGACCTTGACGGTTTCGTTGAAGTACATGGTGAAACTCGAGGAAAGTAGGGCCGAGTCGGAATAAGTCACGACCATCTTGGTCTCGTATTCGGGAAGGTCGCTTGGGAAGGTTTCGATGCCGGTAAGGATGTCGCTCCCGAACAAGGCGGCCTCAACGCTCGGCAGATAGGAAGCGATTTCCTGTCCAAGATCGGTCTGGGCGTTGGCCTTCAGGGCATTGAGGGTCGGGGAAACATCGCCCACCTGGCTAAGCAGGCCGATCGAGGTCGCGGCCTCGAAGGCATAGATGCTGTGCGGGTTCTCGGTTCCACCTAGTCCGGAAACGGTACTTCCTCCGGCATTGAGGTTGCAGGAGGCAAGTAGTCCTCCGGCGGCGGCGATGGGGAGAAGCAATAGGGCTGTCTTTTTCATTTTGGTTTTTTCCTTTCACCCCAATAACTAAGGAAAAGGCGTTTTTTGTTGGAAAAAACCTCTTTCTTTACAATCGTACGAAAAAAAGGACCCTATAGGGTCCTTGACACAAGAAGGTATCTATACGTTGGTGCTGCCGAAGAGCTCGTTCAGCTTCTCGTGGGCCTTGGAATCGCTGAAGAGCATTATTTTGTCGCCCGGGAAAATCGTCGTGCTTCCGTGCGGAATCAGCATCGTCTCTCCCCTGTAAATCGCGATCATCAGGCACGAAGAGGGGAGCTTGATGTCCTTGATGGGTTTGCCTACGGTCGAACTGTCTTCCTGCACGGTCAGCTGGATGATGGAATACCCGCCCCGGCTTAGCTGCATGAGGGTCATGAGGGATTTCATGGACATTTCCTCGACCACCATGTGGGAGATGATGTCGGCCTGGTTCACCGAGGCATCGACCCCCATGCCGAGGTTGAATAGCCAGGAGTTCCTGGGGTTGTTGACGCGGGCAATGACCCGCGGGGCCTGGAACTCGAATTTGGCTATGGTCGAGGCCACGAGGTTGACTTCGTCGTAGCCGGTGACGCAGGTGACGACGTCGGCCTTCTCCACACCCGCCGATTCGAGGATGGTGGGAGAGGTGCCGTTTCCGAGCACGACGTGTTCTTCCCCGTACTTTTCCCTTAGCTTCCTGACGCGGGCGCGGTCCTCTTCCACGATGGTGAAGCCGCATTTGTTGCGCTCGAGCAGATCGGCCATGTAGGTACCGACCTGTCCGCCGCCGATGATTACTACCTTCATCCTTACGCCCTCCTATATTCCGAGCAAGGCCTTGAGCTTGGCCTTCTTGGACACGTCCACGGCGAAGTAGAGGATGTCCCCGGTCCGCACCACCTCTTCCGGCCTTGGAAGGAAGGAATCCTTACCCCTGACTATCGAAATGAGGGCGCATTCGCCGATGGAAGTAAGCTCACTGGCGCTAACCCCTTCGACGGTGCTTGTCGCGTGGATCCTCACGAATTCCGTTTCGCCTTTGGCCCCGAGAAGGCAAACCGAGTCCATTTTCTCGTAGCTAAGCAGTTCGATGGCCCTATCGACGCCGTACCCGGTCGTGGAAACGGTCTTGATGCCGAGGCTTTCGTATATCTTGGCTTTCCTGGGGTCGTAGAGACGGGCCACCACCAAAGGAACCATGTATATGTCCTTCGCGATCTTCCCCACGAGGACGTTTACCTCGTCGCTGTCGGTCGTGGCGATGACCGCGTCCTGGAACTCGATCCCGGCTTCGGCCATCACTTCCTTGTCGAATCCGATACCGACTATCGTGTTCCCGTTGAACTCGCTGCCGAGAAGCGCAAAGCTATCGGGATCCTTATCGATGACGGTTACATCGTTGCCCTTGCGGTAAAGCTCGAGGGCGATTGCCGACCCCAGCCTTCCGCAGCCAATCACGGTTACTTTCATAGCGTCTCCACCTCTTTTTTCATTTTATTATCTTTAGTCTCCCTACCGCGGAGTATTTTCTTCCGCAGTTCGTCAGCCAACAAGGTAACGAGGGGGAAGGCGGCCAAGACCGGCCATATTTCCCAAATTACCGGGAAGGCGGCCTGGAAGACCTCGCTATTTATCCAAGGCACCGCGGCGACTCCGAGGACCAGTGCCACCTCCAATGCCTGCCCGACGAGGAGCAGACGGTTGCCGAAGGCCCCTTTCCGGAATACCGATTCCCTCGAGGTACGGCAGTTGAAGCCCATCCCGATCTGGCAAAAGACGATGGCGATCAGGACTACCGCGGTTGATTGCATCCAGAGTTGGGTAGAGAGGTCGCTCATGTCGCCGGTATTGGCGAACAAGGTGAACGGCATGCCGAGTTCCATGCTGGCGAACAAGTTGAAGAGGAAATAGGCCCCCATGGCCAAAACGGAGGTAAAAATCCCGTATATCCCCGCCCTTCCCAGCAGTTTCCTATCGATTATGTGTTCGTTCCTGCTTCTTGGCTTCTTTCCCATGACGGAGGAATCCGGCAATTCGGAACCGAGGCCCAAAGCAGGGACCAAATCGGTCCCGAGGTCGATGAAGAGCACCTCCATTATGCTAAGAGGCTGGGGAACGATGTTGAGGGTAAGGGTCGGCAGCAGGAACGGAATGGCTTCCGGGATATTGGAATTGAAGATGTAGGTAATGAACTTCTTGATGTTGTCATAGACCGTCCGGCCCTCCCTTATCGCCTTCACGATGGAGGCGAAGTTGTCGTCGGTCAATATCATGTCCGCGGCGTCCTTGGCCACGTCGGTGCCCGTTATGCCCATGGCGACTCCGATGTCGGCCTTCTTCAAAGCCGGCGCGTCGTTCACCCCGTCCCCGGTGACCGCGACTATCTCCCCTAGTTCCTGGAGATTGCTGACAACCCGGTACTTCTGCTCCGGGGCCATCCTCGCGAATATGACTTCGCCCTTCAGCTTCTCCTTTAGGGCATCGTCGTCCATATTGGATAGTTCCGCGCCGGTAATGATGCTGACGTCCTTGCCGCTACCGACGATGCCGATTTTCCTGGCGATTGCCAAGGCGGTGAGGCCGTAATCGCCCGTTACCATGATGACCTTGATGCCGGCCCGATGGCATTCCCGGATGGCTTCCTTGATGCCGTCGCGCGGGGGGTCCTGCATGGCTTCAAGGCCAACGAAGACCATGTCCTTCTCGATGATTTCCGGCGTGTAGTCGGACAAAGCGATTGGTATGGACTTGTCGTCTTTCCTGAGCAGGCGGTAGGCCATGGCCAAAACCCTAAGGCCGTCCCGCGCATAGGCATCGTTCTGGTTCATCGCCGCCTTGACGTCCTTTTCGGTCATCGGGCGGATCCTGTCGCCGTCGAAGATGTAGGAGCATTTCTCCAACACTTCTTTAGGGGCGCCCTTGGTGAAGGAAACCCGCTGGGCCCCGTCCACGGTCCTATCGAGTTGGTGGATGGTGGACATCATCTTCCTGACGGAATCGAAATTGAGTTCCCGGATCCTCGGCATGAGGTTCAATTGGTTGCCGGGGCTCACGAGCCCCTTTATCGCTGCCACGCCGAGGCACGCCTCGGTCGGGTCGCCCAACACCGTGTAGTGCTTGTTTTCCCCGTCTGGGTCGGGCGGGATTAGCCTCGCGTCGGAACAAAGGCCGCCGATTGTCAATAGTTTCTTCAGGGCGGGGTTGTTCTGGCCGGTATGGACTTTGTTGCTCTCGTCGATGATGCGGCCTTCCGGCGCATAGCCGTTGCCGGTCACCTTCAGGACCCCGGTCGAAAGATAAAGGCTCTTGACCGTCATCTCGTTTTTGGTCAAGGTGCCCGTCTTGTCGCTGCAGATCACGGTCGCGGATCCCAGGGTCTCCACCGAGGTAAGCGATTTGATGAGGGCCCCGTCCTTGGCGATGCGCTGGACCGCTTTCGCAAGCGACAAAGTCACGGTCGGCGAGAGTCCTTCCGGAATGAAGGCGACGATCATGCCGAGGGCAAAAACGAACTGGGTAAGATAAAGGCTCGGCTTGTCGAAACCCTCGCCTTTTAGGCCGTTTACGATTACGCCCAATACGAACACCAAGGCGCCGACCGAAAGGGCGATCACGGATATGGTCTTGGTAACCCTGGTGATTTCCTTTTGGAGGGGCGAAACCTTGGGTTTGATGTTCTGCGTAAGCGAGGCGATTTTCCCGAATTCCGTTTCCATGCCGATGGAAATGACCGCGCATCTGGCCGAGCCCGTCGAGACGCTCGTGCCGGCGAAAACGAGGTTCTTCGCGCCCACTATCGAATCGGGGTCCTCCTTAAGGGGTTCGTGGGTCTTTCTTGCGGGGGTGGTTTCGCCGTCCAAGGCGCTTTGGGTGCAGGTCAGGTCGTCGCACATGAGGATGCGGGCATCGGCCGAAATCCTATCGCCTTCGGAAAGTATCATGATGTCCCCGGGCACGAGGTCGGAGGCACTTATCCTTGTTTCTTCCCCGTTGCGGATGACGCGGGCGTACTGGGGCAGCATTTTGGCCAACGCATCGGTCATCTTCCCGGCCTTGAACTGCTGCATGAAGGAAAAGACGCCGTTTACGATGTTGACCAGCCAGATGGCGATCGAGAGATAGAACATCTGCGGATCGTTGAAAGGCCCCCAAGCCTGCGCCGTTTTCTCGCTTATGAACGAGGAAAGCAAAGCCAAAATCCCGGCCACCCAAAGCATGATGGCCATCGGGGAAACGAGGTTTTCGATGAAGATCTTCCAAAGAGGGGTCTTCTTCTGTTTGGTAATCTCGTTGCTGCCGTATTTTTGCTTGCGCTCGGCAACTTCTTCGCCGCTAAGGCCCTGAGCCCGGGTCTTAAGCTCGCCGTAGACGTTCCTAGGGTAGGCATGGATCAGCCTAGCTACATCTTCTTCTTTCATAACTCCAAAAACGGTGATGAGGAGGCCGGGTTCCCGGCACGGGCGGTATTCTATTCAATGGAGGGCCCATTTTCCATAGGCTCCCCGCTTATGGGAAAAAGACCTCCCATAAGGAGATCTTTCTTTACAAAGGCCTAGATCCTGGGAAGCACGATGCTGTCCTCGCCCTGGGTATAGACGTAGTTGTTCCCATCGCTGCTTACTTCGACGATTATGGTCCCTTCGTACTCCCGGTTGCCGGATTCGAATTCGTAACGGAGCGAAATCGTGGACTCGTCGATCCGGTCCAATAGGTACTGTGCCTCGTGTCCGGGAGTGGTAACTTCCACCTCCATCTCGGTCTTGGCGCCTTCCGCTTCGTAGGAAAGGCTTACCTCTAAACTGGGTTCTCTGCCTCCTTCGTAAAAGGCATACGAATAGGAGACCTCGGACTCGTTCTTCTCGTTTTCCGTTTCGGTCTCGATGACGAGGTACTCCCCGTCCTCAAGGGTTATCATGAATTCCGTCTCGTATTCGGACTCGCTGCCGTTCACGCTTCTTTCGCGTTTGCCGGCGACTTCGTAACGGAGGCCATCCACCAAATAGTAACCATCGATGGAGAACTCCTCTTCGTCATCGTCGAATCCCAATGAGGTTTCGCTATAATGGAAGGAGATTTGCCGGGATTCTTCCTTGATCACCATCGTATACGGATACTCTTCGCTCGGGTCGTAATATAGTTCGCTGGGAACGATGAGGAACCCATTATCCATCATGGTTTCGGCGGTCAGCATGAAGGGATTGAGGTCGTTGAGGCGGCCCTCCAAGACATCCTTGGGGGCCAAGACCCTCAGCATTCCCAAAATAGGGGCATTGCCGCTTTCCAGACTTAGGAAATTGGAACCCGAAAGCACCCCGAAGGCGATTTCCGAATGCTTGGGGGCCAAGGTGACGTTTCCGATGACCGTCCCGGGATTGGGGGCGGCGCCGCCCTGCCCCAAGGCAATGGGAAGGCCGATCGCCAAGCCCAGGGAGCAGGCCAAAACCGGCACCCCGATGCCCAAGGCCAATCTCTTTCTTTTCCTCTTGGCTTCCTGCCTTTCGAGGTAAGCGGCCTTGATTTTGCCTTTCAGTTCGGGGACGTCGTCACCAAGCAACGACATCACGGTTTTCCTGTCGAGTTGTTCGTTCATGTTGTTCCTAGTGCCTCCATTACCTTTCTCCTGGCTTCCTGATAGGTCCAGGTCAGCGTCCCGACGGGGACGCCGCGCAGTTTGGATATCTCCTTGAAGGTGAGCTCGCTTATGGCCCTGAGCAGCAAGACGTCGGCTTCCTTTGGGTTTAGAATCTGCCTGATCTTGGCCACCAAGCCCGTGTCGAGCGGAGCCTCGCTATGGCTTCCGATGTCTTCTTCGGCCTCGGACAGTTGTTCGCGCCTGCTCCTCTTTGCTTGGTCGAAGGCCGCGTTTTTGGCCATCGCGACCAAATAGGCGACGATGTCGATGTCCTCCCTTAGCCTTTTCTTCTTCTCGAGAAGCTTCAGGTAGGTCTCCTGCATTACGTCTTCCGCGGACTCCTTGTTCCTAAGTATCGCGTAGGCCGCGTAGTAGACCGCCTTCTTGCTGAGGTCGTATATCTCGTCGAAGGCGGTCAGGTCGTCGTTCTTGAGCCTAGAAACCAAAGATCCGTAACCCATGCCTTCACCCATATAACTGCCGAACCGCCCTTTTTGTTGGAATAATTTTAACTTATTTGCCATAACTATCACGAACAAAAGGAAAAGCCGCCGAGGCGGCTAATCCGGTATTAAGGAGAAACGGTTTTATCTGCTTTTTGACTTGGCCTTCTCTTCTTTCTTCTTGAGGGCCTTATATTCGGCGACAAGGGCTTTTGCCTTCGAGTGCCCGCAGTCGCAGTCGTCGAAGCCGGGTTTATTGTTCATCAAGGCCCTGAGTTGGTAGACGATGACGAATACCGCGTAGGCGAGCACCAAAGCCACGATGAGTATTGCTACCCACATTAGGCGCCGGCTGCCTCCTTCGCGGTCATCTTTTTGCCATAGAAGTAGAGGGCCGCTACCCCGGCAATTAACACCGCCGCCCAGACGGCAATGGTCCAAGGGAAATCAATCATCGTGTAGAAGGCTGCGGCCACGACGTAACTGACCACAAGCCAGAACAAAACGGTCCATTTGAAGGAGCCTTTGGGCAATTCGCTTTTCGCGGTCGCCACCGCGGCAAAGCAAGGTATCGTCAGCATGTTGAAGATGATGAAAGCAATGGCTCCGCCGGCCGTCAAACCGGTTGCGGCGATCATCGAGGCGAACATCTCCCCCGACGCGTTTTCGTCGAAGGCGGCGATTGCCCCGATGGAGACAGCGAGGGTGCCAAGCGTCCCGATCGCGTTTTCCTTGGCCATCAGGCCGGTGACCACCGCGACCGCGAAGACCCATCCGACCCCGCCGGCAAGCTGGTTGCCAAAACCTAGTGGCGTAAATAGTGGCTGGATGAACTGCCCGAGCGATGCCAATATCGAACCCTCGGAGGCCTCGTCGGGAAGATAGGTCCAGTTCCAAGCGAGATGCTGGAGCAGCCATATGACCACGGTGGTCGCGAAGATAATGGTGAACGCCTTCTTGACGAAATGCTTGGTCTTGTCCCAAAGGTGAATCATCAAAGCCCTAGCCTGGGGAAGATGGTAGGCGGGCAGTTCCATGATGAAGGGCGGAACCTTTTCGCGCCTTGTCGTGATGTGCATGACGAGGACCGCGCAGATGGCAACCACCATCCCAAGCAAGTACATCATGAGGGTAATAAGATCGACATAAGGCATGCCAAAGGCCAAGGCAATGCCGCCGGCGACTGCGGTAAGAATCGGTAGCTTCGCGCCGCAGCTGAAGAAAGGGATGACCCGGATGGTCGCGACTTTTTCGTTATCGGTCCCGAGGGTCCTCGTATTCATCATGGCCGGGACCGAGCAGCCGAACCCCATGATCATGGGCAGGAATGCCCTCCCGGATAAACCGAACTTACGGAATATCCTGTCGAGTATGAAGGCAACGCGGGCCATGTAGCCGGAGTCTTCCAGGATCGAGAAGAAGAGGAATAACAGCAATATCTGAGGCAAGAAGCCCAGCACCGCGAAGACGCCGCCAAGGATGCCGTCACAAATGAGCGAAGGTATCCACTGCAGCTCCGGGGGCAGGTTGAGCGATTCGAACCCGCTTGAAACAAGTCCCGTTATGGAATCGGTCACACCGCTTAAGAGATTTGTTAGCAAGACGCCGGGCGACGCCAGACCAGCTTCGCCTATCAAAAACCCAGTGAATGGATTGTCTCCAAAATCAGGAAATGTGATTCCGGACCCGAAGGCGCCCATAGCGTTCAGATACAAGAAGTCTTCCGAGAAGACGAGATGGAATATCAGGAAGAGAATAGCGATGAAGATAGGGATGCCTGCCCACTTGTTGGTCAATACCCTATCGATTTTGTCACTGAGTTTTAAACGGGGTTTTCCCTTTTCGTTTTCTTCTTTGGCCGTTGGACCTTCCTTATAGGCGTTGGCGCATTTCTCGGTAATGAACTGGTAACGTAGGTCTGCAGTCTTGGCTTCGTAATCCGTACCGCCGGCGAGTATTGCGCTTACCTTATCGAATGCTTCCTTGTTCTTTTGACCTTCGAGTTCGTCGCCCTCGATGGCCTTGATTGCATGGAACAAGGGGTTTTCGATTTCGCAATCCTCGTAAATCGCCCTTGCTTTTCCAATGATTTCCGAAATATCGCCGCCTTCCAGGACTGAGCGACCCTTTCTTTTGCTTTCTGCAACCTTTGCGGCGGTTTCCATAAGCTCGTCGAGGTTATTCTGCTTTAATGCGGAAATGGAAACGACCGGGACGCCCAAGGAATTGCTTAGGGTTTTCTCATCGATCGAACCGCCGTTTTTCTTCAAGACGTCCGTCATGTTCAGGGCGACTACGACCGGGACGTCCGTTTCCAGAAGCTGGGTCGTAAGATAAAGGTTCCTCTCGAGGTTGGTAGCATCCACGACATCGATAATGCAGTCGGGATGCTCCTCGAGGATGTAATTGCGGGAAATGATTTCTTCGGAAGCATAAGGCGAGAGAGAATAAATCCCCGGTAGATCGACTATCTCGATTTTACCGCCGGTCTTTCTCTTATAATGACCGGACCTTTTTTCCACCGTGACTCCGGGCCAGTTGCCTACATAGGCGGTTGCACCGGTAAGCGAATTGAAAAGAGTCGTCTTGCCGCAGTTCGGATTGCCCGCCAGGGCAACGCTTAGTTTCCTATCAGTGTTCATAGTCTCCATCCGCATCGTCGACGTAGATTTCTAGATACTTGGCCTCGTCCTTCCTTAGGCTTAGCTCATATCCTCTGATGGTGATTTCGAGTGGGTCACCCAGTGGTGCTTTCTTCCTTAGATAAACTTTCACTCCGGGAGTTAACCCCATATCGAAAAGGCGGCGTCTAACAATTCCTTGTGCTTCTACCTTTTCGACTCTCGCTGCCATTCCCACTTTTAGCCGGTCCAGTGTAGTCAACATATAACCTCCTAACAAACGAAGATACGACGGGAAATGTCTCTATCGAGAGCAAGCCTGGTCCCTTTCACCACGATGACGGTTCCGCCCTTCTGATCCCGAGTGAGAACTTCCAAGGTAGAACTTGGCAAAATGCCGAGTTCCCTAAGCCTTTGGAGCAGTTTTTCATCGTCAATCGCGACTTTGACTATCCTCATGGTCTTTTCGACAGGAGCTATCGCAAGTGGCATTTCCATACCTCCGTTAGTTTTAACTAACCATGCACAATATACACGCCTCGGATGGGGAATCAAGGAAAAGTTATATTTGGCTAACTTGTGTTTTCTTGGAATCGGCCTTTTAATTTCAACTATGGAAAACACGAAGACCCACGAATCGAGCGAAGACTATCTCGAAAGAATACTGATGCTTTCGGAAAACGGCACTAAGACCGTAAAGGCAATAGATTTGGCTAAGTCCATGGGTTTCAGCAAGCCTTCGATTTCAATCGCCCTAAAGAAACTCGAGCAGGAAGGCTACGTATATCTAGGCGAACGCCAGTCCCTCCATCTTAGCGAAGAGGGCCTGAAAATAGCCTCGGCCATTTACGAGCGTCATGAAACATTGGCGAAAATGTTGATGGCTTTAGGCGTAAGCGAGGAAACCGCCTACAAGGACGCCTGCCATATCGAGCATGATTTGTCCGATGAAACCTGGGCGGCCATCAAGAACCACTTCCAACGGATCATCAAGTAGCTATTCTTCCTTTTTGTCCTCTTCGATTTTGCGAATGAGGACTTTTCTTATGACCTTGCGGGCCCCGAAGGCCAATACTTTGAAGGTATAGCCGCCGAATTCCAGGGATTTGGAAGTATCGATTCCGGATTCCCCGGATAGTTCGTTTAGAAAGCCTCCCAAGGTTTCGGAGTCGGTGTCGGTTTCGTCGTAATCGATGCCTAGTTCCCCGAAAAGTTCCTCGAGGTTCATGGCCCCGTCGGCGATGTAGGTTCCTTCTCCCCGCTCTACGAAAGGTTCGTCAGCATGGTCTGTTTCGTCCCATATTTCCCCGACTATTTCTTCTATTATGTCCTCGGCTGTAACAATGCCTTCGAAGCCGCCGTATTCGTCCATGATCGCGGCGATACGGGTTTTCTTGGCCCGCATCTGGTCGAGGATGTCGCTTACGTCCTCAGAGCGGTGGAAGAAAATAAGCGGACGGATGAGAGGAGCGATCGAGTCCCCTTCACCCCTGAGGTTCAGAGCAACGATGTCCTTGAGGCGGACATAGCCCAAGATGTTGTCGATCGTGTTCTCGTAGACCGGGAAGCGCGAATGGCTGAAAGCCCCGGGCCTGGACAATATGTAAGAAGCCGGTTCGTGGATGGATACCGCGAATACCTTTACCCTAGGGGTAAGTATTTCGAAGGCTTTCGCCGTTGCAAAATCCACCGTGCCGCGGAGGAGGTCCGCTTCTTCTTCGGAGAGGGTCCCCTTTTCTTCGCTTTCGTCGATCATCTCCTGCAGATCGTCTTCCTGCGACTTCTCTTCGGGGAACATCTTGAGTATGGGATAGCTGACTACGTTGCCTAATCCCCCGACGAGGAAAGTGATGGGCAAAGTGACCCAATAACAGCACTGGATTATCGGGGCATAATTGATCGAAAGCGTTAGATTTTTTATTTTTCCGAAGCTTTTTGCGATGATTTCGCCAAAAGTAATCTTGAAAACCAAAACAATTAACGAGGCAATCAGACCGAAGGTTTCCTGAAGGGAACCGTCGGCTATGCCGAAAACTTCTATGGCCAAGGAAACGCCAAGCAAGGTCGCAACCGAATCAAGTCCCGCGTTGATCGTATCGTTGAATAGAAGGATGGTAGAGATGGTTTTGTCATAGCCTTGGCTTAACTTATAGGCAACCTTCCTTTTATACGAATTCGGATGGTGGGCAACTTCCCTATCAAGACGGCTTAAAGATATCGAACCATAGGCCATGTCCGCGGAGGAAAAGAAGACCGAGCCGGCCAGTAGGACAACCAAAACGATGGAATAAACGATAATCAGGGTCATGCCGCTACCTCCGCCTTCGTGGTAGTCGGATCGCTTGCGACCAGTTCATCCAGGATGTCGTCCAAAGTGACGATGCCGAGGGTCTTGCCATCTTTGTCTTTGACAACCCCCATGTGCATCTTTTCGTCGGTTAGTTCCTCGAAAGCCGAGAGGAGATTTTCGTCTTCTTTTATTTCCAAGGGCATGAGCAAAGACGACCTGGGATCGAGGTGATTATCCTCGTAATAGTCGCGGAAATAGACGTTCACGCCCAAAATGCCGACAATGTTATCTTTCCTATCGCGGTAAACCGGAAGCCGGCTGAATCTAGAATTTATTAGAATTTCATTCAATTGCTTCGGAATAAGTTGTTCCTCATCGAGGGCAATTACCTTCTCTAAAGGGGTATAAACCGAGGAAACCTTTTTATCGGATAGCGAAAGGGCCTTCTTGAGCATGGTCACTTCCTCAGGCTCGAGAAGTTCTTCTTCCTTGTTGGTAAGGGAATTTTCGAGAACGGCCTCATCGGCTTTTAGGACCAGGTCTTCCTTACTAAGCAGGTCATCCTCTTTTACCCTGAAGAGCTTATGCACACCCGAGAGGATGAGTTTGAAAACGAAAATGATCGGCCAAAGTAGCAAGGAGAGTATATAGTCCGGCCAGGCAAGAAGGACCGCCATCCTGTTGGGCATGGCTTTGGAAAGGATCTTGGGAACCGTATCGGAAACGACATATACGAGAAACGCCATGACGACCGTCGAAAGAACAGCTTCCACGGCATCACCCAAGCCATAGAGGTTGCAGATGTTATAGAAGATCAAGGCGGACATCGACGACATGAGAGTCTGGACGATGTTATTGCCGACGAGCACAGAAACGAGGGTTGATTCAAACCTCTCGGTCATCTTCACAACGATCTTTGCGGTTCGGCTCCCTTTTTCGGCTTCGGCTTTAAAATGATATTTGTCGCAATTTGAAAATGCGTTTTCGCTGGCAGAAAAAAGCCCGCTGATGGAAAGCATGATGACAATAAGCAAAATGGAAACCCACAAGGGCATCCCATAAATGGTTATGTCACCAACAGTTCCGGCGAGGGTATGTATTCGATCTAGGCCAGCAGTACACGAGTCGGGATCAGGCATATGGAAATGATAATAAGGAATTGCCCTTTACATTTCAATATGGAGCCCCTGGGAGCCAATGAGCTGTTTGGACGATTAGGACTGCATTGGGGTTTCTGTTCCCCGTTTAGCGGCATAGTAGAAGCGAAAAACAGAAAAGTACTAAGCCATGTCGGGGCAAAATGACTTGCCTACCGTTTGTTTTCAATAAAGAAAAATTGCATACCTAATCATCTGCTTACGGATATGTCTATGGAAGGGGCTGAAAACAATAATTTAATATATTGTTTTTTGTCCGTTTCATGTCCGTATGGGATTTACATTTACTCAAAATAGTCATTTTCAAAATTGATAAAATTGACTATATAATAAAAACAGACAATGGCTTCGTTTGATTTAATCAAAACATTCAAACAACCTGACCTTGAATTTGTCAGGACTTTAGCTGCTCTTCTGAATTCATCCGGCGGAGTTATCTATTTCGAAGCCAATGATCCAGACTCGTTAGTTAAGGAAATCAAAAAGCTAATACGTGTCTCACTCCGGCCATCCGCCAATTTGCCGATAGTTTACCGAGTCCGTTTTGCCGACGGAAAAACGTATTTAACTTTGGAAGTCTCGCCAATCATCGAAAAAGTTGTCGAAACCACCAATCGTTTCGGCAGCGAACTCCTCGTTATTAAAGGAGGAACTATCAGAGCCTTGGACAAGGATGATAGAGCTTCCATAATGGCGATAAAACAAGGCCTTTACGATCCAATGTACGAGACTGCGGGCCTCAATGACGCCCCTACATATCGCTATTTCCGCCTGATGTTAGGGGGTGCTTTCCTGGATATGGAGGAATTAAGCCTCGAAAACTACTTCAGGCTAAGGAACCAATACGGCTCTTATAACCTAAATAGCGACCTTTTGTCCGATCAAAACCCGTTTCCCCTATATCTCTACAAATTCACCGGAAAATCAGTCTCTGCGAATATGTCGAGGACGGATTACGGACATAGACCCCTGTATTTGGCCATAGAAGCCCTCAGAATGAGGATTGAAGCCGAATCCATGGCAGCCGTCGACCTCGGGATTCCGGCAATTGACCAGAACCTAATAAACGAAGCCTTGTCAAATGCCATCGCCCACAATAACTGGTTAAGGGGAGCCCCGAGCGTCCTTCTATTCGATAACCGCATCGAATTCCGCTCCTACATAACACCGGGAGAAGGAGTCGATCTCGATGGCTATCCCAAAAACCCGTCCCTATTCAAAGCCTTGCAGGCGATTGGGTTTGCCAATGGCTTAAGGCGTGGTCATTCCGTTTTGCAAAATTATTCCGGCTACCGCTATAAAATCTCGGATAAGGATACCTACTGCGTGACTCTTTATTACGAAGTTCCCATTTCATTCATAAAGGAAAGGCGCGTAAAACGCTTGGCCTTGTCCCTAAAAGAGTCGGAAGCCAGGGTCTTGTCCATGCTTCAGAATGATCCTACCCTCCGTGCGGAAGATATCTGCTACCTCATCAGCCGCAGCAAAAAGTCGGTCGAACGGGCCTTCGTTTCCCTGCAGCAACAAGGATATATAAGGAGAATTGGCAGCAAACGCTACGGGCACTGGGAAATAGTCAGGGATTAAACTGAAAATTCCCAGCCCGGTTGCAGACTTCCGGCTAGGGCAAAAGAAACGGCCTTTCGAACCGAACTTAACCGCAAGTAAGAATGTTTTTTCCTTTTCGCCGATATAGCGGCAGTTAATGGCATAAAGGAAACCAATTGGTAATCACCGCCAGCATCCAAAGCCCGGAAATTGGTATACAAATAAAATAAGGAATTTACCGGCGGCCCTCGTTAAAGAAAAAAAGTCCGTAAACCGGACTCGTCTATCGGACTTTGATGCCGACGATGGCATCGGAAGCTATACGCTCGTGGTGGGCCCAACAGGAATCGAACCTGCACGGGGGATGCCCAATAGATCCTAAGTCTATCGCGTCTACCAATTCCGCCATAGGCCCGCGCGAGTGATTATAGAGTTTGTTTGCCGCTCTATCAAATGTTATTTCCCTGCCCAAGGACAATCCATTTTCGTGGCGCCACGCGGCCGGATTGCAAGCAAATGAAAGAGGCAAAAACCGCCAGCCAAGTTCTACGGCCGCTCCAATTTCGAATGGTAAAGAGTCATCAGCATCTCCGATTATTCCGGCTTCCGCGGGGACTTTTGCGTCCTTGAACAAGGAACACCCGAAGAAGGAAGATTCATAGCAGGTTTCAGCCATAGACGGCAGAAAGCTGCCTTGAGGCTTTCTCATGGAAGGCAAACGCCGTATCGCCTATCTCCTTTTCGGCTTCCTAGCGCTCGCCGTTTCAAAATCCCGCATCCAAAGAAGATCCAGGTCCCGGTCTTTTTAAGCAAATGCGAGTAGATATTCGGTATCGGGACGGCCGGCGAAGTTAGGCAATCCTATGTTTTGGCTGAGCCGGGGAAGATAAGGAAAACTCCTCCCTTTCAAAAAGGCAATGCCCCCGATTGCCGCGGCTCCTTCCGGTATTTCGGTCGATTTGACTTCGTCGCCTTCTTTGGATTCGACTTCGCCCAAGGAAAAACCTCAAAACCGGATGAATGGCAAGGGAAGCGACTTCATCGGATGCTGGTGTTGCCTTTTTCCGTTTCTTCCGTCCTTGGCTTTAGCCGCAAGGGTGGTTTCAAGCATGCCCGATATTCGAAATTTAACGTACCTCCTCCTGCCCGTTTGCGATGGATTTTGTAAGCGCTAATTAGTAACCTAACATTAGTATGAAAAGGGCGCTTACTTTATGCGGCGGAGGAAGCCTTGGCAGCTACGAAATAGGCGCGGTCGGCTATCTTGTGGAAATGGGTATGGAGTTCGATATCTATACCGGCACTTCCATCGGGGCGCTTAACGCCGCGCTTCTGGCGACCAAACCATACGAGGAAGTGGCCTCCCTCTGGAATCAGGTGACCCTGAACAAAGTCGTGAAAAACGGCTTCATTCCCGGCAAGCCCAAAAACCAGGACTGGATGAGTTACTGGCCGCGCCTAAGTTCCTTCTTCTTTGCCCTTTTCCGCCATAAGCAGGCCGACGTATCCCCGTTCATCGAATGGGCCGGGGAGGTAATAAACACCAAGGACGTGGTCGCCTGTCCCCATAAGATAGGCATCGTCGCGACCAACTTCCCCAGCCTGAAGGAAGAAGACATATTGCTAAACGAAGTGCCCGAGGAAGATATCGTCCCCTATTTGGTCGCCAGCTGTTCCGCCTTTCCCGTCCTGCCCGTCTACAAGCATAGGGGAAGGAAGTACATCGACGGGGGCTACACGAACAACCTTCCGGTCGACTTCGCCCTCCGGCTCGGCGCGGACGAGGTAATAGCCATCTTGCTCAAGGCCATCCCGGAAAAGCCGCAGCATCTCGGCCTCATGAAACTACCCAACGTCAAGGCCATAATACCGAGCCACGAAACGGGCGGCATCTTCAACTTCACCCAGGAAAAAATGCGGGAAAACCGGGCCCTTGGCTACCTCGATGCGGCCAAGCGCTTCGGGAAATACTGGGGAAGGCTATATGCCTTCGAGAAGGACGGCGAAGTTTACAGACACGCCGGCGAATTCATGAACGAACTCGCCAAATACACGCTCGAGGACTATTTCCTCTACGAAAACGCGATTTCGCTAGAGCCCTTCCCGCTCAACCGGCCGGTCGACGTATTTCTCCGCCCGATCGAAATCGTGGCCTCTTCCCTGAACCTCGACTACCTTAGGCCCTACAAAGTGGCCGAGATGGTATCGACCATAAAGAAGATACTTAAGGGCGACAGATACCGGGAACTGGGCAAGGCCTTCGGCAAGAAGCTGACCTACGGCCTCGGCATACGCCAAAGCGAGGTGCCCTCCTACATGGCCTATGCCCTAAGCGTGATAGAACACAACGAATCCGACATCCCATTAAAAAAAGCCAGCCGGGTAGATCCCCTGGCCGGCATTCTCTACCAACTAAGCCGGTACCTTTACCGCCACGGGCTCATTGAATAGAGTCGTAGGGTTCGAACATGAGCATGGCATCTTCGAGATTGCCCGCTATTTCGTCGATCAAGGTATCTTCGTTTCGAAGGTCTTCGTTTTGATAATCGTAAAACATAATCGTTGCGCTCCTTTCGGTCAATGTGTGTATCCTTCCTAGGAAGGAACGGGCGATTATATCCGAAATCGATTCGGCGTCAAACTGAAAGCGGTTTCATTCAGTCGGCCTTGGTTTTCTTCAGTTGGGCCAGATTCCCCGACCGCTTTGTCGACGAAAGCCTTTTGTACTGCTCGAGCAGGGCCTTTTCGTAGCTGGACGCGCTTCTTTGGTTAGGCACGAAGAAACGCTCCTTTTCGAAGGCTTCGGGAAGATAGGCGATTTTTTCCCATAGATCGGGCCGGTCATAGGGATACTTGTCCTCTTCCTTCAGGCTTACCGGCGTCAGTTTCAGGTAGTCCCTCACCATTGGGGGGTTCTGGCCGACGAAGTCCATGGCCTTCTGTATCGAAAGGCAGCCGGACTTCGAGTGGGGCGAAAGGCAAAGGTCCACGACCGAGTCCCCCAAGGGTATCACGGCTTCCGGAAAGCCGACCTGTTCCGCGGCCATGATGGCGAGTTGGCAACGCATCACCGCGTTCGGGTTGGCTAGACCTATGTCCTCGTAGGCGGTAACCAATAGCCTCCGCTTGATGCTGTCGAGGTCGCCGGAGGCGCAGAGCCTGGCCAGGTAATACAAAGCCGCGTCAACGTCCCTTCCCCTGATCGATTTCTGGAGGGCGCTGACGGAATCGTAATGCTCTTCCTCGTCCTTGTCGGAAGCGTAATTGGGTACCCTTTCGATGGCCTTGAGGTCCTCTAGGCCGATTTCCTTTCCGGGAATGGAGGAAATATAGGCCTGTTCGAGGAAGTTGTAGGCGAACCTGAGATCGCCTCCCGATAGCCTCGCGATGTATTCCAATCCTTCTTGGCTAACCGTAAGACTATCGCCATAGCCTTCCTTGCCGGCGATCGCCCTCTTCAGTCCCTCGACCACGTCCCCGTCGCTCAAGGGCTCCATTTCGAATATGCGGCAACGGGATCTTATCGCCCGGGAAAGGGATATGTAGGGATTGCTCGTGGTCGCGCCGATTAGGAAGAATGTCCCGTCTTCGACGTAGGGCAAAAGCAGATCCTGCTTGGTTTTGTCGAGCCTATGCACTTCGTCGACGATGAGTATCGCGTGCCCGAAGAGCTTGGCGTCGGCGATCTTCTCGCCCATTTCCTTCTTGTCGGTGGTAACCGCGTTGATTAGGGCGTAATGCATGCCCATGCTTCTGGCATAGGCTAAGGCGATGGTGGTCTTGCCGGTTCCCGGAGGACCGAAGAATATCATCGAAAAGGGGGTCTTCTTCTCGAGCGACTTCCTCAGGGCCCCGTCGGGGCCTAGCAGACGCTTCTGGCCGAGGACCCCGTCTAGGTCCTTCGGCCTCATGCGGAACGCGAGCGGTTCTTGATAATCCATCTCCGAAATTCTAGCAAAACGGGTTAAGATTTGAGGCATGAAAGTCAAAAGGAAACAACCGGGCTCGAAGGACTGCCTCGTATGCGGCAAGGACAACCCTCTGGGCATCCACGCCCAGTTCTACGAATTGGAAGACGGGAAATGCGTCTCGACGTTTGCCTTCGGCACCGTCCACCAGAGCTACCCCCACCGGACCCACGGGGGGATGATCGCCGCGGTAATCGACGAAACGATCGGAAGGCTCCTTTGGATCGAAGACCCCAATGGCTACGGGGTAACCATGAAACTGAACATCGAATACCATAAGCCGGTACCTTACGACGAACCGCTGAGGTGCGTCGCCTCCTTGAAGCGCATGTCGAAGATGACCTTCGAAGGCGTCGCCGAGATAAAAAACGAAAAGGGCGAAATGCTCGCCAGAGGCGATGCCCTCTACTTCCGGATGCCGGTCGACAAAATAACCGGCATCGAAAATACCGAAGTCGACGACTTCAACGTCATGATCCCCGACAACGTGAAGGACATCGACGAATAGGGTCTATTCGAATTCCGATTTTTCCTGGGTTTCCGCTTCCTTAACGCCCAACTGCCTGGCATAGGGGAAGGGAAGCCCTTTTGCGTACGCGGATTCGGTGACGCCTCCGATTTCCGCGTAAAGGTACTCTTTCCTCTTCGAAATCTTCTTTTCATCGAAACGGCGGCAAATTGACCGGGAATGTTTTACTTGGCGGCGTTAAGACGTTTGCTTTAAGGGGATCGGCGGTTTGCTTGGCAAGGCAACCGGAATGGTATCCCCGGTATTTTCTCGGTCGGATTAACGGGCGTGAACGCCTTGCCCATAGCCGCCGGGTATCCGAATACAAAAATGCCCGGCCCCTATCGGGTCGGACATCCATTTCCCAATTGGTGCCGCCTGGCGGGCTCGAACCACCAACCTATCGCTTACAAGGCGATTGCTCTACCATTGAGCCAAGGCGGCATTCGTGGTGGGTGCTACAGGTTTCGAACCTGTGACCTCTTCCGTGTGAAGGAAGCGCTCTCCCACTGAGCTAAGCACCCGTGCCGTGCCGCTTGATTATAGGCTTTCCGGCCTTGCAATAGAAGAAAAAGTCCCTCGCGGGACTAGATTTCCTCTTGGTGGGCCTTGATGGGCTTGAACCAACGACCTTGCGCTTATCAAGCGCACGCTCTAACCAACTGAGCTAAAGGCCCAACGCTAATCGCGCCTAGTAATAATATTCTCCGCGCTACCCCCTGACAAGTGGAAAATACAAAGCAAAAAGCCCCAGCAAGGCTGGGGCTTGGATGCAGCAGCTTAACGCTTGCTGAACTGCGGAGCGCGGCGGGCGGCCTTTAGACCGTACTTCTTGCGTTCCTTGACGCGCGGGTTGCGGGTAAGCATGCCGGCAACCTTGAGGGCGCTTCTGTCTTCCCCGGCTTCGAGGAGGGCGCGGGCGATGCCGAGACGGATGGCACCGGCCTGTCCGGTGAAGCCGCCGCCCTTGACGAAGCAGACGATGTCGTACTTGCCGTCGGTCCCCGTCAAGGCAAGGGGCTGCTTGAGGTCGGTGACCAAGGTGGCATAGGGCATATATTCGTTGACGTCGCGGTCGTTGACCGTGATCGTCCCCTTGCCCTCGCTAAGGTAGACGCGGGCGACGGAGGACTTCCGGCGGCCGGTCCCGTAATACTTTTCTTTTGCCATAGTGACTCCTTACTTGCTGAGGTCGAGGACCACGGGCTGCTGGGCAGTCTGCTGATGGTCTTTCCCTGCGTAGACGAAGAGCTTCTTGAACATTTGACGCCCAAGGGGTCCCTTCGGGATCATGCCCCAGACGGCGCGTTCCACCATTTCGACGGGGAATTCCCTCTTCATGGTTCCGGCGCTCCTGGTCCGGAGGCCTCCGTTGTAGCCGGACACGTTGTAGTAGTTCTTCTTGTGTTCGGCGTCCCCGGTGAGCTTGACTTCCGAGGCATTGATGACGACGACATAGTCCCCGCAATCGCAATTGGGGGTGTAGATGGCTTTGTTCTTGCCCATCAGGATCATCGCGATCCGGCTGGCGAGGCGGCCGAGGGGAATTCCGGTGGCATCGACTAGATACCAGTTACGCTTTACCTCGGAGGCCTTCGCAATCGTGGTTTGACGTTGCATGTTTTCTCCTATTGCCCTAACTATCGGGATTAAACTTTACCGGGGTTTACTCTTTATAGCAGTGCGCGATAAATATACGCGCGTAGGAATTGCATTTCAAGGCTCATGAATATATTGGCTCGGTGGCCTAGTAATCAAAAAAAGGCACCTCAGTGCCTTTCTCGAAAATGGTATGCCGGTTCAGGCATTTTCGACGTTGTGGTAGACGTTCTGGACGTCTTCACAGTCGTCCAGTTCGTCCATCATGGTCTTGAACTTCCCCAGATCCTCGTCGTTCAGCGTCACCTTCTCGTTCGCCACCATGGTCGTTTCCGCCATCTCGAACTCGGTTACGCCGATGCCGTTAAGGACTTCCTTGGCCTTTTCCAAATCGGCCGGTTCGGTTTCCACTTCGACGTAGCCGTTTTCGTAATTGACCTGCTTCACGTCGACGTCGCCGAGGATCAAAGCCTCCTCGGCCTCGTCCCTCTTGGCTTCGTCGCCGGCGAAATCGATCACCCCGAGCATCTGGAAGTTGTAGGAGACGGCGCCCATCTTCCCGCCCTTGCGGGTGACGATGGTGCGTACCCCGACCAAGGCGCGGTTGGGGTTGTCGCTGAGTGTATCGACGATGATTAGCGATCCTCCCGGCCCGAAGAACTCGTAGCGGCCCGAGATATAGGCCGTGGCGTCCCCGCCCTTGGCCTTTTCGATGGCCCGGTCGATGACGTCCTTGGGGCAGACCTTGCGGTATTTTTCGATGGCCGAACGCAGGGCCAGGTTGCTATTAGGGTCGGGGATTCCCGACTTGGCCGCCGCGTATATTTCCTTGCTGGCACGCATGTAAACGGCGCTTTTCTTTTTGGCGGTAGCGGCCATTGCCGCCGCCCGAACCTCGAAATGTCTTCCCATAATGTTCCTCTTTTTTGCGTGCCCATTATACGCCCTATTTGCCGGCCTTTAAGGGGCAAGTACCGATGGGCGTTAGACCCAGTTCCCCGACAAAGTCATCGAAATAGCGGAAGGGCGAAGAGAAATAGTCCCCCGGGGAATGGGCATCTATCCCAAGCAGGCATTTCGCCCCTTTCCTTTTGGCGATTTCCCAGAAACGCCTGTCCGGATATTCGGGGTATTTCGTCCGCCTATAAGGGTTGCGGCTCCGGCCCATATTTATCTCCAATGGCATGTCCAGGGCGACCGCCGCCTCGGCTATCCGGACGCTGGCCTCCATGAACGCCTGGAGTCCCCCCGGGGTCCTAAGAGAGATGGCCATGAGGTCGGGGTGGGCGACGTAGAGGAAGAGCCCCGACTCCATCCCCTTTATGAGGTCTTCCGCGTAGCGCCTAATGGCTTCGATCTCCCCCAGTTGCCAGTAGAAGGTGGTGTTGCCATCCTTATCGAAAAAGCAGTGCTGCCCGAGGATCAGGTAATCGAAGCCCCGCCGGTCGAGCAGGTCGCGGTAGTAGCCGTAAAGTCCCGGCATGTACTCGCATTCCATGCCGAGGAAGACGTCCATCTTCCCCCGGTATTTTTCCTTTAGGCCGGTCACCGAGGAAATATAGCCCTCAAGTTCGCCGTATTCGCCGCGCATGCCGGGATCGGAGACCCCTTTTATCATCGCGTGGTCGCTGAATCCCATGGAAGAGAGGCCGGAGGAGTAGGCGGCTTCCGCGTATTCCTCGTCTTCCCCATAGGCATGGCCGCACCTTTTGGTATGGCTATGGAGGTTGAACGCCGGTTTCATTTGTAGAGTACCTCCTTGAGATAGAGTCCTTCCGCGGGTGCCATGTAGGGCACCGGGCCGAGGGAAGGGTCGCGGAATCTGGCGGCTATGTAATCGGGAGTAAGTTTCCCCGCGGCGACCCTGAAGGCCACGCCCAGCATCATCCTCACCATGTAGCGCATGAAGCCGGTGGCCTTGAGTTCGATGCGGTATTCGCCGCCCTCTTCCCCGAGGCTAACGGACTTAATGGTCCTCCTATAGCCGTCCACGTCCGCTTCCTTTCCGGTAAAGCACCGGAAGTTGTGTTCCCCCAGATACGTTTCGAGGGTTGCCCTAAGGACATCCAAATCCATCTTGAACCCCGGGAAATAGACGTATCTGGCCGAAAAAGGGTCGCTCCGGCCCAGGCGGAAGCGATAGAGGTAAACCTTAGCGACGCTCGAGTGGCGGGCATCGAAGGCGGGGTCGACCTCCCTGATGGACTTTATCGATATCGACGGGGGAAGAAGGCTGTCGGCCTCTTTCAGGAAATGCCCGCCGTCGAGTTTCCTCGGACTCTCGAAGGATATCACCTGCCCCAAGGCGTGTACCCCCTTGTCGGTCCGGCCGGCCCCCTTAACCGTGGTTTCCTTCCCGAGGAAGAAAGTCAGGAAGCGTTCGAGTTCCCCCTGGACGCTTTTCGTTTCCTTCTGGCGCTGGAAGCCGTTATAGGAAGAACCGTCGTAGGAGACCACCGCGGCGTATTTCATAAAACGGCCATCCCGAACAAGGCGAACAGGTCGAAGCCCGTGACCGATATGGCGATTGCCCCGCCCATGAAAAGGAGGCAGAACAGCAGTTCGGCCGCGTCGGCGAAGCGGAAGGTCAAAACCCGATACCTCGTCCTCTTGCCCTGGGGGTCGTAGGCCCTCACGGTCATCGCGTCGCTTAGTTCGTTGCTTCTTAGGAAGCTCGAAACGAAAAGGGGGATGATTAGCGATATGTAGGCCCGGATCCTGTTCCGGAGGGAGCCGTGCCGGAAATCCACGCCCCGGCTTTCCTGGGCCCGCATTATGCGTTCGACGTCTTCGAGAATGGTCGGGATGAACCTCAGGGCAAGCGAAATCACCATCGCCACCTCGTGGCTCGGGAATCCGACGTAGCGGAGGGGGGTCATGTACCACTCGAGGCCGAAGGTCAGATCGAGCGGTTTGGTGGTCGCGGTGAGAAGCATGGTCAATTCGATCATGAGGAAGAGCCTTACGAGAATCCTGAGGGCATCGAGTATCGATTCCCAATAGATGGGGTATTCGCCGATGAGGAAGGCCACCGTGCCGACGCTTCTCGGGATCAGGCAATAGACGAGCAGAAGGACGATCGCCATGAACCAGAGGGACTTCATGGAGGAAAGCAGCCGCAGGAACGAGGTGTGGCTTACCGATAGAAGAAGAGCGAAGAAGACGAAGCATAGGCCCGCGCAGAGGAAAGACATCGAGTAGTTGGCATACCCGAGGAACACCGCGACCATGAGGGCGATAAGCGCGGCGATCTTCGCCCGGGGATCCATCCGGTGGAGGAAGGAGTCGTAAGGCGAATAGGCGCCGATAACTCCGCCGTTCATCGGGTTTCCTCCTTGATGGCAAGGGCCAGGCCGTCGATATCGGCAATCCTGTCCGCGTCCTTAAGTGCGTAGCCATGGGCCCGTAGCAGGTCGATGGCCTGGAACAGCAGGGGCTTTTCCAAACCGTAACGGCTGAGGTCCTCGGCGAAGATTTCCCGCGGCGTCCCGAACCTCGCGACCTTGCCGTCGTCGATGACGGCGACCTTTTCCGCGTAGCCAAGCACGATATCCATGTCGTGGGTAACCAAGACGATGCCGGTGCCTTTCTTATGGATGTCGGCGAACAAATCCATCATTTCCTTCGCCCCTTCCGGGTCGAGTCCCGAGGTGGGCTCGTCCAGGACGAGGACGGAGGGACCGGTCGCGAGAACGCCGGCGATGGCCGCGCGCCGCTTCTGTCCCCCGCTAAGTTCAAAGGGGGAACGTTCGTAAAGGGTATCGGGCAATCCGACCTTTTCCAGCGCATCGAGGGCCTTTTTGCGGGCTTCTTCGGCACAGACGCCGAAATTCCTGGGCCCGAACATCACGTCTTTGAGCACGGTATCCTCGAAGAGCTGGTTTTCCGAAAACTGGAAAACGAGGCCGACGTGCTGCCTTAGGCCCATCAGTTTCCTGGTGCGTTTCTTCTTGTCGGCGCAGTTTATATATCCACCGACCCTGACCTCCCCTTTTTGGGGGACGAGCAGGCCGTTAAGGTGCTCGATGATGGTCGACTTCCCGCTTCCGGTATGGCCGACCAGGGCCACGAAATCGGTCGAAAAGAAATGGAGGTCGACCCCTTTTAGTGCATCCGAACGGAAGGGGCTTTTGGGATCGTAGGCGAAATAGACGCCACTATAGGTTATTTCCGCCATAAACCCTCCAGGGATGATTCGAGATCCTTGCCCGGTTTCAAACCGATTCCGTAGCGCTTTAGGGCGGAGGCGAGGCGATACCCGAAGGGCGGATATAGCCGCAGGTCCTTCAGGACCCCCGCGTTCGAGAATACCTCGTCGGGAGTGCCTTCGAGGGCGATTTTCCCTTCGCTAAGCACTATCACCTTGTCGCTCAGCAATGCCTCCTCGACATCGTGGGTTATGGATATGAGGCTTAAGGAGGAATGGAGTTTCCGCATGTTCCTTAGGGCGGAGTAGACCTCCCTTTTGCCCCGGGGATCGAGCATCGACGTGGCTTCGTCCAATATCAAAATCTCGGGTTCCATGGCCATCGCCCCGGCCAAGGCCACCCTTTGCTTCTGGCCGCCCGAAAGGTTTTCCGGGGCCTTGCCGAGGAAGGCTTCCATTCCGACCGCCTCCGCGGCGGCCTTGACCCTTTCCTTCATCTCTTGCCGGGGCACAGAGAGGTTTTCGAGCCCGAAGGCGATGTCTTCCTCGACGGAACTGGCCACGAACTGGTTGTCGGGGTTTTGAAAGACTATCCCCATCCGGCGCCTCAGGCTTGAGAGATGGGCTTCGTCGATGGGCTCCCCGAAGACGGATATGCCGCCGCATTTGGGTACAAGAAGCCCCATGAGTAGTTTCGCGAGGGTGGATTTGCCGGAGCCGTTATGTCCCAAAAGGGCGACGTATTCCCCGCGGCGCAGCGAAAAAGATACGTCGCTTAGGGCCATCTCCCCGTCGCGGTAACCAAAGCCGAGGCCTTTGGCCTCAAGTACGACTTCCCTATTATCCATCAAAAGGAGATGCGGGCCCGGCGTCCTCCGTACTTGCGAAGCTTGACGCCCGCCATGGTGAGAAGGCGCTCGCTGGCTTCGAAGATGGTTTCGCCTTCGCGTTTGCCTTCCAGATAAACGATTTCCTTGATCCCGGTCTGGATGATGGCCTTCGCGCATTCGTTGCACGGGAAAAGGGTCACGTAGAGGGTGCAGCCCTTGAGGCTGTCGCCGTTTCGCGTATTGAGAATCGCGTTGAACTCCGCGTGGCAGACATAGAGGTACTTGCTTTCCAAGCCTTCCCCGTGGCCCCAGGGGACCACTTCGTCGTCGACCCCGCGGGGCATCCCGTTATAGCCGATGGAAACCACTTTGTGGTCGCCGTCGACGATGCAGGCACCGACTTGGGTGCTGGGATCCTTGCTGCGCAGGGCCGAAAGCTGGGCGATGCCCATGAAGTATTCGTCCCAGGTAAGATAGTCCTCGCGGTGCTTGTTGTTTTCCATACGCGGGATACTTTAAACCATTTCTCCTATAAGGAGAACAAAAAAGGCCGCCTAGCGGTCTTCCTGCAAAGCGCTTTCTTCGAGGGCGCTTCTTCCTTCGTCGGTCTTCGAGCAGTTGGCCCATTCGAGGGATGTATCGACGTCCGCCGGGGACATCTTTTCGTAATGCTCGCCGTCCATATCCTTGCTCCGCGGAAATGATATGGGGGAGAAAATTGCCTAACAAGGCTTGACTTAAGACAGTGTCTAGAATTCGGTCTTGCGGCGCACCAGGCGGTAGCCTTTTCCGTAGACGCCCAGAAGCGCGAACGGGCCCAACCCGTATATCTTGCGCCGGAGCGAAGAGATATGGACGTCGATGGTGCGGGTCTTGATGGGAACCATGGTGCCGGATATCGCGTAAATGAGCTCTTCGCGGGTCACGACCTCCCCGAAGTGGCGGTCCAGTACGTCGAGTATGACCCACTCGCTTTTGGTAAGCGGCACGGATATCCCGTTATAGGCCGCGGAAAGGTTCACCCTGTCTAATTCCAGCCCTCCGATATCCATCACTGTTTTTTATTATAGTCCAAATGAAACGGATTGGCTAGGAAGCCAAACATAATTGCTATATTAAATTCAGTTTGGCCGGAACCGCGCCAAGTTCCAAAAACATTCGGAATTTTGGCTAGGCATGGTCCAGGTTTTCAGTAGACACGGAAATTAAATACCTCATTCTGGTATAGTTCACATCGTGTGCTAATCGCGTTTTTCAAGTTCGCTTTTGGCAAACAGGGGCAAAGCGGAAGAAAAACCCTTCCATAAAGGAAGGGTAATCCCCATTCACTTCTTGATGAATTTAAAGCCGGAATGCCAGGCCGGGCCGATCTTCTCCCCCACGCCGTAATAGCCCAACTTCACCTGGTCGAAGACGAAGGCACCGACTTTCGAAACGTCGATGTCGCCCTTGTCGTCAAATATCTTCTCGTCCGCCCGGACGTTGACGATGCGGCCGAGGATCCTTAGTCCGTACGGTTCGTCCTCGAAGCGCTCGACCTTGCACTCGAGGGTCGGCGGGTATTCCTTTACCACCGGGGCGTCCACGAACTCGCTTTTGAGAAACGTAAGGCCGCTTTCCCCTACTTGTCCGGGACCCTATTGCCGGAGACGATGCCCATGTAGTCGCTTTCGGCGATTGTATCCCTGCCCGGGACCGCGATGGTGAAGGCGCCCCTCTTGCGCAGATTATCGACCGTCTTGTGGTCGCTCTCGAGATTCAGGGCGACCATGTCCTCGGCGGCGATGCCGCAGTAGGCCATAATCATCAGATCCGGGGTGCCTTCCCCGTCGTAGGTTCCGATCATGTAGGTAGGCATCGGGAACAGGTACGGTTTGACCCCTAGATTCCTTGCCATGGAAACTACTCCTGCGTCTATTTGTTTCAAAGAACGGATATGACGATGAGGCAGGCCACGATCGCGGCGGCCATGAGGCCGAAGAAGACCAGCCAGCCGACCGGGACGCGTTTTGATTTCCGGTAGGTTTCCCGGTCTTCCGCGGAAAGCTGTCCTTCGTCGACTTCGGGGAGAATGTCTTTGTCTATTTTCTTCATGACGGACAAAAGCAACGTGACGACATAAGTATTCACCATAACGTCGAAAGGGCAAAGCAAAAGCAGGGAAGAGAGCAAAAAAGGATAGGGAATCGGGGTGCCGCCGCTCAAAAAGGCATAGAAGAAATAGAAGGCGAGCGACTTATAGAGGACCATGAGGGATATCTCGGAAACGAAGCAGACGAAATAGGCCCCGAGGGGATCGAAGCCGCCGGGCTTTCCCCGTCCATCGTAGCGCCGCTGCAAAAAGAATACGCCGAGGGCGCTTCCGAAACCGATTATGGTAACCACGGCCGAAAGGACGGGCTTTAGCCAAGCGAGAAGCCGCCCGTCGAAACCTTCGAAAAGATAAGGAAGGTTTATGGCGAGCAGCGAAGCGGCGACGAATAGCCCCATGGAAACGAAAAGGAAATAGGGGTTATGCGCGATTTTCGAGAGGGACCGGCCGAATTTGTAGAGGAAATAGGGCAAAGCGCCGAGGCCGACGTAGACCAAGGTGATGAAGGGGTTTATGGTGCCGGCCGCCCCCCTTAGCAAGATGGCCAGCGCATCGCCGGCGCCCCCGACGACCGCGCCGTATAAGGGACCGGTAAGGAGGGAGGAAAGGATGACGATGGCCGGCGAAAGGGAGGGCCTAACGAAGCTAAGCCCCTCTACCGTGAAAAGGGAAGAAAGGTTGATCGCCAAAATATCGAGGACAAGCAAAAAGGCGGCCAGGCTCAGGCGTCTGACCGATAGCACTTCCCTATAGACCCCTTTTCCCAAACAGTTTCTCCCTTACTTCGTAGCAAAAAGCCAAGGAACCGGTAAACAAAACGGTTTCGCCCGGGTGTTCCGCCCTGACCCTTTCGTAGGCCTCAAGGTAGGACTCCACGAAGGGATAGTCGTCTAGATAGAGGAAATAGTCCTCTTCCCTCCTCGCCCTTGGATTGTCGAACGTCGTCAAAACGAGGCTCGAGGCGTCCTTCCCAATTATCGGGAAGATGCTCGAGATGTTCTTGTCGTTCAGGCAGGCGAATATCACGTGGAACGGTTTCCCCTGCAGATAGAAATCCAGCGACTCGGTCAGGGACTCCATGGCCTCGGGGTTATGGGCCCCGTCCAATATCGCGTCCCCGATGATCTCGAAGCGCCCCTCTAGCCCGGGCTTCAGCAGTCCTTTCCTAAGCGCCTCCCCGCTTACGGGCAGCCGCCCCGCCATCGCGGAAACCACTTCGACGGCTATGCCGGCGTCCAGGGCGGAGTACAAGGTGGGGGTGGCAATCTCCAAATCCCGGTAGGGCGTGTAGTCGAAAACGAGATGCCCCCCATGGACCGAAGCATTGTGTATTTCGTCGCTAGGCAGATATTCGCAGCGGAGGTCGTTGGCCCTTGCCACCAGGACGTCCCTGGCGGCTTCGGGAAGCCTTCCCACGACGAGCTTGGTGTCCTTCCGCATGATGCCCGACTTGTTAAGGGCGATTTCGGAAACGGTCCGGCCGAGGAAGGCCGTATGCTCGAGGGACACGGAGGTGATGACCGAGGCGACCGAATCGACGATGTTGGTGGCGTCGCCCTCCCCGCCCATGCCGCACTCGATGAGGGCGATGTCGGGTCCATATTCCTCGAAAAGGCAATAGAAGCAGACGACCTCGATTTCGAAGGCGCTCAGGCCGTACTTCTCGAATTCACCTCTATAACGGTCCAATACCCGGGCGAAGTCCTCCTCCTTGACCGGACGTCCGTTAATCCTTCCCATGTTGAGGTAGCTTCCGGGGACGGGCTTGGAAAAGGCCGAGACCCGGTATCCGGCCTCGAGATAGACGTTTTCGAGATAGTGTTCGACTTCCCCCTTGCCGTTGCTGCCGGCTATCAGGATGGCGGGGAAGCCGAAACGGAGGCGGTTTGCCGATAAGAAGGCATCCAGCCCTTCCCTTTCGTAGCGGACCATGGTCAGATCGCGGTCCTTTAGATATTTTTCAATCCCGGTCATAATCGCCCCTCTGCTTCGATCTTTCGATGTCCTTCCGTTTAAGCGATTCCCGCTTGTCGTAGAGCTTCTTGCCCTGGCCTATCGCGATTTCGAGTTTCGCGTAGCCCCGGCTAAGGAAGCACTTGGTGGGAACGATCGTCAGGCTCTTCCCCTTGGTCTTTCCTTCGAGTTTCCTGATTTCCTGCTTGTTCAAAAGCAGTTTCCGGTCCCGGAGATGGTCGACGTTGAATATATTGCCTTCCTTGTACGGGGCGATATGCATCCCGGCGACGAAGGCCTCCCCGTTTTTGACGTAGACGTAGGAGTCGCTTAGGGAGGCATCGCCTTTCCTGAGCGACTTGATTTCCGTGCCGGTAAGGACGAGTCCGGCGGTCATGAAGTCCGAAAGGAAATAGTCGAACCCCGCCCTCCGGTTCTCGAGTAGGACGTTGCTTGCCCTCTTGCGCTTGCTCATACCAAGTCGACCGTGACGACGGCCTTTCCGCCGGAAAGCGATTCTATCTTAATCGAGAAGGGGAATTCCGCGCCCGAATTCATGAGGTAGATCCTTTGGCCGGAATCGTAGAGGAAATTGCGGTAGTAACTGCCTACCGTAAAGGTGTCGCCGGGCTGGAACAAATCGGAATTGCCGGCCGCGAAGTTGTTCTGGTCGAACACCCTCAGTGGGTCGCTGCTTATCGTGCTTATCAGCTTGTACTCCGGATCGTATAGGGAACTGCCCGGGGTATTGGAAGCGGCGACGGAATAGAACTCCTCTCGGCTTGCGTTGCTTAGCATCGACTTATCGACGTCGCGGTAGGAAACGTAATACTGGTCGCCGCCGGCGGGAGAAAGGCCCACGAGGCGGGAATCGACGTGCATGATCCTTATTCCCGGTTCCGAGAAATAACGGATGTTCGAGGTATAGGGGGTGCGCGCGTCGGTAAGGGCGACGCCTTCCATGGTAAGAAGTTCCACGACGATGTACTCGTCGAAGGCGGTGCCGTTGTAGCTTCCGTCCGCCGGCAAGATCAAACAGTCCCCGGTCGCGGTCGCGGAACCGAGTTCGAAACTTATGGGAAACTCATAACGGTCGTCGACGATGTAGGGATCGACCCATCCGAGGGCGAATTTGCTCCAGGAATCGTGGTCGCCGATGTTGTAGTCCATCATGTCGAGGCCGCCCATCGGGGAGCCGTTGTCGAAGGCCGAGTCTTCCCCGGCTTCGTAGTTGTAATAGTCGTCGAGGCCCATCATGTGGCCGGTCTCGTGGATGTAGGTATGCGCGTCCGTGCAGCCGCTCGGGGCCAGGCTTTCCCGTCCCCAGGCTTCGTACACGAAATCAACGGAGGCCCAGAAGTAATTCGAAAAGGGGTAATCGAAGGAGGAACGGCCGGCCGTCGCCACCGTCGTGAAGGCCCAATAGGCCGGGTTTACGTTCTGGTAGGAAGAGGCGGCGTTTTGGTAGTTGGGCGAAGAATAAATGAAATAGACGCCGTCGACGAAACCGTCGCCGTCGGAATCGTAGACGGACGGATCCCTATCCTTTATCGCCTCGGCGTAGGCTTCGAGGCAGAGGTCTTCGATCTTCGAGTAGGAAGAAGTCTCGCCGAGGTAAGCGGGGAGGAAGGCGGTGGAGCTTTCCCCGACCACGTAGGGATAGGCTATATCGAAAGCGAGTTCGAGTTTTCCATAGGAGGACTTCCGGTAATAGGAAGAAACCGATTCGAAATAGGGAGGCTCGTCGTCGTTGAATGCCAACCCGAGGTCGCCTAGTTCCGCGTCGGAGAAAGGGTAATCGCTGAACTCGACGGGAACCACCAGGGCCCGGACCCTTCCGAGGCTCGGCATGCGGGGCGTTTCCAGACCGTAGCTGTAATATTCCTGCCGTCCGACGTCGTTATAGGTGATGCCGGAGTAGCCCGCCCTTTCTATTTCGGAGACGGTGCCGTCGAAATGCTGGCCGCCGAAAATCAGGTCGTAGATGTTCCCGCAGGAAGAAAGGGAAAAAAGACACGCCAACCCGGTTATATAGACAAACCTTCTCTTCATAGTCTTTCTATCCTTACGGAGGCCTTGGCCTCCCCGCTATCATCGTATCCCAGGCTCTCCACTTCAAGCGAATAGCCGAACTCGTCCCCCGAGTTCAGAAGGGTTCCGTTTTCGAAAAAGCCCGCAAAAGAGGCCATGTCGAAGCGGTTTTTCCCGTTTTTGGCGGTGAAGAAGACGCTTGAGGGATCGTAAAACGGCGAGTTTTGGACGCCGCCGGAAAAATTCGCCTTGCCGCTAGAATCGATGAGCTCGAGCTGTCTATAGCCCTCGTCAATGGAATTGGAAGGGGTGTTGTTGGCGCCGACCACGTAGCGGACCGAGGTGGCCTGGCCGGGTTTCCTTTCTATCAACTCCCGGGTGGGGAAAGCCTCCGCGGCGGAGTAAAGGTTTCCCGAGCGCCTGTAAAGCCTCGTGTCCACGTGGTAGATCCTAAGGCCAACCCTGTCGGGCCCGGGGGCATAGCCGCTATACCCGTTCACGGAATCGAGGTAATTCAGGCCCTTGGGCTCGTAGAGCTCCAGAACGATGTATTCGCCGTAAGGAGTGCCGTTATATTCCTCAAAGGAAGGGACCAGCGCGATGAAATCCCCCGTGTCGAAGGAGGAATCCATCTCGAGCCTCAGGGGAAATTCGAGATCCCCGGTAACCACCCTTGGGTTCGTCCAGCCAAGCAGCCACTTGCTCACGGCGTTATGGTCGAGCAGGTTGTAGTCCATCATGTCGTAGCCGCCAAGCGGAGCGTAGTACCTGTATTTCTCGTCCACCGACACGTTGTTGTTGACGGCGTCGTAGTTGTAGTAATCCTCGAGGCCCAACAGGTGCCCGGTTTCGTGGATGTAGGTGTGCGCGTCGATGCCGGTGAGGCTTCCTTCGTGGAGGAAGCCGGCGCTCGCGAAGACATAGGCGTTTCCGACCGGATATTCCTTCAGGCTCGCGAACTGGTCCCAATAGGTAAAGGCCCAGAACTCGCTATCGAGGCCGGCCTGCTGCCCTTCCTCCGAATTGAAACTGGGGCAGGAATAGATGATGTAGAGGGCATCGATGTAGCCGTCTTGGTCGTTGTCGTACTTCGACGTGTCGCCCCCGTTTTCCACGAAGTCCGAAACCGCCTCGCGCATGAGGTCCAGAGACCTCCTGCCCGAATTGGAGTGCAGTTCCATGTACTCGTTGGCTTTCATGCCCGTCTCGTAGACCGGGGCGATATCCGCGTTCAAAGTCAGTTGCCCGAAGGAGGATTCGTAATAAAAAGACCTTACCGACTCCCAGTAGCGGGTCTCGGCGCCGTCGCCGTTGAAGGCGATCTCCAGTACCCCCAGGGTCTTATCGTCATAGGGATAGTCGGTGAAGGAAACGGGTATGACCAGGGTATCCATCGTGCCTGTGCTCTGCAAGCCGCCCTTTCCCTGGTTGACCGAAACGTCGTAGGCGGTTAGGTTGACCTCGCTTGACGCTTCCAAGGCGGCGTAGGTTCCGCTGCCCACGTAGACGTCGCTTACGAAAGGATAGAAGCCGCAGGAAGAAACCAGGGACGCCACGGTCCCGATGTAAAGCAACCCCAAAAACCTTCTTTGCACCACACCCTTATAGACCAAAAGGACGGAGTCCTCAAGATTAAGGCACGACGTAGAAATAGATGGAGAAATACATGAGGATGGTCCCGGCCAGCACGAAGAAGTGGAATACCACGTGGAACCACTGCGTTTTCCGGCCCCCGAGGCCATAGAGAACCGCCCCCAGCGTGTAGGCCACTCCCCCGCCGATTAGCAGGAGCAGTCCGGGCAGGGGAAGGGACTGGGCAAGGGGATAGAAGGATATGAGGCAGCACCAGCCCATGCATATGTAGTCCACCATCGAAAGGACGGCGAATTTCTTTATGTTTACGGAATTGAAGACGATGCCGGTTATCCCCAGAGCCCAGCAAAGAGCCAGGATGCTGTATCCCCAGGCCGGCGAATACTGCCTTAGGCTCACCAGGCAATAAGGGACGTAGGTCCCCATTATCAGCAGGAACACGGCATTGTGGTCAAGGACCCGGAAAACCTTCTTCCCCGCGTTACGCGCCAAGGCGTGGTAGATACAGCTGAACGTGTATAGGACTACGAGGGCGAAAACGAAAACGGAGCACGATACAATCGCGTAGACATCGCCTAAACGGGCGGCTTTTGCAATCAGGAAGCCGCCGCCGATCAGCCCGAAAAGGGCCCCTAGTCCGTGGGAAATGGAATTCCAGAGTTCCTGGGCCAGCGTGTATTTGGGAAGTTCGATCTTGCTTGGGCTCATGGCTCAAAAGATACGCCTATCTAGTATCGTTTACAAGGTTTATGGTATCTAAAACTAGATTAATTTTAAGACTGGCCGTTACGCTTCCGCGCAATGGGAGTAGAATCATCGCGTGATTACACTATTGAGAAGACTTTTCATCAAGAACTACAAAGACGTCGGCGACCCGGTCGTCAGGGAAAAACACGGGCTGTTGGCCGCCGCCATCGGCATAGTCACCAACTTCATATTGGTCCTGCTCAAGCTCTCGGCGGCGATATACATGTCGTATCAATCGGGCTTCGCCGTCTTCTCGGTGGCGTTGATCGCCGACGCGGTCAACAACCTGAGCGACATGGGTTCTTCCATCGTGACCCTCGTAAGCTTCAAGATCAGCCTCAAGCCCGCGGACAAGGACCATCCCTTCGGGCACCAGAGGAGCGAATACGTATCGGGCCTCATCGTTTCCATCATCGTCTGCTGCCTCGCGGTCGTTTTGTTCGAACAATCGCTGACCAGCGCCATTTCGGGTTCGGAAGTCGGCTACGACCTATTCTCGATAATCGTCCTGGCCGTGTCCGTGCTGCTGAAGCTCTTCCAAGGCTACGTCTACATCAGTTTCGCGAAGGCCATATCCTCCAACTCGCTTAAGGCCAACACGTTGGACTCGCTGACCGACGCCCTTTCGACCTTCCTCGTCCTCGTCTCCGCGGTCATTTCCTACACCGTCGGATTCGATTCCCTCGATTCCTACATGGGCATCGCGGTTTCCCTTTTCATCCTCTATTCGGGGGCGAAGATGGTAAAGGAAGCAACTTCGCCGCTACTAGGCGAAGCACCCAAGAAGGAAGACGTCGAAGCCATCGCCGGGATCATCGAGGAACACCCCGAAATACTCGGTTTCCACGATTTGATCATCCACGACTACGGGCCGACCAGAAGGTTCCTTAGTTTCCACGCGGAAGTGGAAGAAAGCCGTCCCATCGGGGAAAGCCACGAGGCAATCGACGATTTGGAAAGGGAAATACATTCCAAATTGGGATACGAGACCACCATCCACCTCGACCCCGTCGCGGTCGGGGATCCCCTGACCGACTCCCTGAAGGAGACGGTCCGGGCCGCCTTAGAAAACGTTTCGGAACAACTGACTTTCCACGATTTCCGGATCGTCAAGGGCAAGGGCCACACGAACGTCATCTTCGACGTGCTTCTCCCCTTCGGCCAGAAGGGCAGGGAAAAGGATATCGAAGACGCGGTCCGCAAAGCCCTAGACGAAAGAAAGGACGGGACATATTATCCCGTCCTCACGTTCGATGCGCCCTTCGCGGGACCCATCGATTAGATTGCTTCTTTACAAGTAGTACTTGTTAAGGACCTTGAGGGTCTTTTCGTCGAGTTCGTAGACGAGCGGTTTGCCGGTCGGGATCTCGACGCCGACGATCTGGTCGTTGGATAGGCCTTCTAATTCCTTCACCAAAGCGCGGAGCGAATTGCCGTGGGCCACGATCAAGACCCTCTTGCCTTCGTGGATGAGAGGGGCGATTTCGTTTTTGAAGTAGGGTTCGACCCTCGCGCAGGTATCGAGCAGGCATTCGGTAAGCGGGCACTCCTCGTCGGTAAGCCCGAGGTCGCGGTACTTCTTCTGGTTGCCGGGCCACCTTTCGTCGCCCTTGGTCAAGGCCGGGGGTTGGACATCGGCGGAACGGCGCCAGATGTGGACCTGTTCGTCGCCCCACTTCTTGGCGCTTTCGGCCTTGTTCAGGCCCTGGAGGGCGCCGTAGTGGCGCTCGTTTAGCCGCCAGCTGTAATGCTTTTCGATATCGGACTGCCCGAGTTCCTCGAGGGCGAGGTCCATGGTGCGGTTGGCCCTTAGAAGGACCGAGGAGAAAGCCACGTCGAAGTGGTAGCCGGCAGCCTTGAGGGCTTTGCCGGCCTCCCGGGCTTCTTCTTCGCCCTTGGGGGAAAGATCGACGTCGGTCCAGCCGGTGAACTTGTTCTCGAGGTTCCACTGGCTTTGGCCGTGGCGGATTAGTACTAGTTTGATCATATTTCTTCCTTTCGGGCATATTATGCAACAAAGTAGGGCCTTCAAGAAGGATTTAGGAGCGGTGAATCATAGATTCAAGGGCTTTGGAACATTTCCCTTGGGGACCGTAGCAGACAGGCGTTGGCCCCGGTAGCCAAATGGCCGGAGAGCAAGCCCCCGGAAAGCAAAAAAGCCCGATCGCTCGGGCTTTGGTCATTCAGCTTGGCGGAGACGTCGAGATTTGAACTCGAGCGCCGGGAAACCCGACCTAACAGGTTAGCAACCTGCCCCCTTCGGCCTCTTGGGTACGTCTCCAAGCATGGGTAAATTTATCCTCTCGCCGGTAAAAAGGCAACAAAAAGACGTAAAGGCCCGCCGCCGGGCCATCGCCGCCGCCGTTATGGCTACCTAAAAAGAGCACGGGTCCCGGGTAAAAGCACCGCCTGCAACATCCAAGGAGGCGGACTTGGGATACCCGGAAATCCGAAGGCACGTGGAAACGGGGCGTACGGCAAAAGGGAGAACTACCCCAAGAAGGCTACTTCGGTGAGGTCGTCAAGACCCGAGGACGAGAGGCCTTCTATCGCGTTCCACTGTTCCTCGCTGCCGTGGAACCTTATGAGGGTAAGGCCGGTCGGGGCCAGGCAATTGGTCCCGAGGACGGCGAGGCTGCCGGGAAGGTCGAGCGTCGTTAGCGAAGTGCAGTAGGAAAAGCACTCCGATGATATTTCCTTCACGCCTTCGGGAACGGTCAGCTCCCCGAGGTTCACGGCCCCGTAGAGGAGACTGCCGGGAAGCGTTTCCAAGGCCGGCAGCGATATTGATTCCAATCCCTCCGTGCCGTAAAAGGCATATTCTCCCAGTTCCTTGGCCCCGGAAACGTCGAGCGAAACAAGCGATGTGGCCATGAAGAAGGCATAGGATCCGACCGATTCCACGCCTTCGAGGTCGGCGGACTGCAGAAGCGAACACTGGTAGAAGGCCCCGGAGGCGATAGTCCTGGTTTCCGAAAGCCTCGTGTAGCGGAGGGCGCTTTCCGGTACCCGGTAAAGGGTGGAGAGGTCGGCGGAATAGATGCAGCCGTTTTCCGCCCTGAAACTCGTGTTGGATTCATCGACCTCGTAGGAGGCCAAGGGCTGGTCGTCCAGGGCACCCGGCCCTATCTCGCTTAGCGAAGAACCGATCGCGAAGCGTTCTAGCTGCTTCAGGTAGGCAAAGCTGAGCGGCTTTATCGAAACGACCCCGTCTGGAAGTTCCACTTCCCTGAGGGCCGTGTAGGCGAAGCACGATTCGCCGATGGTCTCGAGGCCGGCCGGGAAGGAAATTTTTTCCATGGCGGTCGATTGGCGGAAGGCACGGTCCGGAAGGACGGCCAGCGAGGAGGCCGACATGTCGACTTCCCTGACTAGCGAGCCCTCGAAGCACGCCTTCCCCAGTTCGAGGAGGCCGAGGGGAAAGACGACCTTCTCGGCCTTTACCCCGGAAAAGGCCACGGGGGAAATCGCCCTTATCCCTTCGGGTATAGCCAAAACGGCGGCCTTCTGCCCTTCCGCGCATTTGTAGATCGTCCTGCCCTCCCCGAGCCGATGCGTCAACAGGGCACCTTCCCCGGAAAAGGAGGTATATGCTCCGGCGGCGAAGCCTTCGAGATTCGGGCAAAGGGCGAAATTGTCGCTTCCCAGATAGACGATATTGCCCAAATCGAAGGTTCCCTCAAGCGAAGTATCCCCGTAGAAAGCCGCCGGTTCGATCGATCTCAAATTGTTTTCGGCGAATTCGACGCTCCTTAGGTTTTCCATGGAATTGAAGGAGTAGGAGGCCAGGGAAAGGACGCCGGAAGGAACGACCACCTTCTCGTAGCAAGTCGACATGAAGGCGGCCTCGCCGATCCGCAAAACCGGCAGGTTGCGGAAACTTCCGGGTATCCGGTAGGTACCCGCGGACTCGAGGTCGTTATGCATGGATAGCTCGTAGCCGACCGTCTCGCCCGTCGTGTCCTTAAGCGCAACGAAGACGTCTTGCCCGCTGGTTATTTCGTTTTCGGCCCGGTAGAGGAACTCGGCCTCCGCCCCGTCCGAGGAGGGAAAGAGGCGGCTATCCCCGAAACCCATGAAGACCGGCTCGAGGCCGTTGAAGGAAGCCCCTTCCGGCAGCTCTCCCCCGTAGGAGGGGAACTGACCCTCCTTGGGGAAATCCGTGTAAAGGACCCGGCCCCGGTAGGAAAAGGCGAATCCGTCGTCCTTTCCCCCGGTCGAGGAAGAGCCGGCATCCATATGGCCGGAGGAGAGGGCGGGGCCACTAGGGCCGCAGCCCGCAAGAAGAAGCGGGACGGCCGAAAGAAAGAGGAGTTTAGCGTTTTTCATGATTCGGGGATGGCGCTTGCCGCCGGGATGGTAACCGGGGCGATAGGCGGAATGTGAAAGCCTCGGGGGCTATTGGAAATCGCCTCTCAGTAGGTTTCGACCGACACGGTCGTTTCGTCGAGGCCGTAGGGAAGGGAGACGTAGTCGCGGAATGAATAGGAAATGGATTCGTATTCCCCGGAAATGGCCATCGACTGCAGTTTTCCTTCCTCGGAAAGGGTAATGCTCAGGTCGGTGGCGCCGCCGGCGTCGTTTTTCCAGATGAGAGGCAATATGCCCTCGGCTATCTCGGGAATGAAGGCGGCGTATTCCTCGGAGACGACGAATTCGTTGCTGCCTTCGATCCTTTCGAAGAAAACCGTGGAAGCCGGTTCGGGGAAGAAATCCTCCTTCAATTCGTAAAAGCCGCCGTTTTCGTACCAGCTTCCGTAATCGTAATAGCAGTCGATCAGATAGCCGTCTCCGTATACGTCGAGATACCAGAGGTCGGAGAACTGCGGCTCGTCGTGGGCAAGCCCGTCGCTAGTATCCTGCAGATAGGCGCTCTTCCCGGTCAGGTAGAGGCTATAAGAATAGCCGTCGTCCCCGACCCGGTCGATGACGACGGGATCGGTCGAGAGACCGTCGATGGCAGCGGCCAAAAGGCGGCTGTCGTCGGTCTCGGGGAGGGGCGAAAGCCTTTCGACCGGAATACCGTCGAAGGCTATGTCGAAATCGATGGAAAAGGGAATGGTAATGCTAGCCTCGCCGATCGGGGCCGTGACGTCCATCGAACCCGTGAGTTTGCTGAAAGACGAAGCTTCGCCGTCGGCAACAAGCTCCAAGGCCGCATCGAATACGAGTCCTTCGCCGATCGGGCTGAAAGGTTCGCCGAACAGCGAATAGGCCAGGCCCTTGGCCTTGTCGTCGGCGATGCGGTAGGTGCGTTCGCCGACCGCGGTGAGGTCGGTTGCCTTTATGTTGCTGAAGTAAGAGGCGGCATACCTCTCGAAGGGCTCTCCGGTGGAAGATTCCGACACTTCGTTTTTGATGTCCAGTGTCTCTAGATAAGCGAGATGGTCGTCGGGGTTTTCCACGAAGACGTAGTCGTAGACGTTGGAAATGGTTCCTTCCGGGGCGATGGTGTTGACGTCTATGTGGGCGGAAGTCGCATCGACGTCGCCTTTCTCGTACCTGATGTCGAAATCGGCGTGCATCGTGGCGCCGTCTTGGTTTCCTTCGATGTAGCCGCTTACCGCGTGGGTCGTATCGAAAAGGGCCAGCGCCCCGTCGAGGCTGGAAACGGAAGTACCGGAACCCGAATCGCCGCTCTCCCCCGAAGACCCGCCATGGATGCTTCCCATTTGGAAACTGCAGGAGGCAAGCATTAGGGATGTTGCGATTATCGGCAGTATTGTCTTTTTCATGATTTATTCTCCTATTTGCAGAGATTACCAAAATATAGTCCCGTGGAAAAGCCTTGATTCCTTCGTCTATATCTTTGCAATTGCCTCTTTCCTCAACCGTAATTAATCGGGGCACGAGAAACCGCGCTCTCCGGTTCAAAGGCGGTCGGACCGCCGATGCGTTTTGGAGGCGGCAATAAAAAGGTGCCGAGCGACTGCGACACCCTTTTCTTTTTCAATACGCCTTGGCGAAGTAGGCCAGGTATTTGGCCGGTTTCCCGGAGACCGGCGAAACCTTGCCTTCCATGCTTTCCTGCTCGAAGGGGATCGCACGGCAGGTTCCCCCGCCCGTCTTCTCTTTTATATAGGCTTCGGTATCCGGATCGTCGTCGTGTAGCATCCTCGCGACGTAACCTTCGTCTAGGGCCTTCTTCAGCGAGTCGAGCCCGTCGGCGTCGACGATGCGCGAAGCAAGGAAATCCGTTGCCTTTTTGAGCATCGCGGCATGGATGTCCCTAAGAAGGGAAGGAACAAGGGAAACCACGTCCTTGAGGGCCATCGATTCCTTTTCCTCGCTCACGCGCCTAACGATGACGGCCTTGCCTTCCGAGAGGTCGCGCGGGCCGATTTCGATGCGCAGGGGCACGCCCTTCATCTCGTATTCGGCGAACTTCCAGCCCGGGCTCTTGGTGGTGTCGGCGTCGACTTTCACCCGGATTCCGGCCTTCTTGAGTCCCTCTTCGATTTCGGCGACGGCTTCCATCAAAGCCCCGTCGTTGGGCTTGATGGGCACGATGACGACCTGGACCGGGGCGACCATCGGGGGCAATACCAAGCCGTTGTCGTCCCCGTGGACCATGATGATGGCCCCGATGAGCCTGGTGGAAACGCCCCAGCTCGTCTGGTGGGGGGCTTCCAGCTTGTTTCCGCGCCCGAGGTAGCTTATCCCGAAGGCCCTTGCGAATCCCTGCCCGAGATAATGGGTGGTCCCGCACTGCAGGGCCTTGCCGTCGGGCATGAGGGCCTCGATGGCGTAGGTCGAGACGGCACCGGCGAACTTCTCGCTCGTCGACTTGAAACCGGTCAAAAACGGAATTGCCAGTATGTCGCGCCCGAGGGTCTCGTATTCCCTAAGTATGTCCTCCGCGTTCTTGCGGGCTTCTTCCTCGGTTTCGAACAGGCAGTGTCCTTCCTGCCAGAGGAATTCCGCGCCCCTTAGGAAGGGACGGGTGGTCTTTTCCCACCTGACCACGGAGCACCACTGGTTGTATATCTTCGGCAGGTCGCGGTAGGACTTCACGAGCCTCTTGTAGAGGTTGCTGAAAAGAACCTCGCTGGTCGGGCGGATGATCAGGGGATCGGAAAGTTCCTCCCCGCCGCCGTAGGTCGCCACAAGCGTTTCGGGGGCAAAGCCCTCGACGTGTTCCTTTTCCTTGTTGAAGAGGGATTCGGGTATGACGAGCGGCAGGTAGACGTTGCTGGCCCCGTTGGCCTTGAAGCGCCTATCGAGGTAGTTCCTTATCTCCTCCCAAATCGCGAAGCCGTAGGGAAGGTAGTCGATGAAGCCCTTGGCCACCGAGTAGTCCATAAGCTCCGCCTTGCGGCAGACGTCCGTGTACCACTTGGTGAAGTCCTCACCCCTGGCGGTAATCGCGTCGTTTTTCCTTTTGCCATTATCCATGTTCGCTCTCCTTGATTTCCTTTAGGGCATTTACCGTCTTCTCCCCGAGCGGCCTTAGCAAGGGCGAATAGGGGGCGACGGCATCCGACGAAATATAGTCTATTCCGGCGTTGTAGACCAGTTCCACCGCATTGAAGCTTTCTAACCCCGAGGCGATGATCGGCTTCTTGTAGCGCGCCAGCCGCTCGGCCAGCGCGTGCAGGTCGCTGCGGACCCTCGTGTCGAGGGCCAGCCCCGGGCCGGTCCCGGCCAAGGATACGACGAAGGCGTCCGACAGGCTATATATCTTCGGCTGCAGCAACGGCCCCGAACCCGAAATCAGGAAGGCGGTCTTGTATCCGCCCTTCTTGATGTTGGCCAGGGTATCGCGGAAATTGTCGACTTCCAGCGGACTTAGCTTCTTGGCGACTTCCGCGTCGTCGATGAGGACGTAGACGGTCGCGCTTTGGCCCTTCATGTTCCTTATCAGGCAAGAGAGCACGTATTCCAATTGGCTCATCCGGACCGGGATGTAGAGGGATTGGCTCTTGAGCGGCCTTTCGCTCAGGAAACGGGGCAACAGTTCCCCTACTACCGCGTTGAGCAGCGCCTTCACGTCGTTGGCCCTTTCCGCGTAGTTGGTCAGTTCCTCCATCGAGTCGAAGGCGGTATTGACCGGGACGGCCCGGCCGAGATAGCCGACCACCCGCGACAGATTGAGCGAAATGACCGGCCGGTAGGAGTACTCGATCCTCTTGCCGTAGATGATCCTTTCGACTTCGGTCCGGAAATTCCCCAGTTCCGTATCGCCGACGAGGGGGTCGCCCTTGCGGTAGATATGGACGGTGGACCTCGATTCGAGGGCGATCGAGGCGGCCGCCCGGGCCTGGCCGCTCAGCAGATCGGCGTTCTTCAGGACGTCCTTGTTCATGACGATTCCGCACTTCAATACGGCTTCGGTCTGCCCTTTCTGCCGCTTGGCCCTCAGTTCCCTGTTCACGGAAGCACAGACCTCGAGGGCGAAATTGAGGGCCTGGGATTCGTCGTACATGTCGAAGTTGCAGACCAGGAACTGGTGTTTGGAATATTTGATGAGAAGCTGGTTCCCGAGGACGAAGTTCCTGAGGCTATTGAGTACCCGGTCGCTCAGGGCGTTGGATTCGCTCGCGGGCCGCCGCGACTTGCTGGGCGCATAGGAGAAGCAGAAAGTCGCCCCGTTTTGGGAACTGTCCTTCTTGAGGGCCGCGGCGAAATCGCCGAGGCTCGAGCCTTTCCTTAGGCTGCCGCGGTTCTTGAGGACGTTGCTTTTGAGCAAATAGGATTCGACCAGGAGTATCCTCTTCTTGGCGTTGACGTGCACCGCCCTTAGGAAACTCGGGGCAATGCGCTTGGTGGACTTCATGTAGACGTCGCATTCGAGGAAATCGCTGTCGGCTTCGCCCCTGAAGAGGTCTTCCGCCCAGTTGCGGACCTTGAGGCCTTCCCTGCTCGGGAAGGAATCCAGGTATTCGTTCAGGGGCGACGACTTGGTGTTCTTTATTTCCTTCAGGTTGAAATACCGGGCCTCGCCCTTGAGGAAATCGAGCCGGGCCACCCGGATGGTGGAACTTTCTTCCTTTATCTTCCCCGCGTCCCTTTTGTGCTTGCCCCGGAGGCCGTAGACGGTAAGCGCGGCAGAGACGGCGATGAGCAAAAAGGCCGAAACCCCTATTATCAGCGGAATGTAGCCGCCTATGTCGGCTAGCGGAACGAAAAGGCAGGACACGCCGCGATTATATCGCCATAAGCCATCCTTGTCCTTTGTATTGTTCGCCAAACTTGCTATCATATCGCGGCCGGAGAAGTACCCAAGAGGCTGAAGGGGTCAGTTTCGAAAACTGATAGTGGGTGCAAGCCCAGCCGGGGTTCGAACCCCCGCTTCTCCGCCAGGAAGACGAAAAGGCCCGTTGTCGGAAGGCAACGGGTTTTTGCTATGTCCGGGGAAGGAAGGCTATTCCTTGCCTGCCCCTGCGTCTTTCCCCTCCATGTCCTTTTTCTTTTTGGATTCCTCGATTTTCTCCTTGCTCGAGACGAAGGGAACGAGGAGGTGGCAGAAGAAGGGCGAAACGAACATCCCGGCGGCGGAGGACAATAGACAGTAGTAGAAGGAAGCCGGCGGTTCGGCCTCGAGGAAGGCCAGGCCGCTCAGCCTAAGAAGGAAGAACAGCCCCAGCGCCACGAAAGGAGCGGAAACGTTCAGGACCATCATCGCGGCGAAATTCTCGTAATAGTACTTTTTCTCCCGGATGCCGTCTTCGACCAAATAGGAATGGATGGACGAGGCGAGGAGGGCGTTTATCGGGAAAAGTATTACCGCGCAGACGATGAGGCTCGAGGCCACCGATCCCTTTTCCTGCATGAACAGGTAGGAAGTAAGAAGCAAGGCGAAGGTAAGAAGAAGGGAAGAGAGGAAAAGCATGAGGGCGAAGACCCCGTGGTCCCGGTAGATGGTTAGGACGTAGGGGACGGGTCTTTTGGCCTTCTTTCCCTTTCCGGGATTGCCGGTAACCGGTTCGGCTGTCTTTTCGGCCGGCTTCACGTCTTTCTTGGCCTTCTCCGGTTTGGGAGAGAGATCCTTCTCCCTAAGCGCCAGCACCGGGAACGGCATATCGGAGAAAAGAGGCGAGAAATCGATGCCGCGGTTGACCTTGGAAGTCGAGTCGTAGACGATCGCCAGCGGCTTGCTCTCCAGTATGAGATCCCGAAGCGCCTTTTCCTTTTCCCGGCATTCCTTTTCGCTAGCAAACCCGTACTTCCGCAGGGGCTTGAAGGAATTCGAAAGGAAGTAGGCGGCTTTCTGCCTGTCGAGGAACTTCCCTTTCAGGAGATAGAGAAGCGAGAACTCCCCGACCCCGAGAACCCGGAGATCGAGGACGTAGACGGAAATGTCGCCGGCTTCTTCGGAGAAGACGTAATCCCCGAATTTGAGTTCCCCGCCTTCCTTGGAGGCAAAGCCCAGGGTCAGGGCGGAGTATAAGGAACCGTCGAAATCGTCCGCCTCGAGGAATCCCGGGTAGAAGGCGAAATCGATGGGACCGTATCTACTTCCGTCCTTGTCGAATTCCAAACCGGAAGCGGATACGGCCGGGCAACCGTCCGCCATAGCGGGTTTCTGCGGGGTTTCCGTTACGCCGCCATCCTGTATTGCCGCGATTTCCAAAACAGGCGGTTTTTCTTCTTCCGGGGCTTTCTTTGCGGGTTTATTGCTACGGAACGAATCGATTTCGCGGCGGAGTTTGTCCCGGAATATCTCGTCCTCGACGCCCTTGATTTCCCCCAGGGATCCGTCCGGGGCGGCTAGACAGGACAAATAGGCGCTGCGGGCCTCGTAGAAAAAACAGTAGGTTCCCTCCTCGAGCTCGGAAACGCCGTAAAGGGAAAGCAGCGAACGCTGCTCTTCCATATTCAGTTCACTCTTGCTCTTGGCCAGGAATTTCATCGGGTCCACTAATATTGATACAAAGGGGTAAAAAAGGCAATTTCCGCCGACTGGTGCCCCATTTGCCTTTCCTGTATGGACACGAATCGGATGAAAGTTAGAATGGCTGGAATAAAACACCAAAAACATATTTCGGTTGGAAAGAAGCATTGGCGGGCTAAGCACCTTGGCCGGCATGGTGGTCGTCCTGATGGGCGTCCTTTTCTTCGTGGACGGTCTTTACGACGGCACCGCCACTATCCTTATCAGCCAGTGCAATCCCATATCCCACGTGTGCATTACCGTGCCCGTGCCGACATCCCGGTCCTTCAGCGGTTACGAATAATCGGCGGGGCGGCCGTTACCTACTTGGTCTTCGGGGCGGTATTCTTCGGGCTAGGCGTTGCCAACCCCTTTGTCGTCCTTCCGTTAAATAATGGAGCCTTGGCAAAAAGGCTACTCGGAATCGCCCTGCCCGCTTTGGCCGCCGCCATGTTCCTCGCGGGATTACTGCAGATATTGACCGCACTTGATTGAAGGCTCTCCGGATAACCCGTCCAAGTCGTCTTTTCCGTCCACTCAGGGCTTCCTCGCGGAAGAACAGGTGAAATAGAGAACCTGGTACTTGCCCTTAAGGCCATGAAGGATCTGCATGGCCTTCTTGATGTTGCTATCGTCTAGATGGACGAAGGGGTCGTCGAGCAATAGGAACGGCCTCTTCCCCGGGAGTTCGATGTTTTCGATCAGGGCCAAGCGGAAGCAGAAGGTCACCAGGCTCATCTCCCCTAGGCTCAGGTGACGGCAGTCAATGTCGCCGTGGCCGTTTTTGGAAAGGGAGACATCGAGATTCCCTTTGATTCCGACGGTATAGCCGATTAGGTTCTCCAATATCGGCTGATAGGTTGCAAAGGAGTTCTTAAGCGGTTTGAGATAACGGTCGACGAGGTCGTCGTGGGCCCTTGTCAACATATCCTCCGACTTCCTGACGAGTTCGAGTTCGTGCTCGAGTCCTTTCTTTTTGCCTTGAACGTCGGCAAGCTCGCCTGCGACATCGGCTTTGCCGGCGATTACGGCCTCCTTGGCGCCGATGGAAGCGTTGTAGCCCGCGATGGTTTTGTCTAAAGCCTGCTTCTGCTGCTTCAGCGAATCGAGTTTGGCTTTCTCCTCGTTCTCGTCGACATTACCGAGGGTGTCGGGAATGCAATGCCGGGCCTTGAAGTCCTCGGCTTCCTTCTTCTTGTCTTCGATGCTGCTTCGGATGAAGGAGAGTTCCTGCAGGTCCTTATTGGCTTTTTCCATGAACGCGGCCAAATCTTCGGGTTTCTTCCCGTAAGCGAAAAGGACGGACTCCGTTTCCTTCCGGATGGAAGCGATTTCCGCGGCTATTCCGGCTTTGGCCATCCGGTCGCTTTCATTTCTGCCGAAGAGATCCTTGTACCGTTCGGACTTTTTCTCGAACTGGCTCAGGCCGTAGACATATCCGGAGGAAACGTCGAATGCGTCTTTGTAGGGACCGAAATCCCGTTTGGCCTCCTCGAGCCTTTTTTCCTCTTCAAGGTAAACCCGGTAGGCTTCCCTATCGGCCTTGAAGGAGGCAAAGGCTCCCCTGACGTCGGTTTCCGCACGGTACCCGTAGGAAGAAAGAAGACCCGCGGCGGCGGCTAGGCCGATATCTTTCTTGTTCGCTCCGCTGGAACGGCGAAGCAAGTATAGGAAGCCGCTAACGAAAAGACCCAACACCCCGGCCACCAGCAATATGCCTCCCGCAAGGAAGCTGCTCAAGGCAAGCAGTACCACGCCGGCGATTAGGAGCGCCGCGGACAAGATGGGACCGACGGCATAAACGGCATTGCCCTTCTTGGCCTTGGGGGCGGTTTCCCCATCTAGAAGATCGCTAAGCCTGGCGTAATCGCCGTCAACATCAGCTTTTCCGGCAAAACCGCTTAGGATCTGCTTGGTTTTATCGTCGACAGAATCCCTCGTAATTCCGCCGTATTTGGCCTTGAAGTCATCGATTATCTTCGCAGAAACGCGAAGTTTGGCCATGGTTTCGCCGTTCAGGGAGATGCCGGACAGTTCCCGGCTTAGGGCTTCCAGTTCGTCCTCCTCGGGCTTGCCTAAAGCGGCGTTCCATAGAAGGGCGGCTTTCTTCTCCCTTTGCCTATCGAGTTCGCAAAGCCTGTCGAGGTCTTCCTTCTTCGGCAGGCGGCCCCCGTATGCCGCCAGGATTTCGGCGGAACGTTTCCCCGCCCTCTCGATGTCGGCGAGTTTGTCCAAATAGGAGGAATAGTCCTTCCTTAGGACGATGCCATTTTCGATTTCGACTATCCGGCTTTCCAGTTCCTTGCCCTTCTTTTCCTCTTCCGCGAGGGAAGCCTCGAGGCCATCCCTCTCTTTTTCGGCCATGGCGATTTCTTCGAGGGCGCGGCTAAGTTCCGCTTCCCTTTTCCTAAGGAGGTTTATCTGCCCGTTCGAGCTCCGGGTGGAACCTATTTCCTTCCGCTTTTCCCCGAGTAACTTCATCGCGGCCTCGTAGCCGTTGAAACCCTTCGTGTCGGTCAGATGGGCGGTCAGTTTGTTTCTTATCTCCTCGCCCGTGCCGATCGAAAGGTCGCCGGAGGATAGATAGGCGGTCTTGAGGAAGCTTTCCTCGTTGTAACCGAGCAGGTATAGCCCCGGGGTCACGTCTAAGCCGAGTTGGACTGCCTGGCCGTTGCAAGTGAACCTGGTCGTGTCGCCGGTCGAGGACTTCTCCCCGAAGGTCCTCTCGATGCGGTATATGTCCCCGCCTTCCTCGAGGGTCAGGGTACCGCCCAGGGACTTTTCGCCGTAAGGGAGATAATGTTCCCGCGGCTTGAAGCCGGCGGCGTTCTTATTGACCGTCTTCATGCCGTAGAGGCAGGCCAAAACGAAATCGGAGAGGGTTGATTTGCCTTTTCCGTTTCCCCCGAAATAGACGTGGAGGTCCTCATCGAAATCGAAGTCGGCGTTTTTGAAGCTACCGAACGCGTCGATATGCGCCTTTAGCAGTCTCATAGACCGTTCTTGTCTCCTTTCAAGGCCGACATGACGAGACGGATGATCTCGTTTTTGTCGTCGATCGATAGTTCGTCCGTGCCTTCCACCAGTTGGAGGAACTGCCCCAGCAAAGACATGTCGCCCCTATATTTGCCCATGTCGACGTAGACGTTCCGGCTATCCTTGACGCTGAAGGCCTTGCCGAAAGTCCCGACGTTCCTTTCGACCTCGCCCGAGATATCGCCGGCCTCCTCCAGGCTCTTCTCCCCCGTGATCTCGATGCGGTATATGTGTTTGTCGTCGACACCCTCTGCTTTCAAGGCTTTGACCTTGTTTACGATATCGAACGTGGAATCGGTGCGGACGGCCTTTACTTCCTTTCGCTCGAACGTCAATTCCCCGAACGGAACGAACCTATGGGAAAGCTTTCCGCCGTCGGTATCGAGCAGGTAGTAGCCGTGTTCGCCGATTTCGTCGTAGCCGCGCGGGGTAAGGATGCCGGGATAGGCGTAATGCCCCCGGCCGTCGATTTCCCCTTCCTGGGCCTTGTGGATATGGCCCAGGGCCAGATAGTCGATGTTCTTGTTCCGTAGGCGCGTGAGGTTGATGGAATCGTAGAGATTGCCGCCCAAAGGACCGTGCAGCATCACGATGTTGGTCTTGTCGGGATCAAGGTTCGGCCCCCCGTAACGGGTTTCCGCGTTTCCCCTGGTCAGTTCTATCCCCGAGACGCTGACCCCGTCCCCCAAATCATAGGTGGTCCAGGAATCGCCGAAGGTATGGAGATTGGGAAAAATGCCGACTTCGTTTTTCTCGTCGTGGTTGCCCCTAAGGTAATAGAAGTCGATCCCGGGGTACTTGGAAACGATCCCTTTAACGTAGCCGATATCGGTGGACAAAGGCCTGTCCTGGTCGAACAGGTCGCCGGATATGAGGATGGCCCTGACGCCTTGCTTGCCTGCCTCTTCCACGAGACCGAGGAACGTCGCCCTTATTTCCCTGGTGATGTCGATGGCGGTCTCTTTGGATAGCTTCCCGGAATGCGAAACGTTTCCCAGATGTATGTCCGCGGTATGGATTATCTTCATGCCGAAATGATAACCCGTTTAGGCCGCGCGGTGGGCCCGAAAACGCCTCGGAAAACGCCATGCGGCGAAATTTGCCCATCGGGTTTGCCGGCTTTGGAAGCAAAGGTCTGGCCGTAAGGAGCCGAGCCGGGGAAAACGCCCCGGTTATATCGGGCGAAGCAAGGCTAGTCTTCTTCTTTCAAAGACCTCGAAAAGAGGTTTTCCACGGCCTTTACGGGGTCTAGTCCCCCGTAGACCACGTCGTAGACCGCTTCGACTATCGGCATTTCCACGCCCTTCCGGCGGCTAAGGTGGTAGGCGGCCTTCAGGGCGTTGAGCCCTTCCACTTCCATGCCGACTTTGTTCCGGGCTTCCCCGACGCCGTAGCCCTGTCCGATATAGACCCCGCACTCGTGGTTGCGGGAATTCCTCGACGTCGCGGTCACGACGAGGTCGCCCAACCCGGCAAGGCCGTAGAAGGTCTTTCTGTCGGCGCCCATCGCGGTGCTTAGCCTCACGATCTCCACGAGTCCCCTCGTTATAATCGCGGCCTTGCAGTTGTCGCCGTAGCCAAGGCCCTCGGCTATGCCGGCGCCTAGGGCGATGACGTTTTTCAAGGCCCCGCATAATTCCACCCCGTAAGGATCATGAGAATCGTAGACCCGGAAGTACTCGTTGGAGAAAAGGTCGCGAACCTTCCGCGCGTCTTCCGCACGATTCGAGGAAGCGACGCAGAGCGTGGGCATTTTCCTTACCACCTCTTCCGCGTGGGTGGGGCCGGAAAGAACGGTTACCTCCGTATTGCCCAGTTCTTCCTCGATCACCTCGGACATGGTGAGGAAGGTATCGTCTTCGAGACCCTTGGTGACGCTGACGACGAGGGAAGCGGATGCGAGGAGCCCCTTGGCGTTCCTGGCCATTCCCCTCAGATAGGGGGACGGCGTGGCGAAGACGACGACCGCGGCGTCCGCAAGGGTTTGCCCGAGGTCGTCGGAAAAGGCGATGGACCTATTCAGGGCCACGCCCGGGAACCGGGGGTGGCGGTAATGCAGGGACAGGGCCTCCTTTTCCTTCGCGAAGGGTGTATAGGCCGTGACGGCATGGCCCTTGTCGGAAAGGAGGTTGGAAAGGGCTAAGCCCCAGGTTCCGGTGGATATAACGGCGATTTTCATGAATGAAGGTTAAGGCCAAAAGGCGATGATAGGAAGTGGCAACTCCGTTAGCCAAGGCGGCAGCTTGCAAAACCGGCGGCGGGCTAGACACGGTAAAGGGTGACGTCGTGCATGACTTCCCTCTCCCCGCTTTTGCCCGTGACCATGTCGAAAACGGACTGGGATATGGCCTCGTAGGAAAAGCAGACGCTCGGATAGTTGCCGATGCACTCGTAGTCGCGGCTTATGCCGTCGTAGCCGATCAATTCGACTTTTTCCTTCGGGATGCCGAAGCGGCGAAGCATCAGGGCTATGTTGAAAAGTATCTCGTCGCTATAGACGAACATGCCGATACGGCCTTTTTGAAGCAACTGCTTTATAAAGGGAAGCGTTACTTCGCTCGCGTCGATTTCCTTTACTTCCTTGTCCTTCTCGGCGATGGCCTTCCTAAAGCCTTCGAGGCGGCGGTAGGAACACTCGCTGCCCTTGAAGCCGGCGTAGACGTAACTCGAAGCCCTTTTGCCGAGCAGGTATTCCGCGGCCAGCCGGCCGCCTTTGAAATCGTCGGTATAGACGCAGCGCACCTCCGGATAGGAAGACCTGCGGCCAACAAGGAAGAGCGAAACGGCATTATCGCGGCAATAGGCCACGTCTTCCTCGCGGGGTTCCAGATACGTGATTACCTTGTCCGCGCCGATGGCCTTGGCTTCGCCTAAGGCCTCCATGAGGCTGCGGTGGCCGTTAAGCAGAAACGAGACCGGGATGTATCCCCCGGCGGTCAGCAAGGACACGAGCCTCTCGGACATGAGGGCGAAATACAGGTTCTTGGAACTATCGGCGACAATCGGAAGCAATCGCATACGTTATTTTGACACCATTTCGTTGATTTTTCTCAAGGTTTCAAGAGGGGCCTTGGGTTTTCTTTCGAAGGTAAGCAACCCGTTAATTTCCTGTTCGACGTCGTAAAGCTGGGTATAGCAGTAGCCGGCCAGGTAAGGCGAGGAAGCAACGGCTTCCTGCGTTTTCCTGTACCTTTCTATGAAGCCGGCTTGGTCTTCTTGCTTCCCGTAGCCCCAGGTCTTGTCGGATTTATCCGCGTTATAGGAAATGCCGCCGTACTCGGTCAATAGGAAGGGCTTGGCTAGGTCGGCCCGGCCCGGGGCAAATATGGGGCGGTCGGCATTGGGCGGGTTTACGACCATGTTTTCCTTGCTCGAAAGCCTTTGGAGAAACGGAAGGTACTTCTCCGGCGTGGGGTCGCTGTAATCGTGGATGCCGACCAAGTCGGTAACCGGGTTTTCCCAGCCGTCGTTGCTGACGACGAGCCTCGTGGGATCGATCTGCTTTATCTTCCGGTAGAGCCTTTCCGCGGCGTCCAGTTCCTCCCTGTTTTTCGATATGCCGTCTATGCCCCACGATTCGTTGTTGGGCGTATAGGCGACGACGCTGGGGTGGCCGAAGCACTCCCTCACGATGGCGGGCCACTGCTCCTCGAGGGCCCGGAAGCCCCGTTTGCTGTATTCGAAGCAGCTGGGCGATTCGCACCAGACAAGGAACCCGACCTCGTCGGCATAGTGCAGGAACCAGGGATCCGGGGTCTTCTGGTGGACCCTTACCCCGTTGAAGCCCATCTGCTTGGCAAGGATGATGTCCCGGAGGAAATCCTCCTTGGCCGGGGCGGTCAGGTTCCCGCCCGGGTAATAGCCTTGGTCCAAGGCAAGCTTCTGGAAATAGGGCCGGCCGTTGAGCAGTACCTTGCCGTCCTCGGCGGCGACGTCCCTGAAACCCAGACGGGTTTCGACCTCGTCTTCGCCGTAACGGACCCGGAGACGGTACAGATTCGGGGTTTCCGGTGTCCAGGGCTTGAGCGGCAAATCCCGCAGATCCAACGTCTTATCCCCGTATTCATCCTCGATCTGCAGCGTTTCCGCGTAGATTTCCCCGTTATCCCCGCAAACGGAAAGTTCCAACGGCAGATCCCCTTTCGTTTTCTCGATTCTCAAATCGACGGACTTCTTGAGGAAGGAACCGTTGGCGGATAGAAAGACGACGTGGTCCGCAGGCAGCGTCTCGAGGTAGACGCTCCGGTAGATTCCGCTGGTACGGGTATACCAGATGATTTCGGATTCTTCCTTCCAGTACTGCTTGCCCCTAGGGACATCCTTTTCCCTTGGAGGATCGTAGGCCCGGAGGGCGATTTCGTTACGGCCGTTTTTGAGGTAGGGGTCGAGGAGGAAGGAGAACGCTACGGCCCCGCCCGTATGTTCGTAGGCCTTCCTTCCGTTCACGTATACTTCCGCGGAGAAGTCCACCCCCATGAAGGTCAGGCGGTGGACGTAGCCTTCCTTCAAGGCAACGTCGATGTCCTTACGGTAAAGGAAGTAATCGTGGAAGCCTTTTCTGTCGCCGATGCCGGATAAATCGCATTCGGGGGCAAAGGGGACCTCGATGGTCCGATGCAGTTCGCCGCCCGGGAAGCCGGGGCACTCCTCGCCAAAGGCGAATTCCCAAGGCCCGTTAAGGGAAAGGTAGCCTGAAGAATGGATCATATCGGGTCTAGGGCATTCGTCTCTCATGTTTAGTCTCCGTTCACGTAATAGTTGTTGCTGATGGAAAGAAGTTCCTCTTCTTCTTCGTCGTTGAAATCGCGGACCTCCTCGACATTCGAGAAGGGACGGCTTTTCCCGGAGTCGACCTTCATCTCGTAGGAGAGCAGATCGCTGAGGGACCGCCTCTGGCGGGTCATCGCCGTGGATACGGCGTTCCCGGTGCAAAGCAGGACGGCCAGTATCAGGAAGAGGTAGAAGTCGGTGGAAAATACGAGGCTCAGTCCGACCAGTAGGGAAGGAACGCTGTGTCCCAGGTGCCAAAGCCTCCTTTGCCTTACCCCAAGGGGCGATACGCATTCGCCCTTGACGAGCAATAGCCCCAATCCCCTGCCCTTTCCCAAAGCCAGCGGAAGGAGGACATAGGGCAGGGAGTAGGAGACGTAATAGGAAAGGGCCTGCCGGCAGATGGTCTTGGCTTTCGCCGAGTTGACCGCCTCCTCGTAGAAGGGATCGTTGTACAGGTCGGAGAAGATGCCGTTGAAGGCATCCATGAAGTACGTGAGGAGGCCTTCCGAGGTTTCCTCGCTCAATTCGCCGTTTTCGTATAGCGACTGCTTGACCACCGCGTATTCCCCCTCGCCGACGCCCTCCAGGGTGAAGTATGTCGAATCACCATTCCGGGTAACCCCGAGTATCGCTTCGTTATACTGCTCCACGGTATAGGGCTTGCGGGTACCGCCGCTTAAGATATAGAACCCGCTATCGAAATAGGAGTTCTGATTCGGGGTGCCGACGTAGTAGCCCTTGGTCATCTCCATGTAGTCGAGATAGCTATCGCCTTCCCTGAGGACGTAGCCCTCTTCCGTTTCCGTATACAGCCCGGCATTCAGGAAGGCATTCAGCCTTAAGTCCGTCTCTTCCTCCACGGAATAGATACCCGCAAAGGCCAGGAAATAGCATAGGCAAAACCCCAGCAGGAAGATGGCCGCGTCGATGAATAGGGACGCGAGCCTTTTGGAATAGCTCAGATAGACAATGCGGGTATTTTCCATAAGGGATCTGGGGCCGGGGTTCCCCGGCCCCTAAGGTGGAGGATCAGGCCTCGAAGCCGTTTATAAGTCCGTCGATGACGGCCGCGTCAGCGCTGAAGGAGAGATCGTGGACCTCGAGCGAAGCGTTGAAACTGCCGATGACGGGGACGGACGGCACGTCCGCGCCGACCCAGTTGAGGGTCTGCTTGAAGGCGATGCTGCCGTTTACCATGAAGTAGTAGTCCACGCCGTCGCGGATAAGCCCGAAGAGCGGGGATCTCGAAGAGCCGCCGGCGGGAACGTGGTCGGCATCCCTCCAGCCTTGCGGGATGATGCCTTGGCCCGGAGTGAAGCTTCCACCGACGGTATAGCCGGTCGCGGTGGAGCCGCTCCAGTGTCCGTAGCCGATGTCGCGCCAGCCGGCCATCGTCCCGCCATTCATGACCGAATCAACGAAATAGGTGACGCCTTGGCTGCCATCGGCGGTATTCGCGGTGATGAACAGTTTTCCATAGACTTCGCCGTTGAAGAAGCGGATCTGGTCGAAGCTGAAGGTGGCCATCCACTTGGTGCCGGAGCCGTTCAGGGCCAAATAGGCGCCGTTTTGGAAGACGCCGGAGCCGTTGTCGTTGACCGCGACGTAGGGATCCTCGGCGTCGTCCATGTGGCTATAGTCGATGTCGGGAAGCTGGTTGGTTCCGTCCACGAGGTAGTAGGAGGGAACGTTGTAGTCTATGACCGAATCGAGGACCGTGACCGCGACAGTCTTGGTGACTGCGGGGTTCTGCAGGGAAGTGACGGTGATTTCCGCGGTGCCTTCCTTTAGGCCGGTAAGGTTGCCGGAAGCATCGACGCTTACCTTGTCCGGAGCAGAACTCACGTAGGAAAGGCCGGCATCGGCCCCCACCGGGAGGACGCTCGCGTTGAGGGCCTTCTTCTCCGTTTCGTGGATGGTGACCGAGGCAGCGACCTCGATGTCCTCGACGAGCACGCCGTCGACGATCCTCAGCAGGAACGTGTCGCTCGCGGTCGAATAGGGATAGGCGCTCTTCGCGGTGATGGTGGTTTCGCCCGCGGAAACCGGGGTGACGTATCCCCTTTCGTCGATGGTGGCTACGCCTTCGTCGGAGCTGGTCCAGGTAACCTCGGTGTCGATGACGGTCGAGGTGCTGGAAGTGACGTTGGCCCTAAGCCGGTAATCGGTGGTGGCGAGGTTGATGGTCGCGCCGTCGCCCCCCTGGATTTCGACTTTTACCGGGGAGACCTTCGCGTTGGCGGCCGCCAGAAGTTCGTCCAGTTCCGGATCGCCTTCCTCGAGGAACGAGTAGTTGGTCAGGGTGGCGATCACGTTGTTCGCGGTGAAGCAGGGGTAGGTCGGCTCGTTGGGATCGAGCAATGAAGGCTCCATGCTGTAGACGTGGTAGCCGTTGAAGAACAGGTGGTAGTAGCCGCCGTCCCTGAGCATGCCCATGGTGAACTTGTCGCCGTAGCGCAGGCAGGGCTCGTCGCCGGTGATGCCCATTTCCTCTTTGCTGAGGGTATGGACGAGGTTCCAGTTGTATTGCCCGATGTCGTAACTTCCGCCGATGCGGTCGTTGATGCCGACGGCGTTCCAGTTGTTTATGAGGACGTTATTGTCCCCAAGCGGGGCATCGAGGAAGTAGTAGATGCCGTTTTGGTCGTGGAAGTCGGTCGACATGAGGCCGGCTTTGGCATACAGCTCGCCCGGGGCGAACTCGTCGATCGTGATATCGGTTTCGGCGTACCACGTGGTGCCGAAGCAGTTGCGGAAGAACATGAACCCGCCGCCGCCGTAGACGACATAGGGATTGGTTTCGTCCAGTTCGTGGGTGAAGTCGGATAGTTCCATGCCGACCGGGCTATGGGAGAAGAAGGTATTGGTGACGGTCACCTCGACGCTGTCCGACTTGGTGACGTTCCCGTAGGTCGAACTGACCGTGATGGTCGCAACGCCGGGAGCCACCGCGCTTAGGCGCCCCATCGCGTCGACTTCCAATATCTTCTCGTCGCTAGTTTCGAAGGCGAATTCCTGAGGAACTCCGCTGGGCAGGGCTTCCGCGGTTATCTGGGCCCCTTCTTCGACCAGTATGTCGGCGACGCTGTCCTTGTTGGTGATGTTGACGGCTTCCAAGACGAGTTCGTCTTCGGAGGAGGTGTCTGGCGGTTCCGTTTCGGTGGACGACGTCGTGTCGCCCGCGGGGCTCGAAGTGCCCGGGGTCCCCGTCGGCCCGCAGGAGGCGAGGAACATGGCCCCGATGGAGAGTACCGCCAGGATGGAGAATTTTTTCTTTTTCATAGCTGTCCTTTCTAGCCTATTCGGCCAAATGGTTTAGAATGGCAGCGGCTTCCGTCTTACATCGCGTGTCTGCCGGGGGCCGCTTTTTTTGTTTATCTGTCCCTATGCATGTCCTCCTTTCCTATATGCTTTCGACCCTGAAATCCGAATAGGTCGAATCGGTGAAGAAGGAATATAGACCGACCTTGCCCCTGGCGGGTGCTTCCCTGCTCACGTAGGTCGTGAGCAGTTCCCCGTCGAGGTAGGCGCTTACCACCCCGTCCCGGCTTTCGAGCTTCAGCTCGTGCTTTTCGCCCAGCGGGAAGGAGTGTTCCTTTTCGAATACCGTTTCGGTAAGGGAGAAGTTGCAGTCCTTCAGGAATATCTTCTCCGCGTTCATGCCGAGATAGAGGCCCTGGAGGTTGTCGATCACGGCCTCGTAGTTGGAGCCTCCGTAGTAGTATTCGTGGTTCTCGACCCTGATGGCGATGCCGGCCCCGTAGGCCAGGTCCATGTCGATGGAATCCATCGTCAGGGAACCTAGCGCGTTGCGCCTATTGGCCATCTTGTCGCTCAATCCTTCGTTGACCGCGACCTTGACGGAAGCGGAGACGTCACCGAGCGGCAGGGCGTCCTTGATGTAGACGAAGTCGTTGTCCACGCCCTTGGAATGCATCCCGCCGGACGTATATTCGATCCGGTCGCGCCCGTGGTCGACCCAGGTAAGCGAGGCGTTGTAGGCGCTTAGGCCGCTTCGGAAGGAATAGCCTTCCGGGGCGCCGGGTTCGCCGTAGACTATCTCGCTGAAGAGGAAATCCGACCCTTCGGCGTAGACGCTGAGCCGGTTCTTCCCGGTATTGCAGGCAATTTCCCCCAGCGAAACCAGGTAGAAGCCGCCTTCCCCGAGGGAAGGGACTTCGAAATCGGTTTTCCCGGAAGCGTTGACCCTGACGGAGAGACGCTTGCCGGCCATCGAGGAAGGAACCCTTATGGAAAGGTGGACGGAATCGCTGTCCGAGTGGAAGAGATAGCTGGCCCTATCGCCCGGCTTGAGTTCCAGGTAGCCGAGGTCGTCGTAGGAAACCCCGTCCGGATCGGTTTCCTCGTAGTACTTCAGGGAAGAACCGTTTCCGAAACGGCTCGCGGAACGGTCGTAGGCATTCGCGAGCGACTGGTTCTTCTGGTATTCATTGGAGTCGGAGGATCCAAGGCCGGAAGCGGAGAAGGCGCTGTAGCCGATGTCCTCCGCCGCCTTGCCCATGTAGCCGAAGCGGCCTCCCTTGAACGCGGCTTTCCCAAGCGAGATCTTCTCGATGTCGTCGAAGTAGAAGTTGTATTCACCGGCATCGTGGGAAATGCGGTAGGTATGGAGTTTCGTGAAATCGTATTCCTTGTTCAGGGCCGCGCTTCCGACCACCTCGTCGGCGCCGCCGCTTACGGTGTGGATTTCGATTCCGCGCGCATTGCCGGCGGTTATGTAGGAATAGTTTTCCTCGTCGCCGTAAGAGAAGACATAACGCCCTTGCTCCCCTATCGCGTTCCATTCCGCGGAGAAGGTATCGCCGTGGCTATCGCCGCTTAGAAGGAAATCCCCTTCCGCGGCGAGGCCTTCGCCGTCCCGGCTTTCGAATTCGGGCCGGGCGGGGACGAAGTTGCCGTATCGGTCGTTTCCGGTGTCGCTTACGACCTTCGAGCCGTCGAAGGAGAGCCGCGCGAAGTTGAAGTAGCGGCGGTTGCCGTTGCTGCTGCCGTCCCTTCCGTACTGGAGGGTCAAATCGTGGTAGCCGATGTAGACGCTATCGAGATCGGGCCCGAGGAAGTTCGCGGAATGCCCTAGTCCCATGTACTCCTCGCCGGTACTGAGCAGTATCGAACCGCCCTGTTTGGAAAACGCGGCGCTGTTGAATATGCCGTCCAGGGATTCGCCGTCGAAGTAGTTGTAGTTCACCCGGTAGCTCGGCGCGTAGCAGTCGACCCCGGTATAGGTCAGGTAATAACGTCCCGACCTCTTGGTTATGTAGGGTCCTTCGTTCCAGCGCCCGAGCTTCGTGTTCTGGTAGGTGACGTCGAAACGGTCGTTCTTGAAGTCGGTCAGTTCGTCGTTGAAGCGCTTGACGATTATGCCTAGGGAAGAGGCGATCGTGCAGTAGACGGTCTCGTCGCTGTCGACGAAGAAACTGCCGTCGATGCAGTTTTCGTAGAAGGGGTCGCTGTGCTTGACGAAAGGCCCGGTCGGGGAATCGGAAACGAGGACGCTGTGCTTCTGTCCGGAAAAGGAGGATATGAGGTAAAACTTCCCGTTTATGTACCTGACTTCCGGGGCCCAGGGGCTTTGGAGGCTGCCGTCGGTCACGCCGAGGACGTTGCCGTTGTTGCCGGCCCTCGTCCAGGTAAGAAGATCGTCCGATTCCCAGCATAGAAGGCTCGCTCCCCCGCTCGTCGCGTAGAGATAGTATCTGCCGTTGAACCTGAGGACGAAGGGGTCGGCGCACTGCGACCCGCTGACGCCGGGGAGGCGTTTGTCGTCCGCGAAATGGTTTTCGTAGGTGGCGCGTTCTTCTATGTCGAAATCGTCCAATGCCGAAATGTCTTCTTGTGGTTCCATGGAACTGCTCTCCGATTGCTGGGTGCCGCCGCAGGACGCGAGGGCGAATAAGGCGAGGAATACGGGGAAGGCTTTCCTTTTCATATGTTCTCCTTTGGGTAAACGGCTCTGCCGGTTATGGGATCGAAGAGGTAGGCGTCGGCCTTGTCGAGGGCGATGGATATTTTCTGGCCGCTATAGAAGGCCTTTTTCCCCACGCTGAAGGCCATGGCATCCTGGCCGGAGAGGGGGAAATGGAGGTAGTTGGAAGAGCCGAGGGGTTCGACCAGGTCGAGGACGACCTCGGTCTCCCCTTCCCCGATTTTTACCGCCTCGGGCCGGAAGCCGAGACGGAAGGGAATTTCCTTCTTCCCCAGGGAATCCCGGTAGAAGGAAATGGCGCCGTCTAGGAACTTTCCAAGCGATTCGAGGTCGTTTTGCGAAGATTTGTGGGCCTTCTTCGCTTTCTTTCCCCGCAGGCCCCCGTCCCCTTTCATGTAGGTCGAGGCGCTCCTGGCGCTATTCAGGTAGCCGAGCAGGCCTTCTTTCACCGCGGCCAGGTCCTTCTCCGCTTTCTTCGGATCGAATGGACCTTCCAGCAGGTCGCCGGCCCTACAAGAAAGCCAGGCGTCTTCCCCGACAAGGACGGCAAGTCCGTCTAAGGCCTTCCTGCCTTCTTCCGACTTCAGCCACCGGAGGGACTTTCCTTTTCTGGAAAGGAGGGAAAGCAGGTCCACCGCGCCGCTAGAGAGGACCTTCCGGAGGGCCAGGCATTCCTTTAGCTGCCCTTTGTAGAACCCCCTTAAGGCCTTAGCGGCTTCTCCGCCGTCCCCGATCGCCAGCCCTCCGGCCCTAAGGCCTTCGCCGTCCGCGGCGGCCTCGACCACGTTCATCGGGGGATTGCCGATGAAGGTGGCCACGAAGAGATTGCTCGGTCTCCCGTATACCTCATCGGGGCTTCCTTCCTGCTGGACGTATCCTTCGTTCATGACGACGATGCGGCTGGCCATGGTCATGGCCTCGGTCTGGTCGTGGGTGACGTAGACCGCGGTTCCCTTGAGTTCCTTCATGAGACGGACTATTTCCGAACGCATCTGGACGCGGAGTTTCGCGTCGAGGTTGCTAAGGGGTTCGTCCATGAGGTAGATGGGACATTCCTTGACGATGGCCCGGCCCAAGGCGACGCGCTGCATCTGCCCGCCGCTGAGTTCGCGGGGGTACCGGTCGAGGTAAGGGCCGAGGGAGAGGAGCCTCGCGGCCTCGAAGACCTTCTTCTTTATCTCCTCCTTGGGAACGTTTTTGATCTTCAAGGAGAAGGCGATGTTGTCGTAGACGCTTAGCTGGGGATAGAGGGCGTAATTCTGGAAGACCATCGCGAGGTTCCTTTCGCGGGGGCTGCGGTAGTTGGAAAACTCCCCGTCTATGTAGAGTTCTCCGCCGGATATATCCTCGAGTCCGGCAATCATCCTCAGGGTGGTCGACTTGCCGCAGCCGGAAGGACCGACGAGGCAGAGGAAGTCGCCCTCGTAGATGTCGAGAGTCAGATCCTTCACGGCCCTGACCTCCCTTCCGTACACCTTGTTGACGCCCTTGAGGCTGATGATCGGTTTCCTGGCTTTTTCCATATTCAGTTTTTCATGCCGGTAAAGGCCACTCCTTCGACGATGTTCTTCTCCGCGAGGAGATAGACGATGAAGACGGGCAGCATCGATATAAGCGAGGCCGCGAGGGTCACACCCGTGGACCCAAGCTGCCCCTTGTTGACGTCCACGAGATAGGTAAGGCCGAGCTGGAGAGTCCATATCTGCTTGTCGCCGTAGCCCAGGACTATCTGGGCCCAGGCGTAGTCGTTCCAGACCGACATGAAGGAGAAGAGGCCCTGGACGAAGAGGGAGGACTTCGCAAGCGGCAAGACGACGCGGGTCAATATCCTCAGATGCCCGGCCCCGTCGATCTTCGCCGATTCGATCAGCCCCTTGGGTATGCCCTTGAAGAACTGCCTTATGAGGTATAGGCCCGACACTCCGCCTAGGCCGGGCAGGATGATGGCCCATATATCGAGGGAGAGTCCGAGTTTCAGTATGTTTTCGAACTGGGGGGTGGTGAGCATGACGCCCGGTATCGACATGCTTAGCAGCAGCACGGCGAAGAGGACGTTTTTGCCCTTGAACTCGAGGAAGACGAAGGCGTAGGCCGCCAAGACGGCGATAAGGAGGTAAAGGAAGGTATGGGCGAGCGAAGCCAATAGGGAATTCAAAATCCAGGAGGTGATGGGCTGGGCATCCAGTCCGTAATCGTAGATGCCGCCCTGGTCGCCGCCGACGAAGAGTATTTTGAAATTCTCGATGGTGTAGCCGAAGTCCGGGAAGAAGCTGCGGGGATTGGTGGCCCAGTCGAGCGAGGACTTGAAGGAGCCGTTGACGATATAGAGGATCGGGAATATCCAAAGGAAGCAGAATAGGGCGAAGAAGACGGTAACGCCGAAACGCTTCAGGAAGCCCTTCGCCTCAGCGCTTCGCGAAATACTCTTTGAATTCGTTGGCATGGCGGTTACCTCCTTTCTTCTCCCGGTCGATCAATAGCCTGAGCGAGGCCAAGGCCCCGACGAAAATGCCGAAAACGATGCAGATCGCGCTTATCCTGCCCATCAACGAGAACTTTCCCGACCCGGTCAGGTAGTCCTGTATGACGTAGATGACCGTGTGGGTGACCCCCGGCCTTTCGGGATTGGCGAAGTCGCTCGGGCCGCCCATGGTCAAGACGCGGTTCTGGCCGTAGAGGTTCATGTAGCCGATGAGGGTCGTGAAGAAGCAAAGCGACAGCTGGTACTTGATCCCGGGCAAAGTCACGTAGATGAGGCGCTGGAAGGAATTGGCCCCGTCGATCAAGGCGGACTCGTAGAGGGATTTAGGCACGTTTTCGAGCCCCGCGGCGAGGATTATGAAATTGCTGCCGATGCCGTAAAGGCAAAGCAAAAAGATGACGAACCAGGCCGATATCGGGGTATTGAGCCATTCCACGTGGGTGCCGAACAGGGAGTTGACGAACCCGTCGTCGCTATTCGAGAAGATATAGACGAACGCGGCCCCGGTGGCCGAGACGGCGAAGATCGAGGGAACGAATATGAGGGAACGGAAGATCCGGTAGCCGTAGGGCCTTTTCTTAAGAAGCGAGGCCAGGAACAGGGGCAGGAATATCGATACGGGCACGATGAGCAGGGCGAACAGGAACGTGTATAGGAGGGAAAACCAGAAGGAATAGAACGCGGTGTTGGCCACGGTCATGACGTTGCCGTCTGCCCCGATGACGGGCTCCCCGCCTATCACCACCGGTATTTCCGGGGTGAAGAGGAAATAGGAATAGTTGTCCAGCCCGACGAAATAGGTATCGGAAGGATCGGCGATGTTGTAGTGGTAAAAGGACATGTTGATGCCCGAGAGGAAGGGGATGAGGAAGAAAATCAGGAAGCAGAGCAAAAAGGGGAGAATGAAGGCCATCGCGACCGCGTAGCCCTTCGCGTAGTAGGCTATTTTCTCCTTCAGATGGGCTTCCACTTCCCCGTTTCCTTCCCTTTGGCTATTGGTAGCTGGCGATTATCGAAAGGGAGTTCTGGTACTGCTCGCTAACGATTTCGGAAATGGGCTTGTTCTGCGTCTGGGTATTGAAGGTCTGGTGCCAGACTTCGTTTAAGCCCTGGTTCATCTCGAGGCCGTAGACCTCGGAGTAGTACTCGGTGACTCCGCCCAAGGTGAAGTTCTCCTGCCTTCCGAGATACTGTCCGACCTCCTGGTAGAAGGGGTCTTCGAGCAAGGCCTCGTCTTCCATCGCGGACTTGCGCATCGGAAGGTGGCCTCCCTTTATCCAGTCGACGTATTGCCTGGACATGTAGTCGGCGAACACCATGCAGGCGGCCTTGACCGTGTCGCTTTCGACGGTCCTGGTCAGCGAGAAGGCGTGGCTGGTGCCGACGATCTTCGAAGCGGTGTCCGCGTCGGGGTCCATCGCGAAGAGGTTGCTCAAAGGAATGATGGCCACCCCTTCGGAGAAGCCGCCGCTGCCCAGGCCGATGGCGCTGTCGAAGATGGTCTTGTAGCCCTGGAGGTTCCAGGGGCCGGTGGAACAGAATATGTAATTGCCTTTGTAGAAGTCGCTGATGAAATCGTAGGAGGCCGAGGGCTTGATGACGGGACGCGAACCGTCGGTGGGATACATGTAGGTCCTCATTTCCTCGAAATAATCGATCGTGGACTGGGTATTCCAGGCCGGCAAGCCCCTGGAGTCGACCATCTCGGTCCCGTTTTGGACGGGGCCGGTGATCGCGTAGCTAAGCGCGTCGTCGAGCGCCTCGATGGACATGAACCAAGGATAAAGGGCCGTACCCGCCGGGCCGGTCAGCCAATCGAGGTCGGGATTGGTCTGGGCCGTGGGCATGTATTGGTAGGTTCCCGCGTAGGCCTTGTCGGCCAGGCCCTTGCACACCTCGATGAAACTCCGGTAGTCGTGAGGAACCTCGAATCCGTTTTTCTCGATGATGTCCTTGCGGGCGATTATCACGTTGCTATGGACGTCGAGCGGGAAACCGTAGAGGTGTTCGCTGCCGTTAGAATCCTCGAGATAGAGGTCGTCCATGATGTTGGCGTAGAAGTCGTCACGGTCGAAGTCGATGCGGCTAAGTTCGATGGCCTCCTCGAGGGGGAGGTATATCCCCTGGCTTTGGAGTTCCCTTATCCTCTCCCCGTGTCCCTGGACGATGTCGGGGGCCTGGTCTGGATCGTTCACCACGGTATTGACGATAGCGGAAGAAAACTCGTCGTGCCGCCTCTCGGAACGGTTGACGTGGATCCGGCCTTCGTATTCCTCGTTGAACTTGTCCACTATGCCCTGCTGGATGACGCCGTCGGCCCCGATGGATATCGACCAGAAATCGATTTCAACGTTGTTGAAGACGGGATTTCCGTCTTTGTCGTAGCTGAGGTCGCTTTCGTGGCCGCCGGTTGAAGAAGTCGTGTTCCCTTCGGTGGAAGAGCTGATAAGCCCCGGTACCCCGGTGGGGCCGCAGGCGCACAAAGCGGTAAGGGACATGCCCAGTATGGCGAGAGGCAGTTTCTTCATGTTCGTCTCCTTTGTAACCGCTTACATAGTAGAGGCAAACGCCGTGTTTCAATTATCCCGGTTTTTCCAAAATGTTTACCCAAATTACCAAAATGCGTACAATGAAGACCGATGCAAGGCCATTACCTGCCGATCCGGGAAGGGTATCTGTATACCGAATCCGCAAACGCCCGCGAACTCATATACGAGGGTTATCAATCCTGCGTAAACGCGATAAGCCTCATTTCCCCTTCGCCGGCGGTACGGGTCGAATATTCCGGCAAGGAAGTGGACATGGCCGCCCCGTTCATATTCCTTTCCTTCGCCGGCGAAGGCGGAAGGATCCGCTCGGAAGAAGCATTCGGGCACAAGACCCTCTACTTCTCCGTCTTCGACTTCTTCACCGAGTACAACCGCATAAGCCTCGAAGGCCTCAAGATCCTCTACCCCGGGAGATACGCGCACGAAAGGCTCCTCGACGTCAGGGACGAATTCCACTTATCCTTGTCCCATATCCTTTCTTCCGCGTTCATGCTCCTAAAAAGCAAGAACCCTTCCTTCCGGCTATCGGAAGAAAGGCTCATATACGAGTTCATCAGGCTCTATCAGAAGGAGATGGCCTACATTGGCGTCAGGGTTCCTACGAGCTACAAGAAGGGGCTTCTTAGTCCCGCCTTCGAATTGCTGGGGAACAAGGAAGGGCGGGCAAGCCTTGAAGACATGGCCAAGGCCTGTTCCTTGAGCAAGAGCACTTTCATCAGGAAGTTCAAAGACGAATACGGGGCCTCCCCCTCTTCCTATATGGAAATAGAAAGACTGAAGGCCGCGAAGTACTTCCTGGAGGAAACTAACGATTCCATATCCGACATCGCCTATAGGCTTGGCTACTCGAGCCCTTCCTCCTTCGACCGAGCCTATAAGCGGGTATATGGCATCAGTCCGAAGGAAGAAAGGCAAAAAGTCTAGGCACCATCGAAAACCGATATGGCAAAAGTTGCCAAGGCATTGGCAAGAGGTGCAACTAACTTCGTATGAAACTTGCCAATGGTTAGGCAAGTGTTGGTTATACACCATGCATAAAGAAAACTTGCCATTGGTTTGGCAAGTTTTTACAAATCTGAGCAATAAGGTTTAACCCTGCTTTAGCTGGGCAAAGAGTGTTTTGAAATGATCCAATGTATCCTGGCTTAGCTTCAGTTGCCCTTTTTCTAGCCTCTCCTTGAACAACGTGGCAGCCCAAATCCTTTTGTAGGCCTCGTCTTCGCTGTTGGCGGAAGGGATGTTGCCCCTGTCCTCTTTGGCGAAGAGATCTTCTATCTCCTTAATGGATTCGTCTTTATCGAAGATGTCCCTTAAGGTAAGAACCGAAGACGATAAAGCCGTGTCCTCCGCGCTCTCTTGAAACTTCCTTCCAGCTTCGTCCCCGTCGACAAGGACACGGCTCTTATGGAAGTGGTAATTGCCAAACTGAACAATAAGTTTCCTGAGCCGTTCCTTGTCGCCCTTCCTCCCTAGCCCGTTGAAAGGAAGGAAGTAGAGTTTGTCCTCGTCTAGTACCTTCTTGAAGGCCGTGAGATAAGCATAATCGGTAAACCCTTCTACCCAGACGACGATGTGTTCATTGTCGTAAAGGATGTTTGTTTCAACCGTCAAAGCATCCTTGATCGGCCTTAATGCATCGGCATCGTTATCATCCAAGACGGTGAATGTATTATTTATATGACTGCCCAGATCACCAGGTTCCACCACTCTAAGTTCTTCGTAGCTATCAGGATTTATATAGAAGGGAGAATGCGTGGATATCACCACGGTTATGCCATTTCTGCGGGCAAAATCTGTAATGAATTCCTTCAGTTCACTCTGCCCATGCGGATGGAGATTTGTCGCTGGTTCGTCAAGCAAAAGAATGTCACCGGGTTTGAGAATACTAGCCGCGCAGACCCGGAAATAGAAATCGAAAAACCATTTGAATCCGGTGGACTGCTGGGCATAGTTAAGGGGGACTGGCTCCTCTCCGTTCCCTTTCTTGTATATGTTGAAGCAGATGTCGTTGGTCTCGATATCGAGTTCGAACATATAGGACTGCGAACCGGTGGAGTAGAGTTTGTTGAACCTGTTGGATATGTTCTTTTTGATCTTGGCGTTTATTTTCCTCTCCAAACTTTTGATGAAGGAAGTGCTTCCGCTTTCCCGGCACAGTTCATAGGCTACCGACACTTCATTTGTGTCGACCCCTATTAAGCCGAAGAGCGATGTGAAGAACGGCATTCTGGATAGTGACGAGGGATTGCAATGCAAGTCCGAGGAGGAAAACGGCTTATCGTTATAGGAAACTATATCCGGTTTAATTGCAAATCCGTATTTCTTTTGAAATTCGGTTTTGGCCTCTTCTCCCGAGCAAACTTTCTCATAGTAAGTATAAAGAACACTCTTTGAGAAAATCGCCTTAGCTTTGACCATATCCTTAATTTCGGCTCGCACGGAATAGTTATAACTATTCCTTCCTATAACGGTGGAATTGCCCCCGTTCTTGTATATGCTGAAGAAGGGCTTGATAGCGTTAAACAAGTCTTCATTGGACGTTTTACCATCAAACAAAATTGAACTATATCCTTCCTCGGAAATCTTAAAGCAGCCGAGAATGGTTTCGGCCTCCGTTTTCAAGGAGTCTAAATCAGCCTCTAGGAAGGTTCTCATGGACATGACATCCCCTCCGCTAAACTGAAGAGTCTGGGAATTGGAATTACGGGATTTGGAAACACTGACGTTGTAGTAATTGTCGCCGTCTAAATAGATAAGGTTCACTTCGGCATAGCGGTGATCCTTGGACGGCAGAAAGTTGGTAATGTCATTGTTGCTGATCTCTACTGTTCCCAAAGCCCTAAGACCATCGATAACGTTACTTTTGCCCGAATTATTTGGGCCGATGATAATCGCTAGTCCACCTTCGTTCCCTTTCTGCATGGACCTATTGAGTACGAATTCTTCGTCTTCCCCGACGCCAAGATTCCGGTAATCGTGGAACTTCACTATTCTTTTCATTTTCTATTTCTCCTTTTTATTAATCTCTTTTATCAATGCAAGGGCCAAATGTTGGCCGGAGACAGCGCCTTCGCCAAGAGCCTTGAGAAGGGCGGTTCCCAAACCGTCGTTCTCGGGCTTACGCAGTTCGAGTACGAGATTTTTCTCGGACTCGGTTAGATTCAACTCGCTTTGGTCTTCCTTCTTCCTATCAAGTAGGAATCCAATGACGTTTTCCTTCCCACAGTATGGATGAGAATCGATGTATTTGAACACCGCTAAAGGAAGTTCTCCTATAGATTTAAATTTCCTTTGGTCATATAGGTCTATGAACTTATAGACCGTAGGCCTAGACAAAGACAAATAAGAAGCGAGTTCGGTTATCTTGATATCAAGGTCTACCAATCTGTCCTTCAGGTTTTCCTTCATGATAAGACATTATATTATTTTACATTTTTTGTAAATACTATTTTACTATATCCGTAAAGCACAGCATTGAAATAGCGAAGGTGTTTGAGCTAATGAAAAAAGAAACATTCCTCGTAGAAAAAACGAGAACAATAAGAAACGATTGATTAAGAAGAACGAAAACTCGCCAAATCATTGGCAAGTTTTGAAAAGGATCGTCTAACGCTTTAATACCGACTCCACTATAATGGCGCGATTTGAGGAACCGACCCTTCAAATGGTAGGAATGGGCACAAATAACTTTAGGAGGGGTTTTGATTATGTATCACTACATCGATGACAAAGACTTTCTTCGCGAGCTCAATACATACGGAGGAATCTCACCAATGAACTCGGGCAGGCCATCAACAAAGGGCATTTGAAAGTCAAATGCTACCTAGTCGGCAGCGGTGCCCGAAGACTAATCACCCAAAACGGGAAAGAGCCGGTAGATCTGGACTACAACATCGTTATCATCGGAAATAAAAATGACTACGATGCAAGAGAGTGCAAGGAAATGATCAGGGAGGGATTGAACAGGGTTCTTAAAAAGTATGGTCTACCAGATTCTCATGACTCGACTTCCTGTCTAACTACCGACGGAATTGGTCCAACGGGAGGAAACAATACTCCGTTCAGTTTGGATATAGCTATTTTGAAGAAGACTGGAAAACAAGGACACTTGTCGCGGCTTATCCATTTCAAAACAGGTAATGTCGGTAATGATACCTATACCTGGAATGAGGTACCGAATACCAATGGGCTAGAAGAAAAAGTAAAAGCCCTAAGGGAATATGGCTATTGGTCAGAGGTACGCCAAGCCTACCTCAATCTAAAAAACATGTATCTAAATAAAAGGGACCATAATCATCCTTCATACATCTGCTATATGGAAGCGGTCAATCAAGTATTCCACAAAAATTTGAAATAGACAGTCAACCGCGATCCAAGAAATTATCGTTTGTAGAATGGCTTCATTAGGGAGCCTGATTCTTTAGGGTTCCTTAAACCTAACACGAAACAAATTTTTGCGGTGAAACGTCATTGCTTGCGTTTAACGGTTTCGATTCCGTATAGGTTTGAAAGTATATACGCATCTGCCTTTTCGTTTGGCTTTTTCAGATTCCCAAGGACGCGCTTTTGTGTCTCGGGACTCCAATATATCTTTAGAGTTTCCTTGGCTCTTGTTATTGCGGTGTAGAAGACATTCAAATCGACCCTATCTTCAACCTCTCTGGAAATTACGACTTTGACCGATTTGTATTCCAGTCCTTGGGCCCGATGGACGGAAACGGCGTAGGCAATCTGAAATGGAATGACTGACGAATGGTTTGGAAAATCTTTCTCCCCAATATTTGGATCTTTTTTAACATCGAAAGATATAACGGAGTGTTCGTCATCCACTCGCTTTTCAAGCCGATAATACCCCAAGTCGCCTTCGTCGGAGACCGAGGCCTCTACTAAAACCTTGAAGTACATTCTTTCCGAATCTTCGTTGAGATCGATTATCTTCCCTTTGGTATTGTTGTGGATTAAGGAAGTGGAAGCCCACGCATCGTTAAACAAAATCGGATCGCCTATCTTGAAAGTATCGAAGCCATAGGTTACTGACTTTTCGTGGTTATTGGCCTGAAGCAGCTTATTTATATTGTTTATGCCATATAGCCCACCGTAATTGAGGCACAATATGATTTCGTCGTCGTCTTCCCGTTTAAACAAAGATTCGTCCAGTTTTGCAACGTAGCCGCCGGTTAAGAACAGTTCGTCTATCTTACCTTCGTTATTTCTGACCGCACCCCAAAGAGTCTTAAGATCATTGTTGGTCGAACGATAGGTATTCTTAAGTTCGATAACGTAGGGCCCCTTGAGGAAATATCTGGCAATGCCGAACCAGTTGCCGAATGTGATTGATTCGATTTGATACTCGTCGCCGGCTAAAACCAAGCAGTTGAATTTCCCCGCTTTCAAAATCGACATCATCTCGGAATTGTTGACCGTACTGCATTCGTCGATAAACAAAACATCGCAAGCAAAGCGATTTGGATCTTTGAGATATTTCGTAATTGTCGAATAACGGTGGTTTCTTTCCGTTTTTCTTTTAAGATTGTCAACTGCGGAATTAGTATTGGCCAAAAACACCATTTTTGCGTTGCCCCAAAAATTAGCGATGTGCTTCATCAATGTGGATTTGCCAGTGCCGGCAGAGCCATAGATAAAAGCTACCCTCGATTGGTCGAACATATGGATCATCGCATCTTTTTTCACTTCGTCGTCTATAGGATACGATCCTAGCCACTTCTTCACCTTTTCGGCATAACCGTCGATTCCAGAAGAAACATATGTCTTTAAGGTTTTGATTATTTGGGCTGTATCATCAGCATATTGGTCAATGTAGTAGAGGTTCTTTCCGAATATCCTTAAGCGGCGATTAGCGTGACCGGAATATAAGTTCTCGTTGTAACGTTTAATGCAATTATCAATATCTTGGAAGGAATCAAGATCGGATTTTTTTGTAAATATCTCCCTGTTGACCTCGGCATTGTTCTTTACCTGTCTTGCTAGGAATTCGTGTTCGCGGCCATCTGGTGGAATCGAATACAAAACATCGAAAAAGTCCGGATTATGATTGCAAAGCGAAGTACAAAAAGGCATTTTATCGAACGGGATGCAGCCTGGTTTTAAATACAGTCTCGATAATGCTTTACATTGTTGTAATGCCGTTTGGTCTTTTATGACTTTGTTGTTCATCTTAAAAAGGAGATAACGGAGGACATTGCCACCTTTGGCGTCTTTTTTGCTTAAAATGATCTCTCTGCAGCAGTCAAGCAGAAGGCAGATCGGAGAACTCGATTTACCATTTGTCATCTCTTGTTTGAATGCTTCGTATCCCTCATCATCCAGGGTAACAATGCGCGTAAGAGACATGCGCTTTTCCTTAATATAATTCATTAATGGCAGATAGTCAGAACCATAACCGATTCTGGTATTAAGCCGGCCAAACAAACAGGCAAAGTTATTTAGTTCACACGGACGTATGGAAACATAGTATTTATCTATCACGAGCATAGGCATATTCCTGCCTAGAATCCTGACAGTGCCGACGAAAGCCTCGACCTTGATGGAATAGTTGTCCATGACTTTTTCTTTGGAAAAGGCGATTACCCTTCCGAATTTGCTAGCATTATCAATAGCATTTCCCAAAGTTATTTGGTAATAGACTTTCTTGTTGGCAAAGAACGGTTTAACCCTATAGACGTAGTAACGGCCGTCCAGTCCCGCAGGTTTACGGGATCTGCTGGGGTTTTCAATCTCTTCGGCGACTTTTTCGTAGTACTCGGATTGTTCCTTGTCGGTATCTAACGGGAAATCATGAATGTTATGCAAAAGTTCAATGTTCCATCCATCCTTGGCAAACTTTTTGGCTGTGACAAGAAAAGGGAGATAGTGAAGCATGAGCCTCTCCGAATCTTCGCCCGTCAGTGTGAAATGGGAAACGGATATCTGGAGCAATTTGTGAAATTTGCTGAGCCACTCGCATCTGGCTTCGGCTTCCTTCAAATACGGTTTGATTTCACTGTCCCATTTGTGAGGAATAGGTTTACCCTCCATAACTAGCATATTAGCCATGAAACCTTCGACGAAATTACGGAGATTCGAAAGGATGTTCTGACTTAAGAGGGAGCGTTTGTCGGGTTTGTCTTTAAACTCCTCGATATTATCACAAATGACTTGATCGGCGTAAAACATCGAATCGATAATATTGGACATACTAATCCTCCTTCCTTTCGAGTGTTCAAATCCTTTAACTGGTGCCCCATTTTCTAGCTTGCCCCTCTAAGGCGGGGATAATTTTATCCATAATGGGGCAAATGTTTGAAGCAAAAACGTATTTTCATAAAAAACTCTTCGAAACGAGCATGAGCTCATTCTTTGGGCGAATAAAAAAGAAGTATTCGAGGTGATGTGGCGATTCCAATTGCAACCAAGCAAAGTAAAAAATAGAAAGCCGGACTCCTTGTCGTATGAAATGTTAAAGAGACACCATAATATCTTTTTTGCGAATATCCTAGCCTAGATCTTACCGTTCCTACGAATTCCTAGACTTTAGGATTAATAATCATGTTATTAGCAATTACTTTGTCATCATTTAAAACAAATTGGCATAAAAAGGATGCCATGCAGTGTACCGGTGACGAAGTAAGCGCCAATTCAAAATATCAGCATCTTGCCAGTCATGTCCGAAGAAAAGGGGCATGGTTAAAGTTCGCTGGGTTATATGATTTTTATATAAGCGAATCCTTTGTTTTTAATTGCCTCAGAAGGAGGTAGCTGACGTTCAGGATTTAAGAATGAAAGTTTCCTCTGATAAGCTCAGTCCTTCTGCCTTTCTTTTAAAACATTAAGAACCGATCCGCCCCAAGTTTCCGAACCGTTGTCGGATATCTTTTTTGCCGGATTGCCGGCAATGCAGATGTTCGGCGTTTTAAAGGATTTATTCACCAACGAGTCGGCGCCGATGGCGATTCCGTCCGCTATGGACACCCCCCAACCAGCGTGGAACCGGTGCCGATCGTTACGTTGTCGCCGATATCGGGACTTGAGCCGTCATGGCCGCCGGCAACAAGAGAAACGTTGAACTGGACCGAAAAGTTCCTGCCTATGCGTGTCGCATTGATCATGATGTTATGCGGGTGGAACATCAGAAAACCGGGCTCTATTACATTAAGGGGCAGGAAAACGCTGTACTTACGGGAAATCTTTGCCCTTAGGTATTTGATTAGAAACGCAGATAGTTTCCTTCCTCTTTTCCTAAGATATTCTTCTTTCCTTAATAGCGAGACCATCTTCCAAGCAATGGCGCGTTCAGATAAAACGGGGGGCGAAAAATAATCGGATGCTTATATCCATATAGAGAACCCTCGTATTCAATGAGTGCTTAGTAATTCTTAGCAAGACTTTTCATAAACATCGACAATCTGTTCAAAAAGGCCTCTTTTATAACCATACAAGTCCGAGAAAAGGCAGGTGAGGTTTCAATCGTTTTGGGCGAAAATAGATAATGCATTTACCAACATTTTCTTGCACTTGCGGAAACATCTTTTTAAAAATTGTTTAATTAAGGTATAGGAGTAATAGGGTAAAGAAAGCGTTTTTCCTGCTCTTCTTTCAAAATTCTGAGAAACGAACCATTTTAACTCCTTTGGGAGATTCTCGGTCCCGTAATGACGAAGAGCCGTATTTTTAATATCAGCAAAAATAGAAACCTTATCCGGGGCTAAAAGAGCATGACGAATGCTCTTTTTTAAGGTATTAAAATCTATATCTGGAAGCCCTATGAGCGATGTGTCACAACCGTTTGCTTTGCCAGCCAAAAACGAACGACAGCACTTTTCGCAATGGCCACAGTTTTCCCCGCTTTTGTCCTCCCAACAAACGTGAAGGTTTAGCCTAATGGCGTTCTCAGAACAGAAATCACTTATAGTCTTGACCTTTTCACATCTGGCTGCTTCGAAACCCGAATGAATAACCTCGAGGCCACCAAGCGCGAAAGCCTCGTCGGCATCAGGATTTGAAGAACAAGGAAAACGGGATTCTGCTGTAAAACTTGCTGCGATAAAAAGGTATTTCAAACCTAAGGCATATGCTGGGCAAGCTGCCAAAGAAAGTAGGGCCTGGCCATGTTCAAAATCATGCCACCATTCAAAGCCGTGCTTGCCAACTATTCCAGTAAGATAACCCTCGTTGATGACTTTCCGGAAATTCGATGTAATTGAATGAAGTTTCTTTTTGAAGGCACGTGCTGTTTCTCGAGCGCCGTCGTAAACTCGCTCCCACCCAGTTTCATCTTCAACCGGAATATCGCTTCCGTGAACGATAAATAAATCACTGATAGATTTTCTTTCCTTTATTAGGGAATAGGTCGCGTCAATACCATTTGAAAACAACAATCCGCCGCCGCTTAAAGATTTATTGTTATCAACAATTTGCTTTGCTATGACACTTCCGCCTAAAGGCTTAAGACCAGGATCTTTTTCGTACGCTTTTCTAATGGCTTCAACCCTTTCGAGGTACGTTTTGTCCAATTCGTCTACATGGATACATGCGTCGAGGACAAAAGCAATCGGTAAAAGCAACCCCAAGGCAGGAATAACACAAATTGAATTAGGAACCGATGATATGTCATCGCTATAATCGGTCTTCAAAAACGTGGGATTATTTGGGAAAAGTGCGCTTGGACAATCAATTCCCTCGATTTTTAGTGAAATGCTATGACGCGTTCTAGAATCAACGTGAATATAGAAGTCCATAACAATTCAATTATGCGAGTGACTAATCGAATGTTTCAAGTACGCTATAATCAAAACCCAAGTGTTCAAAGACGAGCGTATCTAAAGTACCTTTGAAGGATATTAAATATTTGTCAAAGTCACTGATATTGTCATAATTCTTAAAAAAGATAAAGCCGGAAGGTTTTATCCATTCGAATATACCTTCTACTTTAAAATTATAATTACCAAACGCAATCGTTGGAGTGGAGGTAAGATATCCGAAGACCATCCCATGCAGCCTGTCAGTGACAACAAACTTAGAGTTCGTATAGTGCCGTAAAAACCTTTTTAGAATTTTTTCCCGATTAATCGGCGTTATGCGAATAGGCAAATTAGTGTCTATTCTTTCAACGGCGGAGCCGGATTTCGAAATAGAGTCCAACATTTCATTTGAAAATTGATCCGGCATGGCTTTTTCAACATCATTTCTCAAAACAGCTAAACATTTATCTTCCCTTGTAGCTTTTGATTTGAAAGGCTCTAGACGAAGAGCCATGTCAGGGCAGAGCCGGATATCGCACGAAGGAAAATATGTCCTAGCAGTGACGAGCGAAAAACGCTCGCGAACAAACAATACTAATCGCTTGCTTTCGGAATAAAAAAGCGATGACAAATGGAGCTCCGTTTTGCCATCCTCATCACTTGTGAAAAAAACTGTTTGTGGGAAAACGGCAGTCTTCGTATTGGGAAAATCATGTATAACCATTCTTCTCAGAAGCTCCTCAGAAAGATACTGATTGCCCAGATTGCCGCCGCCATGCAAATAAATAATTCTAGGATCCTTGGTTTTTAGAATCGATCGGAAGGAAAGATAGAAGGATCCGGGAATTTCTATAACATGCTTCTTGCCATATTTTTTGTGTAAAAAGGAAAGCGAAGAAATTGCAATGGCTTGGTCCCCCAAATTGCCGTGGAGTGGCGTACCAATAAACAAAACAGAACCGTTCCCAAAAAAGCAGATCTTGACTTTTATTAAAATTTTCAGCCACCACAAAAGAGGGTGTTTAACTGATCGGGCAAATGATTTTAGAAGGTTTTCAACCTTAATAAAGAATTTATAGGCTCGTAAGGAAAAAAGGTAGGAAATCCCAAGGCAAAAAGCATGCCATTTAATATGGAAAAGATTTTTAGAGAGGGCTGAACGAAATTCATTGTTCCATGTCTTAAATGCAACCTGGATGTCTTTGTTTGCTGATATTTGTTCCCACGCTTTAACACCTAGTCTTTCGCACATGCAGGCGGCATCCGAAGCCAATTTCCAATTTTTCTTGGATGAATAAAAAGCAAATCTATCGAGAAAAGCCCAGTTTGCATCAAGCTTTTTTATATCAAATGGTCGTTTAGTAATTGATCCGGAACGGTGCCTGTAGTAATAGAGGCGGTCATGTATAACAGAGATGCTCTCACATTTCCAAACAATATGGTGAAAGCAAAATTCATCTTCGTGAATTCTACCATTTGGGTATCTAATCCCATTGAACAACTCTCGCTTATAAAGTTTGTTCCAAGCAACGACGGAACAAACACCAGGCAAAGAGGTATTTAGAAATTCATCTCTCGCTAGAACAACATCTCTTTTAATGCGGTCATGAAACGCAAAATCACTTATGTTTTCGTAATAATCAAAATAATCGCATATGCACAAATCTGAAGAACCGATTTTCTTTACAAGCGTTTCGATCATGAATGGAGACAGGAAATCGTCCCCATCAATGAAAACAATATAATCGCCAGTCGACAAATCAATCCCGGTATTTCTGGCAGCAGACAGGCCTTCATTCAAGACCTTGTCGATTGTCACAAATCTATGATCTGTTCCAGAAAACAAATGAGCAATTTCTGACGTTCTATCATTTGAACAATCATTGATAACTAGTACTTCAATGTTTTGATAAGACTGCTTTTGAATTGAAAGAAGACACGCGTTCAAAAACTGATCCACATTGTAGGCCGCAACAATTATTGAAACTTTTGAACACATTTTCATGTATAAATTAGCGTAACTTTCTCTTCCCTAAAAATTGTCAACTAAAGTGCATAAGGGGAATTTGGAGGCTTTGGAGGTAGATGCTTTTACAAATTAAATTTCATTTATTGTTTTCAGGAAAGCGCAGTTGCCAGACTCTATTCATGCCCTTTTATTTTAATGTTTTTCGCTTGTGCAGGCTATAACCACATAAAAAGACCAGGGGCATAGACAATAATCGATGAAATTAATTTGTCTTTTTCTAGTTCCTTTCGTGACAGAGGAATTTTTCAGGATATAAGGGTACGCACTCTAGCGCCATGATCGATTTCTTAGCCTAGGAGTGTGGCATTCAAATCTACCCTACTAGTTACTATATTAAGGACACTAAAAACAGAGGAATTAATTGGCAATTTTTCCCCGTTTCTTTTTAACGATAATAGTCAGATGTTGCCAAATGTATTTCAAGCCTTGGAAATTCAGTAGCCCAAAGAATATAAAACCTATAGAAAGGGCGAGGATAAGGTCAAGCAGCAAGTCCGCGATCAGTATGGTTGTATTAATCAAAGACGCGAGAAAATATAATCCTGTTCCGCCGATCATAATAATTGCGAGGCGAATAAACATTTCAATAAGATAATTCCTCGATGAAGTCAGAAAAACGTCACGATAAAGAATCATGGGCTCTCGCCAATAGGCGAAAACGATTCTTGAAATGCTAGTAGAAATTAAAATGCCAAAAATTCCAAGGAAGTATCCTAAAAGCACAGACAAAGCGAGATTAATAATAGTCGATACAACGGGCAACCATTTGACTTGGTCGAAAATTCCTGCAGTTTCCCGAAAAACCCATGTGTTTTGTTTTACGTTGCTTGTCACGAAAGCCAAGACAATTGCAAACAAAGTTGGAAAATCTAATAGATACTCTATCCCATAGCTAAACAAAATAAATTTGTTAAAGCATGCAAAAAAACAAAAAGCACATACGCCTGCAATAAAAATATTGATTTGTTCGAACGTATTGAACAAAGACAATTTTGCTTCAGGGGTTGGTGCTTCAAGCATGTAGTTCCCTACACTTGCTTTCACCGAAGCATAAATAACATTGATAAACGAAACGACGCTGTTTACCATCGCTAGATAATTTGAATACAGGCCAACACTTATTGTGCCAACCAATATAGAAATCAATATATTGTCCGTGTTGTTCTGCAGTATGCCACAGACACGATAAATGAATGTAGACCTGACATTTCTGCCTATTTCTTTTTTGTCGGCATTAGAAAGAGGTTCCTTAGGCTTGTTTCGCAAAAATGGATAGAAATGGTTGGTTGCAATTGACTTGCAAAAATTCCCAATCAGATTGGTTCCTATGCCGACTGCAATGTAGATAAAATAATTCCTGAAAAGAATTAAAAACAAAATTCTCAAACCAAACTTTGCTATCTCAAATGCTAACCCAACAATATTTAATAAATAGGACTTTTGGTCAGCTGAAAGCAGTGTTGTTTTATAGACAAATAGATAAGAAGAGGAAGCTTCTATAACGAATAAAACGTAATACCATGTGAGATAATCAATGTTGGATGGAAGGTTTACGATATAAGGTAATAAGGGGATAAAAGCCAAACCGATGATAAGAATTGCGGCGGCAATGATTAAATAAACTTTCCTGAAAAATCGAACAAGTTGTGTGGTTTTAATTTCGTCGTGCTCTTTGAGTGGCTTGTAGAAAGAAAACATCATTGCGGTAGCAATGCCCAAATCTGCTAATGAGAAAAGGGAAATTACATTTGAAAATAGACCGTTGATGCCAAGGTAAGAAGCATCAAGATACTGGACAAAAATAACCCGGGCTACGTAGTTTAGGACCAGAGAAACTATTGACAATGCAATAGAAACAACAACGTTTTTTGTTGTTTTGACCGTCCTACTTCCGCTGCCAGACATGACCCATGAATGCTATTCATTCGTAGTACTATTTTCAAGACATATCAAAAGAGCAAATTAATCGAAACACACAATGAAGCCAATATAAGTCCAAAGATGTTGCAAATTGTTGTGGATTCTAAAAGTTTTTAGGCAAGACGTATCTGAGAAAAGACATAATTTATGTTAGAAGTCTCCAACTTTTGTCTCCGCGCATAAGCGGTCATCTTTTTTCAAAGAATTGGATAATTTTAGAGAAATAATGAAATTAGCCTATCCAGTTATAGAAATAATAAAATGATTAGCTGATATTTATGCGATATACATTGAAAATCGATTAAGTCTTTAAAAAGAGATCGGACGAAAGCCACAAATTTTGCTTATCTATTTATCTACTTACAAAAATGCAATCTGTTATTCGGAAACTATTGGCGGGAAGGACTTGAAGAGGCTCCTAAAAACATCTTTGATCTTAATCATCAATTAAAATTAGGATTCAACAAATTAAACATACGTATATATGTTTTGAGGAGCCAATATTTCTCCCTTAAAATCGAGTCAAAAGCTAAGCGCCTTGTGAAGGCTACATCAGCAAATATGGTTTTTTTATAGATTTTAAAAAGATTAATTGCCTTCCTAACAGAGCTATTAGCATATATTGATGAAAAAAGTTGCCTGTTCAAAGAGCTTGAACAATACGCCTGAATAAAAAGAATCAAAAAGCCACGAAGAGCATCTGCATATCCAATATAACGTTCTTCGTAATTGCCAAAATGTTCCTCAATAAACAAAGTAGCTAGAGACAAATCTTCAAAACGGGCGATTTTAAAAACATGTTGCCCGGAAAATTCGTTGGGCCTTATCCAATAATAATTTTCGGAACAAAAAACAACGGAGCGAGCCGCAGAAGCAAACGCTAGGCTGAGGATTTTATCATCGGATTGAAATATATCTATATCTGGGAAAACTGGTTTTAAATTAACACTGAAGAGCTTACATGAAAGAGAGTTAAGCCTATTAGAAGAAAGGAGAACTTGAATTAACGCAGCCGAGGAATCATAGTATCCAGAAAGTAATTCCGTTTTGTCTGAAACAAGTATATCAGGACAACCATACTTATTTATTTCATTCACAAGGCTTGAAAAAGCGTCAGAACTTACAATTTTGTCATCACTGTCGACAAACAAAACATAATCACCCTTTGCCTTATAAAACATGGCAATCCTTGATTTAAATGATGAGGGCTTCTCAAGATCAATAACTTTTATTAGAGGGTAACGCGTCAAAATCCAGGATATGTCCTCCCCACCTTGACGGCACAGCAATATTTCAAAAGGTGGTGTTTTCTGAGAGACAATGCTTTTTATACACTCATCCAAAAATTCTGGTTTTTGTTTATAAGTAGGAATACACACACTAATTTTCATCACAAAATTGGTAACAACTAAAAAGCAAGAAGTATCCTAATGCTTTGGTCTTTGGGCCTCAACAAGTTTCCATTATCAAAAGTCTGGTTTTGAAGTGAACTAACAATTTTTAAGTAGGTATTTCTATATCGAACCGACCCGGAATTTATAGTTAAGCTTTTTTAGAAATGTATTTCCAGCAGAAATAATCTAGGCCAAAAATTTTAGACAAAGGCACTGTTTGAGAGACCGCTTCCCAAAGTAATTCATTAACAAAAAGGTTTTCCACCTAGAGAAATTATACTTTGATTTTATTCCCATCAACTCCTTGGCCGTTCGCTTAAAAGAACCATCAAAGGCTCCTCGTAATATAGTAGGGAAATACATTGACTTAACAATATATTGTTCCAACAAGGTTTTTCGCTTTCCAGTACAATCCATAGGAATTATTATTTCTTTGTTAAAATCAATATGTTTATGGATTTTTCGAGCATTAAAATGCGCTGCTTTTGAAATATTGTGGGATATTAACAATGGGCTTTGAACATAAAAATAAACCGCCTTTGGTACAAAAACTGCCCTACATTCGCCAGAAAAAACGAGAGAAAGCAGAGCGAGTTCACCTTTTTAAAACTATAGTGACATTTTTCTAGATAACTTTTCTTAAAAACTAGTCGCCACCCACCGTACTGAAAAGACAAGAGCTTTTTGTAATCAGATAATTCACTGATTAATTTTGGAGAAGAAACGGAAATGGAACGAGCAATTTTGCCACCGCCAAGACCTAAGTCTTTCACTTCCTGAGTAACTAGCAGAACATTCGTAACTAGAACATCAGGGTTTTCAAATGCCGAAACTGATTTGGACAAGCTTTCAAAGTAATCAGAAGAGACATAATCGTCATCATCCATGCAGACAACATACTGGCCACTTGTTTTCTCAAACCCAAATTGCCTTGCTGAATGCAAATCCGGTTCCACTTTGTTTTTAAAAACTCGAAGACGTGTGTCAACAAAAGAACTGGCAACGCGGAATGTATCGTCGTTAGAGTAATTGTCGATAACTAAGATTTCGAAATCACTTGATTTCTGTGCAAGAAGTGAATTTTAAATCCCAGAAATCTTCTTTTCTCCGTTTTTGCAGCTTATTACAACCGAAAACTTGATAATGCGACAAGAATAGAGCAAGAAAAAGAACAGACCACGTTTTTATTGGTTTCTTTGAACAGAAAAAACTCGTCTAATTATGATCACTTTGATTTATTAATATCACAAAAATCAATTAAAATCTTTTCATGAATATAACGGTTGCCGGCCTAGGATACGTAGGCCTATCTCTAGCAGTATTACTTGCCCAAAGAAATCACGTAAAAGCTATAGATGTCGTTCAGTCCAAGGTGGACATGGTGAACTCTAAGAAGTCCCCTATCCAGGATAAGGAGATTGAGGACTACCTAGCCCATAAAGAATTGGACCTAGTAGCTACTACAAACTCAGAGGAAGCATATTGTGGTGCCGACATCGTTATCGTAGCAACTCCGACTAATTATGACTCTGATAAAAACTTCTTCGATACAAGCCATGTCGGGGACGTCCTGAATTTGGGAAACAAGCTATGCCCAAAGGCAACTTTCGTTATCAAATCAACAATCCCCGTCGGCTATACAGAACGCATTAGAAACGTTTACAAAAGCCTCAATATCGTATTTTCCCCCGAGTTTTTGCGGGAATCCAAGGCACTATACGACAATCTCTACCCTTCCAGAATCATCGTTGGATCTTCAAAGACAAATAAGAATCTAATCGAGCGTGGAAAGATATTCGCTTCCCTCCTAAAAGAAGCTGCCCTGAAAGAAGACGTACCAGTTCTCTTCATGGAACCCACCGAAGCGGAAGCAGTCAAACTCTTTGCCAATACTTATCTCGCCCTTAGAGTAGCTTACTTCAACGAACTAGATACCTATGCCGAAACAAAGGGTTTAGACACCACGTCCATAATCGATGGTGTTTGCCTCGACCCCCGAATCGGGACTCACTACAACAATCCGTCCTTTGGCTATGGTGGTTATTGCCTTCCCAAGGATACGAAACAGCTCAAAGCTAACTTTCAGGATGTGCCCGAAAACCTCATTACCGCGATTGTCGATTCAAATAGAACCCGTAAGGACTTCATCGCGAGCCAGATATTAGAAAAAGTCGGTTTCGATGGAACAAACAGCAAATCAATCACCATCGGCATATATCGCCTAACGATGAAATCGAATTCGGATAACTTCAGGCATTCCTCGATCCAGGGGGTCATGAAGAGAATCAAGGCAAAAGGTATCAGGGTTATAGTCTATGAACCTACCCTGGCCGATCCCGATTTCTTCGGAAGCGATGTCGTAAGGGATTTCGACGTCTTTGCCAGACAATCAAATATCATCGTTGCCAATCGTTTCTCCGACGAATTAAAACCCTATTCGGAAAAGGTTTATACGAGAGATATATTCAGAAAGGACTAATTTTTCTTTAAGTTTTTCTGAAACAAATCGATATATGCTTTCGCGCACCTTTCTATAGACACTCTATCCCTATTTTCTTGGATGTGTTCAAAGACTCCTTTTTCTATGGAGTCTTCGTTATCCAGAAAGTTCTTCATTTCGCTGATCAACGAATCCACCAATGTTTCTCTGCTATAAGGAAATACTTTTCCACACGAGGAATCAATGACTTGGGCAACACCCCCGACATCCGTGGATATGACATAAGTACCGCAGGCGATAGCTTCGTTTACTACCATGGGATTGCCTTCGAAAGAAGAGCCAAGAATCAAGGCCTTCGCATTCGAAATAAAGTCTGTTCCATTATGAACCATTCCGGGAAGTGAGATACAGCCTTCAAGGCCGAGGGAACGTATCAAATCGAGGCATTCTTGCCTTAAAGGACCATCACCCACCATAACTGCTTTTACTGAAGGAACCAGCGAATGCAGTTTAGCAAAGGCCTTGATAATAGAAGTTGGATTTTTTAATTCAACAAATCGTCCTACATACGCGAAGTCGTAATTCCTTTCCGCATAAGAATGATCAAAGCGGCAATTGCTAACATCAACGCCATTCAATATAAACATTGGTTTCGGCAAACCATAATATTCTTCAAAAGTTTTACCAACCTTAGCAGCAATCGATACTGGAACAAGAAATTTCTTCTTATATAAATGCTTTTTCAACAATGATTCAGGGGATGTTCGCTTTCCATTATTCTCGGTCGTAACAACGCTATGAAGCGTCATAAAGCAGTGATATTGCTTTAAACAGCCGGAAAGGTAGGCCGTGAGGAATGAATTTAGATGAATGTGAATGACATCTGGATAAATGGCTTTTAGAAGCTTACGCAGTTTAAGGGCACATTTGAAATCTATTCCTTTGTGTTTGCCTAGAGAAAAACATTTAACGCCATATTTCATGAGACTGGAATAAAGCCAACTAGTTTCACTTTGGTCATAGAGAGAGACCACAGTAACGTTATGTCCAAGGTCAAATAGTGATTTGGAAAGAGAATAAGTAAACCTCTCCGCTCCACCTACAGGGTAAAAAGATGGAATAATTTCGACAATATTCATAAAATTAGTTATTTTTTATCGAAATGAAATCAAAGTATGATTCCATTACAAGATCGAAATCAAACCGCCCCGCCTTAGACAAGGCGTTTTGCGATAGACGCTTGCAAAGATTGTCATCCGTATAGAGTTGTTTGATTTTCTCAGCTAGTTCTTCGGCGTCACCTCTTTTGAAAACAAGGCCGTCGAATCCATCTGTAACCACGCTGTCATATCCAGGCCAGTCACTCGTTATCACCGGTATGCCAAGGCAATACGACTCGAGCAAAGCATTTGACATGCCTTCGAAGTCAGAAGTCATAACGAAGGCTCTAGACGAAAGTATTTTCGACGCAATTTCCTTGGTTGAACCATTATAAAATACATTATTCATCAAATCCTTTTCTTTGATCATACTTTCTAGCCGAGCAATGTCATCACTACTACCGGTTCCGTAAATATCCAATTTGATTTCGGGATAAGAACGTCTTACGATATCGAAACCATCCAGCAGAACATCCAATCTCTTTTGCAAAAAACACAGGCGACTATAGGAAATAAAATTGTTATTGTTCAATTTCCATTTATTCGATAAATCAATGGTTACCGGATTAGGTATTACGTGGCCTCGTTTTTGAATTTTTTCTGAATAACATGACTTTTCGTAAGAGGTCTGGAAAAGAAAACCTTTGACGTTCCTGCACAGGAATTCAGTAAGTTTTTTAACCCTTGGTGACTTCCCGGGGCCGTTGGGGTCGTTTATTTCCCTAACGACTACCTTAGAAGCAAACTTCGGGGCGGCAAAAGAAACAATTGAGCCTATTTTGAACGTCATACAGAGGATGCAATCCGGATTAAAAGCTTTTGTCATACGTCTAGTCATCCTCACCCACGTCGGAATCGACCGCACTTTGTTTTCGATTGGATTATAAGGTTTTGGAAAATAGACAACCTTTATGCTTTTGCCTACGGAGAAGAAATTAGGGTCAACTTTACGCTGCATGAAAGCAACGATCACGACCTGCCATCCTTGGGCAGCAAAATAATTAGCAACCGCGGCGCCGATCCTTTCTAACCCGCCGTTTCTTAAGCCGGAGGTAAAAATTAGTAACCGCTTATTTTCCATAGTACTGCTTATACCATTTAGCAAACGCGTTTAGACCGTCTTTCAAAGAAGTGCTAGGTTTGAAATGGAAGTCGGCATAAAGTTTTGACACATCAGCGAAGGTTTCGTAAACATCGCCCGGCTGCATAGGCAGGTAGTCATAATCCCCCTTCTTTGAAATCAAACCCTCCTTAATGAGACATTCCTGAAGAATATCGACGAACTCCTTGAGGGGTACGGGGTTATTATTACCGATGTTGTAGACTGTGTGGCACACACCATTGGGATCTTTTTTGGGAGTAGAGAATAAAACGTCTATAACGCCTTTGACGATGTCATCTATATAGGTAAAGTCCCTATAAAGATCGCCATTGTTGAAGAGCTTTATCTTCTCCCCTTTGATTAGCTTCTGGGTAAAGGAGAAATATGCCATATCAGGTCTTCCCCAAGGACCGTAGACCGTGAAGAAGCGAAGCCCAGTGGCCGGGAACCCATAAAGTTTGGAATAGCAATAGGCCATAAGTTCATTGCTCTTCTTGGTCGCGGCATACAGCGAGACGGGCATATCAGTATTGCTGCTTTCTGCATAAGGAACGTCATTGCTGTTTCCATAAACCGAGGAAGAAGAAGCATAAACAAGGTGAGATACCGGTGTTTCGGTCTCACGAGAATGTCTAACGGCCTCAAGGATATTAAAGAACCCGATGATATTGGATTTTATGTATGATTCCGGATGGGAAATGGAATACCTGACGCCGGCCTGTGCCGCAAGGTTTAATACTATGTCGGGCTTTTCTTTTGCGAATACGTCTTTAACGAATTCATAATTAGATATATCGCCTTCTTCAAAAACAAATTTAGAATAGCCTCCTAAATCCTTCAGCCTGGCAATCTTCAAATTTCGATCATAGTAATCATTGAGATTGTCAACCGAAATGATTGAACAATCATGGCCTTTCAGTAAACTCTTGGCGGTGGAATAGCCAATAAAGCCAGCACCACCAGTGATAAGTATTTTTGTGTTTCTATTCATATTTGCTCCTTATACAACCTTTCTTGTTTTTAATATTGGAGTCAAAACGCCGGTGTAATTACCGGTTAGCAATGAGTCATCAGCAGTTTCCAAGGCCCAAACAAGGCCAATGAACATCATGTCCGCTTTAGCATTAAATGTGACAAGAAAGAATTGATTGATAAAAATATATATTACAAGCAGCACGATGAGAGGCCTGTTCGCGTTTTTAGTATGTCTGATTCTAAACAAAGGAAAAAGAATAAGCATTTCGCCAAAAATTCCGCCAAAAATGCCATAATCAGCAAGAGTTTCACCGATATTGTTATGAGCCATCCTGAAAAAGTTTAATTGAACAGAAAATGTGCCATTTCCAATTAATGGCGAATCCAGAAACAGTCTCAAGGATGCAACTAAAGCATCTAGTCTGCCAGTAGCAGAGGCATCGCTTAGAGAAGAATCTCCTTGTCCAATTAAACTAAGAAAAATGCCTAACAATCGCTCTCTGTAATATGCAAAAGAATCTAATGACAGCAAAACAATGCCTGATATCAAGGTAATGAGCAGAAAGAAAAAATACAGCCATCTATACTTTTTTGGGAAGTAAAAGAAAATGGTGCTCAGGACAACGACAATAATCAGCAGTAAATTCGAAACAGATCCTGTAAATGGAATTAATAAAGAAAACGCAATAGCAAAAAGATTGCTGATTGTTTTGAATATAAGTTTTGAACAAAAAATTGCAAATCCAAAATTATAAGCCGCAGAAAGTGCGATTTTTCTCGCGACATCATTTTGATTTCCCAATTCTACAGCAAGAGATCTAGAGCCGAAATCAAAAGACAACAGAACACGTACATTTGTTACAACTAAATATAGGCAAAATACCCAGCTTGCAACAGCGATAATAAAGAAAGGAAGTAATTTATACCTGGGATTCGGGGGTTCAATAATAATCCAGAAAAACGTGAAGACGGATATTAAAGCAACTGATAACTGAGTAAATGGGGAAGAAGAATTAATTGGTAAATTGACAACATAGGATACAACATAAATTATGCACAATAGTCCATAAAGGCAAACAAATAACCGAAGTTTAAAAGAATTCGGATTCCATAAAATGGCATAGATTAACCCAAGAGCTAGAAAGACAAAGAAAAGTAACCTTCCAATAAGATTGAATGGGTAAAGTCCATCGAATCCAAGGAAAATGAGGACATACATAAAGAAGAAAAATGTCGAAATCCAATAAATTACTTGTCTAGTCCTGGATGAACTACGGAGACCCTTAAAGAAAGAATTGATTTGGCAAGATAAAGTACGAAGACTAATCATTTGAAGGCCTTGCTCCTCCCAAGACAAATTTCAAGACCAAATACACCGCAATGGACAGAACTAAACTTGCCAAAAAATAGCTGGACCATATAGCATTAAAGGACACAAAAGTGATTTTATATGTTTGTTTGAGGAACACATCGGTAATTTTACAAGCAAACAATAAGATAGCCGATACAGCAGAAATAACCAGATTAACAAACCTAAATGATTTATCTAATCTGTAGGCAATCAATGGTAGCAGAACACAGGGGATAATCAAAAAATAACCGATGCTTAGGAGAACGATTGTGTTAATCGAAGCATCGGCGTTCTTAAAAAGGGCAATCGACAAGTCGTTAGAATAGGCAAAAGGAATTGCACTTCTCCCAACAGGGGTTAGAAGGAAAGTTCCGTTCAAATTTTCAATAGGTCCACGGACGTATGTTGAATATGAGCTTATAACATTATCCATTACGTTCAAAAATGAATATTTTTGTGGCGGTGTAAAGAGCGCAAGGCCAACATTGCCAAGATCATTTTCAGCAAGCCTCGCTATATTAGAAACGATAATGAAGTTGCCGAAACACTTTTGCAATTTCGCGCCCGTATCATAATCGTTGTAAATTTGATCCCTATCGATGCAATAGTTTCTATTAAATCCATTTACGTGGAAAACATTTGCAATTCGATAAGAATAAGTTGCGTCTCCACTCGAAACAATTAAACCTTCCTTGTTATTTAAAGAAATCAAATCGTCGTAGGACAAAAATTTACCATTTGATGCGGAAATAAGAACATCGGCCAAGTAATCCGGAATATACACAAATCCATCAAATAAAGAGGAATCAAAACTTAATTCGATGTTTTTCGGTTGATACTTATAAAGGTTGATGCACAACATCTCGAAACGAACTAAAGATTCCTGATTTGTGTAATTTCCTCCAGACGCCACTCCAAAGTCGCTAAACAAATTCTCTCCGCCAAAGGAAATGTCAAAATCTCTGATTGCCCCGTTTTCTGGTTCTACAAGCGCTGGCATGGATGCAAATTCAAATCCGCTGAAATTCATAGAATAGAACGTATTCATGAAGCAGCTATATAAAGAATTGAAATGGTTATTTTCCCCATTTTCGGTGCCATCGCAATATAAGAGGCACCCTAAATTCTCAGATTTCAGCCTGAGACTGTCGTTTAGATATTTCGTAGTTTCAATATCTCTTTTGACATAACGGGTATTAGGGGCTCCAATCCCTACACAAATGGCGCCACAGACGAAAAAGGAAACTGAAAGAATCCAAATAACATGATCCTTTATTGCTTTTGTTACCTTAGTAACCCAACCCATATCCATTACCTTAAATGGCGATATTTATTTAACCCGTAAACAGCCCAATGCATTAAGCAATAACACGATTTGAAAAAACCGATTCTTAACTTTCTATAAACGTACCATTGCTTACCAATCAGTTTTAGTTTGCCATATGACCGTGCACTTGGATGAATCCTATAGGTAGCAATTACAGCGGGGTTTCCATTACATGATTCGCATTTTTTTAGAAGGGTAAGCCAAAAGACTAAATCTTCGCAGTAATAAACGCTTTCATCAAAACGGGCATCGGGAAAATATTCCCTGTCAAACACCGCTGTAAGAGGTGCTATAGGATTCCCCTTGAGTATTGAACTGTAAGTGTTCTTTTGCGGCACGATGTAGTCGCTGACTTTATCTCCAGAAATGCGCCTATAGGAAGAACAAACAAAAGGCCCGTTGGCTTTTATGAAATCCAACTGGCTCTGCAAAAAGCACGGATCCCACATATCGTCTGCATCCAAAAAGGCGATATATCGTCCTTTAGCAATATCTAAGCCCCTATTCCTTTGGATGGCTGGTCCTTGGTTTCTATCGGCTTTGACCAATCTGATTTTCGGATTATCTCCTATTAATCGCTTCGCTAACTCATATGACCCATCCGTTGAACAATCGTCTACGATTATCCATTCCCAATCTTTAACAGTTTGGTTAATGACACTATTGTAAGTATCTTCGAAAAAATCCCTAGAGTTATATAAGGGCGTGATAATGCTCACTAAGGGACGCTTTTCTGACATCGTTTGCATTATATTAAGGATAAAAGCTCTCAAACAATCCGGAAGATAGTTTATCTTTCTTTTGCGGCCTTTGCTTTGAGAAGTTTCCAGCAAATCCAATCCACACGAAAGATTACGCAAAGGCAATGCTTGTAATACCTCTTGTCAATGTTTCTCATCGCTTTAAGCATTTTTATTAAAGAGTAGTCGTATACCTTCCTTAACGTTTGTAATCCCTGTTTGGTTTCCGTGAAAGACTTGTCGTTTAGACCGCGCAAAAGGAACGGAACGTACAAAGCGCGAATAATATATTGATTGAAGAGGCTCCTACGTTTTTCATTGCACTGGATAGGAATTTGCAAATTGATCTCAAACGTCTTGCTTGCCGAATCCTTCGAATTGAAATCGGCTCCCCTAGAAACGGAATGGGACAAGGATGAAGAGCGCTGGACATAGCAATATATAGCTTTTTTGAACAAATACAGTTTTCCAGCCGTCATTGAAAGCGGCATAGAAAAGAGGAAACTCCACGAAAACAAAGCTATAGACGATTTCTGAAACTATGCGAAAGTGGGCAAAAGCAAATCGGGGTCTGGGCATATCTCCAGTGCGCTAAAGAAGAAGCCGGGTAGACATGATCGTCGTCATCCATGCAAACTACGTACTTGCCTTTGGGCAGGGAAAAACCAATTTGCCGAGCACCATACAACTTGGAATTGTTTGTTAGGATTATAAAATGTCTTTCTTAGGACATCCCCTATAGCATCGACAACCTCTTTGCTATTGTCTTCGGAATGATCATCCACAGCTATGGTTTCATAATCCAAATAGATTTGTTCAAGCAGCGAATCAAGAATAGTCCCTATTCTTTTGCTTACACTTTGAAAACAAACGATTATTGAAAATAACGATATGAACCTGTTTAGTTCCGCTATCGTGTTTAATGAATTCTTGTCTCCGTTTAAATGATTATCTAATGAGCAAAACAGGCGGCAGATTTTCTAATTCGTGTAAGGACTGCTGAGTGGATTTTCACCAAATCTTGACATCTCTATATTAGCCGGGCCGATTATGACTATCTTTACTTTGTCTTCTTTAATCGTCGGATAATACATAACGCTCATGTACTTTTGCCCATCATTGAAGAAGAGTTCAAGAACATATGAGTCTATATAGGCCTCTATTGAAGTTAATCCATTAGGGAATTCAATGAAACGCTCGGTTCCCGTATATAGGCCTGATTTTGCTACTTCTCTATCGTCTCTTATCAGCATGATCCCCAGATTAGTGTTGGGATCATATTCGAAATCAATCCCGCCATGGGGGTTTGAGAAGAAGGTTGCCTTGAAATCCCCCTTGATCTCGCTGAATCTTATTCTGGAATTCGAAGGTACGGCAAACTCATTAGAAGTAACTTGTTTGCTCTCCCCAAAATAATCGTTAATCGATGGATAAGGCCTTTGCCTGAGTTGGCCGTTCTCCACACTAAGCAGGCGCGGCAAGGCCATACAACCCAGGTAACCAGAAAGTTCCCTGGTGGGAATCTTGTCGAAGTCCTTGCCCCATAGGGACAACCAAGCGGTTAAGGCCCCTTGCCCGTTGCCAATATCGGTTCCTTGGGCGGCGTAATAGTCAAAACCGCTATCTAGGTCAAATGGCTCGGATTCTGGTATGAATCTAAGGCCATCGCTTATATGACCTAGAATGCCAATATTGTTTTGATCGTTCTGAAATATATAACCTTTCCTCTTAAGGCCAATGGGGCTAGATATCAATAGAACGTAATCCGACAAGAACAACAGGCAGGGACACTCGAACATATATAAGGAGTCGTCCTGGTAGAATACGCTTTTATAAATAGCCTTCTCTCCTTTAAGTTCGTATAAAAGGATGCGTCCCCTTTTATGCGTGTCCATTGCCCCGATGATGAAATACGTCTTTCCCTTGTAAGAGAAAACATAGGGATCGCGGAAGCTATCTTCCTGTATCCATTCAGGGGGATAGGCTACCGGATTATCCGGAATCTGATGGAAGAGTCCGTCATTGCCCAACTTGGCCAAAGCGAAAGTCTGTTTGTTCTCTTCCGCTGCGGCATAGGCAAGGTATTTTTGTCCATTATATGAATAGCTGCTTCCCGACCAGCATCCCCCAAACGCCTTTCCTATGCCTTCATATGGAAATTTAGGCATTAGCTTTACGCCTTCGTCCTTGTAAACAACCAGATCCTTTGAAGTAGCAAGCCTCCAGGAAAGGAAGGATGGATGAGCAATCAGGTCATGGTATTGATAGTAAAGGTAAAAGATTCCATCTTTTCCTAAGTGAAAACCATTGGGGTCGTTCATCCACCCTTCAGGTGGAGTTAAATGATATAAGGGTCTAAATCTGTCCATGTCAAAATCATTAAACAAACTGGGGGTATATAGGCAAGAGCAAATTATTAATTCTTTTGCCGAAGGTATTCTTCATATCTATTTTGATAATCCGGCCAATTGTCTGAGTTGGTCCCTAAATCCTTTGCCATTCCATTGACAATATTTCAACATATCCCGCCCATAGTTAATAAAAGGAGAAAAAACTACTAGGCTTATCCCCAATTCGAAAAAACATCCCTCAAGGTAATGCGCATAAATTTCAATGCTGTCCTAAAGCATGCCCTTAGCATGGCAATTGTTCACTCTTATCGTACTGCAATACTCTCAGGAAATAATCCCAACTCAACGGTATATAGTTCAACCGGTCTTGATTAAAGCATTGGATTTACTGTGAAAAGCGTAAAATGCTCAATAGAAAAAGCCGACGGAAATACCCTCGGCGAAAAATCCATTGAAAATCTAAAAACTAGATAGAGAACTTTTCCTTATAGGAGTCGAGAAGGTGTTCGTCCTTGGCAGAGAATACCGGTAGATCTATCAGCTTGGCATAAACGGTAGCAACCCCGTCGAGTTCGGTCTCGGCAATCACCGATTCGGCATTGGCAGCCACGACGGCAAGGATGTCTTCGAGATTCACCGTTTCGAAAATCGGCATCACAAAGAGCCGGCGACCGATACCCTTGAAGGCCTCGACGTCTCCCCTCGTGACGTCGGCCGGATTCCCGATGAACATGACCGTCTTGGAACGACTGGCCTTCGCCCTCCGCATGGCGGGGGAAACATAGCCGTTGGCCAAGGCTTCCTCCCAAACCCTCTTCTTCAGGTCGATGCTGATGTCGTCGCCGTTTCTGATGCTGCGGCTGACCGCGGTAACCGAGATGCCCAGTTTATCCGCGATTCTCTTAAGTCCTTTGTTTTGTTCGTCCATATTGGGGAGCCTCCTAGTTCAATGGAACTTTATTTTTATCTTAATTGAATTCTTGGAAAAATCAATAAATGTTTCGGCTATTTTTAATAAATTTACATATACATTTCTTATAGGGGTCAAAGCATACCCAATTTACCTTTTAAACTCCTTTTCTATGATTCGTTTTATGCGTTTTTATCTGTTTTTTATGCAATCTGTCCCCAAAAACAGCGTTTAATACAAAATGTAACAAAAAGAGGACGCCTATTTTCTTTAAAACAAAAAAGGGGGATTTACGTGGATATTGACATATGTCCGATTAGGCGTTTTCCTTTGCGGGATGGAAAACTTCGAACAAGACCTTAGTCAGACCCCCGACCTGAAGTATGCGTCTACGGCGCAAGTCGTTAAAAGCGGGATCCTCGGCTTCTTCGTCGGCCTGGCGGTCATCGTTCCGGGCGTATCCGGGTCCGCCGTTGCAATCATCTTCAAGCTCTATGAGAAACTGCTATACGCGATCGGCAATCTATTCAGGCGCTTCAAGCTTTGTTTGCTCTTCCTCCTCCCTATCCTAGTGGGGGCAATCCTGGGGTTCGTTCTAGGCTTCTTCGGCGTCCAGCAACTACTTGGCGTATTGCCATTTGCCACGGTAGCCCTGTTCGCCGGACTGATGCTGGGGGCCTACCCGGCGGTCATCAACGAAGTCAAAGGGCAAAAGCCCACCTCGTGGAGAATCGCCCTGTTCATCCTAGGCGTCGTTGTACCTCTTGGCTTAAGCGCGGTTTCGATCTACGCGAGCAACGGCACGAACAGCCTAGAAAACCTCCAGTGGTATCACTACATATTGTTCCTAGTCCTTGGCTACGGCATGGCTCTTACCCAACTAATTCCTGGGCTAAGTGCGACCGCCCTCCTCATGATGGTGGGCTATTTCTCCCCCATCATGGACTCGGTTTCCCTAACCTATTGGCAATCAAATCCGATGGTGTTCCTGGTGTATGTCTGCCTAGCTATAGGATTCCTGCTTGGGCTATTCACCTTGTCCAAGGGGATATCCCTATTGCTATCCAGATTCAGGGCACCTACCTTCTACTGCATCTGCGGTCTATCCCTAGGTTCCCTGATCACCATGTTCTATAACCCTGAGATACTGGTTACTTATTCCAACATGGGATTCAGCGATACGATGGACTTCGTCGATTTCTTCCTCGGCCTTGCCCTATTCGCCGCTGGCGTTGCCGGGGCCTACTTCCTGGTGCGAATCGAAATGAGGAAGGATAAGGCATCCGTCCAGTAAAACGGCAAAAACATCAAAAAGGTAGTCGGGGTTCCCCTTTCTTTAGGCCTCTAGCCACGTCTTCTTCTTAATCAACGGGATGTATTTCCCAATCGCTTTGGATAAGATCTCACTAACATCCGTGTTCGCATAATCAGGAATTATGTCTTTTGGTTCCTTGTGTTCCTCGTACATATTCCTAACGAAAGTTATGGAATCCCTGATTGTCTTATAATCCACCCCGCCTAAGGCAATGGATCCATGCAATAGTCCTTCCTGCCTTTCGGTGGATGTCCTAATAAGCACCGCCGGGAACTTGAGGATGGAACTTTCCTCCGTCAAGGTTCCGGAATCGCTTAATACCACATACGCATTCTTCTCCAACTTGCAGTAGTCGAAGAACCCAAAGGGCTTGTCTTCACGTATGTACTTCGATAAGGCGAATCCCCTCTGTTCCAACCTGTTCCTCGTCCTAGGATGGGTTGAAAACACCGCTGGCATTTTAAGCTCGTCGCAGATCTTGTTAAGCGCGGGCAATATTCTATAGAACTTGTCCTCTATATCCACGTTCTCTTCCCTATGGCAGGAGATAACGATGTACTTACCGGGTTCCAATCCTTCCCTGGTCAGTATATCGGAGGATTCGATCTCCACCTTGTGCGCGTTTATAACCTCCCGCATGGGACTACCGGTCCTCAATAGCCAATCGGTCGATAGGCCTTCGCTTACCAGGTTCTGGTAGGCATAACGGCTATAAGGCATGTTCAGATCGCTTATATGGTCCACGATGGTCCGGTTGGTCATCTCCGCGACATTGAGGTCCCAGCAACGGTTGCCCGCTTCCATATGGAAAAGAGGGATCTTGAGGCGCCTCGCGCTTATCGCGGACAAAGCCGAATTCGTGTCGCCCAAGATAAGCACGGCATCGGGTTGGGCCTTAAGAAGCAATTCATAGGACTTGGAGATTATCTGTCCCATCGTGTCGCCGAGGTCCTTGCCTACCGCGTCGAGGTAGTAGTCGGGCCTGCGCAAACCCAATTGCTCGAAAAAGATCTCATTGAGCTCGTAGTCGTAGTTCTGGCCCGTATGAACTAAGACGTGTTCGTAGTCCCTGTCCAGGCGCTTGATGACTTCGCTTAGCCTTATTATCTCGGGCCTGGTGCCCAAGATGGTCATGACCTTGTATCTTTTAGCCACGGACTTCATACCTCCTCGAAATACGTATCGGGGTTTTCCTTGTCGAAGACCTCGTTGGCCCACATGAGGGTTATCGAGTCTTCCTTTCCCAAAGTGGTGATGCTATGGACGTATCCGGGGACGATATCCACGATCTTGAGGTGGTCCCCGTCCGCGGCTATCTCCCTCACCTCGGAGGTACCGACCTTCCGGAGCCTGATAAGGCACTTGCCCTTAAGCACGACGTACTTCTCGTGCTTGCTATGGTGGTAATGGTTGCCCTTCGTGATGCCGGGGTGCCCGACATTCACGGATATCTGCCCGGAATCGCTCTTGAATATCTCCGTAAAACTGCCGCTGCTATCGCAATGGCTCAATAGATCCACCTCGATATCGTCGCAATACGAAAGGTAGGTGGAATACAAATCCTTGTAAAAACCCTTCTGTTCATCCAAAAACAGGGTTTTGGGGAAGTCGCGGTACCTATTAAGGGCTTTGACTATATCCCCCAGCGTTTCGGTGTAATGGGGCTCGGCATAAAGGATCTCGCCGCAGCCTTTTTTGTCCCCTTCCAAGGTATGGACAAGGCTCTTGCATACATCGTCGATGTACACGAAGTCGATGGGGCCGGCCTTCTCGTTCACCGTGATGGGAAGGCCGTGCGCCACGTTGTAGCAGAAAGTGCCGATCACCGAGTTGTAGGAGGGCCGGCACCATTTGCCGAAGACGTTGTAAAAACGGTAAACGTATACGGGATATCCGCGCTCCCTATATAGGGAGAAGAGATAATCCTCTGCCTGCTTCTTGCTTTGGCCATAGAGATTGTCCAATACGGCCTGGACCGAACTCGCATAGACAAGGGGAGGCTTGTTCCCGGACTTGAGGCAGGCATCCCCGACCGCTTTGGTGAGGTTGACGTTCCCGTCGAAGAACTCCTCGGCCTCGAGGGGACGGTTGATTCCGGCGAGGTGGATGACGAAATCGGACTTGCTTACCAATCCCGGCAGTTCGTCGACCGTATTGTCCTTGTCGTAGCCTAGGACGTTATGTCCCTTTTCCCTGAGGAAAAGCGAAAGGTTTTTGCCGATGAACCCCTTATAACCCGTTATAAGGACGTTCATAGGTTCCTGAACTCGTCTAAACGCCTTAGTTCCTTCTTCATCCCTTCGACGTCGAGGCGGGTAGTGTTATGGGAGGTATAGGAATCGGAGAAATCTAGTTTCTTGTTGCCCTTCTCCACGTACATCTCGTAGTTGAGGTCGCGGTTGTCCGCCTTGATCCTGAAGAAGTTGCCTTCGACTTCCGCCCTGAGCATCTCTTCTTGGGTAACCAGGGTTTCGTACAGTTTCTCCCCGTGACGGGTACCGATGTATTCCACCCCATAGGGAGACTTGGTTAATTCAATTACGGCCTCAGCGAGGGTGCCTATCGTCGCCGCCGGAGCCTTCTGGACAAACAAATCGCCTTGTTCGCCGTGTTCGAACGCGAATAGGACCAGATCCACCGCATCCCCCAAGGTCATCATGAACCTCGTCATCTCGGGATTGGTAACGGTGATGGGCTTCCCTTCCTTGATTTGTTCTAGAAACAGGGGGATTACGCTTCCCCTACTGGCCATGACGTTCCCGTAACGGGTCAGGCAGAGCACCGTATCGCCCGCGAGGAGCTGCCGGCTCCTGGCGATGACGTTCTTCTCCATGAGGGCCTTGCTCATGCCCATCGCGTTTATCGGATAGGCCGCCTTGTCGGTGGAAAGGAATATGGCCTTCTTGACGTGGTTGTGGACGCAGGCCGATATGACGTTGTCGCTGCCGATGACGTTGGTCTTCACCGCTTCCATGGGATAGAACTCGCAGCTCGGTACCTGCTTCAGGGCCGCGGCCGAGAAGACGTAGTCGACGCCCCGGAAGGCATAATCTATCGCGTTATAGTCGCGGACGTCGCCTATATAGAACTTGAGTTTCTCCGACCCGTAATGCTTGCGCATGTCATCCTGTTTCTTTTCGTCGCGGGACAATATGCGTATTTCCTTTATGCCGGTTTTAAGGAACCTGTCGACCACCGCGTGGCCGAAACTGCCGGTACCGCCCGCGACAAGAATCGTCTTGCCGTCAAAGAGTTTATTGATGTCACCCATGGATAAATCATATCCCCGGTTGTCAAATCCATAAAGAAAATAGGAATCGGGAGAGAAAATCGATCCTTCGCCATCCCGAAAGTAAATGCACCGTATCCGGGTGGATTGGACATCCAATAAGGACGGAGTCCCGATTCCACCATCCCTTAGGGACTTAATCATTCCCATTGATTAAGATATCCCCGTGGACAAACCTACATCCCTTGAAGAAAAACTGGATAAGGCCAACGAGGACCTAAAGGAATGCATCGCTCAATTAGGCAGGCTGCCTAGAGGTTCGCTGCAGATATCCCGGATAAACGGCACGGAGTATGTCTACCTCCGTTTTAGAAAGGACGGCAAGTCCACATCGACATACGTCGGCAAAAAGGACTCCCCCGCGGCCCTCAGGGCGGAACGCGACGCCAACAAAGCCAAATTGCTGAAGTCCGAGATGAAGCTCCTAAGAAGCGAGATAAAGCGCCTTAAAAAGGAAATCAGGATCCTTTCTTCCTATGGAAGAAGGAAGCAATCCTCCCGTGATAGAGATAGGACAATCCCCCTAGATAGAACATAACGAAGGCAAACCCCGCGATAAGGAAGTCAGCCCAAGAAGGCAAGTCCTTCAGGTACCCCCCGAAATACATAACCAAAGGGGCGACAATGCCCAAACACATGAATAGGGTGGGCAATATGCATTCCCTGAGGTACTGCCCGACGGGCAGTTTAAGTACCCTATAGGAATATGCGAGCCTTACCGCCGAGGTTAAAACGATGGGCAAGGCGAAACCGAAGAGTACTCCGTACACCCGCAGGTAATCGGGCAATAGATACACAAGAAGGATCGATATCGCTACCCCCAGTAACGCCATGCCCAAAGAGAACAAGGCGTCGAACCTATGCTTGCCGTAGGCCCGTTCCACTTCGGTGGACAAGGACGTGGATAGGCTAGGCAGGAACAGCAGCAAGAACGAGAAACCCAATATGTAGACATCGCTTACCTGATTAGGGGAAAGGCTATCGCCGAGCCATAAGCAGATGAACGGATGGCCGCAGGCGATGAAACCGCCGGCGACCAATAGAAGCACGAGGCTTTGGGCTAGTGACCCCTTCTTCCACAAGGCTCCTATTTCGGCGGAGTTATCCAAAGCGGCCAAAGCATTGAGCGCGGGCGAAAAGGAATTGCCTATGGCCTTCGATATGAGCACTCCGTAGCTATAGAACTGAAGGCCGTAGCCGAGGATGGTGACCGCAAGTCCCGCATCGTATATGAACCCGAGTATTACCCTGCCGGCGTTCGAATACAAAGTGGAAACGATGACCGCGATGAATATATAGAAAGAAAACCTGTAAATGTCCTTGCCTTTGGAAAGGAGGTACTCCCTGTTTGGCAAGCGGAGGGGCAACCTGTCCTTGATCAATGAAGATACCAGGAAGGTCATGTCCATCGCCAATACGCCTATCGACACCGAAAACGCGGTCATGATGATCCCCTGGCCGAGGGCAAGGGAGAGGACCGACAGCCCGATTCCCAGTACGTGGGTAAGTAAGAGGACCAACTGGTTGAAGGCGAAATGCCGCCGGTGGTAATGCTGCCAGGCAAACAAGGAAAAGAAGAAATCGACGGAACCGCTTATACCGAGTATCAGGATAAGTGCCCCGGCGGTATAGGCATCCCCCTCCACGGATATGACCGAGTACATGGTTAGCAAGCCGAGTAGCACGGTCAGTGATGCCATGAGGAGCGCGGATAGGGCGAATAGGATCAAAAACGTCCCGTTGGTCTTCGCCAAATCGTCCTTGCCGCTTGCCCTAGTCATGAAACGGACATAGGCATTCTCGATCCCGAAAGACAGTAAAAGGAGGAAGGAGGCTATCGAGGAGGCGAAGAAATAAAGGCCGTTATCGTTGACCCCGACCTTGGAGAGAAGATAAGGCGGATAAAAGAGGGAAATGAGCAGATAAACCGCGAGCCGAAGATAGGTCGCGGCGATACCCCTTTTAATGGCCCTAGTTTCTTCCATCGCCCTATTCTAAATGCTATCGGGTTGAAGGTAGAGGCCATCTTGGGCAAAATATGTCGGGCCATGGTCTATTCGCTTCCCTTGGGAAAACGCTGCTATCTCGCCTTCAAAAGGGGAGTCGACATATTCGGGTCGCTCCTCGGCCTCATAATCTGCTCGCCGGCGATGCTGCTTTGCGCGCTGCTCACCAAGGTCACGAGCAAGGGCCCCGTCATCTTCAAGCAAAAGAGGGTCGGCAAGGACCTGAGGGAATTCGACTGTTACAAGTTCAGGAGCATGTACGTCACCGCCCCGAACGTCGCCACCAGCCACCTGAACGTCGAAAGCCAGCAGAAAATGGTCACAAAGTGGGGCAAGATCATGCGGAAGACCTCCCTCGACGAGCTGCCCCAGCTTTTCAACATACTGAAAGGCGACATGTCGTTCATCGGACCCAGGCCGAGCCAGCCTAGGGGAATCGAAGACGACCTGATCGACGCGCGGCTTTCCTACGTGCCAAGCCCCGTCTTGGTAAGACCCGGCCTAAGCGGCTACGCCCAGATATACCTAAACCGCGACAACGATCCCGAAAGGAAGGCCAGATACGATGCCTACTACGTCGCCCATCTGAGCCTTTGGCTCGATATCAAGGTGTTCCTATTGTCCTTTCTGGTCCTATTCGGCTTTGAACCGGGCCGGTGACTGCTTCAATAGCTTCTTGGCCTTGCGGCTTTTCCTTCTGAGTCGGCCAAACCTCAGTAAGAGGGTGGCGAAGAACTCCTCGACCGCTTCCCCGCGGTATAGCCAGTAGGGGAAGGTTATTTTCATGACGGGGGTCAGCAAGGCGACGAGGTAATAGCCGATGATGACCGCGGCCAATAGCGCGATTACCGCGTAATCGCTTAACGGCCGGATGGCGCTGCCCACCAAGAACAGCGCGGCGAAAGCCAAGGCACCGGGAATGCAAAATCCCAGCAATACCCCGGCGTAGTACATGGAATTGCGGCCAAAAGCCCGTCCTTCCGTGCATATCGAGAAGGTAAGGCCGATTACCAATAGGAGGACCGCTAGGCAAAATACGGCGTAACCCGGCACGTAGAAGCAGAGGGCGGAGGCCGCCAAGACCGCGATGGACCCGGCGATCCTAAGGCCCGGGGATCTAACCGACATCAGGAACCTGGGCAACACGAGGGCGCATATGCCAAGCGAGAAATAGGAAACGACGTCGCTTCCGAAACGGGTGCCCATGACCAAAAAGCCGAGGCTCGGGGAACTAGCCGAGAAGGCGAAGAAAAGCACGCACGCCGACATCACTATCCTCAGGAAATAGGGGACCCTCAGGGGCTTTAGGCTATCGCGGCTGCCGATAGGAAGGTTTACGGGCTCGAGGCTTCCCCTTGCGTCTTCGTCTAGCTTTACCAGAAGCGGGAAGATGCCGAGTAATAGGAAGCAGAGCATCTGCACCGTCGTTCCGAAGAACATCGTGTTCTCGCTGAATGAATGGAGGATGGCCCCGATTATGATGAACATCGTCGCGCCGGTGGCCCGGTCCCCTTTCTTCATGAGGCGGATGACGTTGATAAGCAGCCACACGAGCAGTCCCATGTAGATGAAGAAGCCGATGAAGCCGAACTTCGCCACGACGAAGATGAATCCGTTATGGGTGGAAGAAACCCCGACATCGCCCCATTGGTAGGCCCCGAAGGCGGCGGTCAGTATATAGGAGATATACTCCCCTCCCAGCCCGAAGAGCACCGAGTATATGGAGTCCGAGAGCATCCGCATGGTCAGCACCCAGAAGTCGAACCGCGACTCCATGGTGCTCGAACCGACCCCGAAGATCGAATGGCGGATCTGCGAGCCGAAATTGGCGAGGAAGGGGATGGTGGCGAAGGCTTCCTCGAAGACGACGGGCAGGGCGACGAAGACGCTTAGGACAAGCAATAAAACGGCGGCCAGCGAGTTCTTCCACGGATGTTCCTTCAGGGTCAAAAAGAAGCGGTATACGAGATAGGCGTAAAGGAGGACGGCTTCGATGACCATGACCGTCCGGCAGTCGATTAGGACCGTATAGACGGTAAACAGGACCATGAGCAATATGTTGTGAAGCCTATGGTACCGGGCATGCAGGTACATCGCCGCGGAGAAGCCGTACTGCATGGCAAGCCCGAAGAGGTTCTTGTTCATGAAGAAGGAAGCAAAGGACCAGGACTGCCCCGGAAGGGCGGTCTGGGTGAAATAGGTAACGTACTTGTCCCACTCCGAATAGACGGAATAGGCGATGATCGCGAAGATGGCGATGACGAAAAGGCGGCAGAAGTTGTCGATGGTCCGGCGGGAGCGCACGAACCCGGGGAAAACCGCGAAGAAGAAATAGAGGTAGACCGCGTCGACCACGGCCTTGGCCCCGAACCGGAAACGCCCGGACTCGGTTATGTAGTAGGCGTTCCCGGAATTGCTGAAGAAATACCGGTCGGGAAGCAGCATGACCCCGATGACCGCGCATACGGCAAGAACCGCGGTCCAGGCGAATACCTTGCCTTTGAAACCGATGCCGAAGGCATATCTGGCCAATATCCCGGCGAAGAGGAACCCCAGTCCCACGTAGAAAAGGGAAAGCACGAACTCCACGAAGGTGAAGTGGTTGGCCCAGGCGGCGTTGAAAAGGGCGATCTCTTCCTGGAAGAAACCGACGAGCACGGTCAAAACGACCATGACGGCCGTCCCTAGCCAATAGGGTTTCCGGTTCCTCGCGAACAAGTCGCTCCGGCAAGGCTTCCTATCTGACGTCCCGGAGTATTCTAAGGTAGACATCCTTTCCAATATCCTCGTTCAGTATCTCGTGCCTATAGCCTTCGTAAATCTTCATGTCCACGTCCGCCAATCCCAGTTTCCGGTACATCGCGTAAAGGCGCTTGACGCCCTTGCCCATCTCCCCCACGGGGTCGTCCCCGCCGGAAAGTATGTCGATGCGTTCCTTCTTCGAGATGCTAAGGAGCGCTTTGCGGCGGTAAAGGGAATCGAGCCCTTCGAAGAAGGAGAGGTAGAAGGAGTTCCGGCAGGGAATCCCGCAGAGGGGGTCTTCCCTATAGGAACGGATGTTTTCTTTATCGACCGATAGCCAGGCAAGTTTCTCGTTTTCCTTCTCGAATGGTTTGGCGTATGGTCCCAAGGCCAGGTTTTCGAAGAAGGTCCCGGGCTTATCCATGTCCGATTCGCGGATAAGCATCCTCGCGAGGAGGTGGGCCAATGCGTACATGGCTTTCCTCGGGCCGTTGCTGCCCATCAGGATGTAGCCGTCCGCCGTATCGGGGTAAAGTTCTATGTAACGCTGGGTTATGAAGGAGCCGCAGCTATGCCCCATGATGGTTACTTTCCGGTACCTTTCCTTGACGGAAAGCCAAAGCGAATGGACCGCGGCGGCGGTCTTTTCGAACGCGTGGCGAGGCCACGCTTCGGCGTTTTCTCCGCCGGAGATGTTCTCCCCCTGGCCGAATAAATCCAGGACATAGGTATCGGCGCCTTCGGAAAGGAGGTATTCGCCAAGGGGCCGGTAGCGGAGACTATGCTCCTGCATGCCGGTTAGGACGATTAAAGCGACCTCGCTATTTCCGGAAAGGCACATTCTCCCCTTTAGGGGGATATCGGGACTGCAGAAGGCATCCATCTTTATAAAATTTACTTACTCCGATATTCTAATTTCGATATGGAAAATAAACCACAGGGAACAAGTTTCAAGAAGCAGGTCGTCTACCAGATATATCCGAGGTCCTTCAAGGATTCGGACGGCGACGGGATAGGGGACATAAGGGGGATAATCGGGAAGCTCGACTACCTCTTCGGCCTCGGGATAACCGCGATATGGATATCCCCCTGCTTCAAGTCCCCGATGGAAGACGGGGGCTACGACGTCGAGGACTACTACGAAGTCGACCCGCTTTTCGGGACGAACGAGGACCTCTACGAACTGATAGCCAAGGCCAAGGAAAGGGGCATCAGGATCATCCTCGATTTGGTCGTCAACCACACCTCCAGCCGCCACAGGTGGTTCCGCGAAGCCCTCAAAGGCAGGGACAATCCCTACCACGACTACTACGTCTGGAGCAATACCCCCAACTCCCTGCGGTCCGTCTTCGGCGGTTCGGCCTGGGAATACGTCCCCGGTCTTAACCAGTACTACCTCCACCTCTTCGCCAAGGGGCAGCCCGACCTCAACTGGAAGAACCCGAGGCTCCGCGACGAAATAGCGGCCATGATGAACTTCTGGCTCGACAAGGGGGTCTACGGCTTCCGGGAAGACGTCATCGAGAACATCGGGAAGGAGCCGGAAAAGCTCATAACCACGAACGGTCCGAAGCTCCACGAATACCTGCACGAACTCTATACGAAGGCCTTCAAGGGACGCGACTCCTTCTCCGTCGGCGAGTGCTGGGATGCCGACAACGTCACGAGGACCCTCTATACCGACCCGGCGAGGGAAGAACTAAACATGGTCTTCCAGTTCGGCTGGTTCAAGGAATTCGAAAACACGCCCCACGGCAAGTTCGATAGGCTCAAGCCCGACTGGAAGAGGGTCCGGGACATCCTTTTCGCCCAGCAGACCACTTTGCCCCTCAAGTCCTGGAACGCGAACTTCTTCTCCAACCACGACTTGCCCAGGCCTTCGGTCAACTTCTCGCCCGACGAGAGGCACCGGGAGGACGTATCCAAGCTCTGCCTGGCGATAGACCTGTTCATGTCCGGCACGCCCTACATATACCAAGGGGAGGAACTGGGAATGGAACACCCGAGGTTTAAAAGCCTCGGGGAGCTCCGGGACGTCGAGGAACTAAACCATTACGAAATCTTCCTGAAAGAGGGCATAGCGGAGGAAAGGGCCTTCGAGATGGTGGCGGCAAACGGGAGGGACAATTCCCGGACCCCCATGCAGTGGGATTCCTCGAAGTACGCGGGTTTTAGCACGGCCGAGCCCTGGCTCCCCTTGGCGGAGGACCACCTCAGGCATAACGTGAGAAAGGAAGAAGGGGATCCCTATTCCGCCTTGAACTTCGCCAAGGCGGCGATAAGGCTCCGGCAGGGCGAAATGCTTTCTACCGTCGCGGAAGGGGAATTCGTACCCCTATACACGGAGAGGGACGACGTCTTCGCCTTCTTCCTCAAGGGCGAGCATCCCTACTGCTTCTACGCGAATATCTCCGCAAAAGAGGTGGATAATCCCGGTTTCGGCAAGGAAATACTCTTAGAAAACAAAGGGAGGAAGGCAAGCCTTCCCCCCTATGGGTTCGTGATTTACGTGGACTAGATGATCCCGTCCGGGTTCTTCAGCTGGAAGTTGTAGGAATCGCGGCAGGCATCCTCTATCGTGAGGCGGGCCTTGTAGCCGAGTTCCCTATAGGCCTTTTCCACGCTCGCGTAGTTTACCGCGACGTCGCCGGGACGGCGGTCTTCTATGACGTATGGTATCTTGACGCCGTTGGCCTTCTCGAAGGCATGCACGAGCTCGAGCACCGAGGTGCCCCGGCCGGTCCCGAGGTTAAATACCTTCGCGCCCTTTTTGCCGTCAAGGGCCTTCAGGGCGGCGACGTGGCCTTCCGCGAGATCCACGACGTGGATGTAGTCGCGCACCCCGGTACCGTCGGCCGTGTCGTAGTCGTTCCCGAATATATGCAGCTTGTCCCTTTTCCCGATGGCGACCTGGGCGATGTAGGGCATGAGGTTGTTGGGTATGCCCCTAGGGTCTTCGCCCAATAATCCCGACGGATGGGCCCCGATGGGGTTGAAGTAGCGAAGTATGACCGCGGTAAGCGAGGAAAAGGCCTTGCAGGCATCCTCCAATATCCTTTCGATCATGGATTTGGTCTCGCCGTAGGGATTGGTGGTCTCCCCGCGCTTGTCGGTTTCGTAAAGCGGAACCCGCTTCGGGGTACCGTAGACGGTCGCCGAAGAGGAGAAGACGATGTTCTCGCAACCGAATTCCTCCATCGTCTCCAGGAGGGAAAGCGTGGTCATGAGGTTGTTGCGGTAATACATGATGGGCTTGCTGACCGACTCCCCCACCGCCTTGTAGCCGGCGAAGTGGATGACCGCTTCCGGACGTTCCTTCTCGAAGAGGTCGGCAAGGGCCTTTTTGTCGCTTACGTCGATGCGGTAGAAAGCCGGGCGGACGCCCGAAAGGGTTTCGATCCTCCCGAGGACCCCGATCTTGGAGTTGTAGAGATTGTCGGCGATGACGGGCGTATGCCCGCTAGAAATCAGGGCGAGGACGGTTTCCGAGCCGATGAAGCCCAGTCCGCCGGTTACCAGTATTTTCATTTTGCCTTCTCCTTCTTTGGCTTGGCCTTGGTTTTTGCTTTGGCTTTTTTCTGTCTTATTTCCTTCTGCTTGTTTTCTTCCTGCTTCTTTTCGTTCTGGATGGCGTTTTTCGCGGTGGCGATGCTTTCCGCCTTGACCGCTTCGGCCTTCTCGAGTTTCTTGCCTTCCTTCTTGCTCACGTCTTTCAGCGACTTGAGCCTCCCGGCCCCGTACATGTCCTCTCCGATGGCCTCGAGCAGTTTCTTGGCCATGCGTTGGTTTATGCAGGCGGTTACGGCAAGGCGCAGGGCCACGAGGCCCATGGAGTCCCTGAGGTCCTTCTCCGCGGTCTTGGTATAGGGCCATTTGCTGTTTTTCTTGTAGCGGGAATAGAAATCGGCAACCCTGCTCGCCGTCCGGTTCACCGCGGTTTCGCTGATGTCCTTCGACATCGAAAAGAAGAAGCGGTAGAGGCGGCTCTTGTCCTTGCTTACCCCTTCGTCGAGGTCGATGAGGGTCATCATCTCGTCCATCGAAAGGGTTTCCTTGAGAAGCGAGATGAACATCAGGTAGCCCAGATGCTCCTCGTGGTACTTCTTGCCGTCCGGTTCCTTGATTATCTTGGCCTTGACGTAGTTGTTGACCATGAAGGGGGTAAGGGTCTTTTCCTTGCCCGTGATGGGCGAGACGGTTTCGTTTATGTAGCCGACCACCTGTTCCATGTAGAGGGGAACCCGCGGCAGCTCCTTGAAACTCGGCAAAGACGAGTCCAAGGACTCGCTTAGCCACTTGAGGTACTCTTCGACCTGCTTTTCCACTTAGCAGAGCTCCTTTTTGAGGAGGGAGGAAATGACGCTCGGGTTGATCTTGCCCCTGCACTTCTTCATGCACTGGCCGACCAGGTACCCAAGGGCCCTGTCCTTCCCGGCCCTATAGTCCGCGACGGACTGGGGGTTGGCGGCTACCACTTCCCTGACCAGGGAGAGGGCCTCGTCCTCGTTGCTGCTTAGGGCGGCAATCCCGAGTTTCTCCTTGGCCTCCTCGGGGCTTATGCCCTGCTCGAGGCAGGCATTGAGTATCTTGGCGATCTGCTGGTGGGTAAGTCCTTCCTTGAGGCCATAGGAGACCACGTGACCGAAAGCGGAAGGGGCCAAAGGCATTTCGAGGATGGAAAGGCCCTTCTTATTCAAATAGGCATTGCCTTCCACAATGAGGAAGTTCGCGGTTTCCTTGGGATTGGAGTCCGCGATGGCCTTCTCGAAATAGGAGGCGAAGGCGGGATCGGACAATATCACCGCCGCGTCCTTTTCCGAAAGACCGAGCCCGACGTACCTATCAAACTTCGCGTCGTAGAGTTCGGGGGTTTCCCCGATGGCCTCCGCGACGAATTCCTCGCTCAGCCTGATGGGCGGGATGTTGGGTTCGGGGAAATACTTGTAGTCCACCGCGTCGGTCTTGACGCGCATGAGGACGGTCTCCCCTTTGCTTTCGTCGTAGCGGCGGGTTTCCTGCCTGATCGGTGTTCCGCTCAAAAGGAGGCGGCTTTGCCGGCGTTTTTCGAATTCGATGGCTTCCTCGATGTTCTTCAGGGAGTTGAGGTTCTTGATTTCGACCTTGGTCCCGAATTCCTCCTGGCCGTAAGGACGAAGCGAAATGTTGACGTCGCAGCGCAGCGACCCTTCTTCCATCTTCCCGTCGCTTACCCCGGAATAGACGACGATGTTGCGGATTGCCTCGACGTAGAGCCGGGCTTCCTCCCCGGAACGGAGCTCGGGGTAGGAGACTATTTCCACGAGGGGAACGCCCGCGCGGTTATAGTCGAGCAGCGAGCAGTCGCTTAGGTGCAGCTGCTTGCAGGTGTCTTCCTCCATGTGGAGGCGTTCTATCCCGATGCGCCTTGTTCCCTTGGAAGTCTTGATGTCCAGATATCCCCGGCTCCCGATGGGCCTTCTTTGCTGGGTGATCTGGTACCCTTTCGGCAGGTCGCTATAGAAGTAGTTCTTCCTATCGAAATGAAGTTCCCTGTCAATCGCCATGTGCAGGGCGCTAGATACCTTTATGGCGTTCTTCACCGCTTCGGAATTGACTAACGGCAGGGTGCCGGGATATCCCATGTCGAGCAGGGTTACCGCGGTATTGGGTTCTTTCAGCGAAACGTTCGGGGCGCTCGAAAACATCTTGGTCCTGGATTTGGTTTCGACGTGGATTTCCAATCCGATGACCGCTTCGAAGTTCATAGGTTGCCCTCCAGGTTGTTTATCACCGACAGCCCGCCGAGGCCGGTTATGCCTTCGATTTCCTTGGCTATCCGGAACATCGTCTTTTCCTTGAAAGGCGAAAGCGTGAGCGAGACGCCGAGCGGAAGCCCGTCTTCCTTGGCTATAGGAAGCGACATGCTCGGCAGGCCCCCGAAGTTGGCGAGGACGAGATGGTTGTCGGCGATCAGGTACTCGTCGCTTAATTTGTCGCTGGAATCGCTGAAGCGCGGGGCGATGGACGAGGCCGCGGGTATTAGCAGGGCGTCGTGATCGGACAATATCTCGCTTAGCCTATGGACGACCTTGGCCCTGATCTTCTGCGCTCTCAAAAACAAGACGTCCTGGTTTTCCCTCATAAGGGCAAAGGAGCCGATGACGAAACGCCTCTTGATCAATTCCCCAAAGCCCTCGGTCCTGCTTCTGGTCATTTCCTCTTCGTAGGTATTGCCGCCCTTGTAGGGACCGAACTTGATGCCGTCGAGGTTGGCGTCGTTGGAGGTCGCTTCCGCGCAGGATATGACGATGTAGGTCGCATAGAGGCTTTCCAGCAGGTCCTTGCCGAAATAGACCTTGTCGACGGCCGCACCTTTGCTAGTAAGCGCATCCGCGAGTTTGTCCATCGCGGAAAGCAATCTCTTGTCGCTCAGGCTTTCCTCGATGTCCATGACGCGGACGAGCCTAAGACCCTCCACGCCCCCGTCTATGCCGGCTAGGCAATCCTCCACGGGTTTATCGGAACTCGTCATGTCGTGGCTATCCCTGCCCGCAAGCAAACCCAGCATATAGGCCGCGTCCTCGACGTAGCGGGTGAAATAGCCGACATGGTCGAGGCTTGGGGCAAACGGGAAAAGCCCGTAGCGGGAGATGCGTCCCCAGGTGGGCTTTATGCCGACGAGGCCCCCGAGGGAAGCCGGGCGCCGGACGGAGTCGCCCGTGTCGCTTCCTAGGGCGAAGGGCACGATTCCGCTTGCCAGGGCCGAAGCGGACCCGCAGCTCGAGCCGCCGATCATCCTTTCATGGCTAGGGTCATAGGGGTTGAAGGTCTTCCCGAGATGGCCCGAGGTGCCGGTTCCGCCCATGGCGAGTTCGTCCATGGTCGTCTGGCCGAGCAATACCGCCCCGCTGGCCTTGAGGCGCGAAGTGGCGGTCGATTCGTACAAAGGCCTGTATCCCTTGAGGATGTTGCTGGAGGCCCTCGTCTCTATCCCCTTTATGGAGAAGTTGTCTTTCGCCAGATAGGGAACGCCGGAAACGAGGCTCTCGGTGATGACGGCTTTGTCCGCTTCTTCCCTGGCCCTATCATCGAGCAGGGATTCGAAGCAGTTGTCCTTGTTGGAAGTAGCCCTGCCGATGGCCGTTTCCACGAGGCCGCGGGGGGTAACCTTGCCCTCGAGCAAGGCGACGTGAATTTCCCGCAATGGCAAATCGATATAGTCCATCATCCCACCACCTTCGGAATCTTGATTTGGTTCATGTAGGTCGAACCGGCATTGCTTAGCGCCTCGGAAACGGTAAGCACTTCCCCGGGTTCGTCTTCCCGCATCTCCGTTACCGACACGTCGAAGGGGAAGGTCATGGGCTCGTAATCCTCGAGGCCTTCTATTTCCCCTATCTTCTCCATTTGCTTGGTCAGTACCTTGAACTCCTCTAGCAAAGTCAGGTACTCGCTTTCTTCCATCTTGAACAGGAGCCTGGTCGAGGCATCCTTCAAGACATCGAGGTCAACTTTCTTCATGTCCGCAAAATGGTATCACAAACCATATCGAAAATCCCCCATATGGGGGATGGACGTGCAAAAAAGGGCAGGTTGCCCTGCCCCATTGGATGCGGATTGCCTATTAGGCCCTGTTGGCCTTCCTGCGCCTGATGGCGAGGTAGATGGCAACGCCGGCAACGGCGACTATCATCGCGGAACCGACGCCGATGACGGTGTAGGTAACCGTGTCATTGTTGAAGTTTCCGTTCCAGGCACCAGCAGTGACTTCGTAAGGATTGATATCACCGACAGCGGAAGCCCAGGCTTCGTAACGTTCCCTGGCTTTTAAGACATTACCTTCGCCCGCTGTGCTGAAAGCGGTCTGGTCTTCGCTGCTCATTCCGAGGAAGTGGGCCTTCGCAATTTCGTATTTATAGTTGCACTGGTTGCCGGTTTCGGCACCGAGGATGTAGTCGGTCAGGCGTTCAACGCTGTATTCGGCGGCAACTACCTCGTAGCCAGAATTGAGTTCGAAGATGGAACCATTATGAATATATATTTCGCCATAGACGACAACGTACTGGCCTTTTGCGACAAGAGCATTGTCATCTCTGGAGGTGTCGTAGAGCTGGATGGTATTGACCCCGTTAATATACCCGAGATCATCGCTGATTTCGGGATCGGTGTTGATGTTTGCGTTGGCATCGGCAATTTCAAAGGCGGTTCTCCAATTGTCCTCCTCGTAAATGTTGTCACTGACAACATAGCCGGCTACGAGGACCATATCACCTTTGCTGGACTGCAGGGCTTCGGCGACAGTAAGCGGAGCAAGAATATTAACGGTGATGGTAGCCGATGCGGATACATCCCCCGCCTTGGCGGTTACGGTAACGGTAGCGGTTCCAGTTCCTTCAAAACCATCGGCGACAGTAATGACGGCAGACGCTCCGTCCGGAGTAACCGTAATGGCATCGGCGGCATCTTCTTTGGCCCATTCGTAGGTAACTTCGCCGTCAATGTTCTGAACGCTGGCAGTGACAGATGTAGTCGCAAGGGATCCGCCGATACCGGAATATATGGTTACTTCCCGAGTCGAAAGGTTGACTACCGGTTCGGTGTCGGCTGGCAAGGCATAGACGAAAACCGGAGCGTAGTTCTTCTGCAATGAGGTGAACTCCGTGACGTTCTTACCGCATCTATAAAAACGGATACCTATGTAGTATGGATTACCGTTACCGCCAAAACGGTTGTAGCAGCAAGCACCAAACTTGTATGTGCTGTTTGTATTATTTGTATCGAGTGCATCGTCCCAGTAAAGAACACCGTCGGCGGAGAGCTCAACGTTCGTATTGCTGGTAGCTGTCATTCCGGATTTGAACGTATATAGGACATCCGAATCATTGGTCAAAGAGATGCTGTTAGAGCCGATGGTATGACTAAAATACTGGCCATTAGTCACGGACTGCAGCTGGAATGTATCCCCTGAATCGGAAATTATCGGTGTGAATTGAAGCCATTCGGACGGATCGATGCTGTAACTGCCGGTATTGTTTGATACTCCGGAGAAACCATTCAAAGATAGTGAAAGATCGTTAATCATAAAGCCGTCATACTCAGTTTCGAGGTTTCCAAGTATGACCTTACGTCCGGCTTCGGCAACGGCCGAAAGTTCTTCGACGGTGTCGATTTTCTCATAATTTGCGGAAAATTCTGCATCCGTAGTAGCGTTCGCCCCTACGTAATCTGTTGATGTGGCTACATGGGCCGCTCCCAAAACCACCGCGGCTCCCGCGGCGGCCAGAAGCAGGCCTATCGGCTTTTTCTTCATTGCTTTCTTTCCTCCTAAGCAATTATCGATAGCCATGCCTTGCTGCATGGGTATAAGGGTTTCGGCAAGAATGCCCTTAGACAGAAAACTATTATCGATGCAAAAAAGCCCCTCGAAAGGGGCTAATGCTGAATAAATTCAGCATTAATCAAAATGTAAATCGGGGCAACCTAAACCCCGATGAGGGGGTCCCTAGGGAAAGACTCAGGACCCCCGATCGAGGTTGTGTATTAGGCCCTATTGGCCTTCCTGCGCCTGATGGCGAGGTAGATGGCGACGCCGGCAACGGCGACTATCATCGCGGAACCGACGCCTATGACGGTGTAGGTAACCGTGTCGTTGTTGAAGTTTCCGTTCCAGACACCGGCGGTGGCGGCGTAGGCATCGGTGTCCCCCATGGCGGAGGCCCAGGCTTCGTAACGTTCCCTCGCGGCGGCGATGGTCCCGTCGGCGGAGGTCTTGAACGTGGTCTGTTCCTCCTCGCTCATGCCGAGGAAGTGGGCCTTGGCGATTCCGTATTTGAATTCGCATTGGGTCTCGACTTCGGAGCCGAGGACGAAGTCGGCGAGACGGGTAGTATTGTTCTCGGCAGAGACGACTTCATAGCCGGAGTTGATTTCTAAGATAGAGCCGAATTTCGTGTAATCGCCGTAAATGAGAACGTATTGCCCTTTGGCCACCAACTGCCGACCATTATGGGTATTGTCATAAAGCTGAATGCTCGTAACGCCGTTTTGATAGTTGGCAGTGATATCGGCATCGGCTATTTCAAAACGGGTATAGGAAACCCCGTTGCCGAAGTCGTCGCATACGACATACCCGCCAAGAAGAATCTTGGTGTCGAGTAACGCTTCGTTAGCAATGGCTTCCTTGACGGTAATCGGGGCCAAAACCCTGATATCGATGGTATCGGTGACATCACCGACGGCAACCTGAATGGTGGCAATGCCGGAAGTGGCGCCCTCCTTTGCGGTTACTTCGACGTCCTTGGTGTCGGTCGCACTTAAACTAACCAGTTCGTCGCCGGCAAGAATGGTCCATTGATAAGACGGTTCATCTACTCCTAAGACGGTAGCGGAGAGGGTCGTGCTTAAGTCGATTGCGTCCGATACATAGGGATTATCCGTGGTGATTTCAACCGAGGCTTCGACTTCTACCGGGCTAGTCCAAATCTTGATGTACTTGTACCCAACTTGATTGCCTGTAGTCTGATTGAAGCTTACCACATTGGATGGGGCGGGCAAAACGAGTTGGCCGGTTGATCCATCGGAATAAGTCTTGAAGAAGCTTGATTGATTGAGCAAAGTGGATCCGCCCGCTTCGACAACAATGGTTGGCTGTTTGGTTGTCCATTGCTCAAATCCGAATTCGATTGCATAAATAAGAGTGTCGGCTTCGGTAACGGTAAACGTGTTGTTAGACGACTTGCTTACCGGCATGTCGGTAATGGTTCCGGTTTGCTTGTTTGCACTAGAGAAAGAAATTGTAGCTGCTGGCAATTCTTTGTCAGAAAAACTTGTCGTATCAATAGATCTTGACGTGTAGCTACTACTCCAATCGGAATTGTAATTTGAAAATTCCTTCTGGAGATCGTAGAGATATGAGCCGTCTGTCTCTACCGCGTAAGCGCCCTCAATAGGAGTGGCAATGCTCTGTAACACCCCCCCAGTCAATCCGACCAGGGCGGCCGCTGCTCCGAGGAGCAGGCCTGTCTTCACTTTCATTTCTTTCCTCCGTTTTTTGCTTAGATTCAGTGAATATTGGGGATGTGGAATATATGTCGCGGCCAAAACCGCTTCACGGAAGTTTATTATCGGTGTCCAGCCGGACGAAAGGGCCGTATCAGGGACGTAATACTTTAGTATTATGGCAATTGTAAAGATACGGCCCTAATGCGTCGTTTGCTGAAGCAAAAGCGGGCCCGCACGGGGACCCGCTTAATTGCTTGATGAAGGAGTTATCGGGCCCTTCTACGGCGACGGAGGCAATATAGCCCGGCAAAACCGGTAATGAGGGCCAACGAACCGACGGCGATGATGGAGATGAGGGAATCGTTCTCCCCTTCGCCGAAGAATAGACCGGGTATGCTTTCCGGAGCATTAGCTTTCATAGCGATGGCATCGGCCTTGTCTTTTACCGTGCAGCGGTTATAGACAACGCCGTTTTCGTGAGCAGTGTCGCCATCGGAATAGTCATCAATCATGATGCTATTGAGGATCGACGAATCCGCGTACTCTTTATAGGCCTCGTCAAGCTCCGTAAAGTTGGTAGTGCTAGCACAGACATCGGCAGATTCGATCTTTTTGGCAAGATCGACTATGTCAGCGCCATTGGCTACCTCCTCGGCATAAACGGTGATGCTCTTTAGATAAGCAGTCGTGCTACTGCCAGTACTCTTATTGATTTTTATTTCAATGTGTCCGGCGATATCGCCAAAATCGGAACAATCGAATACATAGTCGGTGGCATCACCATCCAAGCGATTCCCGTCTGTGCTTAGCGGAACATTCCCAATCGATACGTTCAGATACGCGTTCGCACTGCCAGCGGCAGAAGCATTAACCACAATCTTTTTGATGGCTATCTTGTCGCCTACTCCGAATATATCGGAACGTAGCGATACGAAACTGATGTCTGCCCCAAACGATTGACCACGTCCTTTGCTTGAATCGTAGCCAAAAGAAGGCGAAGAGTCATCGCATTCAACACTGACATCCCAAATTAGGCCGAGATCACCCAAATCGACGGGCCCGACCCTTGAAATAGGGGCTGATTTTTCGGGAACAGTGAACTGATAAGCAGGTCCGACATATTTATCCACGGACACATCAAATTCATAAATATCGGTTTGGTACCCTTTGTAGGTAGCGTAGACCGAAACACTCTCGGTGCCAACCGCAGGGGATTCGGGATACCATACGAAATCAGCCAAAGAAGTAATATCCGCCGATTCACCATCGCTATAATGGGCGGTAGCGGAAAGGCCTTCAGAACTCCATTGTTCGTTATCGAGGTAGTCAGTCCTCCCTAAACCGCCATCAAGAGTCAGGGAGACAATATCTCTTTCGGCAATTGCCCAAGTAAAGGTAATTTTGTCAAGATACAAGGCCGAGCCTTCGTCACAGACAATGACATATCCATATTCCCCATCGGCGGTCCAGCTAGTCTGACCCTCATTATTGTCTATCACACCATTCGGCTTGCCTTTAGATGTGTAGTCTTCTATCGAATCGAACTTCGTCTCAGAACAATATATGGAAAGTTGCCTATTCTTGGCCGTTTTTGAATTCCATTCGACTTCTATAGAAACAAGAGTGCCAACGGAAGTCGTGTTCATAATTCCGTGAGTGCTGTCGTCATTGAACTGAAGTGTATCGTCACTAGCACCGGTGAAACCATAATAGGTAGTACCCGACCCGTCTTTAGCTTCAAAAGTCCATGTTTTGTAGGAGGTTGTAGAATCGCCAGGCCTTACAATAGAATTCGTTAGAACATCGCTAGAAAGCGAAATCATTTTGATGCCGTTTATTTCAAACGACTGTGTCAAATTCTCATAGGAAGCGATAACAGTAACGGCTGTAACACCGCTAGCAGGTTCAGCGGGATCAGCACTCCAAGTGACTTTGCCGGTAACATCAATTCCGGCAGGCTGGCCAGTAACAGTCAAACCTGAGTAATCCCAACTTTCGCCAACGGAATAGTTCTTCTTTAACATATCGCCGCTTATGACGATCTCATTGATTTCGGGCTCTACAACGGTGATGGCCAAATCAAAATACGGATAGTCGTCAGACCCTTCGGCAGTGGGATAAACACTGGTGAATCGAATATTATTGTCTCCTAGTTTTGCGGTGGTTTCTCCGAAAACAAGGGGTTCCCTTTCTTCGTAAACACCATCATTAAGAGTGCCGACGGAGACGCTGTAGTCATCACTTGTCGTCTCACTTCCGTCTGATTTGGTTACATCAACAATGAAATCGTTTTCTTGGAAAAGGTAGCCAGCATTAAACGAGTCGTTACCGATAGCAAAAATTTCGCTCGCGGTTATATCCGGGGTATCCACGAATGTAACAGTGATTTTACTAACCGCAATATTTCCACTACCTGTGTTGTTGTTTTGAATGGTAACAGAACCAGAATTAATGTCAGTTATAGTAAGGGAACTTACATCCCATGTGCCAAGATTACAACTAAGGTTTTCAAAGAGATGTGTCTTGTTTTTGGTAGCTGTTAGTTTGACAGAATAAAGGTCCTTACCAACATTTGATGATATTACGAATTGGTTTTTAACGTACAAGCGCAAACCATCGGAATAGTGTGCAGGATCATTGCTACCACCATTTTTATTCGCCGTCCATTTAATTCCTTCACTATCTCCGGATGCGCTATCAATGCTAACTGTAACGGTATCACCGGCTTCCGCCCTGACTTCCGCCGCAGGATTGGCCCCGACGGCTACGCCTATCGTGCCGGCCAAAAAGCCCACGGCCATGCCAAACGCGGCGATGATGCTTTTTCTACCCATGTTGCTTCTTTCCCCCGAGTCAAAGGTTACGTGTTTAACGCACGGGCATAAGGAAACTGCAGACGAACTTTCCCTAAACCGAAACTTAATGTCGCCCGCGCGTATGTAAGGGACAACTTAAATACGCACTATATACCTTAAGGTATATGGTAAATTGTAAAGCGGCTGTATTCCAAGATATCCCCGGTACTTAAAAAAGTGAAGGGATAGGTGTTCTGAAATTCAGAGGAAGCGCCGGCGGCGGATGGTCATTCGTTCCCGGTAAGTCTGTCGACCCCGGTAAACTCGAGGAAATGCGGCAATTGCCTCAACGCGTCGCAGAAAACGTGCCATTCCTTCAGGCGGTGGTTATGCCTTTGTATGTACATGGTCTTCAGCTGCTGGTAGTTGGTGACCATCGTGGCCCCGAGGCAGAAACCCGAAGGAAGGGAGGCGACGAGGACCCTCCACATGGCTTTCTTCCTCTCCGCCTCCTCGTCGCTTATCGCGTTATATTGGGCGACGAGTTCCTTCATCCGTGCCAATATGGCATCGTCTACTTCCTCCACGCATTGGGCGGAAATGTCGAATTTCAGAAGGCAATGCATCGTCGACTCCGAGCTTACGAAATCGAACCAGTGGTACCTCTGCGCTTCCTTCCACCAGTAAAGGGGCGCGACCACGTCCATGTGGACCACGATGCCCTTAAGGTAGTTGTCGTGGCCCAGGCCGTTTCTTGTGGCCCCGAGGCGTTCGGCCCTTAGATAGTCTTTCTCGCTGGGAGCACCCGTGTCGATTTTGACCCTCATCGGGTTGCCGCTGGCCTTCACGGCCCTTTCTAGTCCGTAGACGATGATGTTGGAAACACTATATTCCATGGCGGTACGCCTCCATTACGTTCCTTAATAGGCTAACCCTAGTCAATAGCCCCACTCCCCCGGGGACCGGCGTCTGCAGATAGACGGGTAGGCCGGGCACGGCATCGCCGTGCAGGCGGCCGTCGCTCCCCCTCGATATCCCGACGTCCACGATAACCGCGGACGGTTTATAGGAATAACGGGCATCGGCCAATCCGGCTTTGCCGGTGGCAAGGCAGAGGAGGTCGGCGTGGGCAATGTAGAAGGAGCGGTCTTCTTCCTTGGTCTTGCTATGGAGGACCGTGACGTTCATGTCGCGCGAGAGCAACAGCTTAGCAAGGGGCTTGCCCACGATGTTGCTGCGGCCGATGACGACCGCGTTGAGCCCCTTGAAGGGGAAACCCAGGAAATCGAGGTAGTCCACTATGCCTTTCGGGGTACAGGGGACGAACCGCGATAGGGGCGAAAAACCGTCGATGTCCTTCTTAGGCGGTATCAAGGAGAGTATCCGTCCTTCGTCTATATGCCTCGGCAAAGGCAATTGGACGATCATCCCGTCGACCGACCGGTCCAGGGCGATGGTTTCGACTTCCCTGGCCAATTCGTCTTCCGCGACGTTCTCATCGTACTGGTGGACGACGGCTTCCATGCCGACCTCGCCGGCGTCCCTGACCTTTCCCTTGACGTAGGAATCGCTGCCCACGTCGTGGCCGACCTTGACGATGGCGAAACGGGGCTTCCGGCTTAGCCCTTCTATTTCCTCCTTGAGGGAGGATTTGATACCGGAAACGTATTCCTTGATGGATGTCGTAAGCATGGCAATAGGTTAGCGCGATACATGGGCCTAAGAAAGCAAAAAAGCGGGCAACGGCCCGCCTGTTAAGCCAACTCTTTCCTTATAGGAGGCCAAGGACCGCGAAGGCCGCCGCGCTGGAGGCGGTTTCGGTGGAATCCCCGCTTCCCGCGGTGGTCATCACCATGATGAGGACCGCGAAGAAGAGCCAGAGAATGGCGAATCCGAAGGTCAAATAGGATATGACCTTCTCGCTGCCCCTTTCCTTGGTCTTGGCGAAGACGTTGAGGCCGCCGCCGGTGATCGCGCCGGAAGCGCCTTCGGACTTACCGCCCTGGAGCAAGGCGAGGACGATGACGATCAGGCTGATTATGACAAAGACGTAGTGGTACCACATGCGTGAAAAATATAGACTCTTCTTTGCCCTAAGGCAAATGTTATCGGAAGAAGGGGCCGGGAAAGAAATTTGCCCGGCCCTCCTTTAGATATTTGCGGTTGCTATTTCCCGGCTTCCGCCGGTTCGGATCCGGCTTCCCCGGCTTCCGCCGCGTCCGTTTCCTTGGCCTTTTCGCCATTCGGGCTTTCGGCCTTCTTCGAAGGAATGAGCAGCCCGATGACGAACGCCGCGGCGGAGACAAGCGCGAGAAAGGAATAGGCCGCGACCGAATAGGAGGTAGACATGAACACCATCGCCACGACGAGCACGGCGATGAAGAAGAGGGGCGTCAAGATGCCGTAGGCCGCCGACTTTTTGGCCAGCCCGATAGAATCGAGGCAAAGCCCGGCGGCGGCAAATAGCATCAGCATGATGCCACCGGCCATCACCGAGCCCGAGGAAGAGCCCGAAGAGAGAATGGAAAGCAGTCCGTTGACAAGGAGCCCGCCTTCGACGGCCAGGCGGACCAAAACGTCGCTATTCCCGCAAAAGGCGCCCGTTTTCGGGAATAATCCCGGGGCGAGTATGCCGATAAGCTTGACGGCGCCGGCGGAAAAGACGAAGCAGGCGAAGAGGATTTCGACTAGGCCCATGCAGAGCGGGTAGGCAAAAGACGGCGTCATCCCCACGTATTCGGAGAAGAGGATGGTCAGGTTCAGTCCTTCGACGAAGAGGAGGATGCCCGAGAGAACGTAGAGCGAAGCGAAGGCGATGCCGGATATCGCTTTTAGGTCGAATCTTTTTTCCATATGTGTATCTCCTTTTCGAAAGTCTAGCATATATTCCGCCGCTTTTCCGCGGACCGCTCCTCTAGGCAAAGAGGTCGAGGAGGCTACTTATCTTGGTTCCCCGGTAATCCGGATGCTCGTTCCCGCGGTCGATCAGTATCCCGTCGATGCCCGCCCGGGAGGCGCATTCGACGTCCTGCAGGGAATCGCCGACGTATACCGCGTCTTTTTTCGCGAGCCCCCGGTAGGAGGCGATGCCGGCAAGCAGGCAGTCGGGCTCGGGTTTGGGCTTGTAGTCGACCCCGGAGTATATGCCGTCGAAATATTTCCTGAGGCCGTTATGCCGAAGGACCTTGTCCACGTGGCTGACCGTGTTCCCGGTGACGACCGAGGCATCGAGCCCGAGGACCTTGAGCTTTCCGAGGAACTCCCCTACTTCCTTATAGGGCTTCACCTCGTTTATGGCCGCGTCGGTTTCGAGGGCACTGCCGATTAGCATCCCCCATTTCAGGGCCTTTTCCTTGGGTACCTTGGCGAGGAGGGCGGTTTCCTCGAGCGACACGTGTATGTAGCGGCTGGCCTCTTCCCGGCCTATTTCGTAGCCGAGGTAACGGAAACCGGCGTTGTATATCTCGACGAGCGAGTCGAGGGTATCGAACAGCGTCCCGTCGAAATCCATGAAGTAGACGCAGTAGCGTTTCATTTCGAGTTCCTTTCCGCTTTCGCTTCGATGATGATGTCGCGTATCCTCGCCGCGGTTTCGAAATCGTAGGCGCGCGCGGCTAAGCGCATCTGTTTTTCGAGATCCTTCATCTGCCGGTCGAATTCCTTCTGCGATACGGCCTTCTTGGGCTTAAGCATCTCCTCGGCCTCGTCCTCCATGTTGCTTAGAGGCGGCCTGATTTCCTTGTGGACGGAAGTCGGCACGATGCCGTTTTCCTCGTTGTAGCGGGTCTGTATTTCCCTCCGGCGCTTCGTTTCGTCGATCGCGGCCTTCATGGATTCCGTGATGGAGTCGGCGAACATGATGACCTTGCCGTGGACGTTGCGCGCGGCCCGGCCGATTATCTGGATGAGCGACCTTTCGGACCGCAAAAACCCCTCCTTGTCCGCGTCCAATATGCAGATGAGGCTCACTTCGGGAATGTCCAGGCCTTCCCTAAGCAAATTGATCCCGACCAGAACGTCGTACTTGCCCTTGCGGAGCTGGTAGATGATTTCCGTCCTTTCAAGCGTCTTGGTTTCGTTATGGAGATAGGCGACCTTGATGCCTTCGGACCGCAGGTAGGCGGTCAGGTCTTCCGCCATCTTGATGGTAAGGGTGACGACCATCGTCCGTTCCCCCGCGGCGTTCCTCTTCCTTATCTCGTCGAGGAGGACGTTGACCTGCCCCATCGGGGGCCTTACCTCGATTTCGGGATCGAGCAAACCGGTCGGGCGGATTATCTGCTCGATGACCTGGTTCCCGCACTTCTCGAGTTCGTAGTCGCCCGGGGTCGCGGAAGTGCAGATGACGGAATTCGGCATGAGGGACTCGAATTCCTCGAACCGGAGCGGCCGGTTGTCGAGGGCGCTCGGCAGCCTGAATCCGTATTCCACGAGGGATAGCTTCCGGGAATGGTCGCCGTTGTACATCCCCCTTATCTGGGGGAAGGTGACGTGGCTTTCGTCCACGAGGAGGAGGAAATCCTTGGGGAAATAGTCGAGCAGCGTGAAAGGCCTCTCCCCGGGCTTGCGGCCGTCGATGTGCCGCGAGTAGTTTTCGATGCCGGGGCAGCGCCCGAACTCGAGGAGGGAATCGATGTCCTGGAGCGTCCGGTTCCTCAGCCTTTCCTCCTCGAGGTACTTGCCCTCGTCGTGGAACCGCTTGAGGCAGACTTCGAGTTCCGCCTTGATGGACTCGGTCGCCCTTTCTATCTTCCGGCGGCTGGAAACGTGGTCATAGGCCGGGTAGATGGGGTAGGTATGGAACCTGTTGGTGATCTGCCCGCTCAGCGAATCGACCTCGTAGATGGCCTCGAGGCTGTCCTCGAACATGTCGAGGCGGACGAACCTGTCGCTCGAGGTCAAGGGCATTATGTCGATGACGTCCCCGTGGACCCGGAACTGTCCGGGCGAAAGGTCCAGCTGGTTGCGCACGTACTGGGATTCGACGAGACGGGAGTAGAGTTTTTTCCTATCGAGTTCCTCCCCGACGCGCAGTTCGAAGGTAAGGCCCCTATATTCCTCCGGATCGCCGAGCGCGTATATCGCGGCGACCGAGGCCACGACGATGGTGTCGCGCCTTTCCAATATCGAATTGACGGCGCTCGTGCGCAGCATTTCGATCTCGTCGTTCATGACCGCGTTTTTCTCTATGTAGGTATCGGTTTTCGGTATGTAGGCCTCGGGCTGGTAGAAGTCGAAATTGGAAACGAAGTACTCGACCCGGTTATGGGGGAAAAGTTCCTTGAACTCCCCGTAGAGCTGCGAGGCCAGGGTCTTGTTGTGGACGATGACCAAAGTGGGTTTGTTCAAAGCAGCGACGATATTGGCGTCGGTAAAGGTCTTGCCCGTCCCGGTCGCCCCTTTTATGACCTGGACGTGCTTCCCGCGGGCCACGCCTTCGAGGGCCTGCCTGATGGCCTCGGGCTGGTCGCCGGTGGGCCTATAGGGGGAAACGAGCTCGAAAGGATGGCTATCGTCCATCTTCCTTCTCCTCGGATTTCGACGATTCCGGCGGGGTATTGCCGCGTTTTCTCGCCACGTTGCCGCGGAATGGCTCGAAACCTTCGCCGTTTATGGTCTTGGCGACGCTGAAGGAAACGAAGGCCCGGGGATCGATGGAGGCGATGAAGTCGCTTAGTTCCTTCATCTCCCGGCGGTAGATGACCACCCTTATCATCGTCCGGCTGTCCCCGGTATACCCGCCGACCGTATCCACGAGCGTCGTGCCGTGGTCCATCTCGGAATGGATGTATTCGGTGATTTCGCGGGGGTGGAGCGAAATTATGTCAACGATGAGGCAGGTATTGCCCTGAACGTATATGTACTGGATGAGAAGCGCGGCGACGAAGGCACTGATGATGCCGATCAATAGCGAGGCATAGTCCCGCAATACCAGTAGGCCCGCCAGTATCGTCACCGCGTCGATGACGAAGCTCGATACCCCTTCCTTGACATTCGTGTATTTGCTCACGATGAAGGTAAGGACGTCGAAGCCGCCCGTGGAACCGTTGCCGAGGAAGGTCAGCGCGCAGCCGGCTCCCCCGAAGATGCCGCCGAAAATGCCGGCCAGGAAGGTCGTCATGAGCGGTTCGCTTTCTTTGTAGGCCATGAGCGATTCGGTGAGGCCGCTTCCGACCTTGAAGCGGAAGAAAAGGGTATAGAAAAGCGGATAGACGAGAGTGGCTAAAAGCGTATGCGCGGAGAATTTCTTCCCGAGCACGAAAAGGCCGAGGAAGAAGAAGGCTACCTGGAAGGAAGCGACCACGATGTCGTTGATGAGCACCGACCCGCCGGCGAAGTGGGCGGCGATGATGCCGATGGAAACGGCCCCGCCGGAAACGATTTCGAAGGGCGTGAAGAACACCGCGTCGCCAAAGGCGAGCAGGACGCAGCCCAGCATTACGAGGACGACGTTTTTCAGGTAACCGAAAAGTTTGTGGCGGGATATGAGGGGCTTCCTGCCTCTAATGCCCATTGCGGGCCTCCATTTCGAGGTAGCCGAAGATGAAGGGATCGAGGTTTCCGTCCATGGTCCCGTTTATGTCGCTTGTTTCGTATCCCGTCCGGTTGTCCTTGACCATCGTGTAGGGACAGAAGACGTAGCTTCTTATCTGGCTCCCCCATTCGATGTTCTTCTGTTCCCCGACGATGCTCTTGAGCTGCCTTTCCCTCTCCTCGATCTTCCTCTGCATGAGTTTGGCCTTGAGCATCTGCATGCACGTTTCCTTGTTGAAGAGCTGCGAACGCTCGACCATGCACGAGACCACGATCCCGGTCGGAAGGTGGGTAATGCGGACGGCGCTGCTTACCTTGTTGACGTTCTGGCCGCCGGCGCCGCCGGAACGGAAGGTGTCGACCTTGAGGTCCTTGGGGTTGATTTCTATTTCGTCGACTTCTTTGAACTCCGGCACGACCGATACCGAGGCAAAGGAGGTATGCCTTCTCGCGTTGCTGTCGAAAGGCGAGATGCGGACCAGCCGGTGGACGCCCTTCTCGGATTTGAGCATGCCGTAGGCATTGTGGCCCGAAATCCTTACGGTCGCGGACTTGCAGCCCGCTTCCTCGCCGGGTTCGTAGTCGAGCACTTCCCATTTGAACCTGTGGTTTTCGCAGAAGCGGGAATACATGCGCAGCAGCATTTCCGCCCAGTCCATGGCCTCGGTCCCGCCGGCCCCGGGATGGATTTCGAATATGACGTTGAGCGAGTCGTAGGGTCCGCTGAAAAGAAGGTCGTTGCGGAGCGCCTTTATCTCGCTTAGCAGCTCCGTCTCCAGCTCGTCGGCGAGTTCGGCGCTTTCGGGGTCGTCCCCCATCTCGAGCAAATCGCCGAGGTCCTTTTGGCCGGCGACGATTTTCCTATAGCTACTGGCCTTGGACTTCAGGTCGCTCAGTTCGCCCATCAGGGCGCTCGCGGCCCGGTGGTCGTCCCAGAATCCTTCCTCTTCCTGCCTGTGTTCTATTTCCGCGATGCGGGAATCGATCTTGGGCAGGTCAAAGTGAGCCGCCGAGGCTCTTTACGTATTCGGCAATCTCGGCGGCGGTCGTCTTCAAAGTGTAGTTATCCCTCATTTGTCTTCCTCCTTCTTGTCGCTTTCTCCTGCGGCCGGCCGGGTTTCCTCCGCCGGCTTGGGTTCCTCTTTCTTCACGAGCCTGACGTTTAGGAGGTTGAACGCGTCGTCCACGGCGATGTTGTCGTTCATTTCCTTGAAGAGGTCGTAGCCTTCGTTGACGTAGTCCTGGAGCGGATTGGTCTGGGCATAGGAGCGCAATCCGATGCCCTCCCGGAGGTGGCTCATGGTATCGATGTGCTTGGTCCAGTTGCGGTCGATGACCGACAGCGTTACCTGCCTTTCGACCTGGTCGGCGGCTTCGGCGGGCCAGGTCTTCCTCTTCTCGAGATAGTGGCGGTAAAGCATCTCGCCCAGGTCTTCCCCGGCTTCGTCTTCCGGCGCGCCGTCGTAGGCGGAGACGTTCAGGCTTCCTTCGGGCAAAAAGCGCGGTTCCACGAGACGGCGGAGGTATTCCCCGGCTATGGTGCCGTCGTTGCGGTCGGTGGCCAGGGCCTTGTGGGCGAGGCAGGAGCCGGCGGTCTTGAACATGTCGTAGACGAGGTCGACGATGTCCTCGGCATAGAGGATGCGGTCGCGCTTGTCGTAGATTATCTGCCTTTGCTTGGCGAGGACGTCGTCGTAGTCTAGCAAATTCTTGCGGATATCGAAGTTCTTCCCCTCGATCTGCTTCTGGGCATTGGTGACGACGTTGGCGATGGTCCGCGACTCGTAGCTGTCGTCCTGGAGCGAATTGGCCACCATGGCGCGGACGTTGTCGGGAACGAAGCGGCGCATGAGTTCGTCGTCCATGGCGACGTAGAAGCGGGTATAGCCGGGGTCGCCTTGGCGGCCGGAACGGCCGCGGAGCTGGTTATCGATGCGGCGGGATTCGTGGCGTTCGGTTCCGAAGACGCAGAGTCCCCCCAGCTCCTTCACGCCTTCGCCGAGCTTGATGTCGGTGCCGCGGCCGGCCATGTTGGTCGCCAGCGTGACGGCGCCCTTTTCGCCGGCCTTGGCGATTATTTCGGCTTCGCGGGCCTGGTTTTTGGCATTGAGCACCTCGTGCGGGATGCCGGCGGCATCGAGCAGATGGCTGATTTCCTCGTTGCTTTCCACCGAGACGGTGCCGATGAGGACCGGCTGGCCGGTCTCGTGGCGCCTCTTGACCTCTTCGACGAGGGCCTTGAGCTTAAAGGCGTGGCTAGCGAATATCAAATCGGTATCGTCGACGCGGATTACCGGCCTGTTGGTCGGGATGACGATGACCTTCATGTTGTAGATCTTCTCGAATTCCTCTTCCTCGGTCTTCGCGGTGCCGGTCATGCCGGAAAGCTTCTTGTATAGACGGAAGAAGTTCTGGTAGGTAATCGTGGCCAATACGACGGTTTCCTGCTTGATCTCCACGCCTTCCTTGGCCTGGATGGCCTGCTGCAGCCCGTCGTTGTACTCGCGGCCCTTGAGGATGCGGCCGGTGAACTGGTCGATGAGCTGGATGGTATGGTCCTTGTCCACCATGTACTCGACGTCGCGGGTCATGATGTAGTTGGCCTTGAGGGCCTGGTGGATCCGGTGGACCAGTTCCTGGTTTTCGGGATCGTAGAGGTTCTTCACCCCGAACATGCGTTCGGCCTTGTTGTTGCCCTCGTCGGTCAAAGAGGCGGTCTTGGTCTTGATGTCTATGGTGAAATCGCGTTCCTTCCTCAGAGATTTGACGAACCGGTCGGCTACCTGGTACTGGCTGGCCGCGGCCTTCTGCCCGCCCGAAATGATCAAGGGGGTACGGGATTCGTCGATGAGGATGGAGTCGGCTTCGTCGACGACCGCGAACTTGAGTCCGCGGAGCACGCGCCCCTTGAGGCTCGGGGCCATGTTGTCGCGCAGATAGTCGAACCCGAGTTCGGAGTTGGTCGTGTAGGTGATGTCGCAGGCATAGGCCTCGCGCTTCTCGGCGGCCGTCTTGCTGTGGAGGTTGACCCCGACGGTAAGACCGAGGAAGCGGTAGATCTGGCCCATCCAGTCCGCGTCGCGGGCGGCCAGATATTCGTTGACGGTGACGACGTGGACGCCTTCGCCGGTCAGGGCGTTCAGGTAGACGGCCATGGTCGCGGTAAGGGTTTTGCCCTCGCCGGTTTTCATTTCGGCGATGTCGCCGTTATTGAGGACCAAAGCGCCGATTATCTGCACCTTGAAGGGGAATTGCCCCAAGGTGCGCCGGGCGCCTTCCCGGGCGACGGCGAAGGCTTCGTACTTGATTTCGTCCAGGGTCAAGGAACCGTCCTTCAGTCCTTCCTGGTAATGCTTGGTATAGGCCCTCAGTTCGTCGTCGGTCTTCGCCTTCATGGTCTCTTCGTAGGAGAGGACCCGATCGGCTTCACGGGCGTACCTGTTCAGTTCCCTCTGCTCGAGGTGGAATAGCTTTTCTATGATGTTTGCCACAATAAACTCCCAAAGTCGTTAGGTATTTTACCATCTGTTGCCTTTTTAGCATAGGCGGCCTAAAGGCCGCGAACGGGGAGGCGGAAAACTACGCAAACACGCCGTTTCCGTCTTCGATATCCCCTTTTTGCGGCGTTTTCCCGGAAGTCCTGGCCAAAAACAGGGCCTTGAGGGACTTCGGGCCCAGCGACGACAATATTTTCAGGCAGGCCCTCGCCGTGGCTCCGGTCGTGAAGACGTCGTCCACGAAAAGTATCTTCTTCCCCCCGAGATCGATGTTCTCCCGAAGTCCGATGTGCTTTCCTATTTCCTGCCTTTTGTGGGCGCTGCTTCCGGCCTGTTTCACGTCGTCTTTCTTCTCGAGTGCCTCAATTATCGGGAGACCCAAGGGCCGGAAGGCTTCCACCACGTGGTTATAGCCGCGTTCCTCGTCGTGTCCCTTGTAGCTCGGCGCCGGCACGACCTCGTAGCCGCGGTAGATAAAGCCCAGGAGGGCGGCTTGGTAGGCGAGGAAGACCCCGGCCATCTCGATGTCCCTCAGCCCCTTCAGGGCGTATAGCCTCTCCCGGAAGGCACCCTCGTAGGGATATAGGGCCAGGGCCTTCACGCCGCCGACCTCGAACCTTTCTTCCCCGGGCCGCATTTCCTGGAAGCACTTCTGGCATATCGGTTCTTCTCCCCTGACGCTCAGGGAGGCGAACGAGAAGGATTTCGCATCCTTAAAACAGCATCTGCAGATGGGCGTTGCAGGAACGTATTTCCCTAATCGAGTTTTCCATTTCCCGGCTGATTCGGCCAGAAAGGAAAACCACTTCCCCGTTTTCGGCACCTTTCTTCCTCCCTACCCGGCCCGCGATCTGGATGAGGCTCGCCGCGTCGTAAACGGGCGAATCGGCCCCGTAGACTATGACCTGCAGGTCCCTTACGGTCACTCCCCTTTCCAAAACCGCGGTGGTTACCAGATAGCCGTAACGGCCGTTTTTGAAATCGCTTATGACTCCGGCCCTATCTTCCTTTTTGCTCGTCACGTAGTTGCCGCCGCTTACGAACGGGGCAAGGCGCCTATATAGCCGCGCCGCCTCGTCCACCGTCGGGACGAAGACGAGGGCGGGCTTCCCCTTCCTTCTATATCCGAGCAATTTGCTCACGAGATAGGGCAAGGCGGTCAGGCCGGGCAATTGCCTGATCACCGGCACCGGAATCGGCTTTTTGTGGAATCTCGTCTTCAGTTCGACGACGGCCTTCCCTTCCTTGTGGTGTTCCAAAAGCGCCTCCGGGCTGGGGGTCGCGCTCATCTTGACGTAATGTCCGCGCAGCGCCCTTCTGAACATGGCTTCCAAGACGTCGTTGCCCTTGAAGGGAAAGGCATCGACCTCGTCCATCACCAGCAAGTCGAAATAATTCCTGTAGCGGTAGAGCTGGTGGGTGGTAAGAATCACGATGTCGCCTTCCAGCTTCTCGGCGTGGCCGCCGTAGACGCTTACGACCTTCAGGCCGCGGAAGGCGTTCCTTATCCTCTCCTCGAGTTCGATGACGACGTCGCGCCTAGGCAGGGCGAAGCCGACGTTCTGGCCGTTAGCGACCGCATGGCCTATGACCCGGTAGCTCAGTTCCGTCTTCCCCGCGCCGCAAACCGCGTAGACCAGGCTGTCGATGCCCATGACGTAGTTGTCTAGTATCGCGGCGGACAGTTCTTCCTGCTCCTTGCTGAGTTCGTAACCGAGGGTGAGGTCGGCGCGTTTGGGCGGTTTCTTCCTATCGACCGCAAGGCCGCCCGAAAAGGATATACAGCGGCGGCAATAGGTTTCCCCGTTCCTTTTCCCTAGATACCTGGGATCGGAGTTTCCGCAAAGCGGACAGACGAAAGCACTTCCCACGTATGAATGTAGGGGGCAATTACGCCAACGGGCCCCAGATTAGAGCAGATTCATGGAAAGCGGATCGAATACGGAGACGGGCCGTCTCCCCCATTCCGGGCCAAGGCCGACACGCCGGGGAACCGCCATAAATCGGCAAACCCCCTTAGAAAGGAGACGTCGGCAAGAAAAAAGGGCCGAAGCCCTCATTGGTTTTCGAAGTCGATGATTTCGCCGACCCGCCTTTGGTGCCGGCCCCTTTCGAAATGGGAAGCCAGGAAGATGTCGGTCCTCCGGATCACGTCTTCCAAGTCCATGAAGTTGGCGCCGAAGGCGATCATGTTGGCCCGGTTGTGCTCGCGCATCAGATGGCAGACGTCGTCGCTATAGCCGATGCCGCATCTTATGCCCTTCACCTTGTTGGCCGCGATCGCGATGCCTTCCCCCGTCGAGCAGACGAGGATTCCGTAGTCGGCCTTCGAGGAACTGACCGCCTTGGCGGCCTTGAAGGCGAACAGGGGGTAGTCGCAGGACTCCTTGCTGTCGGTCCCGCAGTCCTTAACGTCGTAGCCCGAATCCAAGAGGTGCTTCTTTATCGCTTCCTTGTACTCGAATCCGGCGTGGTCGCTCCCTAGGGCGAGGACGATTTTCTTGCGGTAGCTCTCGGAAAGGCTGCGGAAAGATACCTTCCCTTCCCTCACGAGTTTGATTTCGCCCTTCTTTGACATGTCGACGATGGTCGTGGGGACCCCGTCGGGGTGGGCGGAGCCTTCGATGACGCCGACATCGTCGTTGACGAATATGTTGATCGCGTCCGCGTAGGTGAGGGCGGGCGGGAATCCGGAAACGTTGCACGAGGTGACCAGGCAGGGCTTGCCGACCAGTCCGATGAGTTTCTGGACGAAGGGATCGTCCGGGACCCTTATCCCGATCACGCCGGCCCCGAAGTCGGCCTGCCAGGGAAGCCCATCCTTGCTCGGCAACAAAAACGTCACCTCTCCGGGCAAAAAGCGGTCGAGGACGAGCCTCGTGCGGAGGTCGCTTTTGAAAAAGGCGAAAGCGTCGTTGAGCGAAGCGCACATCAGGGCCAGGGGTTTGTCCTGGGGGCGCCGCTTGATCTTGATAAGCTTATCCAGCGCTTCCCTGTTGTCGTAGACGCAGCCGAGGCCATAGACGGTTTCGGTCGGGAAAGCCAGAACTCCCCCGTCCCTGAGCCACTTGGCGGCCTCTTCGATTCCTGAACCCGCGAAGACCTTCATAGTTACCTCCTAATCCCGGAAAAGGGTCGACTTTATTCGCCCGTTTGTCAAGTTGCACGCTTAGGGCAGGTACACGAACAGGTGCCTGTCCATTCCCCTGAGGTCCTTCCGGAAATCGGCCTCGTAGGGCTTAGGCAGATATTTTTCCATGGCTTCCTCCAGGGGCCCGACCAGCCACGGATCTATTTCGAATACCATGAGCAGGCTTCCTTTTTTCACCTTCGGGGCGTCCATGAATATCTTCTCGTAGACCCAAGGATGTTCCCCGATATACAAGGCGCCGGCCGGTTCGTTGCTCCGGACCATTTCCTCGGCCGATTCCCGGTCCTTCACGTAGGGCGGGTTCGAAATGATGATGTCGAGGGCCATGTTGGCTTCGATATACGGTTTCAGGGCATCGCCGTGGAGGACGTTTATCTGCCGCCCGTATTTGGCAAAGTTCGTCTTGGCCACCTCGAGGGCCCCTTCCGACACGTCGCTGGCGGAAACGAGCCAGTTGGGGAAGAAAGTCTTGAGGCAGAGGGCGATGCAGCCCGAACCGGTGCCGACGTCCCCGGCCACCAAATAGTTCCGGGGATCGTAATATTCATCCACCGTTTCGCTGAAAGCCGCGAGCATCTCCTCGGTTTCGGGACGCGGTATGAGAACCCTTTCGTCGACGTAGAGGTCGTGCCCGAGGAAGGGGGCGACGTGGGTAACGTACTGGACGGGTATCCCCTGCTTCCTTTTCCCGAAGAAGGACAAAAAGACGTCGGGGTGTTTCATTTCCTTTTCGCGGTAGTAGATGACGTCCGCCGGGGAGGTAAAGCCCTCGGCGACCATGATCAAATAGCGAACGTCGTTGCCGTCGATGCCGTATTCCCTGCCCTCCGAAAGGGCGTTCCTGTAGTAGAAGTCGACGCTAGGCACCTTGCTTGCTCTCCTCTAGCAGTTTCTGCTCCTGGTCGAAGTGGATGAGGGCTTCGATTATTTCCTCCAGTTCCCCTTCCATTACCCGGTCCAGCTTCTGGAGGGTGAAGCCGATGCGGTGGTCGGTTACCCGGTTTTGGGGATAGTTGTAGGTCCTTATCTTTTCGGACCGCTCGCCGGTGCCGACCTTCAGTTTCCTTTCCTTGGCCCTTTCGGCATCCACCTTCTCCTGGTAATAGGCATAAAGCTTCGCCCTCAGCATCCTCATGCAGATTTCCTTGTTCTGCAGCTGGGCCTTTTCGGTTTGGCAGCTCACCACTATCCCGGTGGGGACGTGCGTTATGCGGACCGCCGACTCGGTCTTGTTGACGTTTTGGCCGCCGGCGCCCTGGCTGCGGTAGGTATCGATCTTCAGGTCGCTAGGGTTGATGGTAACTTCGACTTCCTCGGCTTCCGGCATTACCAGCACCGTCGCGGTCGACGTGTGTATCCGGCCCATGGCCTCGGTCTTCGGCACGCGCTGGACCCGGTGGGCCCCGGATTCGAATTTAAGCTTGCTGTAGACGTTCTCGCCCTTGACCATGAAGGAAATGAACGAATAGCCGCCCATCGTGCCTTCGGCGAAGTCGAGTATCTGGACATTCCAGCCCTGCTTTTCGGCATACTTGGAATACATGCGGAACAAATCGCCCGCGAAGATGTTGGCCTCGTCTCCGCCGACCGCCCCGCGGATTTCGACGATGATGTTCTTGCTGTCGTTTGGGTCCTTGGGAAGCAGTTCCTCGGTCAGCGATTGCATTATTTCCCCGAGTCTGGCTTCGAGCCTTTTCTTCTCGCTTCGGGCAAGTTCCTCCATGTCCGGGTCGCCGTTAGAAAGTAGGCCGTCGGCTTCCTTTAGCTGCTGCTCGTCGGAAAGGTATTCCTCGTATTCCCTGACCGGCTTTTCGAGGTCGCTTCTTTCCTTGCTGAGCGACGCGAGCCTTTTGAGGTCGCTTGTCACGTCTTCCTTTTCTAGTTCCGCTTCTATTTCCTCGTAACGCCTCTTCATGGCCTCGAGGCGGTTTTTCATGCTTGTGTCCATCCGGATGGATTATACCTTCCGCGTCTAATTCCCGATAGGGAACATGGGAAGGCCAGTTTGGTAAAAAGGATGGCCGCGCGTTTTCCCTTTGCCGCCGGACCGCGTTTTCGGGCCTCCGCGCAATATTGTGGGAACAAGTCTCTAGGGGCCTCCGCTTAAAGAAAGTATAATGCAGGGGATGTCTTACAAAGCCCTCTATCTTGCCTACCGGCCCCAAACCTTCGACGAAGTCGCGGGCCAGGCCGCGGTGGTCAGAACATTGAAGAATTCTCTCTCGACCGGGCGCATCGCCCATGCCTATCTTTTCGCCGGCCCCAGGGGTACCGGCAAGACGACGATGGCGAGGCTGCTGGCCAAGGCCCTCAACTGCGAAGAGGGTCTGGGCCACCAGTGCTGCCGCTGCTCCAACTGCATCGACATCGCTAGCGGGGAGCATCCGGACGTGGTCGAAATCGACGCGGCCAGCAATAACGGCGTCGACCAGGTCCGGGAACTGATCGAGAAAGTCAGGTACGCGCCGATAAGGGCGAGGTACAAGGTGTACATAATCGACGAAGTCCACATGATGAGCGCCGGGGCGTTCAACGCCCTGCTAAAGACCCTCGAGGAGCCGCCCGAGAACGTCATATTCATCTTGGCGACCACGGAGGTCCACAAGGTGCTTCCCACCATCGTGAGCCGCTGCCAGAGGTTCGACTTCACCAGGGTCGAGGAAAAGGACATGGAGAGGAAGCTCCGCGAAGTTCTTTCCAAGGAAAACGCCAATTACGACGAAGACGCCCTTAAGGAAGTGATCGCCCTTTCGGACGGCGGGATGCGCGACGCCCTAAGCATACTCGACCAGGTGCTCGCCTATTCCGGGGGCTATCTCAGGATGAACGACGTCCTCGACATATACGGCCTGCTCGACAAGGGCGAGAAGATAAGGCTGCTCGAAGCGCTTTCGGAGAACAACGCCGGCGACGTCCTGGACAGCCTCAATGCCTACCGCGACCGCGGTATAGACATACGCCGGCTGAACGACGACTTGGTCGCCATATTGAAAGACGGGCTGGCCTATTCCCTTACGGAAGACAAGGGGCTGCTAACCTACCTCACGGAAGAGGAAGCAAGGGAAATAAACGGGAGGATAGGCAGGCAAAAGGCGAACGACTATCTCGCCGCGTTTTTGAAAAACGCTTCGGATTTCAAAAGCGCCTCGAGCGTTTCCACTCTCTTCGAAATCAGCCTGCTCACCCTCATGAGCGGCCCGGTGCCCGCGCCGATAGCCCCGCAGAAAGAGGCTACCCCGCCCAAAACCGAGGAAATCCCCGTGCAAAAGGACGAAAAACCCGTTTTCGCGGAAACCCCGCAGAAACCGGCTCCGGAGAAGAAAACCGAGCAGGCCCCCAAGAAACCGGCCATCATCACCAAGCCGCAGGAATTCCTCTTCGACAACGATCCCGAGGAGGAAACGCCCATAGACGCCTCGGGCGTGTCGGCCCTTCCGCTTGCGACCTCGGGCGAATCCTACGAGATAAGCGACGACGAACTGATAAAGATCATGGTCCTCGGCGACAAGGCCGAAAGGACCGCGCTCGTGCCCAAGTGGGCGAAGCTCGAGCCCCTGAAGGTGGACCTGAAGCTTGGTCCCCTCGCCAACCTGCTTTCGCAGGGCAACCCCTTCTGCCTCTGCAAGCAGGCCATCATACTCACCTACAAGTTCAAGGGACAAAAGGAAAAAGCCAACCTCAAGGCCAACCAGAAGCCCCTCGAGGAACTTCTGGAGGTGCTATTGGGGCGAAAGGTATTCATAATCGCCATCGACCACAACGACCAGAACAGGCTTTGGGGCAGCTTCACTTCGTTGCAGCAGATCAGGAAGCTGCCAAGCAAAGCGGGTATCGTATTGAACCTGCCCAAGGTTGAATAGATTCAAGGAGGAAAATATGAACCAGATGCAGCAGATGCTCATGCAGGCCAACAAGTTGCAGCGCGAACTACTGAAGGCCCATGAGGAACTAGACAAGAAGGAATTCACCGCCGAACAGGGCGGCATGGTCAAAATGACCGTCAAGGGCGATAAGGAGATCGTCAAGATCGAAATCGACGGTGATGCCCTAGACGCCGAAAACAAGGAGATGCTGGAAGAGGCGATAGCCCTTTGCTATAACGGCATCCTGGCCGACATCAAGAAAGAAGCCGACGCGATAGACGAAAGGATTACCGGCAAGTCGGGACTCCCCTTCTAAAATGGATCTATTGCCCTCGATCGAAGCCCTGAAGGAATCCTTCGGCCAGCTCCCCGGCATCGGGCCGAAGTCCGCCGAACGGATGGCCTATGCCGTTTTGGGCATGGAAAGAAACCGGGTCGAGGAATTCTCCAAGCGCCTCTTGGACGTCAAAAACAACATCGCCCCCTGCCCGGTCTGCGGCCTCTATGCGGAAGGCGGGGCCTGCCCCGTCTGCTCCGACGATAGCCGCGACAAATCCACCATCATGGTGGTTTCGTCCTACAAGGACGCGCTCGCCATCGAGAAATCGGACTGCTACAAGGGGCTCTACCACTGCCTGAACGGGGCGCTTTCCCCTTCCAAGGGCGTCTACCCCGAGGACCTGAACATCGCCCCTCTCCTCGCCCGCCTCCGGGACGGTACGGTGAAGGAGGTCGTCGTGGCCACCAACCCGAACCTCGAAGGGGAAACCACCGCCCTCTACCTTTCCAAGAAGATCGGCGAGGCAAGCCGGGTCAAGGTAACGAGGCTGGCCTACGGCCTGAGCATGGGTTCGAGCCTCGAGTACAGCGACGCGATAACGCTGGAAAAGGCCATCGAGGGGAGGAAAGGACTATGAAAGGCAAATTCATCACCCTCGAAGGCGGGGAAGGATCCGGGAAAAGTTCCGCCCTCGAGTACGTAAAGAGGAAACTGGACGAGGACGGGGTCCGCTACATATTGACCCGCGAACCGGGCGGCACCCCGATTTCCGAGGAAATCCGCAGCGTCATACTGGACAAGGCCAACACGGGGATGGACCCCATGACCGAGGCCCTTCTCTACGCCGCCTCGAGAAGGCAGCATCTCGTCTCCAAGGTCATACCCGCCCTCGAGGAAGGGACGAACGTCATAAGCGACCGCTTCCTCGATTCCTCCCTTGCCTACCAAGGCGGGGCCCGCGGGCTGGGCATCGAGAAGGTCTATGCCCTGAACCAGTACGCGACCGACGGGCTATTGCCGGACCTCACCCTGCTTTTCGACCTCGATCCCGAGAAGGGCCTCGAGAGAATCGGGGAAAACGCGGACCGGGAAGTAAACAGGCTCGACCTGGAGAAACTCTCCTTCCACAAGGCCGTCCGCTCCCATTTCCTCAAGCTGAAGGAAATGTTCCCCGAAAGGATACACGTGATAGACGCCTCGAAGTCGCGGGAGGAAGTCGGCGAAGCCGCCTACCGCGAGATAAAGAAGGTCATCGGAAACAATAGATGAAGATAAGGGAGTACCTCGAAAAGACGCAGAAGATCGCCCTCTGGTCGTTTTCGAGCGCATTGGCCCACAAACGTCTCGGCCATGCCTACATTCTGGTGGGCGAAAACGGCACGCCCCTATACGAAACGGCGATGTTCCTTGCCAAATCCATCCTCTGCGATAACGGCGACCCGCTGGCCGACGAAACCTGCCGGACCTGCGACCGCATCGAAAGGGGGAACTACCCCGACCTCGTGGTCCTAGACGGAACCAAGGGAAGCCTTAAAAAGGAAGATGTAACCGAACTGGTCGGCGATTTCCGGAAAACCCCCCTCGAGAAGAAAGGGATCATGGTGTACGTCATCCATCACGTGGAGGCCATGACGCCGGAAGCGGAGAACTCCCTGCTGAAGTTCTTGGAGGAACCAAGCGACAACACCTACGCGATACTCACCACCGCGAACGTCGCGAAGATACTGCCGACCATCCTTTCGAGGGCGGAAACCCTGCGCCTTAACCTGCCGGACCGCAAATTGGTCTACGGGGAGGCGGTCAAGCTCGGGGTAAAGCCCGAAGACGCTTTCCTCCTCGCCCCGCTAGAAGGCACCGGGGAACTGGTCAGGTCCACCGCGGAATCCGACGATTACCAAAACGCGAAGGCCGCCCTCTACCTCTTCATCGACGAAGACAAAAAGGAGAATAGCGACTTCCCGACCCTCTTCGCCGGGAAAATCGACGGCCTGCTCAAATCATCCGGATCCGCCATTTTGTTCCTAAATCTATTAGAATGGGAAGGGCGCCATGCCCTATACTCCAGATTGAGACGCGACTTGCCGGTGACCGCCTACCAGGTCTACAGGGGCCTCGCGGGCAAAAGCGACCCCATCGCCCTATTCACCGCCTTGGGCGTCTCGCGGAAGCTGATCGACGCCGGAGGAAGCACCGGCCTCGCATTAGATGCCCTCGCCTATAACCTCGCCTATGGAAAATAATACAACTTACTACGAACGTTATTACGTCGGGGTCCGTTTCGAGACCGGCGGCAAGCAATACTACTTCGCCACCGATTTCGAGGATCTATCACCCGGCGATTTGGTCGTCGCCGAAACCGTCAACGGCGAATCGGTCGGCATCGTGCAGAGCCGTCTATACCGGATCGAGGACTACCACGGCGGCTTGGCCCTCCGCCCGATCGTCCGCAAGCCCAACAAGGAAGACCTTTCCGAGTACGCGGAGAACATCAAGAAGAGCAAGCTCGCCCTGAAGATCGCCGAAAGGGAAATCGGGCGGCTCAATCTCCCGATGCGCCTTTACGACGCCAACTATTCGCTGGACGGCGACCGGTGCACGATAACCTTCTTCGCCGAGAACCGGGTGGACTTCCGGGAACTCCTCAAAGCCCTGGCCTACGCCCTCCACTGCCGCATCGAACTAAGGCAGATACCGCCCCGGAACAAGGCGGCCCTGATAGGCGGCATCGGCATCTGCGGCCTGCCCCTTTGCTGTTCGACCTTCCTGAAGGAATTCGACTCCATTTCGATAAGCAAGGCCAAAAACCAGATGCTTACCATCAATGTCCCGAAGCTTTCGGGACCCTGCACCAAACTCATCTGCTGCCTGGGCTTCGAGGACGCGGCCTATACCGACGCCAAGAGGCTCTTCCCCAAAATCGGTTCGATCCTCCACCTGGTGGAAGGCGACTACGCGGTAACTTCCTATAACGTCCTCAGCCGCGAGGTCCGGGTCGCGAAGGACGCCGACATCAAGAACCTGACGCTCGAGGAATATAACGCCTATGCCTCCGGCAAGGTCCCGCCCAAGAGGGCGGATAAGGCGGCGGAACTGCCGGAACTCACCTCCTCGTCCCTGGCTTTGCCCGAAAGCGAATTCGCAAAGAGCATCCCTCTTGAGCAAAACCGGCAGGGAAATAGGGAAAATGACCGCGGGAACGGCCGTAAACACCGCAATAACCAAAACCGGAACAACCGGAATTCCCCGCAGAAAGCCGCCGGCCAAGGCCAAAACGGCCAAAATAGCCAAAATCGGAACGGCAATTTCCGCCGACACCGCCACCGGAACAGAAACGCCAAGCCCGAAGGTGGAAACCGGTGATTAGACGTCCTTCCTTCGACGGTTCGGCCCCCCTCTTGACGCTGGTGGCCACCCCGATCGGAAACCTCGCCGAGATTTCGGAAAGGGCCAAGGAGGTTCTTTCCGATGCCGACGTCGTAGGCTGCGAGGATACCCGGGTCGCCGGTTTTTTGCTTAACCGGCTCGGCATCCGCAAACCTTTGGTCAAAGTGGAAAAGCATAACGAGGAGGAAGGGGCCTCAAGGCTTCTAAGGGAAGCCGCGGACGGAGGGAAAGTCGCCTATGTCTCCGATGCCGGATATCCGGGCCTGAGCGATCCGGGGGAAAGGCTCGTCAAGGCCTTCTTGGGGAAGGGCTACCGCGTCTGTTTCGTGAACGGACCGTGCGCCTTTTTGCCCGCCTTGCTGGGGTCGGGACTGGAAACGGCCCACTTCTATTTCGAAGGCTTCCTGCCGAGCAAGCCGGCGGAAAGAAGGAAAAGGCTCGCATTGCTCGGGGACTACCCCTGCACCACTCTCTATTACGAAGCTCCCCACCGCCTGGCGGAAACCCTCTCCGACATGCTGGAAGCCATGGGAAACCGGAAGGCGGTCCTCGCAAGGGAGCTCACCAAACTGCACGAGGAATACATCGAGGGCACATTGGAAGAGCTTCGGGACTACGCCTCGGAAAAGGCCCGGGGCGAGTACGTGGTGGTCGTGGAAGGGAAACCCGCAAAGGAAGCACCTATTGGCGAAGAAGAGATAAGGAAAGCGCTGGAGGACGCCCTGGGCGACCTCCGCGGCAAGGATGCCGTAAGCTACGTGAGCAACAACCTCGGGGTACCCAAAAAGAGGGTCTACTCCGTCTATCTGTCCCTCAGGGGACGCGAATGAAGGAAAAGGGCCGGCGGCCCTTTTTCATTTTCCGTTTTCCTTTTCCTTCTTCCTATAGCCCAGATAGAAGGCCGCCCCGTTGAACCCGAAGAGGAGGACGAAGCCGATGATGGAAAGCGGAACGCCCCAATATAACGTCGGCGTAAGGTAAGAGAGTTCGTAACGGATGTTCCCGGAAGGGGCGTTGAATCCCACCAGCCCGCCGTCGAGCTTGTATATTTCCACCCCGTCGACCGGGTTAGCGTTTTCGTCGTAGGCCTTTATCCCGAATCCCTCGTCGTAGCCGAGGGAAGTCACCACCATCTTAGGGTTCCGGAAAGAGGTGGAGAAGGTGAACAGGTCGTTGTTTACCCGGTAGACGTCCTGCAGGGCGTACTCGCTGCCGCCTAGCTTTTCCATCAGGCCGTCGATATACGACTTCTCGATCATGTAGAAAGTCGCGGTCGACACGGTGTAGGGGCCGGTGAAGGCGCCGCTTCCGCCCTTGGGACAGATGACGATGTGCTTGACCTTCCCTTCCGCGTAGATGCCGAAGAGGGGCGCGCCCTGGTCGTTGTTGTCCACGTAGTTGTCGATCATGTAGTAGTCGTAGGCAAGCGGCACGTCTTCCAGAAGCAAGTTGCCTTCCGAATCGAACTTGTCGCCGATGACGTAAACCATCGCGGAAGCGCTGGAGCTACGGCCGGCGGGAGTGAAATACATGGCGAAATAGGCCCCGTCGGACTCGTTGAAATAGCCGGAAGCCGGACTATAGACCACCTTCCCGCTTTCGGCTGATATGTAAAGCGAGTCGGTGGCGGCCATCCTCCGCGGGTCCTCCTGCCAAGTCGACGAATCGCGCAAGAACAGCCCCGGATCCTCCGGGTGGTAGCCGCCGTATTCGGGAACCGTCGTATAGACGTCGACGAGCGGGGCGAGGCGCTTGTAGCCGTAGTCGCCGACGGAAGGAAGGTTCTCCCCCGCCTCGGAATTGAGAATCTCGAAGTTTTCCCCTTCGGGAAGCCTCGCCACGTCTTCGTCCTCCACGACCGCGCTTTGGAGGAAGACGCCTTCGTTTCTCATTATCCCGGTATAGCTAAGGGTGGAACTTCCGGTCCCCGGGTAGAAATCGCTGTGGTTTATCGTCGCTTCGCTATCCGAGGCATTCATCCGGTAAAGCGTGTCGACCCCGTGCCCGAGTTCGAAACGGAGGCCCGATTCGTAGATGCGGTAGGCCTCGCCGTAACTCACCAAGGTCGATCCGAAAGGGACGTTGACGTGCGGATAGTCAACCGTGTCGAAGCCCTCGTAGCCTTCGTTACGCAATATGTAGTACTTGTGGCCGGTGACCGTGTCGAAGCCGAAGCGCTTGTTGTCGTAGTTGGCGCTCCAGACCTTGTTCGTGTAGGTATAGCCGCCGTAGGTCGCGACCGGCAGGGACTCGTTCCTCGTTATCCCGGTCAGGCGGGCGAAGTCGACGAGGTCGTAGTTGAACAGGGAATGGAAGTGGGAAGCGCCGCCGTAGCCGTAGGTAAGGCCGTCGTTTTTCACCTCGTAGAAATCGCTGTAGACCCGGTAGAAGGAATGGCTGTCGAGATCGTTTATCTCGTCGGCCGCCCTCTGGGCATTGGTGTGGTTGACGATTCCGCCCTCGAACCAGTTCTCGTAGTTCCATAGTCCCCCGAAGGAGAAACTGAGGTTGCCGGCGACCACGGTTTCCACGATGACGAAGAGCATCAGCGCCTTCGGCAGCACCTTCTTGCTTCTCAGGTAGAAGATGGCGATCACCTCGAATAGAAGCAGGATTATCTGGTAGACCGCGACGTAGACCGTCGAGGAGTAGCTGACGTTGGTGAACGAAGAGGGATAGTAGGTAAGGTGGTTTTCGCTCACGAAAGTCTTCCCGTCGAGGGAAAGATGGCAGATCACGAGGGTCATAACCGTCATGAAAAGGGTGATGCCGCTGGCAAGCGGCAGCTCGTAGTCCGGGCCGTCGCGGAAGTGTTCCATCGTATCGGCGGCCAGATGGATGATCAAAGGCACCAAAACGACCAGCCACCTTCCATAGCCGTCTCCCGAGAAGAGGTAGAAAAAGTAATAGCTGAACGTGGTAAAGCAGGCGACGGCGCAGAGCCCGAAGCCGGCCAATACGCCCCATCTTTTCTTACGCAGTGCCCGAAGTAGGCCCAAGACGAAGAATATGGTCACCGGGGTATAGCAGAATATCGAGGCCGTCCAGGCATCGTATCCCTGGCCGGAAGGCACCGCGAGGGGCAAATAGCTGTAATTGACCGTCGGATAGAAGAAGGAAATGAGGCACATGAGTTCGCGGCCTGGGTTTTCCCCCACCATCGAGAAGACGGTGGAAAAAAACGTGCCTAAATCGAAGCTTTTCAATGAATCGACCAGGGTCTTGAGATAAGCTTGGCCGATGGAATCGGTCCGGCCCGAGAGCGAGGTGTTCCTAAGCGAGGGGAACAAGACGAAGGAGCAAAGCAATAGTCCGACCGCGAAGGCGAAGACGCCCACCCCGATGACGGAGAGCTGCTCCCGGTAGCCTTTCCTTTCCCGGAACGTCATGAAGTAACGCCAGAGGGAATAGATGACCCCGAAGACGCAGTAGACGACGAGGTAGAAGAAATTGCTTAGCCCGACTAGGAAAAGGGCAAGCGAAAGCCAGGTCGGCTTTCTTTCCCGGATGACCTTTTCGATTCCGAGGAGCAAGAGGGGCAGGAACACGACCGCGCTCACGACGTCGGGGAAACCGACCATGAAGTTGAAGAAGCCGCAGAAGGCGAAAGCCAATCCGCCCACGCGGCTATAGGTTTCGCCGACCCCGCGGTATCGGAGATAGGCCCGCATGGCCAAGGCCCCGCAGGCGCCTTTTACGAAAGTCGCGACGGCAAAAAGCTGGGGGACGGCCTCGCGGGGGAATAGGGCCATCCACACGACGAAGGGATCGAAGAGGCCGTAATAGGCGTTCGCGCCGATGCCGTCGGCCCCGAGGAACGTTTCCTGGCTATAGAGATTGAAGTGGCCGGTTTGGAAAAACTCGGTCCAGACGTCGTGGGTGTAGTAGCCGATCGGGACGTACTGCCAGGTATAGTCCCAGTTGTAAAGCTGGGTGAACCCGTTGGTGACAAGCGAATAGAAGCACCAGGCCACGCCGACGAAGAATACCAAAAGGAAGTAGTAGAAAAGGCTCTTGTAGTCGAAGAGGAAAGGCAGGTGCCGCCTCAGGAAGCGGGCAGGCGAAAAACGCTTCTCCCCTTCGGCGCGGAGTTCGGCCATCGATTGTTCAGCTATTTCCTTCTCCGCCATTTTCCTCAACGCCGCCGGCGAGGCCTATCGCTTCGCTTACCGGCAAACTAAAGCAGATGCCCTGCCCTTTGGTCAATAGGCCGCAGGCCTTCCCGATGGACTCAAGGACGCTGTCCCGTATCGCCCTATCGACGATTATGAGCACCATTTCCTTTTCCGGGGTGACTTCGATCCCGTAGAAGGTTTCGGCTTCCTTCGAGCCGCTTCCCCGGGCATGCATGATGGTCCCGCCCCGGGCCCCGGCGGCCTTGGCCGAACTCATGACGATGTCGCTATAGCCATCGTTGACTATGGCGATTATGGCTTCCATAGAATTGTCCATGCTGCTTTTCTCCTTTTCGGTATCTTCCCCCGCATAGGGCAAGGGATGGTGGCTGAACAGCTTATAGGCGCTGAGTCCGTATAGGGAGGTCGCCTTGATGAGGACGGCGATGCCGCGGGAGTATTCCGAGGCCCTGAATTTCGCGCTTAGTTTCGGGGCGATGTCATCGTAGGTGTCTTTCCTTAGGAGCGAGACGACGGTCCTCTTCTTATTGTTTTCCAATCCCAGGACTTCGTAGAGGTCGCTCGAGGCGGTACCCGATGCCCGGTGGGAGAAGAGCATCGCGGCCGGGGGGTTGGCGTTCAGCAGGAGGTCCTTCACGTATTTGTCCTGCCCTTCCGGCACGACCACCAGCAGGAAATAGAGGGGAACCACCGCGTTTTTGCGCTCGAAAGGCTCGAAGCCTTGGGAAACCGCCGCAGAATCCTTCTCTTTTTTCCGCAACGTCAAAATACGGGCATTAGACATGGCTTTCCTCCGCGAAATGGATGATCTGCGCTTCTTCCAAGGAAACGAAGGAACGCTTTATCTTCCTGAGCCTGAGCTTCTTCTTCTCGCTTACGTAGACGCCCATTAGTTCGATGACCAAAAGGGGCATCATCGCGATGAGGGCGACCACCCCGAAGGCATAGGTATAGACGTCGACGTTCCTGGAAAGGGCGATGCCGATGACAAAGGGCAGCAAGAAGGCGCTGGACATGGGACCGGAAGCGACCGCCCCGGAGTCGAAGGCGATGTAGGTGTAGATGTTCGGGGTAACGGCCATGAGGACGAATATGGCGATGTAGCCCGGTATGACCACGTATTCGAGGGGGAAGACGTAGACGACCCTGAGCACCGCGATGACGAGGGCCAGGGCATTGCCGAGTGCCAGTACCGCCAGCACCGACCAGGAACGGATGCCGCCGTCGCTAAGCTGCTCGACCTGCTTGACCAGCACGTGGACGGCCGGTTCGGCCAAAACCCCGACCAGGCCGAAGACCGCGGCGACCAGCAATATGAGGTAGAGGGGTTCTTCGGTCCCGAGGCTGCTCCCCACTATCTGGGCGGTCGGCCAGAAGGCGCTGTTGACCGCGGTCAAAAAGAGCCAAAGTCCGAGAAATCCGTAGACCAGGCCGACCAGTATCTTGAGCAGGGCCTTGAAGGAGAGCCGCAAAAAAAGCAAATCGTAGACGACGAAAAACAGGATGAGCGGCCCGAAGGCCAAGGCCACGTCCCCGAGGGCCCCGACGAAGGCCTCGAGAAGGGCGGGGCCGCTATAGGCCCTGACTTCGGCGGTGTAGGACTCCAGGGCGCCGTCGCCAAGAAATAGCGAAAGCACCATGACGGCGATGATGGGCCCAACCGAGCAAAGGGCGGACAGCCCGAAGGAATCCTCGCCGCTGCTCTTGGCGTGGGTCGACATGGCGATGCCGGCACCGAAGCTCAAGATGAACGGCACGGTGACCGGCCCGGCGGAAACGCCGCCGGAATCGAAGCACAGCGGGAGCAGTTCGGGGTTCACGAGCGCCACGAGGGCGAATACCAGCGCGTAGAAGGCCAGGAACATCACCTTCAGGTTTTTCTTCAGCAGTATCCTCACCACCCCGATGACGAGGAAGAGGCCGGTTCCCGCGGAAACCGATACGATGACTATGATGTTCGGCAGGCCCACCTGGCTTGCCAACACGGTAAGGTCGGGCTCCGCCATCGTCACCAAGAACCCCAGGACGAAGGTCATGACGATGAGCAGGAACATGGATTTCTTCCCGGTCGCCGTTTCGCCGACCAGGGTACCCATCCTCGACATCGATTTGTCGACGCCGATCTGGAAAAGCCCTAGGCCCAATACGGCGACGAGGCTCAGCCCGAGGAAGAAGAAAAGCGCGTTCAGGTCGAAGGTCCCGTAGGAGGAGGAATCCATGAGGCCGAGCACGAAAAAGGCAATGACGCAGAGGTCTATCGGGAGCACCGAAACGAAGCTTTCGAGCATGTTCCCGAAATATGAGTTGCTTTTAAGTCTTTCGAGTACCTTCATTTCCTGGCTTTACCTTGTAAAGCAAAGAGGGTCGCAAAGCAAGATGGCATTTTGCTTTTGAAATCGAAAACCCGGCCGGTATAGGGGCATTTTATTTTTAGCTCGTAGGCATGGAGCCCTAGCCGGTGGAGCGGATCGGAAGGACGGCCGTACTTGTCGTCCCCCACGACGTGGTGGCCCCGGGTGCCCAGCTGCACCCTTATCTGGTTTTTCCTGCCGGTGGAAATATCCACGTCGAGCAGGCTATAGAGGGGGCTTTCGGCAATCCTGACGAAGTGGGTGACGGAAAGCTTTCCCTTCGTCTTGTCGCCGGTCAGGTGGACGAGGTTGTTCTTGTCTTGTTCGAGATAGTCGCGGTAGGTCGCTTCCTTGGCCGTTTGGCCTTCGACGATCGCATAATATCCCCGTCTAAGGCAGAGGTCGCCCCAGGACCTCTGCAGCGCTTCCTTGTAGTCGTAGTCTTTGCTGAACACGAGGACGCCCGAGGTATCCTCGTCGAGCCTATGCACGACGAATAGCCGGGCCTTGGGGTCCTTGGCTTTCAGGTAGTCGCTTGCCATATGGTAGGCGGTCCGGCCCTTTTCCTTGTCCGATTCCACGCTCAGCAGCTTCGTCGGCTTGTCGATGACTAAAAGCAGGTGGTCCTCGTAGATGACCTTGAGGTGCCTTTCGGCCTTCGGGCGGATGGGGAGTTTGCTCACGATGACCGTGTCCTCGGGATATAGCCGGTAGTCGAACTGGCTGACCGGCACTCCCCCGACCGCGACCTGTTTATGGCTCAATAGGTGCTTGACCGCGTTCCTCGACAATTCCTTTCCCATCTTGAAGAGCAGGAACTCGAGAAGGGTCGTTTCCACGTACACCTTGTATTCCCTGATGGACCTCGGGTCGACCTTGCCCCGGTTCGGGTTGGCCTTCCCGTATCCCTTCCTTTTGTTGTTCACCTGCATAAGTACTCCATTATCGCGCCGATGTTTTCCCGGACGGCCTTCCTGCCCAGATATATCGCCCCGTAGAGGCGGAAGGCATCCGTCTCCGCGACCCCGAGGGCGATGGGCGTCTTCGGGTATATGACGAATATCTTCCCGTCTTCCTCGTCCTTGGCCATCGCTTCGACCTCGCGGTTGTAGGCGTCTATGGAAGCGGCAAAGGCCTTCTGCCAATTGGGATATTTGGAATAGAAGGCCTTCGCGGCCACTTTGCTGCTTCTTTTCTGCGGCGCCTTCGTGTAGCCCTTGGGACGCGAGGAAACGACGATCACCTTGGAAAGCCCCTTGCCGAGGAGATACCCGTAGGGTATGGGGTCGGTCGTACCGCCGTCCAGATAGCCTTCGCCGTCTATTTCCACGGGCCTCGAGAAGAGGGGCAGGGCGCAACTGGCCTCGATGGCCTTGTAGATGTCGCACTTCCCCTTTTCGAAATACGTGGCCTTGCCGCTATTGCAGCCGGTGGCCACCGCGACGAAAGGTATGTCCGAGGATTCGAACGAAGCCAGGTCTATTTCCTTCCGGTTTTTGGCCAGATCGTCGTAGAAGAAGGAGAAATTGAACAGCCCGCCGTGCCTTATCACGTTGGAGAGCCCGACGAACTGGCGGTTGCCCATGTAGTCGATGAAGGCCTCTTCCACCCCTTCGCTCTCCTTCAGGAGGTACATCAGGCCGATCAAGGATCCGGCGGAAGTGCCGGATACCGCGGAGGCCAATAGCCCCCGTTCCTTGAGTTCGAGCGCGGCCCCGAGGCAAAAGGAGGCCCGGGTGCCCCCGCCTTGGATAGAAAGACCGAAACCCTGTTCCACCCATCTATTTTAGCCTATAGGCTAGGGCAATTAGCAAAGTCGCGTTGAAAGAAGGAGAAAGTTAATTTATCTTTCTGGCCATGAAAGACATCAAAGCCGTATTCTTCGATTTCGACTGGACCCTCTTCAACCACAAGGTACGCGACTTCGTCGATAGCGCCGTCTCCTCCATAAGGGAAATCCACGGCAAGGGCATAAAGACCTTCGTCAATTCCGCACGCAGCTACTACGCTTTGGAAAAGCTCGGTACCTTCGAGAAGATGCCCTTCGACGGCTTTGCCGTTAATAACGGCGGGGCGGCCTTCACCCGCGAGAAGGTCATATACGCCAAATACATGGCGGAAGACACCGTGGAGAAGATAATCGCCACCGCCAGGGAAAACGGCTTTTCCTACCTTGTCTGCACCCTTAGGCACACCTACATATCGAGGGTGGAAGGCGACGCCAACGTCGCGGATTTCTACTCCGTCTACTACGAACCCCATCCCCTCGACATTTCCGAGTACGACGGAACGGAAGGGGTACTCGCGATCCAGGTGTTCGTCGATTCGGGCAAGGACCATCTCTTCGATTCCATCAAGGGAAGCGTCTTCAACCGTTTCTTCGAAAAGGCCATCGAGCTCACGAGCTCCCGCTTCAAGAAGGACGACGGGATCAAGGCCCTGATAAGCGACTACGGCTTCGGCAAAAGCGAACTTGCCGCCTTCGGCGACGACATAAACGACATCGACATGTTCGATTTGGTCGAATACGGCATCTGCATGGGAAACGGCAAAAAGGAAGCCATGCAGCATGCCCGTTTCGTCACCACGAACATCGATGACGACGGCATAAAAAACGGCCTAAGGAAACTGGGCCTATTGGACTAAAAGACGTTCAGTCCTTTAAGAAGAAGGTATATCCCTAACCCTATCAGGATAAGCCCGCCGAAAACCTCGGCGAGATGGTAATGGCTTTTGAGCGCCTTGTTCACCACCTTCCCGAGCACGAGCCCGAGGAGGGAAAACACGAAACTCACGAAGGCGATGATGCAGAAGCAGACGTAGACCTGGTAGTCCGCGGTCGCCCCTATCGAGGCGGTTATGGTGATGCCGACGGCAAGGGCGTCGATGGAGTCCGCGATCCCCTGCAGCAACACTTCCGGGACCGAGAAGGCCTTTTCCTTGGCCTTCTCCGGCCTGATTGTGGAAATGATACCCTCGATCATCATCTTCCCGCCGATGACGGCGAGCAAGGCAAAGGAAACGTAATGGTCGTAGGCGTCGATGAAGCCGGCGAAGGTCAGGCCCACCAGGTACCCGATTAGGGGCATCAGCCCCTGCATGAGGCCGAAGACGAGGGCGATGAAAACGCCCTTCTTCTTGTTCAGGTCGCGGTAGGCCAAGCCGTCACCTAGGCTCAGGGCGAAGCAGTCCATCGCCAGCCCCACCCCCAGTAGAAACGACAGCCCTATCCACATGCGGCCTATTCTAGTCGAAGAAGGACGTCAAAAGTAGAAGAAAAGGCTTCCGTTGCGGAAGCCGTTCCGGTTTTGCCTTCCTATAGCCCCAGTTCCCCGTAACCTAGGAATTCCTTGGTCGGATCGTCCTCGTAGCCGTCCACGCGGAGATAGACCAGGTGGTCCCCGTCCAAACAGTCTATGCGGGTGACCTCGCAGCGCATCCTCACCTTGGCCCCGTCGATCAATATGACCCCGTGGTCGTTCGTGTACTGGATGCCGGAGAACTTGTCCGAGGTAAGCGAATGCCCGGTCCCGAGTTGGAGGGCGATGTTGCCTTGCCCTTTGGAAAGGGAACTCACCCCGACCATGTCCCCGACGCCGAGGCAATTGCCCGTGTCGCTTTGGGAGCCAAGAAGCATCAGCAGGTCGCTATAGGAGTACTGCATGGCCCAGGCGCAGCACATGGCCATCTTGCGGCCCCGGCGGTCGTAGGCGAGGACGTTGCAGCCCGAGTTGAAGGCGTTGAGGCTCATTCCTCTCCTCCGTTCAGGGTAAGCAGGCCGGCATAGAGGTCCTTCCTCCTGTCGCGGAAGACGCCCCAGGTCGTCCTTTCCTTCCTTATCGCGTCGATGTCGTACTCGACGATCTTGTAGCCCTCTTCCGTATCGGAGAAGGAAGCGATGACGTCGCCGTGCTGGTCGGTCGCGAAGGAATTGCCGAAGAAAGTGACCTCGGCGTCCCCGTCGGTTTCCCGGCCGATCCGGTTGGCCGCCAGCAAAGGCATGACGTTCTGGGCGCTGCTGCCTATCATCGCGTTGCGCCAATGGGAGCGGGAATCCTTGTGGGTGACGGGTTCCGATCCTATCGCCGTGGGGAACATGAGGATGTCCGCGCCCTGAAGGGCGAGAAGCCTCGACGTTTCCGGGAACCACTGGTCCCAGCAGATGCCGATTCCAAGTTTCCCGGCATGGGTATCGTTCGCGAATATCCCGGTATCGCCGGGGGCGAAGTAGAACTTCTCCTCGTAGCCCGCGCCGGTGGGGATGTGGGACTTGCGGTAAAGCCTGCCCAAAGACCCGTCCGAATCGGCGACCACGAGCGAGTTGAAATAACAGGTATTGGCCTTCTCGAAAAAGGAAACGGGTATGACTATCCCGAGTTCGAGGGCCAGGCGCTGGAAATGGAGCAAAATCTTCGAATTCTCGATGGACTCGGCCAAATCGAAATAGGCGTAGTCTTCCCTCTTGCAGAAATAGGGAAGGTAGAAGAGTTCGGGAAGAAGCACGCAGTCGGCCCCGTCGGTCTTGGCGCTTACGATGAGCGAATCGACCTTGGAAATGTTCTTCTCGCGGTTTTCGTCCACCGCGAACTGCGTCAGGGCGAACTTCATATCGTGTCCTCCTTCTTGGGGTACTGCATGGTGATGCAGTGGATGCCGCCCCCGCCTAAGAGTATTTCCCTCGAAGGCAGGGCATGGATCTTCTTGTCCGGGAAGAGGGCGGTGAATATCTCGAGCGCCTTTTCGTCTTCTTCCACCCCGAACTTCGGGATGATGACGAAGTCGTGGCCCTGGTAGAAGTTGATGTAGCTGGCGGCGAGGCGCCGTCCGCCCTTGCGGACGTCCTTCGTGTCCTTCAGGACGTGGATGGTCTTGGCCTCTTCCTTGGTAAGGAAAAGGGGCGGGTTCGGAAGGGGGACCAAGGTGATCTTCAGCTTCCGGCCCTGCGCGTCCTTGGCCTTGCGGAGGGCCTTGTAGGTTTCCTCGCAGTAGACGTACTGGGGATCGCTTTTCTCCTCGGTGTAGGCCATGGCGACTTCGCCCGGCCTAACGAAGGCGACCATGTTGTCGATATGCTCGTCGGTCTCGTCGAGATAAATGCCGTGCGGGACCCAGATGACTTTCTCCAAACCCAGATATTCCCGCAAAACCTCCTCGATTTGTTCTTTGTTCAGCGTGGGATTGCGGCCTTTGCTAAGCAGGCAGGCCTCGGTGACTATCGCGGTCCCTTCCCCGTCCACGGCGATGCTGCCGCCTTCCAAGACGAAATTGTCAAGCCGGTAGCTAGGCAGGTGGTAGCGCTTGCTTATGAGAGCGCCGAGCTTATCGTCGTCGCGGTAATCCGCGTAGAGGCCGTTGAAGTCGCCGCCGTAGGCGTTGAAACGGAAGTCGACGGTCCGCAGGTTCTCGCCGTTGGTGAGGAAAATCGGGAACGTGTCGCGGGCCCAGGCGTCGTCGTAGCGGATGCAGATGGGGGAAACGTTGTCCATGGCTTCGTAGACCGGGCCTTCGGTTTTCCATAGGCGCGGGTGGATGCCGACGATGACCGGTTCGTGCTCGGCGATGGCCGCTATCACGGACTTGTACTCTTCCCTGGCGGGAACGCCTTTCCGGCGCCAGGTATCGGCCCGGTAGGGAAGCAACACGAAAGTGGCCTGGTGCTCCCCGCCTTCGAAAGGCATGCGGTAGCCGTCCAGCAAAGGAAGCGTCATCCTCTTCTTGAAATAGTCCCTCAGCCTCTTTTCGTAGACCGGGTAGCGTTTCCACTTGGCGACATCGACGATCTCGAAGCCCTTTTCGTAGCCCGAAATGAGGGTGACCCCGCTTCCGGTTATGTGCTTGACGCGTTCGACGAGTTCCTTGGTCCAGACTTCGCCGGGGACGATGAGCGGGATTCCGGGCGGGTACATCATGACCTGCTCCTTGGATATGGCCCCGTCGCATTCTTCTATGGGTACGACCTTGCCGGGGGCGTGGAAGGCCGTACGCGGGCGGACGAGCATATAGGGGAAGGAAGTATCGAAATGGTGGTCCGGGTAGGTGACGTCCGGATGGTAGTGCTTGGCGCTGATGTCCTTGAGGGCGGCGACTAGGTGGTCGACGTGTTCCTTCCGGCTGCCGATGGCGAAAACGCCCATGACCGCATAGGTCTCGGCCAGTTCCATCTGGACCTCGTATTCGCACTTCAGCAGGCGGTAAAGTTCGAAGCCGCTGATATCGAGTCTATCGAGTTCGATCACCAGCTTGGAAATGTCGTAGTCGTAGCAGCCGCGTTCGAGGAAGTGTGCCTTGTCCACCGGAATGAAACCCGGGATCTTGGCGATCTCGCCGCGGGCGTACTTCACGAGTTCGATCGTGTCCTCCATGGCCTTCTTGCCTTCCCTGGAGGCGAGGAAGGAGCGCGCCCCGTCCACCGAGCCGATGAGGATGGAGGAGGGGGAAGTCGTCGTCAGGACGTTGAGGACCTTCTGGATGCTCTCGCGGGTGAAATAGCCTTCGCGCATGAGCAAGACGCTCGATTGGGTAAGGCTGCCCGCGGTTTTGTGGAAGCTTACCGCGGAGAGGTCCGCCCCGGCATCCATCGCCGAGACGGGCGAGCCCTTGGCCCGGAAATAGTAGTGGGCGCCGTGGGCTTCGTCGGTCAGGACCGCCATGTGGTGGCTGTGGGCCAGCTCCACGATGGCCTTGAGATCGTTGACCGCGCCGAAATAGGTGGGATTGATGACCAAGACCGCCTTCGCGGAAGGGTTCTTCACGATCGCCTTGCGGAAGCTTTCGACGCTCGGCTGGTTGGCGATTTCCAAATCGGGGTCGATTTCCGGCATGACGTAGACCGGCACCGCGCCGGAAAGGATGAGTCCGTTGATGATCGATTTGTGGACGTTTCTGGGAAGTATTATCTTGTCGCCGGCCTTGCAGCTGGCCATTATCATCGCCAAGATGCCGCTCGAAGTGCCGTTTACCAGAAAAAAGGCTTCGTCGGCGTGGCACGCCTTCGCCAGGAGCTTTTCCGATTCGAGGATGACGCCGTGCGGCTTGGCCAGATTGTCCAGGCCGTAGGGCGAATTGAGGTCGTAGCGGTAGACGTTCTTCCCGAAAAGCTCGACTGCCGGATTGTCGATGTTCCCCATGTGGTGCCCGGGAACGTCGAAAGGCGATACCTTCTCCTCCACGTATTGTTTGAGCGCGTCGAGGAACGGGGTGTCGCTTTGCCTGAGGGTCTTTTTTGCCATAACGCTAGAAATCTTATAGGCCTGCGCCGGAAAGGGAAGGGCTATTTTCGTTTCTTTTCCTGCACGGCCTTATCTGTTAGATAAGCCCTGACCCTCTCCTGGTCTTCTTTATTCATGTAGGAAACCATGGCCGCGTGGTTTTCCTCCCCGTAGAGTCCATGGCATATCCCCATCGCCACTTCGTGCAACGCCTCTTTGCTTGCAAAGGAAGCGTAGCTCACGGCCTTCTGGTAATCGCGGGAGAGCCAGTATTTGAAGAAATTGTCCTTCACGGTCCTCGAGGCCTGCGGCAAAAGGCTTTCCACCTTCATATCCCCGAGTTTGCCCTCGGGCAGGAATGCCGGTATGAGGGAATCCACCGCCGGCAAAGACAAAAACGGAATGTGCTTGTCTAGTCCCTTCGGCCACTTCTTCTCCGCGAGTATCCTATTGGCAAGCTTCAAATAGGCTTCCGGGAAAAGGAACCCGGCAAGAAGGGAAATGTCTTCCTCCTTATCGAGTCCGAGCCTAAGCAAATCGAGCCGGGCCTCTGGCGATAGATAGGGCAAGAAGTAGGTGAGGGAAAGCCCTTGAGCCTTTTTGTTCTTGGCCAGCAAGGCCTCCGAGGCCAGTTCGTAGATTTTGTCCGCCGGCAGCGTATGGAGTTTGAAGAGTAGATCCATGGCCAAATTGTCCCCTTTCTTGCCGAAATTATAAAGATTAAATGCCAAGCAGGCGGTAGACCGCCTTGGCAAGACCGTCCTCGTCTATGGGCGAAGTCACGATGTCGGCGGCTTTCTTCAGTTCCTCGTGGCCGTTGCCGAGGGCGACCAGGGTCCCGAGCCCTTCCTTCATGCTGATGTCTTGCCTTCCGTCGCCGAAGCCGGCGGCCTCCTCCTTTTGTATATCGAGAAAATCGAGGACCGCCCGGATCCCGTCGCCTTTCTTGTTGGGTGAGCCGAGGACGTCGACCCCGTACTCGGCGAAACGTTCGAAATAAAAATGCGGGCAACGCTCCTTGAGGACCTGGTCGTAGCGCCTATCGGCGAATAATAGCAGCGATATCGTTTCCTCCCCGGAATAGGGCCGGTACTCGAGCATCCTGTCGGGGAATTCCCGATGGTAGAGATCCACCCTCCGGTCGTAGTGGCGGCCAAGGAAAGCATCGCTTATGCCGACTCTTTCGTAGGTCAATCCAAGCTTGGCACATACCGCATCGAATCTGCGTATTAGCTGTCCTTTCAGGGCCTTTTTGCGGACATATCGCCCGCCGGCATGGGCCAAGGCCCCGCAGCTGGAAACATAGCCGTCCCAGTCGATGCCGAGGTCGAGGGCCCCGAAGGCCTTGAGGGAATCGTAGGGTCTAGAGGTGCATAGAAAGCACTTCACCCCCGCTTCCTTGGCTTTCTTAACCGCCTCTATGCCGCTAGGGACATAACGTTTGCCCCCGTGGTCGTAAAGGGTCCAGTCGATGTCGAAGAAGAAGGCCCTATAGCTCATTTGACGATTTCCACTTCCCCCCGTTCCCTTATGCGGAGGCGGGAGCCGGTGCGGACTTCGTCGAGAAACCCGTTCCCGAGTCCGTCTATCAGCACGAACGGCGACCCTTCGCCCTGCAGTTCCCTGAGCAGCAGGGCCGGGCCGTTATCGGTCGAGGAGATGAGCAAAGCGCTTGGACCCTTCCCTTTCCTTATAAGGTAGGAGAGGGCGCATATTCCTTCTTCTGGACCGGCCAAGGAGGAGACGCAGAGTATCTTCCCTTGGAGGGAATTGCCGTATAAATCGAGGTTCCCGCGCTCTTTGCATACCGCATGATGGAACTTCCTCTTCGTGGAGCAAAGGAGGTTCAGATACGGGTCGAAAGCGGGGCGCGACACAAGCGCGGTCCCTTCCAGGGCCCGGCACATCAAAGGACGTCCCTGTGCTTTCTTGTTCATATGCGTCCCTCCGAAGCCAATCTAAGGGCATCCCGGGCCGAAAGGTAGGCGACCCCGAGCTTGGAGAGGGCCGGGCTGCTGGTGACGATCCTGCTTTTCCCGAGGCCGGAATCGGCCACGAACCTGAAAAGGCAGACGCTAAGGGTCTTCCCGCCCATCTTGGCGAACTCGATTCCGGAAGGGGAGGAAAGGAACTTCTCTATGTTCTCCTTCGAGGAATTGAAATAGACCGGGTGCCGGAGATGCCCTCCCCCGAGATTCCGGAGCAGGCGGGTGTAGCTTTCCATCTGGGTCAGGGTCAGTTCGGGACAGCCCATCACTACCGCGGAAGGCCGGACGTTCCCGCCGGCGATGGAACCGTATAGGGAATCTATTTCCTTGGGCGAAACCGCGATTTCCTTCCAGTCGGGTTTGAGCAGCGATTCGCCGCTTTCTTTGGCCTCCCTGGTAATCCCGTCGATATGGAAGAGGGGCCGGCCCTCGAGGGCCATGGCCGCGGCGAAGGCGCGGACATAGCCTTCCGCTTCCTCTTTCCCGAGTCTGCCCAGCGGGTTCGCAAGGCCCTTTATATAGGCAACCCCGTCGCACTTGGAGGCGATCGCGCGGGCCAAAAGATAGGGCTCCGGCAGTACCTCGGCATAGACGCCAACCCGATAGGAAGCGGCCCGGTTTTCCTTTAGGAAAAAGCCGACGGCCGGGACCTTGCCCATGATGTTGCAGTAGAGGGCGATTAGGGCAGGTAGCGGTTCCGCGTAGGCCCCGTAGTAGCTGGAAACGAAGGCCGCCGCTGGGGCGGACCCGTAAGCCAGGACCCTGCCGTATAAATCATCTTTCTCGCCATAAGGGATGCAGGTCCTCTTTTCGATGTCGCCGCCTAGTTTCCTCAGTCTTTCCTCCAAGGCCCTTTCGCGTTGCCCCTTCTGGGCGAGAAACGGGGAAAAAAGAGGAAGCTTTCCCCTGATGGGCGGCGGCAGGTAAAACCCGTTTTTGCTCGATTCTCCCGAATTCACCAATAGGTCGAGGGGCCGGTAGATTTCTTCTTCCCCGTAACGGTAGGCGAACAGGGGCACGTACCCTTTGCTTTCGGCGATGTCGAGAAGGAGGTCGGCCCCGCGGCTTTCGGCATAGGAAACGATGGCTTTGGCCATCATGGCCTTGGCTTCGCCTTTTTTGCCTTTCAGGCAATCGGAATAGAATTTATCGTTGTCCACTTATCTTCCTTTCAGGAAAAGCTCCTGCGCCTCTTCGTTCAGCGCGGCTATTTTCCGCCCGTCGCATTTGAGGACCCGGCGGTCGTAGGTAACCAGCCCGTTTATTTCCCCTTCCACGTCGCTAAGCTGGGTCAAAACCGACATGGCGAGGCCGTGCTTGCGGATATTCGGGAAGAGGTCCTTGACGAATAGTTCTTCGAAGCCCCGCTCCAGTTTCTCGGGATCGCGGTAGAGCTTGTAGCCGAACGCCTTGTCGCCGTAGGTATGGCCCTTTACCGCGTAGGAATAACCGCCGAACTCGCTTAGGCTCAGTATCCGGTCCTTGCCATGACGCAGGCGGACCCGCCTGAAATAAACGTGCCTGCTGCAGAAGTCGCCGGCCCCTTGGTCGAACCAGCCCGAAGCCGCATCGTAAAGTCTCGTGGGATCATGGCCGTAGGCGTAGTCGGTAAGGGATTCGCTGTCGAACTGTCCCCAGCCTTCGTTGAAGACCGTGTACATGAACAGGGAGGCCGAATTGAACAGATAATCCTGGGTTTTGTAGACCGAAGAGTAGAAATAGTCCCGGCCCTTCTTTTCTTTCCGGCCCAGCAACGAGTAATGGTTGTCCTTGATGGGAAGATGGATGAAAGGCGCGGCGACGATGAGGAAGGGATTATATTTGCTTCCGCCGTTGACGAAGTCCTGGGCCACGAGCATCCCCATTTTGTCGCACAGGTAGTAGAAGCGCGGGACCTCGAGCTTGATGTGTTTCCTTAAGGCATTGAATCCTAGCCTCTTAAGCAAGGCGATATCGCCTTCCATGGCCTTGTAACTGGGGGGCGTCAGTCCCGATTCGGGGAAATACCCCTGGTCCAAAACCGCGGAGACGTATAGGGGCTTGCCGTTGAGGGCAAAGGCCTTGCGGCCGTTTTCGCCGACGATGGAAAATTGCCTCAGGGCGCAGCTCGAGGAAACCTCGTCCCCGTTATAGGAAAGGACCATTTCGTAGAGATTCGGATTATCGAGGTCGTAGACGAAGTACTCCCCCTTGGGGCCGACCGCGGATATCTCGACGCCGGAAACTTCCGCTTTGGCGGAGAAGCATTTGCGGGAAACCAAATCGCCGTCATGGTAGAGGCAAAGCACCGCTTCGCCCTTTTTCCCCGCAAAAGCGCAGTCGACTTTGAAGCTTTTCCTATTCAAATCGGGTTTTATGGTTAGTTTGGTGACGTAGCCGCTAGAAGGAACGGCTTCTAGATAAACGGGGCCGTAGATGCCGCTCGTCGGAGTGTACCATATGCCTTTGGGGTCATTGGACTGCTTGCCCCTAGGGTAGACCGGGGAATCGGTATCGTCTTGGACGATTACTTCCAAAACGTTCACGTCCTTGTAACGGTCGATCTTGAAGGAAAAGGGAAGATACCCGCCCTCGTGGGTACCGAGCAATTGGCCGTTCCAATACACTTCGGCCACCTGGTCGACGAACGTGAAGTTGACCAATAGCGACTTGCCTTTGAAGTTCTCGGGTACCCTTACTTCCCGGCGGTAGACAAGATAGTCGTCGGCCTCCACCTTGCGGTTGATGCCGGATAGTCTGGTCTCGACGGCAAAAGGCACGAGTATCTTTTCGCCATAGTCCCTGTCCTTCTTGTCTTTCGACATCAGGAAATCCCACTCCCCGTTGAGGGGCATGTAGAGTTTCCGTTCGAAATAGGGATTGGGGTGTTCCTCGTAGAGACGGTTGGGATCAAGCCCTTCCCCGTAGGGACTGCGGATGTCGTTCATCGCAGACATTCTACCCTGTTTGGAAGCAAAGGCACGAGCAACCGGCGAAAACCCATTAATATAGCGGGGAAAATTTTTCGTTTTTCCCGAAAACATGGAATGGTCCGACCATTATGTCCTTGACGGCGTGTGCGACGTTTATTTTTCAACCAACCATTTGCCGAACTACGTCCACCAAATCGAAATGACCTTCGGGGTCGAGCCCCTGCTCGACACGGATTATCCGGTCGTCTGCTAAAATCCGGCTTTCGTTTATTGGCCTCGCGGCCAAGTGGATTTAGGATAATCCCGTGGAAAAGAAGGTACTATTCGAAGAACTAACCCGCAAAGAGGCGGATGCCTACGTCTATTTCGACTACGAAGGAAAACATCCTTTGGCCAAGGCCGACTTCGGCGACAAGATGCTTACCCGCAAGATCGCGGTCATACACGCAAAAGAAGGCAGGCCCATCGCCATATGCCATCTCATCGACAGCATTTTCATAGACGGCAAAGACTTCGACAAACGCGTCTACCGCGATTACCGGGAAATGCTCGGCCTTATCGAAAAGGCGCTTGCCCCCTACAGGGTCATTATGGCGGACTATTCGGAAAACGGCCTCCTCCCCCGGGTCAGCTATGCCGACTACGGGTCCGTCAAATACCTGATTGATTTAGGAAAGAGGATAGTGCCTAGCGGCGACCTTCTTTCGCAGCTTTACGCCGCTTACGGGGAAAAGTCGCGGAAGCTTCAGGAAAAGGCCAATGCCCTGAATCTCCTGATCAAGGACGAGGCCTTCAAAAAGATAAAAGAGGACATACTTTCCAAAGGCCATAGCGACGAACTCCAAATCCAGCGATTCATCGCGAAGCGTTACGAAGAGGAAGGGATGGTCACCGACGATCCTCCGATCGTCGCCGTAAATAGCAGGGCCAGCAATCCCCATTTCGCCCCAAGCGTTAGCGACCACGCGGAAATACGTAGGGGCGACCTGGTCCTCATCGACATGTGGGCGAAAATAAACGACCCTGAGGCCGTCTATAGCGACATCACCTGGATGGCCTACTGCGGCAGCCGCGTCCCCGAAAACCTCGCAAAAGCGTTCCAGGTTCTCGTGGATTCCATCGATCTCGCGGTAAACTACCTCGATTCGAAACTCCCGCAGGACGAAGTCAAAGGCTACGAAATCGATAGATTGGTCAGGGATTTCATAACCTCAAAAGGCTATGGAGGATATTTCACCCACCGCACCGGGCACAATATCGGGGTGGACGTCTCACCCCATGGCCCGGGACCCAACATCGACGACTACGAAAGCAAGGACGATAGGAGGCTGGTGCCCTGCACCTCGTTTTCGCTTGAACCCGGTATCTACACGCCGGGCTTCGGGATGCGCAGCGAAACCGACGTCTACATAGACGCGGAAGGCCGGCCCCACGTGGTCGCGGGGCGGCAAAGGGAAATCATTCCCCTATTCGGGCTTTGAGCCTGTTGGTTATTTCCTGGGCCTTGGAATAGATGCGGTCAATGTCCTCCCCGACGTGGAACTTCCCGTCCTTATAGAGGATGCGTCCGCCGACCATGGTCATTTCGACGCAGTCCTTCGCGCCGCTATAGACGAGGTTCTTGGCGATGTTGTTGAAGGGCTGCATGGAAGGTCTATCGAGATCGATCATCACGATGTCGGCCTTCTGTCCTTCCTTCAGATACAGGCAGTCGGTCAGTCCCATCGCGACGGCACTTCCGACGGTCGCGGCCCTTAGGGCCAGCAAGGCATCGAAGGACGCCGGGTCTTTGTTGAGAAGTTTCTGCAATACGCAGCAAAGTCTCATCTCGTAGAACATGTCGAGGCCGTTGTTGCTGCCGGCCCCGTCGGTGCCGATACCGAGGTTTATCCCGGCTTCCGCGAACTTCTCCAGAGGGGCGATGCCCGAGGCCAATTTGGAATTGCTGCCCGGGTTTGTCACGATGCTCAGGCCGTGTTTTTTGAATATCCAGATATCCTTGTCGGTGAAGGCCACCGCATGGAAGCCCCCTCCCCCGTAGTCCCATAGTCCCAGCGACTCGAAGTATTCGGGCGGGGTCATGCCGCCGTGCCTTTGCCTGCAGCCTTCGACTTCCGCCTGCGTTTCGGAAATATGGGTGAATATCGGGCACTGCAGTTCGTGGCTGGCCTTGCTTAGTTCCCTCAGTATTTCGTCGGAGCACGTGTATTCCGCGTGGAACCCGAGCCGATAGGAAACAAGGGGATTGGCCCCGTTGATGTTCCTATAGCTTTCCTTCATCTCCTCCACCGATTCGCGGAACTTGGTGACCGTCCCCAAGAGGACGGTCCGGAAATTCAAATCGATGCTCGCCCTCGCCATTTCCTCCGGGTGGTAATACATGTCGAAGCAGGAAGTAATGCCGCTGCTGAGGTATTCGAGTATCGACACTTTACTAAGATGGTAGATGTCTTCGCCCGTAAGCAGATCCTCGAGGGGGAATATCCTTTTGTTAAGCCAGTCAGCTAGGGCAAGGTCGTCGCTCAGCGAGCGGGCAAAGGACATGGCGCTATGGGTATGCGCATCCTTGAAGCCGGGCATCAGCAGATGCCCGTGGCATTCGATGACCCTTTCGGCCTTGAGGTCTTTCCTTTTGGGCCCGGCGTAGGCGATGGTGTCCCCGTCGATCAAGACATCGCCCCGGTATATGCCTTCCCCGAAGGCCATATCCATGATGCGGGCGTTCTTCAGAAGCGTTTTCATGCCCATATCATAAAGAAAAACGGCCCCCGTGACCAACTCACGGGAGCCGCCAGCGCGGTTATTCGATCGCGATGGTATGTTTTTCCTCGACGGCCTTCTGCTCTTTCTTGGGCAAGGTAAGGAAGAGGCAGCCGTTTTCGAGCTTGGCTTTGATGTCCTTCTCTTCGATGTCTTCACCGATATAGAAGGAACGGGAGACGGAACCGCTGTAGCGTTCGCGACGGACGTATTTTCCGTGCGAATCCTTTTCGTCGTCGCTGCGGTTGGCTTCCGCATTGACGACAAGGTAGCCGTCTTCGAGGGAGACGTGGATGTCTTCCTTCTTGACGCCCGGCATGTCGATGGCGATCTGGAAGTGGTCGCCCTCGTCGGTGACGTCGCAGCGCATATCAAGCTTCTTTAGGGCATAGCGTTCTTCGGGTTCATCGCCGAAGAGGGAGCTGATCGCCCCGAAGAAGGGGTCGAATAAGTCATTGTCGGTTAGGTTCAACAGTTCGTTTCTTTTCATAAGAGGAACTCCTTTTCTATTAGCACTCGTTCTTCCCAAGTGCTAAGCATACTATAGTCCCCTTTTTAGCACTGTCAACACCAAAGTGCTAATTTTTCAAAAGGAATTTTCCGAGCCCTAAAAGGCTTCCAAAACATCGATGAAATCTTGACGGTATGCCCTGAAATCGGGGGCGACGAGGATATAGCCTTCCTTGATTTCTATGCTTTCTTCGACTTTTTCGTTCAGGGTTTCCGCTATGTCCTCGAGGACTTGGTTTACCTCCTTTCCGTTTCCCTTCTCCTTATATAGAAGGTATAGGGAGATAAGCCTCTCCTTTACCCCGAAATGGAAATCCGCCTTCGCGTAGAACCTCGCAAAGGGTTCCAAGACCCTGGACATGACGCCCGTCATCTCCCCGATATATCCTTCCGGTATCTCGATTGTCCCTTCCACATGGATAGATAGGCCCCAAATCGGCGGATGGTCCCGAAAGCAAGGAAAAAGGCCACCGCGAGAGCGATGGCCCGTTGGATTACGAGGTTACTTGATCGCGTTCACCGCGCCGCCGGCAACGGAGCAGATTCCGCCCAAGATACCGGCGATGCCGGTCAGCCAGAGGCCGTACTCGAGAGTAAATCCCGCCTCGACGATGCCGATGTCGAACGCCTCGCTGATCCCGGCGATGTTCAGGGCGAGTATCGACATGACCCCGCCGACGACGACGGCCGCCCCGCCTAGTATTTCAAGGGCGGCACCGGCCTTCTTGAGGCCTATGAGGGCCAGAAGCACGCCGACAAGAGGCAGCGCGACGCCCACGCAGAGAAGCGCGAAGGCCGCGATTAGTCCGCCATAGGGCCCGAGGTTCATGACGTTGTTGAGCCCTTCCGGGATGTCGTAGCCGCCGGTAAAGCCCTGCAGGAAGAAGTCGAAGCCGCTAAGAGGGGAAGACCCGTACACGGGATCCGACCCGAAGGCGGCGGTGTAGGAGTTGACGCCCGGGGCGAATAGGCAGGCCACGGCCGCTATCGCCAGCACAACCCCGATGAGGGGAACTATGGTCAACGGTTTTGTCTTTTTCTTCTTGGCCATTTTACTGCTTCCTCCCAATCATTCCGAAGAATCCGATGAATAGTTCGATTACGCCGCCTAGGGCCGCGAGTATCGCGGCGATGAAGAAGCCGTATCCGAGGGTATAGGAGGCATTGGCGAGGGCCGGAAGCGGAATAAGCGAGGTCGCTAGGAAAAGCAAAACCCCGGTAACGACGAGGCTGAGCCCCGAGATGACGTCGATGAAGCCCGAGAACTTGGTTGATCCGGTTAGCGGAAGCAACAGCCCGAAGACGCCGAAGACCGTCCCGATGACGAGAAGGACGAAAGCGGCGATCATTCCGCCGGTGGCTTCCTTGGTGATTTCGGAGGCATCGTTGGTAAAGATGAAGTCGTACCCTGAGAAGGCCTCGACGATGCCGCTCGTGGTAGTGCGCACCAAGCCATCCCCGATCGGGAACAGGAAGGCGCCAAGGCACAGGAGGGCGACAATCAGCCCTCCGATGATCATGATGGTTTGTTTTTTCATAATTACTCCGTATTGGCAATGGGAATACTACACTTTAGGGACAACTAGGGCAAGGCGATTTCCCTTTTAGGGAACCTTCCTAGTTTTCCTTTCCGAGCTCGGTTTCCCGGTTCTTCAATTCCCTAAGTCCGTAAGTCAGGCCGCTTCTTTCGTAAGGCGACAGTTTGTGGAGCCTTTCGATTTGGGCGGCGATTTCCTTTACGGCGCTGGCTTTGGGGTAGTTCGGGTTGTTCAGGTTGGCCTTCAGGCGCATATCGGCCTTCCTGGCTTCCTCGAGTTCGGGGGAAAGCGGCTTCTTTGCCTTGACCTTGACGGCGGTCGTCTTGGGTTCCTCTTTCGCTTCGGACCGGGGTTTCGGTTCGGCTTCCGGTGCTGATTTGGCCTTGCCGTCCGCTTTCTTGGCCGTTTCGGCCTCGATGCGCCTGGCCTTGCGGTCGATGGCATTCTTTTTCCGGCCTTCCGGAACGCCGACGATCAGGGTGGCACCCTTCGGCACTACTGCCCTCGGGGTCGCCTGGACGTCCTTGCGGTTGGTGCCCTTGACCTCGATGGTACCGTCTTCCTTTTTGATGACGACGGTCTTTTCGGCTTTGGGCTTGCCGGCCGGCTTTGCATCCTCGGCCGGGGTCTTCGCTACGGCGATTTTGACTTCTTTATGGTCTTTTTGCGCCGCAACGGGCTCGTTTTGCGGGGTTTTCGGCGTTCCTTCAGCCTTCGGCGCGGTTTTTTCAACGCCGGACCTTATAAGCATTATCGGGTCGTAGGCATCGAAGAACTTGCCGTAGGTCTTCAGGCCGATAGGCAGGCCGCCGATATCGCCGGTGAAGTCGAGTTCCTTGTCGCCGGGAACATTGGCCAGGAATTCGGCCACCGTCTTTTCGGTGATGTCGAAGGGGCCGTGGACCGCGGCGAAGTAGGGTACCGAGTCGTCGCGGACGATGATGGACTTGGCCCGGCAGTAGCCGCGGACGGCTTCTTCCAGGGATTTGCCGCTGGCGAGGGCCTTTGGCTTAAGGGGCTTGGTCTCGCGCGGGGCCTCGGGTTTGGCTTCGGCGGGTTTTTGCTCGGTCGGTTTGTTTGCCTCGGCCTTGGCGGCTTCATCTTTTGGCTCGGGCTGCTTCTTCGCGGTCAGCCCGGCAAGGCGTTCGGCAAGGGACTTCTTGTCGAAGTAGAGGTGCAGGGACGCGATTTTGTCGCTTCCGGCCTCGTCGAGTGCCTTGATCTGGGCGTTGATGTCGGCGATTTTCCTATCCAAAGGATAGGTCGGGTTATCGATGTTCGCCTTGATCCGGATGTCGCCCTTCAGAAGCGGATCCGTTTCCGGTTTCGGCGTCTGTTTCCTATTCGGGAGGTTCCCGTTTTCGCCACGGGGCTGGTCTTTGACCGCGCGGAACCCGTATAGTTCCGCCCGTTCACCCTTATTGAAGATGAGGTCGCCCAAACGTCCGATCTTGAATACCTGGACTGGGTAGCCTTTCTGGCTTCCGAGATGGTTTTGCTCGAGTAGATCGTAGGCAAAATTCTTATCCTGGGTGATGACCATTATCCTTTCGGTCAGACGGTGAAGATTGACGAAGTTGTAGATGGCGTTGTCGGCGATGGCCCACGGCCCCTTTTCCTTTTTCAAAAAGGTCAGCACCTTGTGCCATTTCGCGTGCCTTACTATCTTCCTGGCCCGCTTGGCGGCTATGCGCTTGGCTATGTTCTTCTTGGATTTGTCGCGGATATGCTTTTTCAGTTCGTGCAGGCATTCCTCCGGGACCAAAATCTGCAAGCCTTCTTCTTTCCAATACTTCTTTCCGCCCGACAAAGTGTCTAACCACATCGGGAAGGAATCTTCCATCAGGGAACAAGTGTCCAGGACCACGTAGTCGTAAGCGCTGAGCTTCGCGGCCAGGGCCGAGGTTTTGTTCTCGTCTGTATACATATTTCTATTTCTTCTTTCCGGTTTCTTTTATTCGAAACCTCCTTTCGGCCATATCTTATTACCAAATCGGTTTTGTTTGGATAGTTTATTTCCAATAAGCGCCATCTGGGCGGCAACGGAGGCAAAGCGGAGGCTTAATTAAATGAAAACGCTTTCCAAGTGGAGATATTTTCCTTAGTGTTTATCGGGTGTTTTTCTGAAACCCCTTTCTGAAACCCCTTTCTGAAAACGTTTTCAGGGCCTACCCCCCTTGCCGGGCTTCCCGCCTGCAATATATTTGGGGCGCCGGAAGGCAGAAAGGAAGATTACCTCCCATGGAAAACAGCGAAATGTATACCGAAATTGGCTATGGCGATCTCCTCGAAGAAATCGCCAGTCAGGAATCTCCGATCTTCAACGATTCGGAAGACGACCTCAGGTAAATAGTCCATTCAGAGAGCCCCGCGGGGCTCTTTTTTCATAGTTCCGTGTATTTGGTGGCCTTGCCCTTGCACTTTTCCACCGGGTAGTGGGCCGCGGTCTTCTTCAGTTTGTCGTTAAGGCAGGCAAGCGGATCGAAACCCATGGTCTTCATATAGGATGCATATAGGTCCATGCACCGGAGAAACAGCCCGTAATAGTCCCCTTCCCCGATATCCGGATCGACCATCTTGGAGGATTGGATCAGCAAAGCGTCCGTCAGGGCGAGGGCATCGCCTTTTTTGGCCTCCTCGAACATTTCGGCCAGACGGCGGTCGTCGAAGCTCTCCCCCGTTTCCTTTTCCCGGAGCATGTCCAGCTGGAGAAGGGCGCTGTAGACGTCCCCGGCCTCTTCCTTTTGGCCTTCGATGCTACCCGCGTGCAGGTCGTCGCTCAGTTCCCCGCATTCGATGAAAAGGGTCTTCGAAAGGCTTTTCCTGCTGTTGAAGCGGAGCCAATCCCTCTCTTCGAGGAAGACGGCCAACGGGGCCTTTATCCTACTTAGCATGGCTAAGCGTGCCCTTCGGGGCTATGCCTTTTGAATAGTTTTCCTTGAGGAGCAGGAATGTATCGAGCACCTCGTCGTTGGAATGGTCCTTAAGTACTTCCCTGACCCTTTTGACGTCCCACTGCTTGACGCGCGTGACGTGGAGTACCGGCCATAGATGCATGACGTCGCAGTAATGTCTGATGAGGGTGTCGGGCCTGACCTTCTTCTGCTCGTTGAAGCGTTCCGGCAAGAAGGCGATCTTGTCGCTGAAATAGAGATTCAGGGCGGTCTGGTCGGGCATGAACATCCTCTTTTCTATGACCGCCCGGCGGCAAAGGGAAAGGATGTTGGTTTCCCGGATTTTGGCGATATCCATCAAAAGCACGCCGGAATTGCAGTAATCCGCGTTCAGCCAGACGCTTCCCACCGCGTCTTTCGCCATGCCTAGCATCGAGTCCCTGAGGTCGTATTCGAATAATTCCTTTATGTCCCCCAGAGCCAAGGTATCGCAATCCAGATATAGGAGCCGGTCGGGCACCGCCTCCACTTCGTCGAGGAAGAGCCTCAGGAGGCAATAGGGAGAAAAACGGCCCCTTTTGTTTTTGCTTTTGGCGATTTCGCCCTTTATCGGACCGGTGAGGTCGACGAGCCTTATCCTCGAATCGGGGTTGTAGAACCTTATCGTGTCCCCGATGTACTCCGCTTCCTTCTCGCCCATTGGAACGTATTCCTTTTTGATGTCGGAAAAATCCCCGGTCAGTATGAGAACATCCAGTTTCTCGTGGCTCCTGGAGGCGATGCTTAGCAAAGACGAGAGCATCCCGTCGAACATGGCCAGATTGCCGCAGTAGAGTAGATTCATGGTTAGATGATAAACGATTTGGCAGATAGGAAAACCCCCGGGAGGATTACTTCCGGGGGTTGATGACGATATTCTGTCCGTCGTAGTCGACCTGATAGACCGTTTCGGTGTCCATCTTGCCTTCCACGATGGCCGTGGCCAACGCGGTTTCGACCTTGTCGTCGATGAAACGCCTTATCGGCCTGGCGCCGAACTCGGGGCTATAGGCGGAATCGAGGATGTACTTCTTCAAAGCATCGCCGAAGACGACGCTGAAGTACTGGCCCTTAAGCCTATTCCCGAGCAGGCGGAGCATTTTGTCGACTATCTTCATCTGCACGTCTTTGCTAAGCGGGTTGAAGTAGACGATTTCGTCGATCCTGTTGAGAAATTCGGGCTTGAAGGTCCTATGCAGCAGTTCCTTCACCGGCTCGCGCTCCCCTTTGAGGAGATACTCGCTTCCGAGGTTGCTCGTCATGATGATGATGGTGTTGCGGAAATCCACGGTGCGGCCCTGCGAATCGGTAAGGCGGCCGTCGTCGAGTATCTGCAAAAGCAGGTTGTAGACTTCGGGGTGGGCCTTTTCGATTTCGTCGAACAGCACGATGGAGTACGGGGCACGCCTCACCTTTTCGGTCAGCTGTCCTCCTTCTTCGTATCCGACATATCCCGGCGGGGCGCCGATCAGGCGCGAAACGCTGTAGCGTTCCATGTACTCCGACATGTCGATCCTTATGATGTTCGACTCGCTGTCGAACAGGGCCTCGGCAAGCGCCTTGGCGACTTCGGTCTTGCCGACTCCGGTAGGACCGAGGAACAAGAAGCTGCCGATGGGGCGGTTCGAGTCCTTTATGCCGGCCCTCTGGCGGAGTATGGCGTTGCTTACCAGCCTGATGGCTTCGTCTTGGCCGATGACCCGCTTGCTTAGGGTGTCCTTGAGGTCGAGGACCTTTTCCCTATCGCCTTTTTCCAGGCGGCTGACCGGTATTCCGGTGGTCTTCGAGACGATGCGGGCGATTTCGTTTTCGTCCACGACCTCGCTTACAAGACGGTCGTTGCCGCCCTTTTCGAGGTCCTTGATGGTCTTCTCGAGTTCCGGGATTTCCTTGTACTGGAGTTCGCTGGCCCGCGCGTAGTTCCCGTTGTTGAAGGCGGTCTGGAGTTCGAACTTCGCCTTTTCCAGCCTTTCCTTGCTGTCCTGGGCGAGCTTGATCTCCGACTTTTCCTTCTCCCACTTCTTGGAGAGTTCATCGCGCTCCTTCTTTCCGTCCTCCAGTTCCTTTTCGAGATCGGAAAGGCGGCGCTTGCTCGATTCATCGGTCTCTTTCTGCAGGGCGACCTTCTCCACTTCGAGCGAGCGCAGTTTCCTTTCGATGTCGTCTAGTTCGGCCGGGGAAGACTGTATTTCCACTTTGATGGAAGCGCAGGCTTCGTCGACCAAGTCGATGGCCTTGTCGGGCAAAAAGCGCGAAGTGATGTAACGGTTGGAAAGCGTGGCGGCGGCCACGAGGGCACCGTCGGTGATACGGACCCCGTGGAAGGATTCGAATCTCTCTTTCAATCCCCTCAATATGGTGATCGTGTCTTCGACGCTCGGTTCGTTGACCATGACCGGCTGGAAGCGCCGTTCCAAAGCCCTGTCCTTTTCGATGTACTGGCGGTACTCGGATAGAGTGGTCGCGCCGATGCAGTCGATTTCGCCGCGGGCGAGCATCGGCTTGAGCATATTCGAGGCATCGAGGGCCCCGTCGCTTCTCCCGGCGCCGACGATGAGGTGGATTTCGTCGATGAAGAGGATTATCTTGCCGTTGGATTCCTTGATTTTGTTAAGGACGGCCTTGAGACGCTCCTCGAATTCGCCGCGGTACTTGGCCCCGGCGACGAGGGCGCCCATATCGAGCTCGTATATTTCCTTGTCCCTTAAGGTGGACGGTACATCGTTTTTCACGATTCGTTCGGCCAGGCCTTCGAGTATGGCCGTCTTGCCGACGCCCGGTTCGCCTAGCAATATGACGTTGTTCTTGGTCTTGCGGGCCAGGATTTCTATTATTTTGTGGATTTCTTCGTCCCGTCCGATGACGGGGTCGACCTTGCCGTCCTTGACGGCTTGGTTGATGTTGCGGCCGAATTTGTCCAAAACGTTCGGATCTTCGGCGTAGTTTTCCATTCCTTCGTTCATGAAAGGTTCCTCCTTTCAATCGGTATCATACTATGTTCTTTAGCACTCGCAAGTGTAGAGTGCTATTTTTATAAAGATTCAAGTAAAAGAAAACCCGCTTCCTGCTTGGGGAAACGGGTCGTTTGCCAACGGCTTAGTTCCTGTCCTTGGCGAAGGGATATAGGAGCAGCGACAAAAGCGGCAGTCCGACGACGGAGATGAGCATTCCGGGCCAGCTTTGGAGAATCTGGCTCCAGATGAGACTCCCGGAAAGGCCGCCGACGCTTTCGAAGATGTAGGCGGCGGCGAGGAAGGATAGACGGCCGAGGACCACCGCGGCCAAAGCGCCCGCGAAGGCGAACAGGGGATTCTTGGCACTCGGCTTGCTGAAGGCACCGGAAACGCCGGCGAAAACGGCAAGTTCGAATACCATGTAGGGCAAGCGGGCAAGAGCCGGCATGGCATTGCCGGTCGCAGAAGTGATGAGGAAGCTAACAATCGGGGAAAGAAGTCCGATGCCGAGTCCCCACTTCCACCCCAATAGCAGGCCGCCGAGTATGACGGGTAGATACATCGGCAGATAGGTCATGCCGCCCGCGGCTCCGGCATAGATATGCACGATCTGGGGAAGGGCTACGGCCATCACGACGAGCAAAGCGCTCAGCGCGGCCTTGAGGGTAAGGCCCTTGGCCTTGGCCAGGCCATGTGCTTTCAGAATCGAATCGATCATTGGAACAACTCCTTTAACGAAAAGTAGTTTATGGAAGTAGAGTGGCGGGTCAAGGGTTTGGCTTTGCGAAAACCGTCATTTCGGCAAAGTCTCGGGCAAATCTTCTATTCCGCATTCCCCGTGGAGGTACTTGTAGATACCATCATAGAACTCGGGGTTCCTAGTTTTGTCAAAACCGTCGAGATCCCCTAGCGGTACGAATATGACCATGCCCTGGCGGGCTCTGGTTAGCAAGACGCGGTAGGCATTTACCAAATAACGCTGGCGGGCCTCGCTGTTGCGGTGTTTCCAGGAACTCCCGCTGAAGCTATACGGATCCCATTTACCGTTTTTGGGATTGATCCGCAAATCGGCATCCCACCCGACTATGGCGTAGTCGAGTTCGAGGCCCTGGACCTTGAATTCGGTCGCGGCGACATCCATGAAGTCGGAGGAACGCAAATCGTCTTTGGGCGAAAGAAACCACTGGGAAGGATTCATATCGATGGAAGAGTAAACGCCCTCGGCCTTCAAGCGTTGGGCGGAGCTCGAAATGACGATTCCCGAGCGCTGGCTTCCTCTTACCTGCCCCCGGATGTAACGTTTGGCCGCCCGGATGTCGCGCGTAATGAAAATGGGAAATTTGTCTTTGATTTGGGTGTAGATTTGTCGGGCTTTTCCGCAGTCCTGCGCCAAAACCGCGTCCACGAAGGCGCTTTGCTGCTCGCTTCGGAAGGTCCGCACCGAGACACTAAGGTGCAAACCGTCTATTTGATGGCATTTCTGTGAGGATAATACCGATTTCTTGTCGATTCTCGCGTCTTCCTGCTGACCGAATATGCCAGAAGAATAATAGATGTCCCAATCGGGAAAATAGTCTATGGCACTCGAGAACCACTCCCCGATGCCGACTTCACCGTCATTGATGTCTTGGCCAAGGCCGACTAGGCAAACTATGGCGGACCAGTCCTTTCTTCTATCCATTACGGAAAGGAAGTAGTGTGGTTCGCTTACGTCTATTTGGACGTTCATTTTCTTCTTTGACCAATCAGATAGTTTGGCCTTGTCCCAGCATCTCTGGGCTTCGTCGAAAATGATGACGTTTTCGTTCGGTGGGACGTCGCTATGGTTGATGCTGTAGCGCCTGAAGGCATAGGCGGCCTGTATGAAAGTGGCAACGCCGGCTTTGATTTCTTCCTTTGTGTGTTTCCCTTTTCCCTTTTTGACTCTTTCCAACGCGTCGTCGGTCAGGGCTTTCCTCAATACCTCGACCAGCGGGCCGTTCCCGGATAGATAAACGGCCCCGGAAGTGCCGTCGGGTTTGAGGTTGCCCGCGGCGATATCAAGACCCACCAAGGTCTTGCCGGCTCCAGGCACGCCGGTAATGAAAATTATGGATTTCCTCCCTGGTTTTTGGTTTTTTCGATTATCTCGGCAACTGCCTTTTCGCATTTGTCAATGTTCTCCTGCCCAGCTTCCGACCTTGCTATTTCATGGACGTTATGGCCCCGGTATGCGGTTAGGGCCGCTTCGATGATATTCGGGGTCGGATGGTATTCGGAATTAAACCATTTTTCGAAATCGAGTTTTTCGTTGGTCCCGTAAACCTTTGCTACTTCCTCCACCCTATCCAAAAGGTTTTCGTTGTTTGCATATTGCAGGCGGACCTGCTTGTCGCTATAGGCATCTATCCTGTTGTTCTTATAGTCCTTGGCTTCGGTGGCTACGAGGATTGGGCAGACATAAAGATCTTTGGATTCCTTGTGGAAGTTCTTCAAATCAAGTGCGTAATCCTCGGCTTGTTCAGCATCGCGGGCCTCGTAGCTCTTCGCCCCGTTTTTGAATTCGAGCGAAAAGACCATGTGCTTGATCAGCAGCACGACATCGATCCTTTTCCCCATCCTAACGATGTCGTATTCGAAGATGATGTCGCCAGAACAGCCGGATCTTTTGAGTTTCTCCTGCAGTTCCCAAATCTGGCTTTGCCAAGCCTTGGACTGTTCGACCGTATCATCGAAGCCAAAGTCGGTTCCGAACCTGGTCAACTGCCCCAGGATATAATCGGGTTCGTCGGTCAAGAATGCGTCGATGGTGTTGAAATAATAGGCTTTCCCGGACTGCTTCGAATAAATGGAATGTTCCATGGGAGTAAACCTATCAGAGCCATTGATCGAGATCAATTAAGGGCTCGAGAAATACGGACGTAAAACAAAAAAGGAAAAGGGCCGGAGCCCCTTTCCTTGAACCGGCTTATTCCGGTAGTACCGGAGTGTACGGCAATTCGGTTTGGCCTATGTTGCTGAAGGCGAACGATGCGGTGACAGTCGATACCGCCCCGGTTCCGTAGACGGAAGTGACGTCGATTTGGAAGGACTTCTCCCCGGTTACGGCGAAGGTCGCCGCAGTCGTGTTGAGGCGGAAGTCGTCGTAAGGCGCCAAGAGCAGGGCGTCGTGGACCATCGGGATGATCGCCCCGATACGGCTAAGGGCGATGTCTTTGACCTTGTAGCTTCCGTCGGTGTCCTCGTAGAAGATGCCGCTGGATAGCTCGGCCAAATCACCGGCGAGATAGTCGTATGTTTCCTTTTCGTAATACGTTTCGTATATCTCCGGATCGTTTGGCAGCCACTCGAAGTTTTCGTTGTCCAAGGTGAAATACCAATAGAGATCCATGGTGCCTTCCGGATTCGGCGTGAAGTACCAGTCCATCATCGCCGGTTCGGAACCGCCGATTCCGAACATGGTGAAAAGGATGTTCTCCCCGTCGAAATAGACGCGGCTTGTCTCCTCGCCTTCCATCAACGTGGAGAAGGTAAATCCGTCCTCCGCTCCTTCGAACACGGAATCGAGTTCCCCGATGGTCGTGCCGACGGCCACGGTGTCTTCGACGGTCGCCCCAAGCGTGATTTCGTAATCGACAACCACTTCGACATCGACGGCGGTATAGGTGCCGGTGCTCACGAATTTCTCGCTGCCTTTCAGGGTTCCGGTCAATCCATAGCCTTCCTCGCCGACGGAAAGGACGAGTTGTCCGGAATAACCGGCCCCGAAGATCCGGTGGGCCAAATCAAGGCCCAAGTCGGCCGGCAATTCGTACTCGCCGGTGGATCCGGCAACGGCCGTGAGGTCTTCTTCCGCCAAACCGGCAAGGGGGTTGTCGAAGTTCCCCTTGAAGGGTACCGCTTCTCCGTCCACGAGATAGTTTTCGTAGCCTATCGTATTGTCGATCGCGAGGTACTCGGTTTTGGCCAAGCCGTCGGTTCCCTTGAATACCGTTAGGCTGTCGCGGGCTTCGTCGGCCGGCCTTTCGGAAAGCGAGGAAAAAGCATCCGCGGCAAAGCTTACGGTATCGTTGAAGACGGAGACGTTGTCGTTTTCAGAATAATAGGGGTTGGGGAACGTCCTGCTCCTAGTAGAGGTACCGGTGATCGTTATTTCGCCGCCGAGAGCGGCCAAAGCGGCATCGAGTTCGCTTGGTTCCGAGGAACCAGAAGTGGTTTCTCCTCCCGCGCAGGCCGCCAAGGCCAGCATCGGAAGCAATAGAAGTAGTGGCGTCTTTTTCATTTCTTACCTCCTTTTAAGGTGCTCAAAAAATAAAGGCAAAACGCAAAATTTCAATGATTATTTTTGAACTTTCCCGGCCAAATCCTCGTGTTCCTTCAGGTATTGCAGGAAGGAGGAAGCGCTATAGGAAAAGACGGCATCGCGGCGATAGACGAGCCGCGCCCGCATGCTGAGCCCGGGTTCGAGCGGTTTGAATACCAAGGCCCCTTGCCCCTCGGGCAACAGTTCTTTCAAGGCAAAAGCGTACCCGAGTCCCTCGTTCACCATGAAGGCGACGTTGTATCCGAGGTTATAAGTCGCGGCGATGTCGAGTTCTTCCCTCTTTTTGCCGAGCCAATGGAGCAATAGGCCGCTTTCCAGCCCCTGGCGGGAAAGGATCAGCGGCCTATCGGCAACATCCCCCCTTCTTACCGATTCCAAAGAGGAAAGCGGATCGTCTTCCCTCATCACTATCCCCCACTTGGAAGGCTCTCCGACTTCGAACGATTCGTAAAGCGATCCGTCCACGTCGCCGAACGTCAGGCCGAAGTCGTATATGCCTTTCCTTAGCCCTTCGAAGGTGGAAACCGAGTCCCCCGCGACCATGTTGAGGGAAAATAAAGGCAGTTTTTTCTTCAAGGCAGCCGCGGCCTTGGCAAGGGAAGCAAACGCCACCGCTTCCGCGGCACCGACGTAGACGCTTCCGCCTTGGGACTCGCCCCTGATGTCGCTGATCGATTTTTCCACCAAGGAGGTTATCTCCTCGCATCTTTTCTTGAAAAGGGTTCCTTCCTCGGTAAGGACGATCCCGGACTTTCCGCGCTTGAATAGGCTTACCCCGAGTTCGTCTTCCATGTCCCCGAGCTGTCTGGACAGGGTCGGCTGGCTTATATGGAGATAGGAAGCGGCCTTGCTGATGGAGCCTTCGCGGCATAGGGCCAAATAGTAACGGACGAGACGCAGTTCCATGGCTTGATTATATATGCTCGCGAAGCATATATCCCATTAATAATTAGGTATTACCTATATGGTTGCGAATTACTAAAATTGGCCCGTGGAAAAGGTGAAAGCGGTCCTGACCCTCGGGGCCACGAGGCTAAACGCCGACCTCCTGGATACCGATTCGGTGCATTGGCTCCTCGATAAGTCCTATCCGGTCGAGATGTCGCCCCTTAACGGCAACGAGCTATACCACTACTTCGAGGGCTGCATTCCGGGCCATTCCGAGGCAGTAGGGAGCATCGAAGCGGGAGACGTGATGCTGTTCGGAAACGACTGCCTGGTCGTCTTCTACGAAAGCTTCGCGACCCCCTATTCCTATACGAGGCTGGGACGTATAAAGGATACAAAAGGCTTGAAAAAGGCGGTAATGGAGGGAAATTTCCGCCTTACCCTGGAAAGGATTTGAACATGCATAACGGACAAGGCTACATCGCTCCTTTACCCGAAGGCGTTATAAGGGAACACGTGCGGTTCAAGAACCGCTACGGCCTATGTCTTGCCGGCGATATCTACTACCCCGAAAACCACGATGACGGATTAAGCGCCGTGATCGTCGGCGCCCCTTACGGCGGGGTCAAGGAACAAGGTCCCTGCGTTTACGCCGGGGAGCTCTCCAGACGCGGCTACGTCGTCATGGCCTTCGACCAGGCACATACGGGAGAATCGGGCGGCGAACCCCGCAACCTCTCCTCGCCCGATCTGTTCAGCGAATCCTTCATGGCCTGCGTGGATTATCTCGGCACCAAGGTCGGCTTCGTCGACCGCGAAAGGATCGCGGTACTGGGGATATGCGGGTCGGGCGGCTTCAGCCTGCTCGCCGCGAGCATGGACGTCCGCATCAAGGCGGTCATCACCGCCTCCCTGTACGACATGACCGACGTAAGGGGCATGAACCATCTGGATAGCCAGGGGATCTACGAAATGAAGAAGGCCCTCTCCGAGAAGCGCTACGAGGACTTTCTCAGCGACCGGCCCGAGTACATACCCTATTTTCCGGAAGAGCCATACAAGGACCTCGGTTCCCTTCCGGAAACCGATCCGGTCACCAACGAGTGGAACCGCTTCTACGCCCTACCGCGCGGGCACCACGTCCGGGCCAGGGGCGGCTTCACCACCACCAGCGGCCTGACGATGCTGGTATTCGACGCCTTGGCCCACATAAAGGAGATATCGCCGCGTCCGATACTCTTCATTGCCGGCGACAAGGCCCATTCGCTCTCCTATAGCCAAAGGGCCTACGACCTCGCGGACGACCCCAAAGAGCTATATCTCGTAAAGGGAGCAGAGCACATCGACCTCTACGACAACGTGAAGCTGATCCCCTTCGACAAAATAGATTTATTCCTGAGGCAAAATCTCAAATAATCCCTGCAAAAAGGGAAAAAGGCCGCAAAAACGGCCTTTTTATATCATTCCCTTGAGATAGGGCGCGGTTAAGGAACCTTCCGCGGCGAGGATGCCGTTTACCGGTCCTTGGTAGACCAGTTTGCCGCCGTGGATGCCCCCGCCGGGACCGAGGTCCACGATGTAGTCGCTATTGGCGATGAAGTCCAAATCGTGTTCGATGACGACGATGGTGGCGCCGTTTTGCAGAAGTTCGTCGAAGACGTTGAGCAAAAGCCGTACGTCGAGCGGGTGAAGCCCGATGGTCGGCTCGTCGAAGACGAACAGGGCATCTTCCTGCATCTTCCCCATTTCGAAAGCCAGTTTGAGCCTTTGGGCTTCCCCGCCGGACAGACTCGGCGTGGCTTCTCCGAGGGTAAGATATCCAAGGCCCAGCTTCGACAAAACCTCAAGCTTGTCGCGGCACTTCCTTATCGCCTTGGTTTTCTCCAAGGCCTCGTCCACGGTAAGGGACAGCAGATCGACGATCGACAGCCCGCCTTCGTCCGGCCACCTGATGGCGCCGGCTTCTTCCTTGTACCTATGGCCGCGGCAATTAGGGCAATCGATGTCCATGTCGGGCAAAAACTGCACGTCCAACGTTATCTTCCCGGTGCCGTCGCATTCCGGGCAGCGGAGACTTCCGGAATTGTAGGAAAAATCCCCTGCCTTCAGTCCCTTTGCCTTGGAAGCGGGGAGTCTGGCGAAAACGTTTCTGAGATCGTCCAAGACGCCGCTATAGGTGGCAACGGTCGAACGCACGTTGGCCCCGATTGGAGTGGCGTCTATGAGGTTGATCCGCGATATGCCTTCCCCTTCTATCGATGTCACGTGTTCCGGCAAGGGACGTCCTTCTATCTTGGCTTTGAGGGCGGGCACCAGGGATTCCAAAACCATCGTGGTCTTGCCCGATCCGGAAACGCCGGTTACGACGCTCAGCCTTCCTTTTGGAATGCGGATATCCAGATGGCCGACCGTGTGGATCGGCGTGGTCGTCAGGCGTATTTCGCCCTTTTCGAACATGCGGGCGTCCTCGCATTTCTTCCTCACCGCGACTTTTTCCCTTCCGCTTAGGAACGGGCCGATCAAGGAGGAAGGGTCGTTTTCCACTTCTTCCACCGTGCCTTTGCTCACCAGGTTCCCTCCGCCTTTCCCGGCCTCGGGGCCTAGTTCGATGAGATAGTCGCATCTCTTCAGTATCCTCTCGTCGTGGTCCACCATGACGATGGAATTGCCTTGCGAGAGCAAATCGTCGAATACGCCTAGCAGTCCGTCGACGTTATGGGGGTGAAGGCCGATGGACGGCTCGTCCAAAACGTAGAGAACGCCGGTCGTTTCGCTTCTCACGGCCCTGGAAAGCTCGACCCTTTGCCGTTCGCCGGTGGAAAGGCTTTCGCCGCTTCTGGAAAGCGAAAGGTAGTCCAATCCGAGATCGACGAGCCTTTTGCCCATGTGGAGGAATTCCCCGCTTAGGCCTTCCGCCATGTCTTTCACCTCTTCGGGCAGGCGTATCGGTAGGGCCTTTACGAAATCCATCAGTTCGTTCAAGGGGAGGTTTCCCGCTTCGGCGAGGGTCAATCCGTCCAAGCGGCTGCTTAGGGCCTTCGGATTCAGCCGGCTCCCGTGGCAGTCGGGGCACGGTTCTTCCTTCAGGAATTTGGAAACCCTTTTCATGGCCTTTTCGTCCTTGGCCTTGTGGAGGGCGTTAAGGACCGTGTTGACCGCCGAATAGTATGTAAAGTCGAGTTCGGCGAAATCATCGCCCTTCTTGCTTCGATAGAGGATGTGCTTCTTTTCCATGGGACCGTCGTAGACGATGCTTTTTTCCCTATCGCTTAATTCCTTGAACGGGACGTCGGTCCTGACGCCCATCGCCCTCGCCACGTCTACCATAAGCGACCACATGAGCGAATTCCAAGGAGCGACGGCGCCCTGTTCCAGGCTCAGCGATTCGTCGGGTACGAGGGAGGCCCGGTCGACTGAAAGCCTGACGCCGGTACCGCCGCACGATTTGCAGGCCCCTTCCGAATTGAAGGCGAAAGACTCGGCGCTCGGTCCGGGGAAAGACGCCCCGCAGACGGGGCAGACCAGGTCCTTTCCCAAAGCGACGTCTTTGCTCGGCGGGACCATGTGCCCGTTCGGACACATGTGGCTGCCCAGCCTGGAAAACATGAGCCGGAGGACGTTGTTGAGTTCACTCATGGTCCCGAAAGTCGAACGGATTCCGGGGACGATGGGCCTTTGCCTAAGGGCTATCGCGCTGGGAACGTTTCTCACTTCGGCATGGCCGCTCGGCGAATCCTGGCTTATCCGCCTTCTCGTATAGGTGGAAAGGGCCTCGAGATACCTTTTCGATCCCTCGCTGTACAAGACGCCCAAGGCAAGGGACGACTTGCCGGAGCCCGATACTCCAGCTATTCCGACGAGTTCGTTTAACGGTACGTCGACGGAAAGGCCTTTTAGGTTATGGACCCGCGCGTTCCTGACGCTTATATGGTCCGGGGGAATTATTTTCGGCATGTGAAAAGTCTGAAACCCGAATGGAAAAAAGGGAAGAACTTATAGCCTTTAGAGGCTATCGGAAACGAGGAAAAGGTGGGTAATCTACCTATTTTTGCAAAAACAACGTCCATAAATCACCGCAAAAACGACATGTTTTCCAACGCCGTCAATTTGTGCGTGACATTTGGAACACGGCATATAAAATCCGTGCCTGCGAAAGGAAAAAGCAATGACCAAAAAAGCAAAAACCATCTCAGCCGTCGCGGCCGGGCTATTGGTCCTGGCCAGCTGCGCTAATACGCCCGGAACCTCGGGCGGAAGCTCTAGTTCCGGGTCGGCCGAGGAATTCAATCTGGCGGAAACCCTCCAAGCCTTAGCCGGGGGCTACCATCTGACCGCGACCTATACGGAAACGACCGTCGACGGTACCGACGAATACACGGAGGACGTCTATTCCCTTGCCGACAAAATAACCTTCCTGGTCGACATGGAGGGCCAGGACTACCTAAACGAGACCTACGTCCAGGCCGATGAAGACGAGCTACAGGCCACGCGTCTTGGAATCGACAACGATTTCAACTACTACGACTACTACAATCCGGCCGCCGAGGACTTCTACAAGTTCGCCGCCGACGGCTTCTCCAACTACTTCGCTTCCCTAAGCGCGGCCGACTTCTCCCTAAACGAGGGCACGTTCGAACTGAAATCCGTTGGCGACGACGCCGAACAGGCCATAGTAACCCAGCTTTACGGCAACCCGGGTTTCGACCTGGTGTCTTATAAGATTACTCCCGGCGAGGAAGGCGTCGACGTGGATGTCTCCTTCGCTTTCGAGACGTCTTATACCTACACTTTGTCCGGAACCTACGAAGCCATCACCGGGGATGATTTCGTTTACGCCTATCCTCCTTACGAAACAATCGAGGACGAGGTCTTCGACAACACGAAGGCCAGCCTTAAAAACCACGATTTCGTTTTGACTCAAATAAGCGATTCCTCCGAATACGATTCGGTATTGATCTGCAACGACGAAGGAATCTACTACAAAACCTACAACGATTGGGAGGAAGAACTTTATGAGTACTTCTACTACCCGGTTGGCGAAGGTCTGGTCCAAGAAGCCGTCAAGTCTGGCGATTATTGGATCAAATCCAACGAGCCGATGGAAGGCTCCCTCGAAGAACTCGGGTTATATCCTTCCTTGAACTACGACCGGGCGGTATTCGACGAGGTCTCGGACGGCAAATACGAGCTCAAAAAGGGAATCGACGGCGGCATTTCCACTTTCACCATCTTCGCCGCCGACGACGGACAGAAGCTGACCCTCGAAATCGGAAATGGCGTGATGGATGTAACAACCACCGGCGGTGACATCTCGACGATGGTGGAATTCTCCGACATCGGTTCCGCTACCCTGCCGGTAACCCCGGACGAAGTCTTGGACGAAATACCTTCCCAGAAATTTGCCGATCTGCTCGAACAAGCCACGGTCGATACCCTTCTGACGGTGATGAGCCAAGAGGATTTGGACAATTTCCCCGTCATCAGTGGATTCAACGGACCGAACTGGGTCGACTGGACCGAAGACCCGATGCTTCCCATGCTGGTATACGGCGATGAATCCGCGGACGCGGAAGCCGGTGTTGCCGCCTATGCTGAAGCGCTGGAAGCCTTGGGCTACACGCCGTTTGCCGATTCCCTTAACGGAGGGGCGGCCTTTACCAAGGAAACGACCTTGGACGACGGCGTCCACGCTTTCTACGTCGAAGCCGTCAACGACGGCTACCTCATCCTGGTTTTCTTCGACATGGCAAACATCGACAATCTCTGAGTTTGTCGGAAATCGAAAGGAAAGTTGTCTAGCCAATACCCCGAATCCCGAAAGGGAGGAGGGGTATTTTCATGGGCACCGAACCATGAAAATTCCGCAGAACGCCAGGAGGGCGAAAGAGGCCCCAAAGGAACGGACGAACACAAAAAGGATGCCCTTACGAGCATCCTTATCGGCCGCTTCCGCGGCAACGGATTTCGGAGATCGGGAACGCTGGCGCTCCCGCGAGCCAACGTTCCCTCGGAATCATCGTGGGGAATGTGGTCCCGTCTTGAGAATGGGGTTCTTGGCTAGTTTGCAAGAACCTGGGCCATATCGGTGGTCCTGGCCTTTTCGATGTACTTCCTGAGCAGTGCCTGGACTTCCTCCGGGTCCTTCGCGTAAGGGATGGCTACCCTCTTTCCACCGATGATGGATAAAGAGATGTCGCCGTACTTGCAGATCCTTCCCCAGAAAGGGACGGAAACCCGGCAGTCGAGGACGTTCTTGAAAAGTATGATCTGCTCGTTCTTCGAGAAGAGGCCGAAGGTATGGATGATCCTGTCGTCCCTTATTTCGAAGATGTCCCTCCTCACGGTCATGACGGTGATTATCAGGATCACGAGCGGCACGATGAGCCAGAACAATATGGCACAGATGAAAATCTTAAGAGCTTCGCTCCAAAGACTTTTGTAGATCGTCATGTCGGCTACTTAGCGACGGCGATGACGTAAGCGCACGGGAAGAAGAAACCCCTGCCGAGGATAATGTCGACGTAGGTGTATCCGAGGCCGTCGATCTTGTTTAGAACCTTCTCGAGCTTTCTTACTTTCAACGATGACTTAAAAATTTTGTAAGTTTTCATAAAATTCCCCTCTCCTTTCTCTAAAAGTTTAATACCCCCCCGGAGAAATCAAGACAAAGATAAAAAAGCGGCGTCATCGGCTGTTTTTTATTTGTAAAATTAAAACCCCGGCAATGGTTGATTCTATTTTTGCCAATTGGACATAATTTACTTTAATAATAAAATGGCATAGTGAATTTTCGCATATTTTACGTGGAGGTCGAGCTTTATGGAAGCATTGGCAAATCGATGGGCTATAGCCAAAAGCAAAAGGATGCCGGTTTTGGCATCCTTGTCGGCCACTGGCCTTCCAACCTTCCCAATAAACAAGCGGCGAACATGAAGGCATCACGCGTAGGGCCATTGGTACGGAAACACGCCGTGGAAAGCAAGCAACCAGCAGATCGCGATGCCAAGGAGGACGAAAGTGAAAAAAACAAGGCGCTGCAGCGAAAGCCGCGTTAGAAACGGATTTCCCGCCGCGGAGCGGGTTTTCCTCTTTAATTTAACAACTCCCATACCCGGTTCTTGGTGGAGGCGGGATAATCCGTCCTCTGCAGCACGTGGCTGAAAAAACGCAGCCTGTCCTCTTTCAACGGCCGGGCACGGCATCCGGGGGGTTCGGCGCCTTCTTTTGGGCAGATCCCCGCTACGTCGGTGCGACCGGCGTCGGCATAGAAACCGGAGAAGGGGAACGGGTTCCGGGAAGCGGTCGCCATATCGAAGAACGGTGTCCTCCCGTTTCCCTTTCCCTCTCCTTCTTTTATGATTACCCCATGCGGAAACTCAAAATAAACATGTATGCCGGAGGACTCAACATCGAGGGCCAAGGCGTCGGAAGCAACTTCTTCGAACAGGTCTCTTTGGTCAAGAAGATCGATGGTCTGGACATATCCGTCAACGGAAAGCATCCGAAAGACTACGACATCTGCCATTTCCATACGGTCAATCCGTCTTTCTATTTCAAGTTCAGGAAGGACGTAATAAACGTCTGCTACGTCCACTTCATCCCCGACAAGGACGACGGAAGCCTCAAAATGCCCGGTTTCATGTTCGGCCCCTACAAGTGGTACGTCCTGCGGTTCTACCGCAAGGCCGACGAAGTCATCGTCGTCAATCCTTATTACATGAAATCGCTGGAGGAAATAGGGATTCCGAAAGACAGGATCACCTATATCCCCAACTACGTAAGCAACGAGGAATTCCATCCGATGGACAAAAAGGGAAAACTGAGTGCCCGGCGGGAATTCGGATTGAGGGAAGACGTCTTCACCGTTTTGGGCGTAGGCCAGACGCAAACCCGGAAAGGGGTATTGGACTTCGCGGAAGTGGCCAAAAGAAATCCCGACATGCAGTTCGTCTGGGCCGGCGGGTTCTCCTTTGGGAAAATCACGTCCGGCTATAGCGAAATCAAGGCCCTGATGGACAATCCGCCGGCCAACCTCCGGTTCTTGGGAATCGTCCCGAGGGCGAAGATGAACGAGGTATTCAACGCCGCCGACATGCTGTTTTTGCCTTCCTACCAGGAACTGTTCCCGATGACCTTGCTCGAGTGCATCAACGTGGAACTGCCGTTCCTGGTCCGCGACCTCGATCTCTACAAGGACATATTCCTCTCCCCCTATACCGTCGGCCACGATAACGGCGAGTTCGCGGAAATCATCAAAAGGCTAAGGGACGACGAAGGATACTACGAAGAAGTAAGGAAACAGTCCCTTGCCATACGCGACTTCTATAGCGAGGGCAACGTAAAGAAACTATGGGACGGCTACTACCACCGGATCTACGACAAGTATCCGGACAAGCACCGGATCAAATAGCCTCTTTTAAACAGCCCTCGTAAATTTTCACCAGCTCCGGGCAGGACTCGAAGACCGGTTTCGACAAATCCATTGCCGCCTTGTAGACAAAGGCGGCCTTTTTCGCCCCGTCCGGGTCCATGCCGTCCTTCTTGGAACGCCACTTCGAATAAAGCAAAGAAAGGTCGCTTCTTATCTTGAAACGCCGAAGAAGCCGGTTGGCCCAGTCCAAGCCATTCGCATCGAAGTAGCATCTGAGAAGAATGAAAGCAAAAGCGTGCTCCTGATACCTCAGGGCGTCTTTCTTGGCGGTAAGCGACTGGCTAAGTCCCTTGTGGTAGAGGTAAAGACAGTTCGGAAGGACGAGGAACCGTCTGACCCTCGTGGCGACGACCGCGGTGAAGACCGTATCCTCGAACATCGGCGAAATGGGTATCGGGGAAGAAAACAGCAATTCCCTTCTGTATATCTTCGTAACCGAATAGGCCCTCACCCACAAGTCGACGAGAAGGTTGGATAGGAGCTTTTTCCCGTCTCCGGAAATCCTCGGTCTCATGAAGGATTTGCGGATTTTCCCGTTTGTCATGTAGGACACCGTAAAACCCAGCAAATCCAAGTCGTTTTTCTCAAGATACGGGGTAATTACGTCGAAATAATCTTCCGAAATCGTATCGTCGGCGTCTATGAAGCCGATATATTTGCCCTTCGCGTGCCCCGCGCCGAAATAGCGGGTTTTGCCCGCTTTGAATTGCCTCGGGGTCGAAAAGGCCTTGAAGCGCGGGTCGCCGCCGATGAAACCCCGGAGGATAGCAAGGCTATCGTCCCCTTCGGAGACATTGACCGCGTAGATTACCTCGACGTCGTTCCTGCCGCCGAGGGCTTTTGCAATGCTGCGAAAGTTCTCCGGCAGGTAACGGGCCGCTTTGAAACACGGGATGATTATCGAGAGTAAAGGGACCCCCTCTAGGTTTGACACGATTCGATTATCCTCTAATACGGCCTCGGACTCTAGGGCCGTTTCGGTTCACCGCACGGGTAAGTCTCGCCCGAAAGCAGTCTATCCTCGTGCAGATAGGCGTAATGCATGTACCCTCCCTTGAAGTTGAAGGCCTTGAATCCGTGGCCTTCGAGGATGCGGCAGGCGATATAGCTCCTAAGCCCCGACTGGCACATGACGTAGACGTCTTTCCCTTGCGGGAGCCTATCGATATTCTCCCTCAGCTCGTCGACGGGGATATTCACGAATCCTTCGACGTGTCCGTAGGAATACTCCCTCGGGGTACGGGCATCCAGAAGGATTACCGAACCGTCTTTCGGCAGATTCGCCAATTCGTCGTACCCGAATTGCCTAAGCAGGCCGTTTTCGACGTTTTCGACCATGAAACCGGCCATGTTGACTGGATCCTTGGCCGAAGAATACGGAGGGGCATAGGCCAGGTCCAGGTCTTTTAGGTCGCGGGCCTTCATGCCGTTAAGCAAAGCAGTGGCCAAAACGTCGATCCTCTTGTCCGCCCCGCTTCCTCCTATGCATGAAGCGCCGAGCAGTTTCCCCGAATCCTCGTCGAAGACCACTTTCAGGGCCAGTCCCCTGGCCCCGGGATAATAGGAAGCGTGGTCGTTGGAGAACAATATAACGCTCGAGGCGCGGATGCCCGATTTCAGCGCGGCATCCTCCGATAGACCGGTCATCGCGACGGTAAGGGAGAATACCTTGAGGACGCTCGAGGCAGCCGAACCCCTGTAGGCGGAAGGGATTCCGGCGATGTTGTCCGCGGCAATCCGTCCCTCCTTGTTCGCGGGACCCGCCAGGGAAACAAGCGCCTTCACGCCGCCTGGCAGGCGTTTTATTTCCACCGCGTCTCCGACCGCGTAGATGTCGGGGTCGCTCGTCAGCATGTGCTCATCGACGGAAATGCCGCCCCGCGGACCGAGGGCCAATCCCGATTCCAAAGCCAGTTTGTTTTCGGGCCGGACCCCGAGCGAAAGTATCACGATATCGGCTTCCGCACGGTGCCCGCCGGAAGTGACGACCCCGGCTTTGCTCCCGCGGTCTAGTATCTGTTCGACCCCTTCGCCGAGCAGTAGTTCGACCCCGTTCCCCCTCATTTCCCGGTGGACCAAGGCCGCCATGTCGGCATCGAGTGGGTTAATGAGGTGGGGGTCTTTCTGCACCAAGGTCACCTTGATTCCGAGGCGGGCGAGGTTTTCCGCCATCTCGACACCGATGTAGCCGCCGCCCGCCACGAGGGCGCGGCCTATATCATGGGTATCGATGTACTCTTTGATCCGGTAGGTGTCCTCGACGTTCCGCAAGGTGAAGACGGCCCGGTGGTCTTTGCCGATGATGTTGGGCACGATCGGCTTGGCTCCGGGGGAAAGCACGAGTTTGTCGTAGGAATCGATAAAGGTCTTTCCGGTTTCGAGATCCTTTACGGCAACCGTTTTGCTTTTTCTATCGATGGATACGACTTCGTGGTTGACCTCGACTTTGATGTTGAAACGCCTTTGGAACGACAGGGGCGTCTGGAGGGTCAGTTCCCTTTTGTCCTTTATCACTCCCCCGACGAAATAGGGAAGGCCGCAGTTGGCATAACTGACATATCCGCTTTTTTCGTAGATGGTTATCTCGGCGTCCTCGTTCAGCCTTCTAAGCCTCGCCGCGGCGGAGGCACCGCCGGCAACGCCGCCGACGATTATCACCTTGAGTTTTTCCATTTGCCTAATTATCCACCATAAAGGCACCGGATAGCGATGACGTGCACCAAAGGCAGTTTGCGAATGTCCCACTGGCATAGAAACATACCCCTCGTCCGATATATCAACGGTCTAATGCCGTCGACTCCTGAATTGGCAAACGGAACGGCCCACCCGGAATCCGATTGCCCTTTGCGCCGCAATCGCCGAAGAAAGGCCAGGATAGTCCTTTCACGCGTTTGTTTCCGTAAGAAAGAAGCCAAACCTCCGATGATTTCCTTGACAATAGGCAAAATGGGAAAGCCATCGGGAAGAAGAAGCGTTTATTAATATTTTTTTCTTTTCAAGCAGATTTTATGTCTGAATGCAAAAAGTTTGTTATCATTTGAGACGGAGGAAGTTATATGTTCCGTCTGTTGAATGTCGCAGCCAAAGGCTACAGGGGGTTAAAACACAAGAGCACCTTATCTTTTCTTACGCTAGCGAGGGTATCGGAAGAAGATCTCTCGAATCAGGTATTCGAAATAGAGAAAAACCTCCGCGCCTTCAAAAGCCTCGCGGTCGTGGGTCCGAATTCTTCGGGAAAGAGTACCGTTCTCAACCTAATCGTTGATGCTTTGAGTATTTTGAAGCACGGTCGTTTGCCGTATCGCAAATTCGATTTCGAAAACGATGAAATCGAACTCGACATGGATTTTTATCTTGACGGAAACATCTATTTTTATTCAACAAAGCTTGGAAAACCGCTTCTCCAGGAACCCGGCATTTCCCAAGAAGGGCCTCTTTTCGACGTATTCAAAAGCCAGACCCTCAAGGTAACCCCATACAAGCCATACAAAGGAAACGGGGTCGTCGAACGACGCGAATCTGCCTCAGATGTGACGGAAAAATACTTGTCAAAATCCATTCCCGACACTTCCTCGATTTCGGAGCTCACCGGTCGAAGCGTCTTCTTCGACTGCTTTACGACGAACATTGCGGAAGACTTCGGCGAGGTCCTGATAAGAAATACATTCTACACGCTCATAAAATCAGCCGATCCTTCCGCTCTTGCCCCAACCCTCGCCCTCCTCGACGACTCAATAGAGAAAATAGAGGCAACGGAACCGAATCTCTTCCTTTTCAAAAGAAAAGGGAAAGAGGAAATCAAACTAAACACAGCCAAGCTGGCTAGTCTGCTTTCGATGGGGACCATGCGAGGCACGGAAATGTTCTTGAGGGCTTTCTTTGCAATCAAAAACGGGTACGTTTTCATCGTAGACGAAATAGAAAATTCCTTTCATAAAGACATAGTCAACAACCTCATTCTTCTGTTCAACGACCCGAAAACCAACCCCAAAGGCGCAACGCTCGTCTTTTCGACCCACCTTACGGAGTCGCTGGACGTAATGAGCCGCACCGATTCGGTTTACATTACCCACCGAGGCGAAGACGGGATCAGGATAACGAATCTCAAGAACGACCACAGGCTTAGGTCAGGCTTATTGACTTCAAGGCAATTGGACAGCGGTATCTTCGGGACCGGGATCAATTACGACAGCACGATCGAGGTAAGGAGAGCATTCGCCCGTGGAGCGCAAACTGATCTTAGCTGAAGGAAAAAACGAGTATGCCCTGCTCGAGCTCTTGCTAAATAGGAACCTGCTTTGCTTCAAAAGAGAGGACCTTTTGTTTGAATCAATCCGCCACGAAAGACAGTTGAGCGGGGCGACTCTAAACATGATCCGTCAGTCCATATCGTCCGGCAAACTACGAATCTATCGTGTCGGAGACAAATTTAGCGATGCTTTGAAAATTCCAAACGACTGTTTCATAAAAGAAGCGCTCATCAAGCCGGAAACGAAAGTTCTAACAACACCGGAATTAGAGATACTTATGCTGATAAAAGAAGGCAAACTAAAGGATTTTCTAAAGGAAAAATCCAAACTGAAGCCTTCGGAGTTCTATAGGCGAATCCATCCCGATTACAGCAAAAAATCAAAAGCTTTGGTGGAATATTTCGAAAAAATGTCGAACAAGGAGATCGTCGTTTTATTTAAAAGTTACAAGAGACTAAGAGGAAAGACCCATAAAACGGACGAATTGTCCCTTTACGACATTCTTTCGGACGAAGCTAAAAAGATAAAATAAAACGGCACGAGAAATCGACACTTTTCCGTTTCTGTGTCGTTCTTTTTCTTGCCGGCAAATCGTTAGATAAAGCCGTGCAGGAAAGGAGAAACGAAATGAACACGGACAAAATCTACGCACAGAACATCGCCAACGAATACGCGCCGAACGTTCCCTCCTTCGACAAGAAAAAACCGGAACATCGTGGACGAAATACCAACCGCGGGGCTAGACGACCTAGTTTTTATCAAAAAGGAATATCTTTGCCCGTCTCTTTCCTTCATGAAGGAAAACAAAGACGTCTACAAAGCCGCCTTCCACAACCCGTCCCAGATGGGTGGCGACTCCCGTTACGGTTACCTGAAACGCCATGTCTTAGAGCCGATACTCAAAAGGTTTGGGGTCGACGAGACGAAATGGAAATACTACATCGCCTACTACGTCGAAGGAATCACGGCAATAGCAAGGACGTGGCTGCTTTCCGGCTGCGAAGACGAGGTCGAGGACCTGGCTGATTTGATAGAAGGCTGCGTCCTCAAGCCGCAAAGGCACGGAAAGGGTCTATTTCCTCGAAAGCAGGCACACCGTTTCCACGTGGAAGGTGCGAGGGAACATGTCGAAGGGCTGGATTTCCTTTATCTCGAAGCCTTTTAGCAGATCGACGAGGTCGCGGGCCAGGGTACCGGGGTTGCAGGAAACATATATGACGTTCCGGGGCGACAGTGAAAGGACGCTTCCGATGAACTCGGGGGTGGAACCTTTCCTCGGCGGATCCATGACCACGAAGCCGATGTCCGCCTTCTCTTTGGCCAGTTCCCCGATGTACTCCGTAGCGTCGCCTTCCACCATTTCGAAATTGTTTATGCCGTTGTCCTTCGCGGAGTTTGCCGCATCGATGCAGGCGGAATGTTCCACCTCTACGCCGATGACCCGTTTCGCCATGCCGGAAAGCAGTAACCCGATGGTACCGGTACCGGAATAAGCGTCCAAAACGGTGTCGTCGGAGCCGATTTCTGCGTGGTTTTTCAAATATCCGAACAGGGATTCCGCCATCGCGACGTTGGTTTGGAAGAAGCTGGAAAGCGATATCTTGAACTTGAGCCCGAGCAGTTCCTCTTCGACGTAGCCTTTGCCGTAAAGGATCCTTTCGCGGTTTCCGAGTATCACGTTGGTGTGGCGTGGATTGATGTTTTGGACGACGCTAACGATTTCGGGATGTTTTTTCCTCAGGGCGGCGATCAATTCCTTCTTGCGGGGGAAGTTCTCGGCTCTGGTCACGATGCCGAGGAGCACTTCCCTCTTGGCCCGGCTCGTCCTCATTATCAGGTGGCGGATGTCCCCCCTTCCCCTGTCCTCGTCGTAGGGGGATATCGACAGTTTGTCCAAAAGAGAAGCGAAATCCTCGGCGATCCCATGGGTAATGGGGTCGTCGTTCGGACAATAGGCCGCCGGAACCAGCCTATGGCTATACGGCGCGTAAAAACCCAGGGCCGGACGGCTTTTGTATAACCCGACCGGCATCTGCACTTTGTTGCGGTAGCCCACGGGGCTATCCATCCCGACGAGGGGCTTGACCGGGAAATCGATTTTCCCGATCTTGCGGAGCTGGTCTTCGACCATCTTCCGCTTTATTTCGAGTTCGTAGGCATAGTCGGCGTTTTGGAACGAGCATCCCCCACAGCGGAGGAATACCGGGCAGTCGGGTTCCACCCGATGCCGGTTTTTCTCCAGTATCTTGTCCACTTCCCCGAAGAGGGTGCCGTTGCGGCTGTATTTGACTTCGATGACCGCTTCTTCGCCGGGGAGCAGCCCGTCGACGAAAACGGTTTTGCGTTCCGACTTGAAAACCCCCTTGCCTTCATAGGAGGTATCCACGCAGGAACCTCGAAGAAGAAAGGGGGCGAAAGACGGCATATCAGGCGGCGGCCTTCTCCTTGGGGGATGCCATGAGGGCCGCGATGTATTCGGTCTCGGCCTTCGCGTCGAGCCGTGGGAAAAGGGGTTCGCCCTTGTTGGTTTTGGTGCCTTCGAGACTGGTCAGCCCTACCGCGTCTTGGTAGGTACGTTTCTCCGCGGGGATTCCGAGCTGGTCGAACAAAGCCGGGCTCTTGTCCACCAAAACCGGCGAAAGAAGCATGCCGGCGAGATAGATTACGGAACAAAGGACGTTCATCGCGTTGGATAGCGAATGTTCCTTGCTTTCGTCCTTGGCCAAAGCCCACGGGGCCTTGTCCTGGATGTACTTGTTGGCCTTCGCCACCAAATCCATCGCCGCGGCGATGGCTTCGGTGACCTTGAGGTCGTCGAAATATTCCTCGTAAAGGCTGACGGTGTTTTTCGCTTCCTTCAACAGTGCCCTGTCGAGGTCGTCCAGTTCGTCTTCGTAACGCTTGGATACGACGCCGCCGTAGTATTTCCCCAGCATCCCCAGGGTCCTGTTGAGCAGGTTCCCGAAGTCGTTGGCCAAGTCGTTGTTGGTCCTTTCGACGAACTGCTCGGGGGTGAAGCTTCCATCCATGCCGAAGGCGATTTCCCTGGCCATGTAGTAACGCACCGCGTCCACGCCGTAACGTTCGATAAGGGGTTCGACGTAGACGACGTTGCCCTTGCTCTTGCTCATCTTCTCGTCCTTCATCATGAGAAGGCCGTGGACGAAGACGCGGTCCGGTTTCCTAAGGCCCAGCGCTTCGAGGAACATCGGCCAGTAGATGGTATGGAAGCGGGTGATGTCCGCGCCGACTACATGGACGATCTCCGTATCATCGCTCCAGAACTTGTCGAAAAGCGAATGGTCTTCCTGAAGGTATCCGAGGGCGGAAATGTAGTTGGTCAGGGCATCGAGCCATACGTAGACGACGTGGCCCGGGCGCTCCTTCACTGGTACGCCCCAATCGAAGGAAGTACGGGTAACGCAGAGATCGTTGAGTCCCGGCTTTATGAAATTGTTGACCATCTCGGTCTTGCGACCGGCCGGGGTAATGAAATCCGGGTGCCCGTCGTAGTATTCCAAAAGGGAGTCGACGTATTTCGAACAGGCGAAGAAATAGGCTTCCTCCTGTTTCTTTTCCACGGGCCTGCCGCACTCGGGGCAGACGTGGTTTTCCCCGACCTGGGTCTCGGTCCAATAGGATTCCTCGTGGACGCAGTACCAGCCTTCGTAGGAGCCGAGATACACGTCTTCGTTTTCCACGAACGCGTGGAAAATCTTCTGGACGGTCTCGACATGGCGGGCCTGGGTGGTACGGATGAAGTCGTCGTTGGAAATCCTCAGAAGCTTCCATAGATTCAGGAAGGTGACGGCCACCGAGTCGACGAACTCCTGCGGGGTCACTCCTTTGGCAGCGGCGTTTTCCTCGATCTTCTCGCCGTGCTCGTCTAGCCCGGTCAAGAAGAAGACGTCGAATCCGCGCATCCTCTTGCTGCGGGCGATGATGTCGCTCAAGGTCGAACAATAGGCATGTCCAAGATGCGGCTTGGCCGAGGGATAGTAGATGGGGGTCGTGATGTAGAACTTTTTCTTAGCCATAAAAATAAACAAAGGGCCGCGGAGAGCCCGCGGCCTTTAGTTTAAACCAAATCCTCGCTTATTTGTTGACGGCTTCGGCCTTCTTGGCTTCTACCTTGGCGAGCTTCTTGTTGAAGCGGTCGATGCGGCCGTCGGCGGCGACGAAGCGCTGCTTGCCGGTGTAGAAGGGATGGCAGTTGCTGCAGGTATCGACCTTGATTTCCTTGAGGGTCGAACCGGTTTCGAAGGTGTTCCCGCACGAAACGCAGGTGACCTTGCAGCGGTGGTATTCGGGATGGATGTTCGCTTTCATTTCTTTACTCCTTTCGCCTTGCGGGAAGGCCCCGCAAAGAGAGTTACCGCCATAATATACGCGCGGGCGCAACCCTTTGGCAACGCAAAACTTCGCCCGCCCGGCCCTATTTCCGAAACCGGTTCAGCCCGAGGGTTTGTTTTCTCAGTCGAGACCCAAGGCAATTTCGTCGCCCGGCCGCACGAACATCGCCCGGGCCGAAGTAACCTTCATGTCCTGATGGTAATCCCAAAGCATCCCGGGTTTCATGTGGATGGGTATGAGATGCTTCGGCTTTATGACTTCGTCGGCGGCCTTGGTCGCGTCTTCGGGGGTCATCGTGTAGAAACCGTCGATCGGCAGCAAGGCATAGTCGATGTTTTCCTTTTCCAAATCCTTCATCTCGGGAATCAAATCGGTATCGCCGGCGTGGTAGACGGTTATGCCGTCGGTCCTTACGAGATATCCGACGCATTCCTCCTTCTTGTGGTGGGAGTTGTAGGCCGGGACGGCCTGGACGTCGTAGCCGAAAGTGCTGTAGCTGAAGTATTTGCCGTCCTTGAGCATGTCGCGGCTACGGAGCACGACCATGCGGGGGCTAGGATTAAGAAGGGCCACGTTGTTATGGTCGTAATGCTCGTGCGTAATGAGGCATAGATCGCAGGGCCTCTTATAGTCGTCGCCGGCGAATGGGTCTATGTAGAGGGTCTTGCCCTCGTTATTGACCATGCGGACCGAAGCATGTCCCAAATAAAGAAGTCTTGTCATTTCAAATCCCCTTCCGAATAGGCTTTGTAAATCGGCAAAGGCACGAACCTTGGCGCAAGCATCATGAGCTCCCGGCTGATCGCGGGACTATGGATGAAGAAATTGTATCCTAGCCTCGTCTCAGGGTATCTCTCCTTCCGGTAGTCGATGATGAACAGCTGAAGCAGCCGGCCGGGAACGATATCGGTAGGGACTTCCAACCCCATCGCGTCGGCGTAGGGTTCGATCAGGGCGGTTTTGAATCCCCGTTCCGCTTTTGCGGGCTTTTTCGGAAAGCGGTAGGTTTCTATGAGATTGGCGTTTTCCGCGTAAAGCGCCGGTTTTTGCTCGAATATGCTCTCGGGGGAATACAAAACGTAGAGGCGGGCGTACGCGGAATCGGGACGCGGCAAAAATTCCTTGAACGCATAGCCGAGCACGACCTCCCCTTCCATGAGGAGTTTCTTCCTCTTCCGGTACTCCGGGGTAAGGAAGCCGATCAGCCGCCCCCGGAAGGTATCGCGGTCCAAGGCGAAGGATATTTCCTCCTTACCGAAAGAAAGCCTCCTTGCGTAGAAGTCTCTCCTCAATTCCTCCAAGGCCTCTTTTACGTCCACGGAACAATACTAACAAAGCCAACCCGCCGGGGATAATGGAAACGGAAAATTGGCCTTGGGCCGGGGCAAAATCCCCAAAGGCCCGTATATGTGGCATAAAATGCCCCGAAACCAAATTTACTTCGGGAATTGGCTCCGTTTTGGTGGTAGCATCCTCCAAAGAAGGGAAACAAATGATTAGCAAAAGCACAGCGATACAGGTTCTCAACATAGCCCTCTCCACCGGCGGGGACTACGCGGAGATCTACGTGGAAGACACCAAAAGGCTTTCGTTGAACTATCTGGACAAAAAAGTCGACGGCGTCTCCCGCGGCCATAGTTACGGGGCCGGCATCAGGATCTTGCTCGGCACCGATTCGGTTTACGGCTCCACGAACGATCTGAGCCGAAAGGGGCTTGGCGCCCTCGCGGAAACGTTGTCCGCGAGATTTGACGGCGAAAGGAAATTCACCGTCTCTTCCCTGAAAAAGGGAAAGGTACCGACCGTCAACGAATACGAAGACCATCTTTCGGATGCGCCGGTCGAGGAAAAACTTTCAGTCCTCAAGGAAATCCAGGACGCGGCCTTCGGTTACGATCCCCGCATCGTCTCGGTTCGTTCTTCCTTCCTCGAAACCCATAAGGACATCGAAACCTACGTGGCCGAAGGCGAGACCGCCTATGTCTACAAAGCCAGCGAGGAAAGGGGCCGCATGGCCGCCAGCGCGGTTGCCCGCGAAGGCGATAAGGTCGAAACGGGATTCGAGGCCCCGGGCCGTTCGGCCGGCTGGGGCTGGTTTAAGGAAAACGTCGATCCGAAGAAACTCGGGACCGAAGCCGCCAGGCAGGCCGTCGTGCTGCTCGGAGCCAGGGAATGCCCGAGCGGCCGCTTCCCGGTCATCATCGGAAACGGCTTCGGCGGCGTGCTTTTCCACGAAGCCTGCGGACACCCCCTCGAGGCCACCGCGACTTCACGCCACCTTTCGGTCTTCAGCGACTCGATAGGGAAACAAATCGCCTCCCCCATCGTCTCCGCCGTCGACGACGGCACGCTTCCCGGCGAATGGGGCAGCAACGACATCGATACCGAAGGCATACCGACCAAGCGCAACATGCTCATCAAAGACGGCATCTGTGTCGGATTCCTGGTCGATAGGCTCGGCGGAAGGCGTCTGCACATGGAACCCAACGGCGTTTCCCGCCGGGAAAGCTACCGCTACGAGCCGACTTCCCGGATGAACAATACCTACATCCTCCCGGGGAAAAGCACCCCGGAGGAAATAATCGCTTCGACGAAACTCGGCATATACGTCGTGAGTTTCACCGGAGGTTCGGTCAATCCCTCCACCGGCGAATTCAACTTCTCGGCGAGCGTTGCCTACGCCGTCAGGGACGGCAAGATCGCCGAACCCCTCAAGGGCTGCACCCTGATAGGATCGGGAAAAGAGGTACTCATGAACATCGACATGGTCGGCAACGACCTGGCCCTCGGCCAAGGCAACTGCGGCTCGGTCTCCGGGTCGGTACCGGTCAACGTCGGACAGCCGACCATAAGGCTTAGTTCCATAACCGTCGGCGGAAGGGGAGGAAACTCACTATGAAAACCAATTTCGGAAAACTCTTCGAACTGGCAAAACAAGAAGGCTTGGAAGGACTCCAGATCGAAGTAAGCGGCTCGAACAGGATGTCGTTCAGCTACTTCCAAGGCAGTCTCGACTCCTATTCCGTCCAAGAGCAGAAAAACCTGGTCGCCGTCGGCCTTTTCGGCGGCAAGCTCGCGGTGTACCGCACCGAAAAATTCGAGCAGAGGGACTTCCCGGAAATCATCTCCGCCTTGAAGGAAGCCGCCAAGTACAAATCCGAAACGAGCACGGTCGGCCTCTACGGAGGGGCCAAGAAATACAAACGCCGGAAAAAGCCGCTTAGCGACGTCGGGGAAATCGGAATCTCCGAAAAGATTGCCCTCGTGAAGTCCATAGCCGAGAAGGCCATGGCCTATGACCCGCGCATCGACGGTACCGTCCAGTGCTTCTATAGCGAAAGCAGCTCGGAATCCTTCTTCCAAAACGACAAGGGCATCAAGCTCAAGGACAAAGACGAATACTTCTCCATAGCCTTGGACGTCCCGGCCACCAGCGAGGGGGTTACCAAGGACAACGGAATCTACCGTGTCGGAAGGACCCTCGGGGGATTCGATGCGGACGGCTTCGTCAAGGAAGCCGCGGAAGCGACCCTCTCCAAGTTCGGCGGCGAGCCGATCGCCTCGGGGAACTACCCCACCGTCATCAAGAACGAGGTCATGGCGTCCCTCATCCCCTCCTTCGTGTCCGCGGCTTCGGCGGAAGAAATCGAAAGGAAGACTTCCTTCCTGCTTGGCAAGCTCGGGCAACCGGTTGCCTCGAAGAAGGTGACCATTTCCGAGAAGCCGCTCGAACCAACTACCGGCTACTACTTCTACGATTCGGAAGGCGTCCCGGCGATGTCCAAGGACATAGTCAAAAACGGGGTGCTTGCCACCTACCTATACAACCGGGAAACCGCGGCCAAGGCCGGTACCGATTCCACCGGCAACGGCTCCCTTGGCTCCGGCAGGTTCGGAATCGGCTTCTCCAACATCTTCCTTAAACCCGGAAAGAAAACGTTCGAGGAAATGATTTCGAAGATCAAGAAGGGGGTCTACGTGACCGACGTCGCCGGGCTGGGGACCGGCCTCAACGAAACCTCGGGCGATTTCTCGCTCCAGGCGGAAGGCTTCCTCATCGAGGACGGCAAGCTGACCAAGCCCTTGGCGCTCATCACCTTGGGCGGGAACCTTCTTTCGATGCTCGCTTCCGTCAAGGACCTGGACAACAGGGTGTCGAGGGAAGGAAGCGCCTCCTACTGCCCCGACGCCTACATCTCGTCGATGGCGATCGGCGGGAAATGACCGTATCCCGATCTAGGCCGGGAAACCGGCCTTTTTCTTTTGTCCGGGGAGGGTTTTGCGGGAAAGGCGGATAAACCGGTTCGCAAATAACGACGGCAGAGTGGCACAAAAAAAGGGGCCGCCGCGGCTTTTGCGGCAGCCCCCATAAACAACTCATTGGTCCTCTTTGCTATTTTCCTCGGCGTCCCTGATGACGTCTTCCCGTTCTGTCCCGGGTTCTTCGACGGCCGCTTCGGGGGCGGGGGAGAAAACGTTCCAATCCGGATGGAGGGCCTGGGCCTTCTCCAGGCTTCCGACATAGAGGGCTTCCTCGGTCTCCTTGGTCTTTTCGGGGAGCTTCTTGGCAAGGGTGACGTGCCTGGCGATCGCGACTTCGCTTTCCGATTCGCTTTCCTCTATCAAAGCGGAAATAAGGAGATAGGCCCTGACGGCAGCCATGCTCGGCATCGAGGCGATGTACTTCTTCTCCTCGCTTTTGAGGGTCTCGAAATACTTCTTTCCCTCGGACAGATCCTTATAAAGAAGGAGGAGGGAAAGCTTCATGGCGACGGCATCGCCGTAGACCGCGGCGGAAACGCCTTTCTTGCTCTCTATCGCGATATCGCATATCGAGAGGGCCTTGTCGACGTCTTTTGCCTTCAAGGCGTCGTAGAGAAGCACCGAATTGATGGAAGCGGTGAAGTCGGTCAGGTCGCGGTAGGGTTCGATTTCCGGCATCGGCTCGCCAAAGAGGGCGCACTTCTCGCTTAGCAGGAGGTCGTTATAGGCGATTTTGTTCTTGGGGTTGGAAACCAGTACGAGCCTGTAGCCGTCGTTCGTGCTGTCTAGCGCGGCCGGGAAGATATCGTAGAGAAGCACCATTCCGGCGATGGTCAAAACGATGAGGGAAGAAAGGTAGAGCCACGGGGTTTCCGGGGCTTCCTGGGGCCCCGAGAAGGCCATGCAGAGGCACATGGCGACGATAAGCAGGACCAGGAACAGCAAAGGCAGGTAGATATAGGCCCGGAGGCTGGATTTCTCGCGGTCCTTCGGGGCGACCGCGGTCCCGCCGGTAAGGCCGTCGAAGCCGCCGACGTGGAATTTCCATTTGCCGTCCTTGTTCTTCTTGACGCCGAGTCCCAAGACGACGAAGGAGAGTACTTCGTACTTCCCGATTTTCGCCCCGAGCAGGTGTCCGAGTTCGATGAGACCGGCGGCCAAGATGATGCCCACGACAACGGCAAGGACGATGACCACGACCGGACTTAGCCCGCCGAGGCTTTCCTCCACGGCCGGATCGAGGGCCAGAGGCCTGACCATCGTTATGCCGACGGCCAAGGCGATGGCCAGTATGACGACGTAGACGATTAACGATAAGGTGTCGTTTTTCTTCATTTGCTAACTCCTTTTATAGCGGTTTCCCCGCTTCCGGCTTGCCACCAGACGTGTGCATCCCGGGAAGTTACCGCGACATTATAATTCGATAACCCCGGACTAACTAGTTTTGCCTCTTTCGCGGCCGGCTTCTTCCGCGAGCGCCGGCAAAATGTATTTCAGCGACAGATCGGTGAATTTCCGCATGGCCTTGGTGAAGCCTTCCGCGTCCAAGGAGGAGTCCTTGAAGGCGTAGGCGTATTCGTCGCCGATGAGCTGGGCGTACCTCCGCGCGGTCAGGCGGTAGCCGTCCAAGGTCAGTTTGTACTTCTTTTCCTTGAGCAGCACGGGCAATAGCCTCGTGAGGATCTTCGTGTAGAAAAAGTCGTCCACGAGTTCGTGGGCCGCCGAGAAGTAGACCGACTTTAGGAAGGTGAAGTTGTGTTTGGCGTAACCGAAAAACGAGTAGAGGATGGCCTGCGGGGTTTCCGCCCCGGCAAGGCCCGGCACTTCCTCGTTTAGGATTATCGCGGCGAGCAGATCGAATATGTCCTGGTAATGGTAGTAGAACGTCTGCCGGTGGCAGCCGCACTTCTTGCATAGAGCCGTGACGTTGATGTCGGAAAGGGGCTTTTCCTTCATCATCTCCTTGAGGGCGTATTTGAATTTGGCTTCGGTCGTCATAATTCGGTGAGGGCTTTGGCGATCCTCGCCCCGAGGACGGCGTTGTTTATGACCAGCCTGATGTTCGTATCGAGCGATTTTCCGCCCGTCAGTTCGGTGATCCTCTTCAATAGGTACGGGGTGATGTCCTTCCCCCTTATCCCCTGCTCGCCGGCTTCCTTCAAAGCCTCTTTTATGTAGCCTTCGATGTAATCCTTCGGAAGGGCATATTCCTCTTCCGGGGGATTCGATATAAGGATTCCGCCCCGTAGTCCGAGGTCCCGCTTGGCCTTGATTATCGCGGCGGCCTCTTCCGGGCTAGCGAAAACGTAGTCCGCGGGATAACCGGAGTCGCGGCTATAAAAGGAAGCGAAGTCCCTTTCCCTATACGAAAGGACGCTTACCCCTTCGGTTTCGAGCACTTCCAGGGTCTTGGGGATATCGAGTATGGCCTTTGCCCCGGCGCAGACGACCGTGACGTTCCTGAGGCCGAGTTCCTTCAAGTCGCGGCTCACGTCGAAGGTGAGTTCCGCCCCGCGGTGGACCCCGCCGATCCCGCCGGTGACGAACACCTCGATTCCGGCCTTTTCGGCAACGACCATGGTCGCGCTGACGGTGGTCGCGCCCCAGGCCTTCGTGGCCTTCACGATGGGTATGTCCCTATAGGAAACCTTGTAAATCCCCTTTCTTTTGCCGAATTCCTCTATTTCCTCCTTCGACATGCCGACCACGGCTTCGCCGTCGATGATGCCGATGGTCGCGGGAACGGCGCCTTCTTTGGAAATGGTTTCCTCCACCTTGAGGGCCGTTTCGACATTGAGGGGATAGGGCATGCCGTGGCTTATGATCGTGGACTCCAAAGCCACGACCGGACGGCCTTCCTTCAAGGCTTTTTCCACTTTCTTCGATATTCTCATTTTTCGGCCTCCCTGCGCCGGCTGCGTCTTACCAAATAGCTTTCGATTGCCACGAATAGCGCCGCGCCGACCGCGAACGCGGCGATGCATAGGCTAAGCGGTCCGGGTCCGAAGTACGTCGCCGCATAGTCGATGCCGAGCAGCCCGCCTATGTCCAGCGGGATAATCCCCTTCGCCAAGGCGACGTCGAGGAAAACCACGAGAACGGCCAAGGACAGCATCGACCCGAATACCGCCAGGCGGTACCTGCTTGGCGGCAGCGATACCCGGAACAAAGTGACGAACGAGAGGGCGCTGAAGGCGAAGACGGACATGGTAACCGCGGTCTCTTCACTCATGAAGCCCGGGGATATCAGGAATGATAGATAGATGACTAAGACCACTAGGGACTCCATCGTCCCGGCCGGTATGGCTTTGAAAAGTATGTTCTTGAGGAAGGAGCCGTGGAGCCTCTCCCTGGTGGGCTGCAGCGAAAGGAAGAAGGCCGGTACCCCGATGGACAGCACTTCCCAAAGAAGCATGTTCTGGGTCGTGAAGGGATAGGAAACCCCGCCGCACCAATCGGATATCAGGAAGACGACCGAAAGGACGCCCGCGAAGATGGTTTTGCTCAGGAACAAGGAAGCGGTCCTTTGGAGGTTGTTGATGACCCTGCGGCCCTCCCCCACCACTTCGGGCAAATGGGAGAAGTCGTTGTCGAGGGCGACCAAATGGCTGATGTTCCTCGCCGCCGCGGAGCCCGAGGCCATGGCAATCGAGCAGTCGGCTTTCTTCAAGGCCAGGATGTCGTTTACGCCGTCGCCGGTCATCGCGACCTTGTGGCCCTTCTTCTGCAAGGCTTCCACGAGGGCGGCCTTCTGTTCCGGCGAAACTCTCCCGAATACCGTGTAGCGGTCGGCCAAGTCGGGAATCCGTTCGAGGGGAACGCCGTTCATGGAGATGGCTCTTCCGGCGTTCGGCACTCCGACCAGCTCGGCGATCCTTCCGACCGTAAGGGCATCGTCGCCGGAGATGACCTTGATGTCCACCCCGGAATCGACGAACCATTTGATGTTGGCGGCCGCGTCTGGTTTTATCGTGTCGACGAAGCTGAAGACGGCCAAGGGTTCGGACATCCCTTCGATGGCCCCGTCTTCGATGCCTTTCTTGACGCGGTAAAGGACCAAAACCCTATAGCCTTTTTGGCTCAGGCTTTCGATGCGGCTCGATAGTTCGGCGCTGTCCCTAGATTTGACGAAGCCGAAGGCGCCGACCGCGTAGGTTCCTTTGCCCTTCAGGGTCGCCGCGCTGTACTTGCGGGACGAATCGAAGGGAACGTTCAGCGTCGATCCGTAGGCTTCCGTTCCCTCGCCCGCGTCAAGCAGGGCCTCCGCGGTGGAGTTCCTGTCCCCGGTGGCCTTCACTATCGAATAGGCCAGCCTTCTGGCTTCCTGTTCGCTTACGTCCCCTAGCAAATCGATGCCGTGAAGGGATAGCGTCCCGTCGGTCAAGGTGCCCGTCTTGTCGAAGCAGACCGTGTCGACGCGCGCCAGCATTTCGATGCAGTAGAGTTCCTGGACGTTCATGCGCTTCCTCGCCATGGCGATGACGCCGACCGCGAGGGTAAGCGAAGTAAGCAGATATAGTCCCGAGGGGATCATCGCGACCATCTTGCCGGAAAGCTGCAAAACGAATTCCCGGAAACTGTATTCGGCGGCCCGGCCGCACCAAATCGGCACATAGTAGGTCAGAAAGGTCGCCAGCCCGACGAGGATGGAGGCGATGCCGGTAACGAGGAAGATCGAAAGGGTGGAACGCTTTATCTCGGACCTGGGACGGCCGAAGGTCTGGGCGCTGGTCCTTAGCGTTTCCGAATAGGAAGCCGCGCCGACCTTGACGGCCCGGCAATAACCGTGGCCCGACTTGACGAAGGAGGCACCAAGAAGCGTGTCTCCCCTTCTTTTGTTTACGGGTTCGGCTTCCCCGGTAAGCAGGGATTCGTCCGCGGACAAGTTACCGTCGAGCAGCAAACAGTCGCAGGGAACCTGGTCCCCCGTATCGAGATAGACGATGTCGCTTAGAACAACGTCCTCGATTGCGATTTCCTCTTTCTTGCCGTCCCGGATTACCTTGGCTTTGGGGTCGGTGAGCAGGCGGAGTCTGTCGACCAAGACGCGGGCCCTTATGTCCGAGACGAGCCCGATTACGATGTTCGCGGCCAGTATGACGACGAAAAGGTAGCTCGAAAGGCTGTCGATTCCGGCAACGAACATCAAAGTGGCGATGGCGAAAAGGATGATGTTGAAGAAGCTGAAAAGATTGTCGAAGAAGATGCGGAAATAGCTTTTGGTGACCTGCTTCTTGATGCGGTTGGTCAAGAAGGCCTTCCGGCGGCTATTGACCTGTTCGCCGGTCAGCCCTTCGCCCACCGAAGCCTCGTAAATCGGGGCTTTGGCGATATTCTCTTCCATCAACTGGCTTGCGTACCTAATCGGTTTCATCATTCGCTCCTTAACGCTTTCACGGGGTCCTTCCGCGCGGCGAGGCTCGACGGGACAAGGCCGCTAAGAAGAGCAAGAAGTACGGCAAAGACAATCAGTATGACGGCCGACAGAGGCGACAGGGCGGCGATTGAACCGAGGGCGAATTCCGGGAAGAGGTGGTTGAGGATGGCATTTATCGGGACGGTGAGCAGCAGCGAAACGAGGATGCCGATGACGCCGGCGACGATGCCAATTAGGGAGCACTCGATTTCGAATAGGCGCCGTATGTCCTTCTTTCTGGCCCCGAAGGAACGGAGTATTCCGATTTCCTTCGTCCTCTCGAGGACGGAGACGTAGGTGATGATGGCCATCATGACCGAGGAAACGACGAGCGACACCGAAGCAAAGACGATCAAAACGGCCGGAATCACCGTGGTAAGCACGCCGATGGCATCGGTTATGGTGCCCATTATGTCGCTATAGAGGATCTGCTCGTCCGACGGCTTGTCGGCGTTATAGGCATCTAGATAGGCCAGGAGGGCCGGCTTGTCCGCGAGGGAAGAGGGGAATATCGAAATGGAGGTAATGAGGCTATAGCCATTTACGTAGGCAACCAAATCGAAGAGGTCGTAGCCGTCCCCCGTGCCGTTATAGAAATCGGGGTCGAGGAAATTGACGAGCAGGGCGACCGGATCCGAGAAGTCGATGTCGAGATCGCTTACGGGGTCTCCCCCGACGCTGCGGCAGAAGCGCATGTAGCCGGCCACGTTCATGTCGTTGCCCGGAAGGGTGCCTTTGTAGGCCCACGGATAGTAGTAGCTGTAGATGGAGTTCATCGCGTTCTGGATGGCGGCCGTATTCCCGCTGTTCAGCAGCTCGTCGACGGGAGTGGCCAAGAAGGTCCTCAGATTGGAAATCCCGGTGTTGGAAATGACGAGGCTCTGCCCGGTCAGGTCGCCGACCGCGCGGCCCGGTCCCCCGGGCGCCACGTCCGCGGCCATGGTGTCGGCGAGGGCCTCCGTGTAGCCGATCGAAGCGGGCATCATGCTCAGTACCGAATTCTCGTTCGGCCTAAGCACACCGACGATTTTTAGCTCAATCGGATTGTATTTTGCGTCGTTTTCGAAAATATCCGCCGCGTCTTCGCCGGGATGATACGGCGATTCGTAGTAATAGATGGTCCTATCGACCTCGTGGTAGGAAACGTCGAAGTGGTCGATGTTGCCGATATCGCCGGGAGCGACTTCGTTCCCGTTTTCGTCGACCGGATAAATCGAATCTATTTCGTGGTCCGTGCCAGCCGGAAGGCGCCACTGTTTCGGCCCGTTTTCCTCGACTTGGTAGAAGTCGCTGACCCGGTAGGCCTTGTATTGCTTGTACTCCGTATCCCCTTCGCGGTCGTAGACCAATTCCGAAAAGGATATCGCCGTTCCGCTTGCAACCTCTTCCCTAGCGGAAACGATTCCCAGGCCTTCGAGGGTGGATAGCTGGATCCTGTTGTACCTGTCGGTGACGAGCACGATCTCGTTGGCGTTTTCGGGGAACTTCCCGTAAATGAGATCGTAGTTGCTCGACAGCGTTGTTTCGTCTCCGTAAAGCTCGTGGAAAATCGTGCTCGGCAGGCCGTCGACCAGGGAACCGATGGCGGAAGCGGAGGTGTCTTGGCTGACCATGGTATAGGTGCCGGTATGGCCGTCTTCGGTGAGGACGTTGAAGGAAAAATTATCGCGGTTGAACATGATCGAGCTGGCAAGGCCCCGTTCCACCGCCCCTTCCAGGTAATCGAGATATTCCTGTGTGTAGTTGTTCCTGTGGACGACGTAGGAGGTATAGCCAGGATCGTAGACGTAAAGGTCGTCGCTGTCGGGGTAAGAGGTGAATTCGATGTCCTCCGAATTGGAAACAGATCCGTAGTAGGTCGGGGTAACGGTGACGGGTACCGAGCCCGCGACCGAGCTTTCGATGTTGCCGACGTAGTTGGTGAAACCGTTGGCGACCGCGAGGACCAAAGCCACCCCGATGATGCCGACCGAGCAGGCCAACGCGGTCAAAATTGTCCTGCCGGCCTTGGCTTTGAGGCTATGCATGGAGTTCCCGGCCGCGGTAAGCAGGCCCATGGAGGACTTGCGTTCCTTCTTCCCCAAAGCGGCTCCTTCTTTTTCCACGGGTTTTGTCTCGTTAACGACGCGGTCGCTAACGATCTTGCCGTCGCTCATTTCGATGAGGCGGTCTCCGTACTTCAGGGCCAGTTCCTTGTTGTGGGTGACCATGATGACCAAGGTCGTGCGGCTCAGGCCCTTGAGTATCTCCATGACCTGGACCGAGGTCTTCGAATCGAGCGCCCCGGTCGGCTCGTCGGCCAGGATGACGGAAGGACGGCCGGCGATGGCCCTTGCAATCGCGACCCGCTGCTGCTGGCCGCCGCTAAGTTCGTTGGGTTTTTTCCTTTCCATGCCGACCAGTCCGACGTCGGCCAAAGCCTGCAGGGCGATGCGCTTCCTGTCCTCTTTCCCCAAACCTCTTAAAGCCAGCGGTTCTTCGACGTTGCCGAGGACGTCCAAATGGGGGATGAGGTAATAGTTCTGGAAGACGAATCCGACCTTTTTGTTGCGGTAATCGTCCCAATCCGCGTCCTTGAAATCGGAAGTCGGCTGGCTTTCGATCTCAACGACGCCTTCGCTTGCCCTGTCTAGTCCCCCGAGGATATTCAAAAGGGTGGTCTTGCCGCAGCCGCTTTGGCCTAGGACCATACAGAAGCCGCTGGAAGCGAAGGAAACGCTCACATCCGACAAGGCATGGAAAGGCCGGTCTTCGATGGAATAGGTCTTCGAAACGCCCTTTAGGGCAATCATGGGATCCATTACATTTTAATATAACATATAAGGTCGCGCGTGGACTAAGGAATTCAAAAATTTTTTGACATTGTAAAAACGCCGTGTTCCCGTGGTATTCCTGAGCTTTGTGTTAATGATACACGTTTCTTTGCTTCTTGAAAAAGGAAGTTAGGAGGTTCTCGCATTCCTCCCTGCGTTCGCCCATGTAGATAAGGGGGTGGTTGGGGTCCCGGTTGTCGTCGTAGACCCTGTAGCGGCCGGTGACCGCCCCTTCTTTTGGGTCATAAGCCCCGAAATGGATGGATTTTATCCTGGCGGCCTTCAACGCACCCGCGCACATGAGGCAGGGTTCGAGGGTTATGTAGATTTCGCAGTCGCTAAGATCAAGCCGGCCGAGGACTCCCGAGGCGTTTTTAAGTGCCTCGATCTCCGCGTGGCCGGAGATGTCGAGTTTCCGTTCCCTCGTGTTGCGTCCCCTTGCGATTATCTTCCCGTCTTTGACGATAACCGCCCCGACCGGGATCTCTCCTTCCCTTTCGGCCGTTTTGGCCTCGATGATTGCTTCGAGCATGAAATCCATAGGACAAATAAAACAAAAACCACCGCACAGGGGAAGGGGGTTTAGGGCTGCTCGGTTCCCCGCCTGACCCGGTTCGCCTCCCGCTCCTCGCGATGGCATAGCGATTATATACGCTTTTACTTCTTGGGTGTTAGATACTCCAGGCCGCCCATGTACGGGCGCAGGACCTCGGGGATCCTGACCGATCCGTCGGCCTGCTGGAACTGTTCCAAGATGGCCGGGAATACCCGCGAAGTGGCCAGTCCCGAGCCGTTGAGGGTATGGCAGTAATGGGTTTTCCCGTCTTCTCCCCTATAGCGGATCATGCCGCGCCGGGCCTGGTAGTCCCGGGCGTTGGAAACGGAAGAAACCTCCTTGTAGATGTTCATGGAGGGGATATAGACCTCGATATCGTACGTCCTCGCCATGGAGTGGGAGCAGTCGCCGGCGGCCAGCTTGTCGATCTGGTAGGCAAGGCCCAGCCCTTCGACCAGGGCCTTGGCTTTGTTAACCATTTCCTCGAAGGCGGCGTCGCTTCCGTCCTCGGTGGTGTACTGGACCATCTCGACCTTGTTGAACTGGTAACCCCTGACCATCCCGCGTTCCTCGGTGCGGTAGCTGCCGGCCTCGCGGCGGTAGCACGGGGTGTAGGCAAAGTACTTCTTCGGCAGCTCCTTTAGCGGAAGTATTTCGTTGCGGTGCAGATTGACGAGCGCGGTTTCCGCGGTAGGCAGCAGGAATTTCTCCGGTTCGGTGCCGTCAAGCCAGAAGACCTCGTTTTTGAATTTCGGGAACTGTCCGGCCGTAAAGCCGCTTTCCTCGTTCAAAAGATGCGGCGGCAAGATGAAGGTGTACCCGTCCCTGAGGTGGGCGGAGACGAAGTAGTTGAGAAGCGCCCACTCGAGCTGTGCCCCGAGACCGGTATATATCCAGGTCCCGGTGCCGCTTATCTTCGCGGCCCGTTTGTAATCGATTAGGCCGAGCGATTCGGCCAGTTCCACGTGGTTTTTGGGGGCAAAGCCGAATTTGGTCGGCTCGCCGAAACGGTAAATCGGATGGTTGTTCTCCTTATAGCCGGCAGCGAGGTCCGGATCGGGCAGATTCGGCAGTACTTCCACCGATTCCTTGATGGACCGCTCGATTTCTGCGAGGGTTTTCTCGTATTCCTCGTTTTCGCTCGAGAGTTTCTTCACCTCGGCGAAAATGGCCTGGACATCCCCTCCTTCCTTTTTTACCGAGGGAACGGATTTGGAAAGGCGGTTGCGTTCCGCCTTGTTGCTTTCGACCTTGGAGAGATAGGTCCTTCTGTCCCCGAAAAGCTTGAGCAAGGGCTCGGGATCGAAGTCCCAGCCCTTCTTGGCGAGGGCTTCCTTTACGTACTCCGGCTTTTCTTCGATGAGTTTGTAGTCAATCATCTTTGGCTCCTTTCAATACTTCCTTATAGGATTCGACGATTGCTTTCCCGACGTTTGCGGGCGAAGCCTTCCTAACCTCTTCTTGTTCCGCTGATATAGTAGGCCTTAATTCCCCTTTGCGGTACAAGGACACCTTGAGGGCGAGTTCCTCGGGGGTGAGGCACCCGTAGGCCAGCCCGTCGCCGTATAGGGGGTCGCCTTCCAGGCTGGGCCCCAGCCTGAACACCTGAACCCCCGAAGCGAAGGCTTCGTAGGTGCCGATGGGGTCGTTATGCCGGTAGGACAGGCTCAGATAGAAGGCAGACGAGGTCAGGCCGCTGCGGTAGAGATCGTCCGACCCGGAATCGCAGAAACGGATGTTGTCCGGCGTCTTGACGTTCAGCCTGTGTTTCTTCGAAGCGGTCTTCCTCGGGCTTTTGGCCAAGCCGAAGAAGTAGAAATCGATGTCCTTCAGGAGCTCCGCCACCCTGAGCACGGCCTCTAGCCCTTCTTCGTCGTCGTAGTCGCCCTTAAGGAAGGCGTGTTCGTGTCCGCCGCGGACCATGAAGTAACGGTAGAAGGCCCCTTTGGTGACTTCGTCGAGGTTTTGGTAACGCTTTGGGTCGCTCGGCGGCGGCACTATGAGCGTATTGACTTCCGGCAGTTCCCTTTTGACCAGTCTTTCGGCATAGGCGGAAGGAACGTAAACCGCCTTGCTGCGGGTCAATAGGACCTTGGCTTTGGCGCTCAGTTTCGGCTTTCCGTCTACCCCGTATTCGAGGTAACGGGCTTCCGGGTCGTTCTCGGCATACAGGGCGGAGCAGACGACGTCGTAGCCCATGGCGGTCAGGTCCACGGCTTCCTTCTCGTGTATGGGGGAAAGCACGTGGACCAGATCGGGAAGGTCGCTCAGGGAGTCGACGGTTTTCACGCCGCACTCTTCGAGGGCGCCCTTCAGGTTCTTGCGCAACCTCGTACCGTCGTAGACGTCGATCGCGTCCAACGGGGAATAGAGGACATAGACGCGCATTTTATTCGACTTCGTCCGGAGTCACGACCTCTTCCGGCGCGGAGCCGCCGTCCTCGGCCGGCATTTCTTCGGCTGCCGCCGCCTCTTCCTCGTCGCTATGGGGGACGACGGCAATCGAGGCGACCTTCTGGCGGTCTTCGAGCGCGATTATCTTGACGCCTTGGGTGTTGCGCCCGGCGATCTTGACCTGGGATAGCGGGGTCCTGATGACGATGCCCTGCTGGGTTATGACCAGCAGGTCTTCGTCGCCGTTCACGGCCCGCATGGCTATGAGCTTGCCGTTCTTGTCGGTCGTCTTTAACGAAAGGACGCCTTTGGCTCCGCGCTTGGTCAAGCGGTAGCCGTCGTAGTGCCTTCCGTCTTCCGTATCGACGTCCTTGGCATAGCTGATCTTGCCGTAGCCCTTCTGCGTCAAGACGAGTATCTTGTCGCCTTCCAGGCTGCTGGTGATTCCGACGATGTGTTCGTTTTCCTCCAAGTCCATGCCGCGGACGCCGGCGGCGGTCCTGCCCATCGGACGGACGTCGGTTTCGTAGAAGGAACAGACCTTCCCGTTGTCGGCGCCCAGCGAGACGATCACGTGGCCGTCGGTAAGCTTGACGTCCAAGAGGTTGTCGCCTTCGCGGAGCGAAAGGGCGATCTTGCCGTTGTTGTGGATGGATTTGAATTCGCTGAGGGCGGTGCGCTTTACCACGCCGTTTGCGGAGCAGAAGAAGAGATAGCGGCCGTCGTCGTAGTTGTCGCACGGCACTATCGAGACGATGCGTTCTTCCTTGTCGAGGTTCAACAGGTTGTTGACGGGCATGCCCTTGCCGACCCTCGAGGAGTCGGGGACGCGGTAGCCCCTCATGCGGTAGACCTTCCCGAAGCTCGAGAAGAAGAGCAGGTCGGTGTGGGTATGGGCATGCAGCATGATCGAAACGATGTCGTTGCTGTAGGTGGAAATGCCCTTCACGCCCTTCCCTCCCCTGTTCTGGGTACGGAAGGTGTCGTCGTTCATCCTCTTGAGATAGCCGTTCTTGGTGAGGACGATTATGAGGTCTTCCTGCGGAATCAGGTCTTCGTTATCGATGTCTCCGGCGGCGTCGGTTATTTCGGTCAGGCGCTTGTCGCCGAATTTCCCCTTGATCTCGTTGAGTTCCTCGATCATGAGATCGACGATGTTGTCGCGGTTAGACAGCAGGCGGTTGTACTCGGCGATGTTCCTCAGCAACTGTTCGTGCTCGTCGCGGAGCTTCGCCTGTTCCAATCCCTGAAGGCGGCGGAGGGTCATGGCCAAGATGGCGGCGACCTGCGGCTCGTCGAAGCCGAAGCGTTCGTTTAGCCTACGTCCCGACTCCTCGTCGTTCTTGCTGTCGCGGATTATGTGGATTACCTCGTCGATGTTGTCGTGGGCCATCATGAGTCCGACGACTATGTGGTCGCGGTCCGAATCCTTCTTGAGGCGGAATTTGGTGCGCCTGGTCAAAACGCGGACCTGGAATTCGATGTAATTGCGCAGAAGCTCGGTAATCGGGAGGATTTTCGGGGCTCCGTCGACCAAGCAGAGGTTGATGACCCCGAAGTTGCACTGCAGCTGGGTGTGTTTCAGGAGGTTGTTGGCGACGACCTCCGGAACGGCCTCGCGCTTGACTTCGATGACGATGCGGATGCCTTCCTTGTTGGATTCGTCGCGGACGTCGGTTATGCCTTCGACCACCTTGTCGCGGACCAGCTGGGCGATGTTGGAAATCATCGCCGATTTATTCACCTGGTAGGGGATTTCGGTGACTATTATTCGGGATTTGCCGTTGTCCATTTCCTCGATGTGGTAACGCGAACGGATGGTTATGGTGCCGGTGCCGGTCGTATAGGCGTCGAGGATTCCTTGGCGGCCGAGTATGACGCCGCCGGTCGGGAAATCGGGTCCCGGTAGGTAATTGGCCATTATTTCGGCCGGGGTGAGATCGGGGTTCTTCGAAAGCGCGACGACCGCATCGATGGTTTCCGAAAGGTTGTGGGGCGGCATGTTGGTGGCCATGCCGACGGCGATGCCTTCCGCGCCGTTGACGATCAGGTTCGGGAAGCGGCTCGGGAGTACTTCCGGTTCCTTTTCGGTGCCGTCGTAGTTGTCGACGAAATCGACGGTTCCCTGGTTAATGTCGCGGACCATTTCCACGGCCAGCTTGCTCATGCGGGCTTCGGTATAACGCATGGCGGCCGGTTCGTCGCCGTCGACGGAGCCGAAGTTGCCATGCCCGTCCACCAGCGTGTAGCGGAGGCTGAAGGGCTGGGCCAGGCGCACGAGGGTCATGTAGATGGCGCTATCGCCGTGCGGGTGGTATTTGCCCATGACGTCGCCGACGATACGGGCGGATTTCTTGTAGGGGCTGCCGGGTTGCATGCCGGTTTCGTTCATCGCGTAGACGATGCGGCGCTGGACGGGCTTGAAGCCGTCCCTCACGTCCGGAAGGGCACGCGACACGATGACCGACATCGCGTAGTTCAGGAAAGCGGTTTGGACTTCCTTAGTCAAGTCGCGGTCGATCATACCCGGGACGATGCCCTCGACCGCTTCCCCGAATTCCTCCTCGGGGGCGGCTTTGGAGTCTTCTGCGTTCTCCCCTTCGGCCGGGGTCTTCTTGTCTTCGTTTTCCATGTGCTTCTCCTTAGATATCGAGGTTCTGGACGAACTTGGCGTTGTCGCTTATGTAGTTCTTGCGCGGCAAGACGTCGTCGCCCATCAGGTCGGTGAAGGCCTTTTCGGCCGTGGCGGCATCGTCGACGGTGATACGGATCATCTTCCTGGCCTTGGGGTCCATGGTCGTTTCCCAAAGCTGCTGGGCGTCCATTTCGCCAAGTCCCTTGTAGCGCTGGAAGGGATAGCCATCCTTGAGCTTCAGGGCTTTCTTCAGCGCGGCAAGCTGCTCGTCGTTGTAGGCATAGTAGTTCTTGCCTTTAAGGTCGATCTTGTATAGCGGCGGTTGGGCAATATAGACGTACCCGCCGTCGATGAGGGGACGCATGAAGCGGTAGAAGAAGGTCAGTAGCAAGATGCGGATGTGGTCGCCGTCGACGTCGGCATCGGTCATGATCACGATCTTGTGGTAACGGACCTTGTCGATGTCGAAATTGTCGCGGACGCCGGCCCCGATGGCGGTTATCATGTTGCCGATTTCGGCATTGGCCCAGATGCGGTCTTCCCTCGCCTTTTCGACGTTGAGGATCTTGCCGCGTAGCGGCAAAATGGCCTGGGTTTCACGGTCGCGGCCGTTTTTGGCGGAACCGCCGGCGGAGTTGCCCTCGACGATGAACAGTTCGCAGATTTCGGGGTCTTTGCTCGAGCAGTCGGCCAGTTTGCCCGGAAGGGTCGTTATGTCCAAGGCGGACTTGCGGACCTTTTCGCGGGCGACGCGGGCGGCATCCCGGGCCTTCTGGGCCTGGCGTATCTTCTCGATCAGGCTCTTGGCGGTATTCGGGTTCTCGAGCAAATAGCGGGAAAGCCCCTCCCCCACGACGGTCGAAACGATCTTGCGGACTTCCGAGTTTCCGAGTTTGGTCTTGGTCTGGCCTTCGTACTGGGGGTTCGGGTGCTTGATGGAAATGACCGCGGTCAGGCCTTCGCGGCAGTCGTCGGTCGAGAAATTTGATTCGTCTTCCTTGAGGAACTTGAACTTGCGGGCGTAGTCGTTTATTACGCGGTTCAGGGCGAGGTTGAAACCTTCGACGTGGGTGCCGCCTTCCTTGGTGGAAATGTTGTTGCAGAAGGAGTAGGTCCCGTCTCCGGAATAGGAGTCGGTCCACTGCATCGCCACTTCAGCGTAGATCCTTTCCTTGGTGGCCCCATCCAAAAGGGTTACTTCCTCCGCCCCTTGGCAATAGATGACGTCCGGGTTTATGGGTGTTTTGTTGGTATCTATGTAGGTGACGTATTCCTTTATGCCGCCGTTATAGAGGAAAGTGTCGGTTACGGGTGTTTCTCCCCTTAGGTCGGTAAGGGTCAGCTGGACGCCGCCGTTTAGGAAAGCCATCTGGCGGAGATGGTTCTTGATGGTTTCGTAATTGAATTCGGTGGTTTCGGTAAAGGTCTCCGGGGAGGGAAGGAAGGTTACCTTGGTTCCGTGGTCGGAGGCATCGCCGACGCGCTTGAGGTGGCCGACGGGCACGCCTCCGTGCTCGAAGCGGATGAAATAGGCACCGCCGTCCTTGTGGACGACGACTTCCATCCAAGTGGACAGGGCGTTGACGACCGAGGCGCCGACGCCGTGGAGGCCGCCGGCGACCTTGTAGCCGCCGCCTTCGCCGAACTTGCCGCCGGCGTGGAGGATGGTGAAAGCCGTCTCGACGCCGGAAAGGCCGCTTTTCTTGACTACGTCGACCGGAATGCCGCGGCCGTCGTCCTGGACGGAAATGGAGCCGTCCTTGTTGATGGTAACCTCGATGTGGGTGCAGTAACCGGCTAGGGCTTCGTCGATGGAATTGTCGACTATTTCCCAAACCAGGTGGTGGAGCCCCGCCGCGGCGGTGGTTCCGATGTACATGCCGGGGCGTTTCCTGACGGCTTCCAAGCCCTCGAGGACCTGGATGTTGTCGCCGGTGTACTTGGCGTCGGCCTTCTCGAGTCCGCGCTCGTTTTCCACGTCCTTCTTGACGTATGTGAAGCGGTCCTCTTCGGGAATGATGTCGTTGGTTTTTTCTTCTGCCATTTATTTATCCTCCATGCGGATGGTGTTGGTATCGATACGGTTGATGTCTTCGGCCGGTATGTCCTCGGCGCTCGTGATTATGGTCTGTTCGTAACTTCGCAAGAGCCCGAAGAGCCGATCGCGGTGTGCGGCATCCAGTTCGCTCAGGACGTCGTCCAGGAGCACGACCGGTTCGTTTTCGCTGCCTCTTAGCAGTTCGTAGGGGGCGAGTTTCAGGGCCAGGGCCCCCATGCGGTTTTCGCCTTGGCTTCCGTATAGCCCAATGTCCTTCCCATTGAGCAGCATGCGGAAGTCCTCGCGGTGGATGCCTCCCTGGGTGGCCCCGTAGCGGAGGTCCGATTCGAGGCTTTGCCGGTAATAGTTCCCGGCGGCCTCCCCGTAGTCGTGTCCCTCATCGACGAACGGCTTGTAGAGGAGGAGGGCCCTCTTGTCTTCGCCGTATAGCGCCGAAGAAGTCGTTCCGATGGCCTCGGAAAGACCGGAGAGATAGGCCGAGCGTTTCCTTTCGACGGGGGCGGAAACCGCTATCAGCCTCTGCGTGACGGCCTCTATCGCGGCCAAGTCGGGTTCTTCTTCCTTGAGAAGCGCATTGCGGTCCTTCAGGAGCTTCCCGTAGTCGCTTAGGGCCTTCAGGTAGTCTTTGTCTTCCCTACTGATGCAGAGATCCAGGAACGACCTTCTCGCGCTCGGGGACCCGAGGAAGAGCCCGACGTCTTCCGGATAGAAGAGCAGGGCGTTCAGCCGGCCTATCAGCGAGCTGAGTTTCCTGAGGGGTTTGCCGTCCACGGTGACCTTCTTGCCTTCCTTGGAGAAGCAAGACGCAACGCGGTAGGAGCCGCTCCCCCTTAGGACCCGCGCCTCGGCATAGGCTTCCTTTTTGCCATATGCGATTAGCGGCAGGTCGGAGTCGGTCCGGAAGCTGCGGCCGACGCTCAGGGCATAGACGGCCTCGAGTATGTTGGTCTTGCCCGAGCCGTTGGGTCCGTGGATCAGGTTGACCCCCTTTCCGAACGCGATGTCCAGTCTTGGGTAGTTCCGGAAATCGCGGAGCCTTAGAGAGGCGACCCTCATGTGGACAAAATCCTGAACGTCCCTTCCTTGAGCGTCACCGTATCGCCGGGATGGAGCTTTCTCCCCCGGCGGTTGTCGGGTTCGCCGTTGACGTAGACCTCGTTGCTCGAAAGGTAGGATTTTGCCTCCCCTCCGGTCGAAATCACGTCCGCGAATTTCAGGAATTGCCCCAGGGCAATCGTGTCGCCTTTGATATAGACGTTTTTGGCACTTTCTTCCACGCGGATAGTTTACTACTACGTAGTAAAAAAGAAAACGCCTTTCGGCGTCTTCCAAGCACTATTCAGAAGGCTTAGCGGGACCTCATCGGAGTGACGACTTCGATGATCGAATCGTCCTTGGGGTTCTTGACCATGAACGGCTTCATTTCCCCCAGGAAGGAAATGATGACGTCTTGCCCCCGGACGGCCTTGACGGCATCGGCGACGAAGGTCGAGTTGAAACTGATCTCGAGACGTTCGCCGGTATATTGGAAGTTTTCAAGGCACTCGGTACCGGACCCCGTGGCGTCCGATCTGGTCGAAACCTCGACCCTGTCCCTGGTCATGGTCAGTTTGACGACCGGGGCGCGGTCGGCGTTTAGAACGCCGATGCGTTCGATGGCGCTGAGGAGCTCCAGGGCGTTGGTCTCGAGATAGTAGTTGAAGGTGGTCGGAATGATGTGGTCGTTTATCGGATATTCGCCCGAGAGGACGGAGCACGAAACGAGGGTGCTGCCGAACGCGAAGATGGTCTTGTCGGGGAAGCACGACATGCGGACCTTGTCGTAGCCCTCCAGCATCCTCACGACGGTCGTGAGCGTTTTGGCGGGTACGTTGGTCGCAAAGGCGATGTTGGCGGGAATATCGACGCATTTGCGGGAAAGCCTCGCCGAGTCGCTCGCAGTGGCGGTCAGCCTGCCGCCGGCGGCTTTGAGGAATATGCCGGTCAATACCGGCCGGCTGGACTTGATGGGGGCCGCAAAGGAAGTCTGGTCGACCAGTTCGGTAAGGGTCTTCGCGGAGAGTTCGAAGGAATTTTCGGACTCTTCCAAGACGACGTCGGGGTACTGGGCGGCATCGATGCAGTTGAGTTTGAACTCGCTCTTGCCGTCGCTTAGCTTGGCCACGGAGCCGTCAACCACTTCGATGGTGACTTCGGCGGAGTCGATCTTTTTCAGCAGTTCGCTAAGTACGCGGGCGTTGAGGAGGATGGCGCCGCTGGCGGCGTTCCTTATTATTTCGGTTTCTCCGATCGCCAACGGTACAAGCGTAAAGACCGTTATGTCGTTGTCGCTTCCGGTGATCTCGAGCCCCCTGCTGGTCATTTCGAGCTTGAAGGTCATGAGAACCGGGTTGGCGGACTTCGCTCCTATGGCGTGCCCGGCCGTTACCAGGCCTTTGAGAAACTCTTCTTTGTTAATGGTTAAGCGCATGACTTGGCCCCCCTTAAGTTTATTTATTCTTTCTTGCTTTTTATTAACTACGACGATGATTATGTCGGTGGAAAATGTGGATAACTCGATTTTCGACCTCCGACATTATACTTTTCCTATTTCGGTCTGACACGGATTTCTTAGGAAATCACTAACCTTTTAACTTGGCCTTGAGGGTGCTTACGGTCTTGCGGAGATCGGCGTCTGTTTTCAACGTTTTTTCCACTTTTTGTACACCGTTCATAACCGTGGCGTGGTCTTTGCCGCCGAAGTACTCCCCTATCTTGGCGAAAGGAAGATCCAATATATTCCTTATTAGATACATGGCGATGTGACGGGCCAAGGCTATCTGCCCGGTACGGTTCCTTCCGGTAATCTGGGCCGGGGAAAGATAGAAGAAATCGGCTACCGTGTTGACGATTTTCTCCTCGCTTATCTTGGTGTCTTCTTCCTTGGCCTCGATGTCGTCCTGGACGGCCCTTTTTGCTTCTTCGAGGGTAATCGTCTTGGAGGGGTGCCCCGTCATGAAGAAAATCAGGCGGACCAGCCTTCCCTCGAGCTCGCGTACGTTGCTCGAGAACTGCTTCGCGAAGAAAGGAATGATTTCTGGGTCAAAGGCCGATTCGTCAAGACCGTAGGCTTTAATTTTTGTTCTCAATATCCTTTCCGACGTTTCTTGGTCCGGCGGGTTTACCGATAGCGTCAGCCCTTGGGCGAACCTCGTGAGAAGACGTGAGGAGAAGCCCTCCATCTTCGAGGGGTGGGTATCGCTCGTAAGCACGACCTGCCTACCCAAGCTTATCAACATATTAAAGATCGAAAAGAACGTTTCCTCGGTATTTCTGCGGCCTTTTAGAAATTGCACATCATCGACGAGGAGCATATCGACACGATCGCGGAAAAATCCACGCAATTCGTCACCTCTTTTTTCACCAGTGACGAATTTCACGTATTCATCGAAGAATCCGTCCGCCGTGACATAGAGGACTTCTTTGCCGGGGAAACGCGCCTTGTAAGCATTTCCTATGGCGGTCAAAAGATGTGTTTTCCCGAGTCCCGAGCCTCCATAAATAAAGAGAGGATTGTATATGCCGGCCGGAGCCTTAGCCGCCATAAGGGCGGCTTGGTAGGCGGCGCGGTTGCTGTCGCCCTCGACGAAGTTCTCGAAGGTGAATTTTGGATCGAGGACGGAGTCCTTGAAGAATGAAGTCGTTTCTTTATTTTTCTTGTTGTCTTCGGCTTTGTCGCCTTCTTCGACGAATTCGACTGAGTAGTCGGACTGCGTAACGTCGCGGATTACCCTGTTTACCATCGGAGTATAGGATTTTGTAAGTACCTGAACGGCGACCGGCGAATTGACGGCGACGTAAAGGGTTTTACCGACGGCCCCGTTTATCTTGGTCGAAGAGAAAAACGAATCATAGACCTGGTTGTCGTCTATCTCGGAGGCGATTCTTTTCTGGGCCTCCTTCCAGATGTCGGCTAGTGCGGTGACGGTGGTATCCATTTCGGGGAAAATTTACCACTTTTCAACAATTGCTAGTATACGAAAGGTCAAAATCTAAAGTTATCCACAATCGATAATTCGAAAACACAGCGCCGCTGCTAGGAAAAACGTTTTCCACAACTTTGAGAATGTGGATAAAATGTGGATAACTTATTAACAACCGAACGAAATGTGGATAACTAGAAGGGAATCGCCTGTTTTCCACGGTCGGACATCCTTGAAAAACCAGAAACCGTCTAGCTGAAATGCCTGTTTTCCACAGGAATGTTGATAATTTTTCCACCGGTGAGTGGATAACTTTTTCGGTCTCGCGTGCGAGAGGGCGCGCAATAGATATTCCTTGTGGGCGGGTGCCCGAGTCCCTATAATCTACCCGCACGCACGTTTTTACCGCGAAGAGGAGAGTAGATCATGAGCAAGAAAACCTATCAGCCCAGCAAGCTAAAGCACCAAAACGTCAACGGCTTCAGGGCCCGCATGAGCACCCATAACGGCCGCAAGGTCCTAGCCCGCCGCCGCGCCAAGGGCCGCGCCGTCATCAGCGCCTAAGGATGAAAAAAACCGACCGGATCCTTTCTTACGAGGAGTTCGCGGAGATTAGGAAAAACGGGACCCGCGTCAGAAGCGGGTCCTTCCTAATAAGCTACCGGAAAGGCAGCACCGGCCGCGCCCGTGTCGGGATAAGCGTAAGCAAGAAAAACGGCAATGCCGTCATCCGCAACCTAATCAAAAGGCAAGTCCGTGCCGCCATCGACGACTGTCTCGATTATTCCTCGGGCCTAGATATCGTCATTACCGCCCGTTACGGTTACGACACCGCCAAAGGCCGGGAAAACGCAGCCGAGTTGGCCGCGGAACTGAAAGCCATCGGAGCAACTAACATTGAATAGAAGCAGACTAACCAAGGTACTTGGAATTTCGGCCCTCGGTCTCGGGGGTCTGCTGCTTTTGAGCGGCTGTACCGCCAATTTCTGCAGCGAACTCGACCAGGCCAACATGCTCTACCCCTACGAACAGGGGGTGACCGTGTACTGCGACAAGGCAGATTTGCCGGAAGCCTATGCCGAATCTGCCTTCCCCGTTTTCGCCGGGAACGACACCCTATACGGGTATGTTCCTTACGACGAAGACGGGAATTTTTCCGCACCGGGTGCGGAATTTTTGGTAAATTCGGTCTTTAGCAACGCCATTAGCAACGGTCAGGAAATTCCAAGCGATACCTATTTCATTTCGATCGACCAGAAAACCGTGACGGTCGCCGCCGAAGCCTTTATCGCCGCCCACCCCGAAATCACCACGGAATCGGGAGAACCTCTGAGCCTAACCAACATCACCGCGGAATACATCACCGCCTACAACTACGACGAAAACGGCAACCAGACCACCCTTAAACCAGCCGAAGCCAGCGCTTTAAGGCAATTCGGCTACCTCAAATACTGGGGACCCGAGGACAACGCGGCCCTTTGGGCCTATTGGGATTCCTGGACCGACGAGTTCCGCCTATCCGACCAACCGGGCTTGGGCTACCTCAACTGCCCCAGCAGCGCCTTCGAGAACACCTACAAGACGCTTGTACTGAACAACATAGCCGCCGCCCGGTCCTGCATTGCCACCCAAGACGGTTATTTCGGCCATTACGGCCCGGATTCCAATTGGGAGGTCGCCATCGAAGGCAAGGACTGGGGTTATGCCTGGAGCAAGGGCTTCTTCGACGGCCTGATCGTTTACCCCGTCGCTTGGCTTACCGACACCATCGCCTATGCCATAGACCCGGTTATGAGCGGCATTCCGCAGATCGTCGCTTTGATAATCGTCACGCTTATCGTCCGTGCCTTCATGGTATTGGTAAGTTTCCGTTCGACCATGAGCCAGCAGAAGATGCAGGCTTTGCAGCCGCAATTGGCCAAACTCCAGGCCAAATATCCCCACAGCAATGACAACAAGGCCCAGCAGGCCCGTTTGGCCCAGGAGCAGATGGCCTTATACAAGCGGAACAAGATCAATCCGTTCTCCTCTTTGCTGGTGCTTGTTGTCCAATTCCCCCTGTTCATCTGCGTCTGGGGCGCCTTCCAAGGAAGTAGTGCCCTTTCTAGCGGCGCGGTACTAAACCTTAGCCTGAGCGACACGGTTTCCAGCGTCTTCTTCAATTTCACCGGCGGATGGTACGTTAATTCCACCGGCTGGTGGACGGCCCTGATACTCTTCCTGCTCATGGCTGCCGCCCAGATCGTGTCCATGCTGCTGCCGCAGTGGATCAACAACAAGAAGATGAAGAAGGTCGCGCGGCTTTCAAAGAACCCGGCCCAGGACCAGAACTCCAAACGTATGAAGTGGATCATGTACGGCATGATGATCTTCACCATCGTCATGGGCTTCTTCCTGCCCAGCGCCATGGCCGTCTACTGGTTTATCGGCGCTCTCATATCCATGGCCCAGACCGGCATAACCCAGGCCGTATTGGCGAAGCAAGACAAAAAGAAAAAGGAAAGAAGGTAAACACATGAAAGAATTTTCCGGGAAAACCCTCGAGGAAGCGCTCGAAACCGCTTCGAACGAAACAGGCACGCCAGTCGGCGGGCTGGTCTACCGCGTCACCGAGGAAAAGAAGAGCCTCTTCTCCAAGAAGGTGACCATCGAGGTGAGCGACATCAACGATGCCACCGAATATGCCGAGGACTACCTCCGCAAGGCCGTCGGCGGCATGGGCGTCGACCTCGAATTCGCCGAGACCATCGAAGACGATGTTATCCGCATCACGCTGAATTCGCCCCGCAACCCGATATTGATCGGCAAGAACGGGCGGACCCTCCAGGCCCTCAACGAGCTCACCAAACTCGCCGTTTCCAATCGTTTCCACCACCGCTACAGGGTTTTGCTGGACGTCAACGGCTACAAAGAGGACAAATATTCCCGCATCGCCTATATGGCCCGCAAGACGGCACAGGAGGTCCTCAGGACCAGGCTTGATGCCAAACTCGAGCCGATGACCCCCGACGAGAGACGCGTGGTCCACAACACCTTGTCCAACGCGGCCAATATCAAGACCGAATCGGTGGGCGAAGGCAAGGACAGGGCCGTCGTAATCAAGTACGTCGACTAGCGCAATTCAAACAAAGGCGGGGCAACCCGCCTTTTCCTTCCTTATACTTCTAGCATGAACAGTTTCATCTACGCCCCGGCCACCCCGCCCATCGTAAGTGCCCTTTCGATAATCCGCCTGTCCGGAAGCGGCGTTTTCGGCGCGCTGGGAAAGTGTTTTTCCAAACCTTTGGGAGCGGTGGCGAAAAGAGGTATCTACGTCGGCTACATAAAAGACGGGGATAGGGAAATAGACCAGGTGGTTTTGCTGCTCTACAAGGCCCCGCGCTCCTACACCGGCGAGGACATGGCCGAGATCATCTGCCATGGATCTCCTTTGCTCGTTGGCGAAATATGCGGCCTCCTTGAAGTGCTGGGGGGAAGACTTGCCGAACGCGGGGAATTCACCTCGCTTGCCTACTATAACGGCAAGATAGACCTCGTGCAGGCCGAAGCCGTCAACGACCTCATAAATGCAAGGACGGAAGGCGCGGCCGAGCTCGCTATAAAAAGCGTCAAGGGCGAAGCTTCCGCCTTGGCAAAATCGCTCAGGGACAAAACGGCCGAGCTGCTTGCCTCTCTCGAGGTCGGCATAGACTACCCCGAGTATGAGGACATCGCCAAGACGGAGACCGAAGACGTGGCTGCCAAATGCGGAGAAATCCTCAAGGAACTAGAAGGCTTGATAGCCGGATCAAAAGGCGCCCATTACGTTTCCAACGGCATCAACGTCGCTCTTGTCGGGGCACCGAATGTCGGCAAATCGTCCTTGCTCAACGCGATTTTGGGCAAGGACAAGGCAATCGTGAGCGATACCCCGGGCACTACGCGCGATATCGTGGAAGGAGAAAGGGCCGTTGCGGGGATTTTGTATCGTTTCTACGATACCGCCGGTCTTCGCAAGGGTGAAGGCGAAATCGAAGAAAAAGGCATCGGCAAGAGCCTCGAGGCCATAAAAGACGCGGATATCGTGATACACGTAATCGATGCTTCCGGAAAGATAAAAGACCCCTATGTGGACCTTTCCGGGAAGGAGCATATCGAGGTATACAACAAGTCGGATTTGCTCGAAGAGGAGGAGCCAGGGAAACTATACATAAGCGCCCTAAGGGGAAACGTGGAACCTTTGCTCGAAGAGATAGGCAAGCGCCTTGGCCTGAAAGGGGCGGACAAAATCGGGGCGAGCCTTTATAGCGCCCGCCAGATTGCCCTGCTCGATAAAGCCAGGGAACGCCTTGAACAGGCCCTGGAACTCGCAAAAGGGAACGAACCGGTGGACATAATCTCCTCGGTCGTGTTTTCCGCCTACAACGACTTCCGCGAACTGCTCGGGGAAGGGGCAACGGATGATTTGAGCGACGAGATATTCTCGCGCTTCTGCGTAGGTAAATAGGATGATCGACAGCCACTGCCATTTAAACGACGAAGCCCTATACGGAGAAAGGGCCGCTATCGTGGGCAAGGCCCTCGATGTCGGGGTCCGTGCCCTTTTGTGCGTTGGCTACGACCTCGACAGTTCTTCCAAGGCGGTAAGGATAGCCCATGAATTCCCCAACGTCTATGCGGCGGTCGGCTACCAGCCCGAGAACATAGAAGGGGTGGATATCTCCGCCCTTTCGGAGATAAAAAGGCTAGCCGCAGACGATAGGGTCGTCGCCATCGGGGAAATAGGTCTCGATTACCATTGGTTCAAAAAGGAAGAAGCCGGGGAAAGGCAAAAGGAATTTCTCGTCGCCCAGCTGGATATGGCCAATAGGTTGGGGCTTCCGGTAAGCATCCATTGCAGGGATGCCATAGGCGATTTATTCGAAATCGTTTCCAAATTCTCTATTAAAAATAAAGCCGTGCTCCACTGCTATGGGGGGTCCCCGGAGATGATGATGAGATTCGCCAAGCTCGGTTGTTATTTCGGCTTCGGTGGAGTCACCACGTTCAAAAACGCCAGGATTCCGAAAGAAAGCGCGGCCGCCTGCCCCGCTGACAGGCTGCTTTTGGAAACGGACGCACCCTACCTCGCCCCCGCCCCGTTTAGAGGCAAAAGAAACGAACCCGCGTATATCCCCTATATCCTAAAGGAAATCGCAACGCTTCGCGGCGAGGACGAAAAAGAGCTCGAACGCCAGACCGACCTAAACTTCCAAAACCTATTCCACGTGAAACTATGAACAAAAGAAAATTCGATGGCATTCTAGTAGTTGAAGGCAAGACAGACCGTGAGTTTTTGTCCTCTTTTTTAGAAGGCGAAATCATAACGACAAACGGGTCAGAAGTTCCACGTGAAACAATAGAATACCTGAAAACTTCTTCTCGTAGCAAACCCATTATCGTGCTAACCGACCCCGATTTCCCGGGATTGAGGATCCGCAAACTCATCGAAAGCGAAATCCCGGGGGCAATCCACGCCCATATGGATAGGAGCAAGTGCATCGGCAGACACAAACTCGGGGTGGCGGAATCATCTCAGGAAGCGGTTTTGGAAGCTTTGGACAAGATGCTTCCCGCTCCTGGAGGAAAGTCTTTTACCGATGTATGTTATTCCGATTTGCTCGCTTTGGGACTAGCCGGATCGCCATCAAGCAAGGATAAACGTATTAAAATAATGGACAAGATGGGGTTGGGCTACGGCAACGCCAAGACGATGTTAAGCCGGCTAGCGCATAACCGCATAATGCTGGATAAACTAAAGGAGGCCGCCGATGAACTCTGAAAACTACTTCGAAGGGATTAGGCAATACAAACTCCTTGCCAAGCGGGAAGTAGGCCAGAACTTCTTGGCCAACCCGGTGCTTGCCTCCAAGGTTGTGGACCTACTGGGCGGCGATACTTCGGGAAAGGTTTTGGAAATCGGTTCGGGTGCGGGATCTCTCACCTACTTTCTAATCGAAAGGGGCTTCCGCGGCAAGGCCATAGACATCGACGAAGGCCTGGTTGCCAAACTCAGCAACGATTTCCCCCACAACGACTCCATCGAGATAGTCCGTTCGAATGCCTTGGAAGAAGACATGTCGGGCTATGCCTACATCATAGGCAACCTGCCCTACTACATAACATCGGCCATCCTCGAAAGATGCCTATTGGAAACCAAATCGGCTTCCAAGGCGGTTTTCATGGTCCAAAAGGAAGCCTACGAAAGGATAACCGCGAAACCCGGCAGCAAGGATTATTCTCCCTTGGGCATCGTTTTCGGGCTCGTCGGCAAGGCCAAGAAAGAATTTTCCGTGTCGCCGTCGAATTTCGTCCCCGCGCCGCACGTGGACTCCCTCGTTTTCTCCTATTCATATAGCCAAGGCAGGGATTTGGAATTCTATTCCGAGTTCTACGATTTCCTGAAGGCCGCCTTCTCGCTCAGGAGGAAGACCATCGCGAATTCCCTGTCGAGGAAATACGGGGGAAAAGCCCTCGGCGATGCGCTGAAGGACCTCTGTTTGGAAAAGGCCAGGGCGGAATCACTAGACGTCCAAACCCTCCTTCGGCTTTTCCTTAGACTAAGGAAAAACTGACAAATCGTTCTTCTATAACGGAGGCAAACCGCTAATAATAGACTGAGCCATGATAGTCAAATCGTTCGGGAAGATTAATCTAAGCCTCTCCGTCAAGGGAGTTAAGGATGATGGCTACCACCTTCTTGAGATGGTGAATCTCCCCATTGAACTCCACGACACAATCGAAATCACCTCCTCCCCCTATCTGCAGGATAGTTTCGTCACCTGCGACGATGCCCACCTGAATGCCCTGCACCACAACCTTTGCAGCAAAGCCCTCGAGGCCATGCGTGCCAAGTACGGCTTCAAGGAAAACTTCCTCATCCACATACACAAGGAAATCCCCTTCGCCGCCGGATTGGGCGGAGGATCGAGCAACGCCGCCGCGGTGATGCTCGCCGTCGCCAAAATGCTCAAGCTCAAGGCCGACATCAAGGATTTGACGGAAATCGGCGCCTCGATCGGTGCCGACGTCCCCTATTTCCTGGCTTCTTCTCCGGCCTATCTGACCGGAATCGGCGAAAACGTCCGTCCGCTTAAGGCCAAGGACTCCTACGAAGTGCTTTTGATAAAGCCCGAAAAAGGACTTAGCACCAAGGAAGTCTATGCCATCTGCGATAAATACGGCCGCTTGGACATCCATACAGAAAAGGTCATCGAAGGCCTGGAAAAAGGCGACACCGACCTAATCGTCAAAAACGCCGGAAACGACCTGACCTCCGCGGCCATAGAGCTATTGCCCGAAATCGACACGGTCATCGAGGAACTGAAGTCGGACGGCGCCTTCTTCTACGTCGCCATGACGGGGTCCGGATCGTCCGTCTACGGACTTACCAAAGACGCCCGCCGGGCGCGTGAAGCCTTCAGGCGCTTCGACAAGAAGGGCTACAACGTTTATTTGACGAGGACCATGAGATGAACAGATACGCAATCGTTTTGGCGGCCGGGAAAGGCAGCCGCATGAAAAGCCTCAGGGACGATATATCGAAGGTCAGCTACCCCATATTGAAGGTGCCCCTTGTCGATTATGTCCTCAGGAGTCTCAAACCCCTTGGGCTCAGCCGCGTCATAACCGTCCTCGGCTTCGGCGGGGAAACATCCGAGAAGATTGTCGAAGGCAAGGCGGAAGTCGTTTGGCAAAGGGAACAGAAAGGCACCGGCCACGCGATAATGCAGGCTTCTCCGCTGCTGGGGGGTTTGGAAGGCTCCACCATAATCTGCTGCGGAGATACGCCACTATTAACGACGCAAACCCTGGATGATTTATTGAAAAAACACGAGGATTCGCATAACGATTTGACGATTCTCACCGGTATTTTGGATGATCCCCGCGGCTATGGGAGAATAATCGAAAACGGCGGAGGGCGGGTCGTTGCCATCCGCGAGCAGAAGGACTGCTCGGAGGAAGAAAACGGAATCCGCAAGATAAACGCCGGCGTATACGTCTTCGACAACAGGCTCCTCTTCGAATGCCTGCCGCTTCTGAAGCCGGGAAACAAAGCCAAGGAATACTACCTGACCGACCTCGTCGGCATCTTCAACGAAAAAGGCTATAGGGTCGGCGCGATGGTATGCGAGGACTTCGACGAAACGTTGGGGGTCAACGACCGCGTCCAGCTCGCCGCCGCGGCGAAGATTATCCGCGGGCGCATCAACCGTGCCCTCATGCTAAGCGGCGTCTCCATAGAGGATCCGGAGAATACCTATATCGGCCCGGACGTCGAAATCGGCCCGGACACCGTTATCGCCCCCGGCACCCATATCTACGGGCATACGAAGATCGGATGCGGGAACCACATCGGACCCTCGACCTATCTCGAAAACACGGCAATCGGCAACGACAACGTCATCGAATTTTGCCATATTACCGATAGCGAAGTCTTCAACCACACGACGCTCGGCCCCTATTTCCGGGCCCGCAAGGGCGTGAAGGTCCGCGACGGCGCCCACATAGGAAACTTCAATGAAATGAAAAACGTCGACTTCGGCGAAGGCAGCAAGTGTGCCCATCTTAGCTATCTCGGCGATTCCGACATAGGCAAAAACGTCAATGTCGGCTGCGGAACGATCGTCGCCAACTACGACGGTGTGAACAAATTTCACTCCAAGGTCGACGACAATGCCTTCATCGGTTCCGGCACCATCCTCATCTCCCCCGTGCACATGGGGAAAGGAAGCCTATCCGCCGCCGGAAGCACTATTACCAAGGACATAGAGGAAGATTCGATGGGAATCGCCCGCGGCAGGCAGGAAAACAAGCCCGGTTATGCCATAACCTACCACCGAAAGGCTTTGGACAAAAAAGGCAGATAAATCATTTTCCACCGAAGAAACGCACGAGCGACGTGCGTTTTTTCATATAAAAAAGCCAGCCCGTGGAAGGGCTGGCCCGAAGCGTTAATCTACTTCTTGATGATGTAGGTCTTCTTGACGTCCTTAACGGCCTTTTCCCTCTCGTGGAGGATATTGGCCTGGGCCGCGGCGAGGCGGGCGACAGGGACGCGGAAGGGCGAGCAGGAGACGTAATCGAGTCCGACCTTGTCGTAGAACGTGATGGATGCCGGATCGCCGCCGGTTTCGCCACAGACGCCAACGGTGAGGTTGGGATTGGTGGCACGGCCGCGTTCGAAGGCGATCTTCACCAGTTCGCCGACGCCTTTGACGTCGATGGTCTGGAACGGATCGAATTCGTAGATCTTCTTGTCGTAGTAGTAACCGAGGAACTGTTGGGCATCGTCACGGCTGAAGCCCATGGTAAGCTGGGTCAGGTCGTTGGTGCCGAAGCTGAAGAATTCGGCTTCCTGGGCGATTTCGCCGGCCATGAGGGCGCCCCGCGGGACTTCGATCATCGTACCGACGTGGTACTTCATGTGGCTGCCGGCCTTGGCGATTTCGCCGTCGACGGCTTCGGTCACGATGTTCTTGACGTAGCGGAACTCCTTGATCTCTTCGGTCAAAGGAATCATGATTTCCGGCTCGACGGGCTGCCCGAGGTCCTTTTCGGCCTTGAGGGCGGCTTGCGCGATGGCGGTGGCCTGCATCCGGTAGATTTCCGGATAGGCAACGGCCAGACGGCATCCGCGGAAGCCCATCATCGGGTTCATCTGGATAAGGGAAGTAATCCTGTCGCGGACTTTCTGCTCGGTGACTCCGAGGTCATGGGCGATTTCCTTGATCTTGTCGGTTTCGGCAAGCGAAGGAAGGAACTCGTGCAAAGGCGGATCCAGCAAACGGATGCAGACATGGCTGCCCGGATTTGCCATATACATCTTGTAGAAGTCCTCGACCTGGTAAGGACGGAGCTTCTCAAGGGCGGCAACCCTCTGTTCGGTGGTATCGCTTAGGATCATCGCGCGCATATGGAGTATGCGGTCGGTGCCGAAGAACATGCGTTCGGTACGGCAGAGGCCGATGCCTTCCGCGCCGAAATTGTTGCCGACGTCGGCATCGGTCGGGGTGTTGGCGTTCACGCGGATCTTGAGGCGGCGGTACTTGTCGGCCCAATCCATCATGCGTCCGAAGTCTCCGCTCAAGGAGGCATCGATCATCTTGATGGAGCCTTCGTAGATGTTCCCGGTGGAACCGTCGACGGAGACGATGTCGCCGTCATGGAATACCTTGTCGCCGACGGTGAGAGTCTTCTTCTCTTCGTCGATAAGGGCGTTGGAGCAGCCGACGACGCAGCACTTGCCCATGCTACGGGCAACGACCGCGGCGTGGGAGGTCATGCCGCCACGCTGGGTGATGATGGCTTCGGCGTTGACCATGCCGATGATGTCTTCGGGGCTGGTTTCCGCACGGGCCAATACCACGTTGACCTTGCTATCCTTCCTGGCTTTCGCCTCTTGGGCGGTGAATACCAAAGCGCCGGTTCCGGCACCCGGTGATGCGGGTAGACCGGTAAGGAACGGGGTGTGCTTCTTTTCGTCCTCGGCGTCGAAGGTCGGGTGAAGCAGATCGTTTAGCTGCTTGGGTTCGACGCGGAGGCAGGCTTCCTTCTCGTCGATCAGGCCTTCGTCGACCAAATCGCAGGCAATCTTGAGGGCCGCCCTGGCGGTACGCTTGCCGTTACGGGTCTGCAGGAAGTAAAGTTTGCCGTCTTCGATGGTGTACTCCATGTCCTGCATGTCCTTGTAGTGATGTTCCATCGATTTGATGGTTTCAAGGAACTGTTTGTAGACATCCGGCATGAGCTTGTTCAGCTCGTCGATGTGCATCGGGGTGCGGACGCCGGCAACGACGTCTTCGCCTTGGGCATTGAGTAGGAATTCGGCATAGACCTTGTTTTCGCCGGTCGAGGGGTTGCGTGAGAAGGCAACGCCGGTGCCGGAACGTTCATTGAGGTTTCCGAAGACCATGGATTGGACGTTGACGGCGGTGCCCCATTCGTAGGGGATGCCGTTCATCTTGCGGTAGACGTTGGCACGTTCGTTGTCCCAGCTGCGGAACACGGCGGCAACGGCTTCGCGGAGCTGAACGTAGGGATCGGTCGGGAATTCCTCGCCGACGGTCTTCAGATAATAGGCCTTGTACTTTTTGACTAGTTCCTTGAGGTCTTCGGCTGGGACCTCGTAGTCCATCTTGTAGCCCTTCTTTTCCTTGAGTTCATCTAGCATCGCGTCCATTTCGGTACGGGGGAATCCCTTGGCGATGTTAGTGAACATCAAGATGAAGCGGCGGTAGGAGTCGTAGGCAAACCTGGCATTGTTGGTTTCCGAGGCCAGCACTTCGACCGTTTTGTCGTTCAAGCCGAGGTTCAATATGGTATCCATCATGCCCGGCATGGAGATGCGGGCGCCGGAACGGACCGACACCAGCAAGGGACGGTGGTCCCCGCCGAAGGTCTTTCCGGTTTTCTTCTCAACCTCGTGGATGTGAGCGACAATGTCGTTCCAGACAAAGTCCGGGATGTTCTTGCCGGACTTGTAGTAGAGCGTGCAGGCAGCGGTGGTGACGGTAAATCCAGGGGGGATGGGCACCCCGATGGAGGTCATCTCGCTGAGTCCAGCGCCTTTGCCCCCGAGAAGGTCCTTGCCGAGTTTGGCTTCATGGCCTTCTTCGAAGGAGTAGACGTATTTTTCTTCCATTCTGTCCTCCTAAGACAAATTAGGGGTGGAACCACCCCAACGGCGAAACTATAACACGGTTGCTTTCTTCAAAGAAGAAGGATAACCGGAACATTTGCCTACAAAGACCTTCCGGGACGTATAAAATGGTCTCTATGGAAAATAACGGAAACGACTCTCCCTTGGTCCTGACGGTCGACTTCGGCACGCAGAGCGTCAGGGTCACCCTGTTCAACAAGAAGGGGGCAGCGGTTGTGATGGAGCGGGAAAAGTACGATCCGCCCTATTTTTCGAAGGAGCCCAACTTCGCCGAGCAGGATCCCGAGGTCTACTATGCCTGCCTATGCAGGTGTTGCAGGAAGATAGCTTCGGAGCATGCCACCTTATTAAATAGGGCGAAGGCGATGACCCTTACCTGTTTCAGGGACTCAGCGGTCACCCTCGACAAGGACTATAAACTCGTCCGGCCGATGATACTTTGGCTCGACCAAAGGGTCGCGAAATGTTCGAAAAAGCTGCCGGTTATTTCCAGACTGCTTTTCTCCATAGTCGGAATGCTTCCTACCGCGGAGCTGAACCGCGAGAGATCGATGGCCAATTGGATCAAGGAACACGAACCGGAAAATTATGCAAAAATCGCCCATTACATATCGGTTTCCACATATTTCACTTGGAAATTGACGGGGATAATGAAGGACTGTGCCAGCAACTATGCCGGCCACTACCCCATCGATTTCAAGAAAAAGAAGTTCTACCGTTCCCCCGAACGCCATTTGAAAGGGCAGATATTCGGAGTCAAGAAAGAGTGGCTGCCGGAACTCGTGAAGGAAGGGGCATTCATCGGGAAAATAACTCCGAAGGCAGCTGAGGAAACCGGTCTCCCGGAAGGGTTGCCTTTCTATGCCGGCGGAAGTGATAAATCCTGTGAGACCCTGGGACTCGGGGTAATCGACGACAGGGACGTCGCTATCAGTTGCGGCACCGCATCCACGATCGAGACGACCGTGAAAAAATACATACCATCCGAGCCGTTTTTGCCTGGGTATGCCGCTTGTCTTGACGGATATTACAACATGGATATCCAGATTTACCGCGGATATTGGATGATCAACTGGTTCTTAAAGGAATTCGGGGCCCAGCCAATCGAAGACCTCATAATCTCCCAGACCAACGCAGACGAGTTCAATAAAAAGCTCTCCAATGTACCCCCGGGATGCGACGGCTTGGTGCTTCAGCCCTATTGGGGACCGGGCCTTTCCAGGCCTCTGGCCAAAGGGGCGATAATCGGGTTCAGCGACGTCGTTACCCAAGAACATCTTTACCGGGCCATAATCGAAGGAATCGGCTATGCCTTGCGGGAAGGGATGGAGCGCTTTGCCAAGAAGCTCGGCCATTCCTTCGGGAACATCCGTATATCCGGCGGCGGTAGCCAGTCAGACGAAGTCTGCCAAATCACCAGCGACATTTTCGGTATGCCGGTTAAACGGGTGCAGACGAGCGAAACCTCTTCTTTGGGCGCGGCAATATGCGCCTTTCTCGCCATAGGCGAGTTCAACAGCGTCGAGGAAGCCGTCTTCAACATGGTGCACGAAAAGGAGACTTTCAGGCCCAATCCCGAAAACAAGAAGATTTACGATTATCTTTTCTACAACGCCTACGAACTCATCTACCCCCGCCTCAGGACGATTTACGGGAACATCAAGGAGTTCAACATCGAACACACCCGCAAGCTCAAGGGCTAGTAGGACAACAGTTTCATGCAGGCCGCTTTGTTGAAGGCGGCCTTTTTGCTTTCCCTCAATCTAAGCAGATATCCTATCAGGTAGTCGAAAACCGCACGGCTTTTTTCCGCATAATCCCCATAGGGGATAAGTTCTTCCCTGGCCGCCTGTTCGAGCAATTGGGACATGGCCGATAACGGCTCGGGCCCGAATTGCCGGTTGTCTTTGTCCTTCCGCAAGTCCCGTCTAAGTTCAAACAGGGCGAAGTTTATTTCCCTATCGCTCAAATCGCGGTTTTCGAAAAACGAAGTTACCATCCCGAGACCTTCCAAGGAGCCGGAACGTTGTGCCCTTGCCCAGGCAATGGTGTGCATCTTTTCCTTGGCCTTTGCCAAAGCGGAGATGAGTTCTTCCCTGTTTCCGAAATAATGGTAGGCCAGTCCGTGGCTCGCGCCGGCGGTTTTGCCGAGTTCGTTGAAGGTAAGGCCACCCAGGCCTTTTTCGGAAATTATCAGGAAAGCGGCTTCGAGCAGGCTTTCCTTCCTTGCTTCCTTGATTTTCCTGTTCGCTAGACTCGTCCTTGGCATCGCGAATATTCTAAAACACTTCCGGCTTCGTGGTAGAATGGCCCGACCATGAAAACGGTAGTCCTTTACAAAAGCCGCACCGGCAATACCCAGAGATACGCCGAAGACATCGCTAGGCGCGTGAACGGCGAAGTCTATCCGTTGAAGAAAGGCTGGCTTAAAAAGATCGAGGATGCCGACTGCATCGTTTTTGGCGGCTACGTACAGGCCGGAATCATCGCCGGCCTAGACGATTTTTTGAGCGAATTCGAGCGCTTCAGCGACGTACCGATCCTGATATTCGCGGTAGGAATGGCCTACCCCACGAAGGAAGGCAGGCAGGATCTCATCACCGGGAACCTCTTGGACATGTATCATGTGCGCTTCTACCAGGTTCAAGGCGGGTTCGATTTAAACAAACTCGGTTTATTCAACCGCCTGATGATGAAAAGGACCCTTTCGGCGATGGCTGGAAAGGAAGACGCAACCGCGGCGGAAAGGAGCCTCGGCGATTTGCTTAACCGTCCGCTCGCCGTCTACGACCATGAGAAAATCGACAAGATAGTAAGCGTCATCAATACCCTTTCGCTGGAGGCCAAGGCGTGATTCTCGTCGCGGGACTGGGAAATCCCGGAAGGGAGTACGAAGGAACCCGGCACAACATGGGGTACATGGCGGTCGATGCCCTTGCCGATGATTTGTCGCTCAGCTTCGACAAAAAGGATTTTAAAGGAATATATTGCCGTTATAGGAATCCTGAGTTAGACGATGATGTAATTTTGCTGAAACCAGAAACTTTCATGAATCTATCCGGAGAAAGCGTCCAAGCTTGTGCATCTTTCTTTAAAATTCCATTAGATAAGATTGTTGTCGTCTATGACGACATGGCTATAAACCCCGGGCATATCCGCCTTAGGAAGGATGGTTCCTCGGGTGGCCACAAAGGCATGGGCGACATCATAAACAAGATGGGTACCGCCAATATAAAAAGGATTAGAATCGGCATCGGGGAACCGGCGTTCAACCCCGTCGACTTCGTCTTGGGCAAGCCGAAGGGGGACGAGCTTGCCTTATGCGAACAGGGCATCGATTTGGCCAAGAAAGCCATCAAGGATTACCTGTTACGTGGTTTCGACCACGCAATGAATGCCTATAATCGGTAAGGGGGCTATTTATAGAACTCCTAAAGATACTTACTGATGCCGGTTTGACCTCCCCCCTCCATGGCGGCAGGGGGCGTTTCGTCGTGGACGAGACGGCCGGCCTAGCGCCGCTTCTTGCCGCGGAGTTTAGCAAATACCGCCGTCCTTTCGCCGTGGTTGCCACCACCCTGTATTCAGCCGAAAAACTTTATACTTCGTTGCTCGATTACCTGAAGGAAGAGGAGGTCGTCTATTTTCCGGCGGATGAACTTCTCAGGGCCGAGGCGATTACCTCCGGAAAAGAATTCCTTGCCCAAAGGCTATATGCCCTTTCGAGGCTTTTGGATAAATCCCCTAAGGTACTGGTTACCCATCCGGCGGCGCTTCTCCGTTACCAAAGCGACCCCAAGGTATTCGGCGAGTCGGTCGTAAGGCTGAAGGTCGGGGACCATTACGATATTTCCAAACTCAAGGCCGAGCTCTCGAGCCTTGGCTATACCAGGGTCGATAAAATCGACCAAAGTCTCCAATTCGCTTCGAGGGGCGACATCGTCGACTTCTTTTCCGTAAGCGACGAGGCCCCGACGAGAATCGAGTTTTTCGATGACGAAGTGGAATCGATACGCAGTTTCGACGTGGCAACCCAGGTATCAAAAAACGAGCTAAAGGAAGCCGTGGCGATGCCTGGCTCCGACATGGTACTAAGCGAAGACGAACTGGCCGACTTCGCAAGGCGCATAACCGAACTAGGCAAGAGGGATTCAGATACCATGCCGGGCGAGATGGCAAGGGAATTCAATGCCAGGATTTCCGATGCCATAAGCGCCTATATTGAGAGACGCTACGACCCAAAACTGTACAAATACTTTGGATTTGCGGTGAATAAACCGTGGTCGGTTTTGGATTATTTCTCGCCTGATTTTGTATTTATCGCCAACAAAACCCACTTCGAACAATCGGTTTCATCTTTGATTAGCGAAGCCGATAGATATTACGGCGAACTCAGGGAAAGGCTGCTCATACCGGCGGGACTGGAACAATACATGAATCCCGCCAAGGCCCTCAAGGACAAGGAAGTCATCTATAGCGAGCGCTTTGCCAAAAGCAGGGACGAGGAAGTAATAGATCTTAAGCCAATCGTTTCCAACGGCCACGGCCTTGCCGCGATAGCCAACACCATCAAGGCCTACTCCGATCCGGCCTACCGTACCGTTTTGTGCATCAGCCAGCCTCATGAACGGGAAGTCGTTGCCGGGCTGCTAAAGGAGAACTCATACGAATATAGGGAAATAAAAGGCCTCGATATACCGGAAGGCCCGGGAATATACGTAAGTTCCTATCCCATTTCCGCTGGATTCGAGTCCCCCGGGCTCAAGCTCGCGGTAATTTCCTCCTATGAATTATTCGGACGGCAAGGCGGCCGAAGGGTCAATTCGAGATTTAGGGAAGCCACGGTTTTGAAATCGTACGAAGACCTCCATCCCGGCGACTACGTCGTCCACGAATATAACGGCATCGGACAGTTCCTCGGGGTTTCCACCTTGGAGACCAACGGGCGCCATCGCGACTACCTGACCATCATCTACGCGGACAACAACAAACTCTATGTCCCCTTGGAACAATTCAGGCTGGTAAGGAAATATGCCGGACGCGAAGGTGCGGCGCCAAAGCTAAGCCGCCTATATAGCAAGGATTGGGAAAAGCGTAAGGCCAAAATCCAGGAAAAGGTCAACGAACTGGCCGAACGCCTGATGGCCCTTTATAGCGAACGGGCCAAAATCGACGGCTTTGCCTTCAAACCAGATAGTCCCAGGCAAGAAAGATTCGAGGCGGAATTCCCCCACGAACTAACTCCTGACCAGAAGAGGTCGCTCGAAGAGATAAAACACGATATGGAAGCCCCGGAGGTCATGGACCGTCTCCTCTGCGGTGACGTGGGATTTGGGAAAACCGAAGTGGCTTTCAGGGCCGCTTTCAAGGCACTCGACAACGGGAAACAGGTAGCCTTGCTCTGCCCGACAACCCTGCTCGCCAGACAACACTACGAAGTGGCGCTGGAGAGGTTTGCCGGCTATTACGGAAAGGAACAGATCGCCCATCTTTCGAGGCTCGTAAAGCCAAACGACCAAAAAACTATAATTTCAGGTCTAAAAGATGGGAAAGTACGCTTGGTGATAGGTACGCACAGGCTACTTAGCAAAGAAATAGAATTCCAAGACTTAGGGCTTCTCATCATTGATGAGGAACAGAGGTTCGGGGTCGAGCAAAAAGAAAAAATAAAGGAACTAAAGAAGAATGTTGACGTCCTAAGTCTCTCCGCTACGCCGATTCCTAGGACCCTCCAGATGTCCCTGCTTGGAATAAGACCGCTTAGCGAAATCAATACGGCTCCCAGCGAGCGGACCCCGGTCGAAACCTACGTTGCCCCCTATAACGAGGATATAGCCGTGGAACTTCTCTCCCGCGAAATCGCTAGGCACGGCCAAGCCTACTACGTTCACAATGTCATCGATTCGATTTACGGGAAGGCCGCTTCTTTGAATAGGCGCCTTCCGGCGGCTTCTTTCGGCGTGGTCCACGGAAAGATGGACAAATCGGAAACCGAAGACGTCATGAACGACTTTTACGACGGGAAGATCGACGTGTTGGTCGCCACTTCCATAATCGAAAACGGAATCGATGTGCCCAACGCCAATTTGCTCATAGTCGAGGATGCCGACCACTTCGGATTGAGCCAGCTTTATCAGATAAAGGGGCGTGTCGGCCGCAGCAACCGCATGGCCTATGCCTACCTTTTCTACCGCCCCGAGAAGAACATGAACGAAGACGCGGTCAAGCGGCTTCAGGCCATACAGGAATTCTCGGAATTGGGAAGCGGATACAAAATCGCCCAGCGGGACCTGCTCATCCGCGGGGCCGGGGATATCCTCGGCCCGGAGCAGGCCGGGTTCATCGATTCCATCGGTCTCGATCTCTATCTGAAGATGCTTAACGAAGCCATCGAGGAAAGGAAATCCGGAGTCAAAAAAGAAGAGCCAAAGCCCGTCACCGTCTTCGATATCGATGCCTATATCCCGAAGGATTTTGCCTCCGAGGAAGACCGCATCGCCATATATCAGGAGCTCGGCTCCATCGATAGTCTCAAGGAAATCCGGAAGTACGTGGCCAAGCTGAAAGACATACACGGCCGGCTGCCGAAAGAAGTGGAACTTCTGGTGGAAAAAAGAAAGGTGGATATCTTGGCCACGAAGCCGGCTTTCGAGTCGCTCGAAGAAACGAAGGCCTACGTGGATGTCACATTGAGTTCCGCGTTTACTTCCATTTCCGGGATAGGCACCGACCTTTTTTCCGCGATGGTCCCCTACCTATCTAACATCCGCATGACCTATATCGACAAAAAACTGAAACTCAGATATACGAAAAGCAGGGCTTGGCTTAGGGATCTTCAGAACATTCTTAGCATCATAGAAGAACTTTATGAAAGCAAAAAGAATCCGTAAGGATATGCTTTTTTGACCCTTTTTAACGGCATTTGTCTATTTTTGTATGTGTCCAACCAAGCAAAAAACTCCCGAATCCCCTAACGTTTTTTGCCGGTTTGTCTAGAATTTTTCCTTATGGTGCTCAAATGCATATCGATAAATTTGAATTGCATTTGTAAGCCCTTACAAATGTTTGAGACTTTTAATGAGATAGAGGAATAGATTATGGATAAGAAGACTCCCCTCCCGCTTCTATTGGCATTGGGTTCCTTGATTTTGGTGGGCTGCACGAATTCAAACCGCGATGACACCGGCACCGAAACCACGAGCGAATCGAGCATCGACCTCGATATAAACGACCTTGACTACATCCTTGATAAATACGACGAGGCCGGATATCAGTACTCCTATTCAGGGGAACCGTGCACCATAACGATGACCCACTGGGACTCTTCCGGTGCTTCCGTCGAAAGGGCCGTCATCGAAGCAATGCTGCAGGGCTTCGAGGCCAGATATCCTGACATAAAGGTCATATTGGAAATTTTTCCAAGTTACGAAGAAACATACGGCAACAACCTCGTTGCCAACAAGGTTACCGACGTCTTCCTGGTTCCGGACGGCGCCTTCACTTCCTGGGCTGGATTCAACAAGATGGTGAACCTCGACCCTTACATAGCTGCCTCCACCTTGGTCACGCCGGAAGACATGTTCCCGAGCGTCATTTCCCGTTATCAGTACAACTCTGCCGAGCAGAAAGCCGGCTCGGGTGTCCAACTTGCCCTTCCCAAGGACGTCGGTCCTTACGTCATGTTCTATAACAAGGACCACTTCGACGAGATGGGCGTTGACTATCCGCCCGATGACCGGATCATGACCATCGACGAAGCCATCGACATGTGGACCGCCCTTACCAAATACGATTCGGACGGCAACACATCGCGTTACGCGTTGGGCGGCATCGGTCCCGAAGGACTCGTCTGGAGCGCCGGCGGCGACTTCCTCAACGAAACGCGCGACGCCTTCCCGACTTCCGAAAGCGACCTGAACGGCCTCCGCCGCGGATACCAGTTCCTCCAGGACGCCTATTTGACGACGAAGATCATGCCTCCCAACGAGTGGACCGCCGGCACCGACGCCGAAACGCTTTTCTCCATGCAGAGGATTTCCACGCTCGTCGCCGGGCGCTGGAACGTCACCTCCTTCCGTAGCCTTGGCTTCGATTGGGACGTCGCCTACGTTCCGGCTTTCGAAGTAGATCCTGTCAAAAACATGTATAGCGGTTCCGTCGGCTATGCCGTTTTCAACGGAAGCCAGCACATCGAAGCGGCTTGGAAACTGGTCGAGTACATCGCTTCGCCGGAAGGACAGGAAATTCTTTCGGCGACCGGTTTCCAAATCCCCTGCTACTACGAACTGGCCAAGTCCGAAGACGTCAGGGCCCGGGAAGCCGACCTGTTTGGTTACGAGAACTACGATGTCTTCGTCGAGAGTGCACAGAACCAGTCCTACGGCCTCTGGCAGTACCGTTCAAATATTCGTTGGAAGACCTTGGGCTACGACACCGTTTCGGAGCGTCTCTTCAGTACCGATCCTTCGACCCGTTATACCGTCGACGAATTCCTGAATGTCGCCAGGACTGAGGTTAACAAATACCTATAAGCGCTAATGCGGTGAAACCATGGTCAAAGCGAAAATAAGCCGCAAAACTAAGAAGAAAATCGATGCCTTGGAGGGCATGGCCTTTGCCGCGCCCCTTGTTATAGGTTTGCTTCTGTTTCTGGCATTTCCTTTGGTTTATGCGGTGATAATTTCCTTCACCGACTATACCTTTGCCACCGCGAACTCGTTTAATTTCATAGGATTCCAGAACTACATCGATGCCTTCAACGACCACTACTTCGTGAGGTCGCTGCTGAATGCCCTGATCAACTGCATAGGCGTTCCCATCGGAATGGCTCTTGCCTTGGTGCTTTCCGTCTTCCTCACGAAGATAAAGTGCTTCTCCAGCTTCTTCCGCTCGGTCCTTTATATCCCTACCGTCTGCGGCGCTGTCGCCATTACCTTCATTTGGAGTTGGATGTACCAGCCTCTTTACGGACTTATCGCCCAGCTCGGTAATGTTCTGGGTTGGGGGACCATCAATTTCCTGGGCGAAGACCTCTTTCTTCCTTCCATGATAGCGATGGGCATCTGGTCGGGGCTTGGAACGTCGATATTGCTGCTTTACGCGGCTCTCAAAAACGTACCCAAAGCCTTGTACGAAGCCGCCCAGGTCGACGGTGCCAACGCCGTTCAGCAGTTCTTCCACATAACGCTGCCGGCGGTCAGTCCCATCACTTTCTACATACTACTCACCGGCATATCCGGTTCCTTCCAGGACTTCACCCGCTTCCAGGTCATGCGGGGCGACCAGATAACCGATTGGTCGATAATGCCGGTCTGGTACATATACAAATACACTACCAACGCCTTCAACTACGAAGCCGGTTATGCCTGCGCGATGGGCATAATACTCGGATTGATCCTCCTCGCTTTTTCAGCCGTCCAGTTCGTGGCCAGCCGCTATTGGGTACATTACGATGAGTAAAAAAGAGTTGAACGGGCAGGCGACGGCCATATCGCGGAGCACGGCCAAGAAATTGGCCAAGGCCCGGCATTTTCTAAGCCAGACCGGGATGTATCTCGTTTTGATAATATTCGCCCTCGTTATACTGATTCCTTTCCTGTTCGCCGTATCGACTTCCTTCACGACCCCGGAAAACATTTTCGATTTCAAGTGGATACCTTCGCCTATAGATATCGGGAACTACGACAAACTGTTTACCGAAAACAACGTCTGGCAGGCGTTCCTCAACACCTTCCTCTACACCGTTCCGACCACTATAGTCGGTACCTTCTGCAGCGCCCTTTGCGCCTATAGCTGCGCCCGCATGAAATGGCCGGGGAGAAGGGTTGTCTACTACCTTATTCTGGCCACCATGGTCATTCCCGGCGTGATTACCCTCATGCCCAGTTACGTCCTTTTTGTCAATTTCTACGGCTGGTATGGCACCGCGCTTCCTATCGTCATCCCGGGAATGTTCGGATCGGCTGGGGCCATGTTCTTCCTCCACCAGTACTTCAAGACCCTTCCCAAGGAACTGGAAGAAGCGGCCGAAATCGACGGCATGGGACGTCTTAGGATCTTCCTGAAAATCATATTGCCGCTTTCGGTTCCGGCCGTTTTGACCCAGTTCATCTTGGCCTTCAACGGGGCCTACAACGACTATATGACCCCGTTGCTTTACGTCGGAACCAATCCCGACATGTTTACCATCCAGCTATTGGTAAGCGGCCTTTCGACCGCCCATAACCGCCAATACACCCTCCTTATGGCCGGGGCCGTTACCGCCCTGGTCCCGACGCTGATTCTCTATGTGGCCTGCCAACGCTTCTTCGTGGACGGCATCGCCATGACCGGTTTGAAGGAGTAACCATGAACAAGAAAGCACTGTATTTCGCCCTCCCCTTGGCCCTCGTTCTTGCTTCCTGCGGCCCTTCCTCGGGCGGGCCTTCTTCAGACAGCTCTTTGCAAAGCAGCCAAACCGACTACGATTTGCCGGACGCTCCGGCCGGATCGGTAACCGAGGGGAAAATCACCGTCGGCAACGCTTCGATTTCTTTTGTTTTGAACAATTCGGGGAGGTATTACGTCGATTTTGGCTATTCCGGCAATACGGTCTATCGGAGTGTTGCCCCGGCGATAATCAACACGAGAAGCGAGTCTTCCGGCATACTGGCAACCTACGACGAGAACACCTACGAGAGTACTTACGGGCGTCTCGAGGAAACCTCTTTCGGGATATTGGCAACCGCGAACATCGAAACCGGCGAAGGAAGCGTCTTCGAGGTAGCGGATGCCTATTACATACCGCTTGGATCTTCTTCTTTCGCCATCGAAAGGACCGTGACGGTCAAGCAGAAGAAAGGCGAGGACGAAGGTTTCCAAAGCGAGATGTTGATTACCAATGTCGAAGGGAGCAGCAATTACGAAGACTTTACCTATTTCATTCCGGCGATCATATATAAAGACACTGCGGAAATGAGGTCTGGTTCGATTGCCAGCAACCTCAACCTGACAGGGAAGGTCATGGTGAAGGAAACCCGTACCGGGCTTCCCCTTTCCTTTATCCGCCATGACGGCGGGCCGTCCATCGGCCTATACCACTACGAACCGGAAATTAGCGTGGGCGACGAGATAGGCGGGGGCTTCAACGGCGAAGTAAGCGAAATGCTCGAATACGGATCGGTAGGGTTCCAAATCACCCCGCTTGTTGGCGTTGATCTCTGCTACCCCGCCACCGAAGGACCCAATACCTATGATTCCGGCCAAGGCTGGGCCAAGCGTTTCCATCCGGTCGAAGAAGGATTCTCCCACAACTACACGATGGGTATCGTTATCCGCAGCGACGGGGATTACAACACCGCGATGGCGGAAACGTATAAGGAAGCCTTCAGGGCGCAGAGCCACGAGTATCCGAAGGTAGACATGGAACAGATTTACGAAGACAACCTTTATCTTTTCGGGCAGGAGTATCGGACATTCGGTGACAACGACGTCTACGGCGGCCTTCCTTGGTCGCTGACCCTGCCGGATGCCTCGGCCGACCAGGGTTACGCTTCCCAGTCGGGCTTCGTCGGGCAGCAGGCCCCGGCTGCTTATCAAATGCTTCGTTATGGTAGAAGCAACGGCGATAGCGGCTATATCGAAATGGGCACCAGGGCCCTCGATTTCTGGACTTCCCGAACCATCATGGGCAACTATTTCCCAATCATCTGGTGGGATCCCGGAAACGGATCTGCAGGCGGGACTAGAAGGGACTACCCGACTTTCTTGCGCTGCATGGTCGATGCCGCCGAAGGCATTTTGGACGGGTATCTGATGGAAAAAGGCCTCGGCGTGGAACACGCCCAATGGCTTGAAGCGGTGACCAAAATCGCCGACAACCTGGTTGCCGTTCAAAACGAAAACGGTTCATTCTACCGGGCTTATAACCTTAACGGCACCGTCTGCACCGATACTTCCAACGCGACCTATCAGGGCACTAGCGAGCTGAATACTCCGATTGCCGTCCGCTTCTTGGCCAAGATGTTCGAGATGACCAGCGATGCCAAGTACAAGGAGGCTGCCCTTTCCGCGGCCGATTACAGCTACGACGAACTTTATCTCGGACGCGGAAAATATGTCGGCGGTACCCCCGATAATCCCAATACCGTCGACAAGGAAGCCGCGGTCTATGCGATGTATTGCTTCGAAGCCGCCCATTCCCTGTCCGGCGACGACAAATATCTGGCCGCCGCCGAACATGCAGCGGTCTGTGCGATGAGCTGGGTATATACCTACGACTTCGCGGTCCCAAGCCAACTGTCAAATCAGGAAATAAACACCTTCGAGGACGGCGGAGTCATCGGCTTTTCCTTCATTGCCACCGGGCATAGCTCCGCTGACAACTACGCCGCCTATATCTTCTTTGCCCTGTACCGTCTTTACCTCGAATCCGGCGACGACTTCTATTTCGACGCCGCGCTTCTCATCGAAAACGCCAGCAAATTGAGCAACGACTACGACGGACGCATGGGCTTCAAATACCGGGCCATGGGTCCCGAAGCCACCACCGTGGCCGACTTCAACTTCGCCTCCGTTGGAACCTGGCTTCCCTGGAGCGGTATCGCCAACATCGAGCCGATCATCCACTTCAAGACCTGCTTTGGAACCTATTCCATCGAAGATCTCACGATGGATCTGGGCGAACAGAAAGCCGCTCTCGAAGCCTATGGCATGGGCGGCAAACAAATTGGAAACGTTTAGTAAAGGAGAGGAGAAGTATGAACACTTTACTAGCCATGGTGCTGGCCCTTTCCTCCTTCGGCGGCCTTGCATCGGGAGACAGGCTTGGTGCCTTTGTCCCCTCTGACTGGTCGCTGTCGGGAGGCGGGGCGGTAAGTGCCTACTACGACATCGGCGACACCATAACCGCCAAGAGCACCCAAACAACGTTAAGGGGCAATTTCCTCATCAATGAATCCGAAACGCATCTTGGCGATTATACCGTTTCTATAACCGGAAGCGCCGAAGAGTCCTGGCCGGTAAGCAAATCAGTCCAGATCGGCATAGTCCCATGGTACTTGGATAGTAACAACTACATTCTCGTCTATATGGAATGGAGTCCGACTGAAAGACCAACCGGCATGCGCGTAGTCGAATTCACCGGGCGCATCGACGGACAGAACCCGGTCGTCTACAAGGACGGCGGATTCGTCCAATCGGAATGGAACGATGCCTGGATGGACGGGGCCAACGAACCATATGCCATCGATCCGTCGAGCGACTGGACGTTCAGCGTCAAAAAGGAAAGGAGCGCGGCCGGCGATACCGACGAGTTCACGGCCTATATAAACGGCAACAAAGTCGGATTCTATGGATTCCGTGACGTTCCCAAGTATTCGGCCAAGCCTGCCAAATCAGGTATCTACTGCTATAACGACAACGTCACCATAACCGATTATTCGGTGACGCCGGTCGCCGATGATAGTTTGTTTCACGATATCGGGGGAGGCTATGTCGGCAAGGCCGCTAGCGGCGACTGGGACGTAAGCGGGAACACCCTTTCTATCGATGCCTCTTCCAGCGTCGATCCCATATCCTCTACCATTGCCATTACGGAAAATACCTACGAAGGCAATTTCCGCTTAAAGGGAACGTTTGCTTCTTCCTCCCTCGTCAATAACGGCGGCATCGGCTTGGTGCCTTGGTACCAAGACGAAACCAACTATTTGACTGCTTATGTCGGTATGGTTGGAGGAACCAAATCGCTCATGGTCGAAGGAATGGTCACCGCATATTCGGGCGGTGGCATGAGCCAAACCCCTATTAACGACACATTACCGTTGGATTCGGTGGAAAACGTCGGAGATATTTCGCTTATTGCCGATAAACAAGGCAGCAGAATTTCCCTATATCTCGAAGGTGGCGAAGATAACAAGCTCGAAGTAAGCAATCCCGCTTTCGCCACCGCTTCTTATATCGGGACTGCGGTCAGTGCCTGTAACGTAAGCATCGACTTCGAAAGCGAAGCCCTCGTCTACAACTCCTTCGACTGGTATGACCTAACTCTCGGAGGAAACAAGGTAAGCGTCAAATCCGCGACCGATGCCGAAGGCCTCTTCGCGTACGACGAAGGCACCTACACAGTTTCCGATGAAGCGGTCGTTTCAGGCGATTTGACCAAACAGGCCGCCTTGTCCCTAGCCACTTCCTATGTCGGCGAAATATCCGTTTCCGCCGATTTCGCTCCTTTGGCGGAAGGCCAGGAATACGGTCTCTATCCGTTTTTGGTCGACGAAGACAACTACGTGCGCATCGGTCTTAAATCCGATGCATTTACCGTTTACTTGGCAAATAACGGAACCGAAACCCAGAGAGGTTATGTCCTGCCCGCCAATTTCGATTCCGCGGCTTCTCACAATATTTCCGCCGAACTCGCCAGCGGTACGCTCAATGTTACGGTAGATGGCGCTTCGGTAGTCGAGAACCTGCCTGTCGATGGTTACGATTTCTCCGACTCCCTTATGATCGGTTTCTTCTTTGCCGGCAAGGGCGGCAGCGTTTCCAATCTTAGCTATAGCGGTTTCTATCCTAATTCCGCGAAGAACGTTGGAGCCTGGACCGTCTACGGTCCCCGGCCGGACACCTGGACATTCGACGAAGAAAACAACACCATCACCGGAAAATACGATGGAGGTACCGTTTGGCAGGCTACCAACGCACTAATGAGCAACGAAAAAGCCGATTTCTGGTGCGCTTCCACCATCAATGTGTCCGCGGTGACCGCTTCCGAGCACAAAGTCGGACTCGTCCCCTATTATCTCGATTCCAACAACTACGTCTTCGTCTGGTTCAGCCGCTGGGCCGGTTCTACCGCCAACACCAATGTCACCGTGCGTATCAACGGCCAGATCCTCCCGCCGGAATGGGGAGAAAGGGAAATCGGAATCCAATTCGAAGGGACCGACAACAAACTCGAAGCCCATATCGAAGGGGACACCGTTTCCGTTTATGTTTCCGGGGCCTTCGCACCGGTATATACCGGCAATTACCCCGGATTGTCGGAGAGAACGCTGTCCGGAGCGAAGAGCGGCCTTAACATCTCCAACGTTTCGGCCACCTTCAAGGACACCGTCCTCGGTGCCGACGATAGGCCATATGCCTTCAACGAGAAGCCGTCCATCAACGAAATTGGCACCCGCGTCACCGCCGGCGTGGTAGGCGAAAGGATTGCCCTGCCGATCTACACCGCGACCAACAGCAACAACGATCCGCTGACGGCGGTTGTCAACGTTACGGATCCTTCAGGCGAAGCCGTGGTTCTCGAAAGGAACGGATTTGTCCCCGAAACGGCCGGTATCTACCACGTCGAAGTTACCTGCACCGACGACTGGGGCAATTCCGCCGACCCCGTTTCCTACGACATAACGGTAACAGAAGCCCAAACCGGCGGAGACACTTCTTCAGAGCCGGACACCGGCGGCAACACCGGCGGAGGGACAACCGATCCCGAAGGCAACGGGCTAGGTCTAATGCTCGGCATTGTGTTCGGTTGCCTAGGCGGCGCAGCCGTTATCGGCCTGGCTATCTTCCTCTTCATACGTTATCGCAACAAAAAGACAACGGAATAACTTATAGATAATCGCAAAAAAGTCGGTGTGGCCTTGACCAGCCGACTTTTTCGTTTCATGGTGCCAAAATGCATAAAGGGCAAGTCTCGCGATATTAAGCAGCATAGTGCCAATTCATACAATGAAACTGCGAAGAACATCGTTTTGCTGGAACCAGCAGTTGAATTTTGAATCGATGTAAGCGCTTACAAGAAAGGAGACCGATCATGAACGGAAAATGGCTCAGAATCGCCGGTGTCGCATTGCTCGCCGCTGGCGTTGTTACGGCCGGAACCGTCATTGCGACTTTGCCCGACACACTTCTGATGGCCGGAGCCAATGACGGCTACACCATCAATCTCGACAGCGAAAACGCCCCGGAGCTCGCCGAAGGGACCGGTAGCATAACCGCTGTTAGCAATACTGGCTACGGCTTAGTTGGAATCGTCTATGACGGGGCCACATCCAATGAAGGCAACCACGTTGCTCTAAACGAAGGAGGGAGCATCAGGAACTCCGACCAGATTACCGCCATTACCGATATTCAAATAAATTACACCGGAACTCTCACGTTGGGCTTCGGTCGGACTGCTGAGGTTTTTGTTCCCGTCGCCGGTATCCCTAGCGGCGTTCCGACCGAAGTGGTTGGAACCCCTCTGTATTTTGATATTTCCGCCGGCGCCGGCGGGGCCGTTATCGAAAGCATAACCGTTACGTATTCGTGCGATCCGTCCCCGGTTTACGCGGATTTGGACGTAACCGTTCGCCTTCCCGGCTATCTTGAGGGCGGCGAGGCCGTGACATTGAAACAAGGCGATTCCTCCGCGTCCATGAGTGTTACAACCGAAGACATATTGACATACGAGGCGAACGTCAAAAATGTCGATCCCTATAGTGAGTTCACGGTCGTCGTCGGCGAAGCCACTAGCAACCCATTCCGTCTCGATTCCCTAAATGGCCTGAGGGCCACGAAGGTTCTGTCTTCGGAAATCGACTACGACGGGTTCGTGAAAGGATTCGAGATGACGGACTACAAAGGTTCCGTTACCTATTCGCAGAGCGCGCCAGACGCCATAAAAGTCACGAGCAACGAATCCAACGGAAACTTCCTAACCAAGGACGCCGAACTTGGCAATAAGTATTCCGTAGAAGCCCACATTCAAGGCACCGTTGATGCGTTGCCGGTTGCCAATAACATCAATGCCGGTCTCCTTGCCTATTACCAAGACGCCGACAATTGGCTGGCATTCTATGCCGAATGGAAGGTTGCTACCGAAACCAACAGGCCAAACGAATTGGCTTCTATCCAACCGGCCGTTTCAACAAACGGAGTTGTCAGTTATCCTTCTCCGATCTGGTGCGACGGAATTAGTGCCACCCCTCATGACGGGCTTGACCTCAAGATCGATGTCGAGATATCCACTGCCGGCGTCGTTGCCACCGCCACGGCATTGGTCGGCGGACAGACCAAGACCGGATCCGCGACCATGTCCGGAACCTTCGCGGAAGGCAGCAAAGTCGGTGTCTACTGTTTCGGCGATACCGTAGATTTCACTTCCTTCTCCTACGAAAAATTGGAGATAACGACCGATTGGCAGGTCCTTGCCCCTGGCAGCAATCCTACTACATTCAAAGAGGACGGCGGTTCACTGGTCGTCAACAACGATGGAAACTGGAAAGCCGGTTTTGTCGGCAAGCCCGTTACCGTTGGTGCATCCTACAGCATCTCGTCTCATATTGCGGGAACTACTACCGGAAATGTCGAAAGCGAGTTGATGCTCGGATTCCTTGCCTACTATACCGATCCGGACAACTTCATCATCGCGTATGTCCAGTACTCACCAACAGACAGGCCCCACGAAGCACGGGAAGTCCAGATTACCGGCCATATCGGCGGGAACGATATCGGATGGTGCGATATCTGGACCGACGGGAACGGCGTTCATCCGGCAGACGGCTTCGACCTGAAAGTCGACGTCGAAATCGGAGGCGGGAACGCCACCGTCTCGGCGACCATGACCACCGGGGCCGGCTATGTGAAAACCGGTAGTCGGACGGTCGAAAACGTGGAAAATCTTCCTACCCATCTCGGCGTTTATTGCCAAAACGAGACGGCGACCTATACCGGCCTCGTCATCGAATAAGGCCTTAGCCTCCCTTAAAGCGGGTTCCTTCAACGGGACCCGCTTTTTGTTGTACGGTCCGCCACCAAGTTAAGCTTCCCGCCTTCCAAACGGTAATGCCTGTCGAAGTGGCGCGACTCGTTTACGTCGTGTCCGACGTATATCAAGGTCGTGTCGCTGTTTTTTACCAGACGGAACATTTCTTTTAAAAGGGCGTCTTTTGTTCTGACGTCCACGCCGGAAAATGGCTCGTCGGCCAGGAAGAGCGACGGTTTCCTTACCAGCGCCCGGTAAAGGGCCACGGTTTCCTTTTGGCCGAGGCTCAGCTCTTTAGGCTTGAAATTGAGCAGTTTTGCCACCGGCGAGCCTTTGATTATTTCCTTGATCAGTTTGTCTTTCTCCATTCTTTTCAGGCCGTAGCCGTCCAAAGCCGCATAGAGATTCCCGTAGACGGTCAGAAACGGATATAGGAATGCTTCCTGGAAGCAAAAGGCGACGTCGCGGCTCGAAGCCTTGATGTCCAGTATTTCCTCTCCCCTGAATTTCAGGGAACCTTCATCGGGGTCCAATAACCCGGCAAGGATTTTCAGCAATGTGGTTTTGCCCTCCCCGCTTTGGCCGCTAAGGAAGATGGTATCCCCTTGATCGAATTCGAAGCAGAGATTTTCGAACACTTTGGTTACCGGCTCTTTCCTCGTTTTCCCTTTGTAGGAAAAATCCAATCCCCGGAGCACGTAATCACTCATTTTGGCCCTCCCTATAAAGCCCTTTCCGGTATTGGGAAGGAAAACCGTTTTTGTTTACGGATTCGTCGGCCATGTAGGCAAACAAAAGAAAGTTCGAAATTCCGGCAAGGGAGTTGAAGAAGGCATAGAGGAAATCCAGAACGAGCACCGCGATTATGCAGATGCCGGAAGGAATGGCGCCCGCGAACAAATAGAAAAGGGCAAACGGCCATATGCCCATCAGGGCGGCCAGAAGGGAATAAGGCAGGTATTTGAATAGAAGCCCGGCCGCGGCCTTGAAATATCCGGGCACCGTATTTTTGTAGATGTCGCGCAGGAATATCATGTATGTAAGGGAAACGAACAAAAGGCCAAGCAAAACAAAATAGACGATCAGCAGGCCGTAATGGAGGAACACCGCTTCCCCGGACGATACCAAGGAAATGAGAAAATAGAGTCCGTAGGCAGCCGTTCCGTAAGCCAGGCCCGTTGCCAGATTGGGCTTCCAGTTGTCCTTTAGTCCTTCGAGAAAATCGTCTTTCAGGATGTAACCCTCGTTGTAGCTGTAGCGGCGATATACCCTCGCCGCACCGGTTGCGGCAAGCGAATAGAGGACGGAAAAGGCAATCAAGGACAAATAGGAAAGGCGCCTGAAGGCTACAAGTTCAAGCCATTGTTTTTCGGCATCTTCGGCGTAGGCGATGATGATCGAGCCTTCGGCAATCAGTCCGTAAAGGCCGTAGGCCATAACGGGCAGAAGAAAAAGGAAAACGATTAGGGAGAGTTTGAAAAGTACTAGCTTTTGGTATTTCAGGGCATTCAAAAGGAGCCCCCTTCTCGTAAGCGGCAGTTCGAGATCGCGGCTAACTATTTTCACCGGTGATTATCTTAGTCAGTTTTTCCAAGGGAATCTTGGGTTTTCTATCGGCGTCCAAGATGCCGTTTTGCTCGCTGTAGGTATCGGTCAGCTGGGTCAAGCAATATCCGGCCACGGATTTGTTCGTCCGCGCGGCGTCGAGTATGCCCTTTAGCCTTTCGGCGAAGGAGTCTTCGTCATTCACGACGCCATAACCCCAGGCTCCTTCCTTCACCGAGTAGCCGATTCCTCCTATTTCGTCCAGGAAAATCGGTTGGCCTTGGTAATTGTAGCCATTGGCGAAAGTAAGGCGGGTCTGCGAGTATTTCGGAAGTCCTTTGTTTTGCGTGATTATGTCGATATCGCTGTAGAAGTCCGCCAATTCCGCCGGGTTTTGCGCGTAATTGTGAAGCGTTATGGCATCGCTCAGAGTATGTTCCCAACCGTCGTTGGAAATGACGATTCTCGTCTCGTCCAAGGCTTTGGTCGCGTGGTAGAGGGCAAGGCTTAGCTCTTGCTCGTTTTTCCTCGAATCTATGTCCGGCACGCCCCATGATTCGTTTATAGGCATGTACATCACGATGGACGGGTGGTTGTAGTGGCCCAAAACCGCTTCCGGCCATTCCCTCAATAGCGACCTAACCGTGTTGTCGCCAAACGAATACGGCGAGGGCATTTCCAGGCTGCAAAATAGACCGACCACGTCGCAGGCGTAGTAGAAGCGGTCGTCTTCGATTTTCTGGTGCATCCTCACGCCGTTGAAGCCCAGGGATTTGATGAGGGTGACTTCCCTCATTATTTCCCCCATGTCCTTGTAGGTAGGACCGCTATCCGGAAGGAAACCCTGATCCATGACCATGCTCAGGAAAACCGGATTCCTATTTAGGAGAAACGCGTTGTTGCGTGTTTCGAAGAAACGGACGCCGAAATAGGTATCGACGGCGTCTGAACCATTCCCGGCCTTGAGAATCGCCCTTACCTCGTAGAGTTCCGGGCTCTGGGGCGACCATAGGCCGCGGTTGAAGTCGCTTCCTTCGTCGGTTTTCGTCGATACGGAAATGCGGCCCTTGGATTGGCTCGAGGCCGCGGAAAACGTTCCGATCGGCTTGCCTTTGAAACTGACATCGAGGGAAAGCACCATGTTTTGGACCGGATTTTCGATCTCGTAGTCCGCAACCGCGGTTTCTCCTCCCTTTGACGGGGTAAAACGCAGGGATTTGATCCTGGTATGGGGAACTTCCTCGATGAAAACGCTTTGGTAAATGCCGCTAAAAGGCGTATACCAGCATCCCCAAGGCTTCTCACGCCATGACTGCTTCCCGCGCGGTCGGTCGTTGGCGTTGTCGTCTTCGACCCTCACGGCAATCAGGTTTTCGCCGTTTTTCACGCTGCCGGTTATGTCGATTTGGAAGGAACTGAAACCGCCTTCGTGGGTGCCGCAAAGCATACCGTTGACGTAAATCTCGGCCTTGTAGTCGACAGCCATGAAGTTCAGGAGCAGATCATTGCCTTTAGCCGGCCTATGCAGCTCCCTTTTTAGGAAATACCAAACGACGGGATGGTAGCCTTCTTCCCCTATCCCAGAACTTTTGGTCTGGTAGGCAAAAGGCACGGTGATACTGCGAATTTCGTTAGGTATTCTCTTATAAAAACCCTTAGCTTTCCCCAAATTGCCGTCATCGTATAGGAAACCCCATTCGCCGTTAAGCAGTGTGTAGTTTTCTCTTACGAAGTTAGGACGTGGGTAGGCTTCCCGGAAGCCTCTTACATGGCGGATATGTTCCATAATTAACATTATTCTAGACGGACTAAGCGATAGCCATCATGTTCGGCGCGTGGCATTATATGCAAGTTGACACCATGGGAGTTAAGGCTAAGTTCAACGACGATTTCCTCAAAGGGAGTCTGACCTTATACAACTACAATCCGAGCGTTTCCCGTTCCTTTTTGATTTACCCGCAGCTGGTCGGCCACCAGATCGTGGGTCCCGCTTACTACAACGAAGTGGAATTCGGGAACACCTACATGCTCAATTTCACCGTCTCCGGTTCCGGCGAATTCCGCAGTCCGGGCTTGACCCAAACCGTCGGGCCAGGCGACTTGATATTCATTCATAACTACCTCCATCATTCTCTGAAGCCAAGCAAGGGCAAGCCGTGGGAGTTCTACTGCATCCATATTTTCGATAACGACATTGTCAGCCGTTTTTACCGTTCGGTCTTGGCCAAGCAGGGATTTTTGATCCGCGGGTTTCCCAAGCAGAAGGTCGTGCCGGCCATTCTCTCGATTCTAGACAAGCTCGAGGAACAGACGGAGCACGACGACTTCGCCATTTCCAAGGTCCTATACAACATGCTTGCCGATATTACCGAGGAAGCCGAATCGCGGGCCTTCAAATCATTCAATCCCGCGGTTGACGACGTCGTGGCCTTCATCAAGGACAATTTCGACAAGCCGTTGCCCCTTAAGGCCATATTGGCCAAGACGACATATAGCAAAAACCATCTCGAGCGCCTGTTCAAAGCCCAGATGAACATGACCATCCAGGAATACATTTTTTACCTGAGACTGCTGAGGAGCCAGGAACTTCTGGTTTCGACCGATATGCCGTTAAAGGAAATCGCGGACAAGGTGGGATTAAGCGAGTACCGTTCCCTTTATCACATGTTCAAGAAAGCAACCGGCTTCTCACCAGACGAATATAGGAGGGTGGCCGGGTCCAAAAAAGCATGAGGGCAATAACGCGCGCCCATATGTGCTAAACTACGGCCGTGCGGATCGACAAGTTCCTGAAGGTAAGCCGGCTTACCAAGCGCCGGGAAACGGCGAGGGCGTTATGCGATGCCGGTCTGGTAAGCATGAACGGCAAGGTCGCCAAACCTAGCAGCGAAGTCGATGCCGGGTCCCTCTTGGTATTGAGAATGGGCCGGAGGGTCGTTACCGCGAAAGTACTCTCCGTTAGGCCCTACGCCAACAAGGACGAAGCGCAGAAGATGTACCAGATAGAAAGCGATGAACCGCTGAAGGAGGACGCTACTGATGGAATACAAGATAATTAAGGGACGCAATTATTTGCTGGCCTGTTCTTTTTCCGCCGAATCGATGGCATTGCTCGACTGGCTACTGGGCCGCGGCTGCTGCCCGATCGTTCTGTTCGTCGACTATCAGCAGGCGCCTTCCGCCGACAGCGATTTGGACCGCATGAAGAAGTACTGTGCGGAAAAGGGCCTGGTCATAGAGATCTGCAAAGCCCTCGATATTCCCGCAAAAGAGGGGGAAAGCTATCAAGAATGGGCAAGAAGGGTACGTTACGACTTCTTCAAGGAGATGTACGTTAAGTACGATGCGGCGGCTTTGTTCGTCGCCCATATCCAGGACGACGTTTTGGAAACTTATATGCTGCAGAAGCAGTCCGGCGACAAGGTCGAGCACTACGGCCTTAACGAGGTCAACACCTATCACGACATGATAGTGGTCAGGCCCCTGCTACCCTATTCCTACGACGACGTCATGGAATACATACAGGAACATTCCGTCCCCTATAGCGAGGCCATGACCCGTTTCGAGCTCGAGCACACCCATAGCGACCTGCGTCGGAACGTGATCGACAAGATGGACCAGGTCGAACGCGGCCGCATGGCCGACGAAATAAGGGCCGCCAACAACGAGCGGCTCTCTTATTTCGAGCATTTGGAGAAGGAATCCGAGGAATCCAACGAACTAAACATCCGCGAAATCATCGCCTTGGAGGAAGACGAATTCGCCCAGACCTTGATTGCCTTCGTGTCGCGGGCCGGGGACGATGTCACACTCACTCCGAAGAAAATAGCCGCCATAAGGGCTATGTGCCTGAACGGCAAGCTGTTCGACTACATGAAGATCATCGGCGATGTTTTCCTCATCAAGGAATACGACATATTGGCTTTGGGTACCAATCCCAAGGCCCTGCCCTACAGCTATACCCTGGAAAAGCCCGGCAAGCTCGAAACCGACGAATTCACTTTGGATTTCTCGATGGGAGCCGAGGACAGGGGCATTAAGGAAAGCGACTATCCGCTTACCATCCGCACGGTCCTTCCGGCCGACCAATACGTTTCCGGCGACTACCTGCTATTCGTCAGGAGCCTTTTCCACGACTGGAAAATGCCCCCCGAATTCATCGCTAGATGGCCGGTCTTCGTAAACAAAAACGGAAAGATTGTCTACGTGCCGACATTCCGCCACGACTTCGTCGAGTACCACACTTCGGTGCTCAAACTCCACCTCGAAAACTTCGGCAAAAATAATAATTGAAGTTATTCACGCCGTGATATACATTTGCGTTCGCCCTTCCTTTAAGGAAGGCACACGAGCCTTAGAAAGAGAAGAAGAACAATGAACAACTCGCCAAAAAGAAGCACATTCGGTTATATTCTCCCCTATCTCCTGATAGGAGTTGTCGTGATACTGGTTATTTGGTGGATGGTCGCTGCCTTCGCCGGCGGTGGCGTCGGAATTGCCCTCGATGCGCTTGATTCCACTTTCTTCGCAACGGGAAGCAATACCCCCCATACAGGCCTGCACTACGTCTATCAGGTGAATGCCACGATCGGCGGCGAAATAGTGAACGTTTCCGGCTACTATGCCGATCCGCAGAATGCCAACGACCCGGAAAACTCGAGTTTCCTTTCCACTTCCTTTACCGTAGACATCCCCACCAACAGGTGGAACGAAGAATGGGCGGTCGGTACGGTTGATAGCGAAAACCCGGAAAACTACGACCATAACCTTTATTACGCCGATAGCGGGGTTTTGTTCCACTATAGCTACGCGACCCTATTCGAAAACAAAATCACGGAATGGAAGAACAGCGTTCCGAAACTTTCCAGTTCCGCGCTTTTCACCGTAAATAGCGCCTACGAAACCACCTGGTGGGAAGCCTGGGGCCCAACGATCCTTTGGATAATCATCATGGGCGTGATGCTGTTCTTCCTTTTCCGCGCTTTCTCCAGCGTGGGAGGTTCCAACCGCCAGGCCATGGACTTCAACAAGTCCCCGGCAAGGCGCGAGGATTCCAGCAAAGTCCGCTTCGACGACGTCGCTGGCTGCGACGAGGAAAAGGCCGAGATGGTCGAGCTCGTCGAATATCTCAAGGATCCCCAGAAATTCTCGAAATTCGGCGCCAGATTGCCCAAGGGCGTTCTTTTAATCGGCCCTCCGGGAACCGGCAAGACCCTTCTTGCCAAGGCGGTTGCCGGAGAAGCCGGCGTCCCCTTCTATTCCATTTCAGGCAGCGACTTCGTCGAAATGTTCGTCGGCGTCGGTGCCGGGCGTGTCCGCGACTTGTTCCGCAAGGCCAAGCAGACTGCCCCCTGCCTTATATTCATCGACGAAATCGATGCGGTAGGCCGCCAGCGCGGCGCCGGCCTAGGCGGGGGCAACGACGAACGCGAGCAGACCCTCAACCAGCTGCTCGTCGAAATGGACGGATTCGAGTCCAACAAAGGCATCCTCGTCATTGCGGCAACCAACCGCGAGGACGTTCTCGACCCGGCCCTCATGAGGGCAGGACGTTTCGACCGCACCATAACGGTCAATCTGCCGGATAGGAAGGGCCGCGAAGCCATCTTCCGCGTCCATGCGCGCAACAAGAAGATCGATCCGAGCGTCGACTTCGCCGCGCTTGCCAAGCGTACCGTCGGCTTCTCGGGCGCCGATATCGAAAACATCCTGAACGAAGCCGCGATTCTTGCGGTAAGGGAAAACGAAAACGCGATCACCATCAAGGACATAGACGAAGCCATCGACCGCCGCATCGCCGGTCCCGCCAAACCCGGAACCCGCATGATGGCGGAGGAAAGGCGCCAAGTGGCCTACCACGAAGCCGGACACGCGGTCATCGGACTTACCCTTCCCTATAGCGACAAGGTCCAAAAGATCACCATCATCCCCAGGGGCCGCACCGGAGGCCACGTCCTGATGACGCCCGATACCGACAGGTTCCTGCTCACCAAGCGGCAGCTTCTCGCCCGCATTACCGGGTATCTCGGCGGCCGCAGTTCCGAAGAAGTGTTCTTCGACGACATTTCGACCGGGGCCCAGAACGACATCGAGGAAGCCACCAGGATCGCACGTCTAATGGTTACCGAATACGGCATGTCGGCCCTCGGCCCGGTCCAATACGAGAAGGACTCCTCCAGCGTCTTCCTCGGCCGCGACTACAATTCGGTCCAGAAGAACTTCTCGACCCAGGTAGCCTATGAAATCGATACTGCTGTTCGGCAGATAATCGATACCGCCCATAACGATGCCAAGAGGATCATCCTCGAGCACAAGGAACAGGTTAAGCTCATTGCCGAGACTCTTCTAGAAAAGGAAACCATCACGAGCGAAGAGATAGAGTCCTTGATCAAGGAGGGAAAGCTGCCGAGCACCGAGACCGGTGTCGTCCACCAAAAGGACGAACCTTCCGCCGCCGAGGCCAAAGCTGCCGAAGCCAAGGAGGAAACCCCGAAGCCGAAGGGAAGGCCCCGCAAGAAGGCAGAACCCAAGCAGAAGGAAGAAGAAACCAAGAAGGACGGGGAATAATCCCCGTCTTTTTTGCTATACTTCCGCGGATGGATATCGGCGGAATAAATATCCCCTCACCCGTGGTGCTGGGACCGATGGCCGGAATAACGACCTTGGCCTACCGCGAATTTTGCCGTCCTTTTGGAGTGGGACTGTCCGTCAGCGAAATGATAAGCGACTGCGGACTGGCCTACGGAAACGCGAGGACATTCGACTATTTGAAAACTTCGAAGGAGGATAGGCCGGTTGCCCTGCAGCTATTCGGAAGCGACATCTCGATCACGAAGAAGGCCATCGTGCTCATGGAAGAGAGAGCCGATTACGACATACTCGACCTCAATTTCGGCTGTCCGGTTCACAAGGTCACCAAAACCGGGGCCGGTTCTTCTTGGCTGTCCCGGCCCGGCGAACTCTACGATTACGTACGAGGGATAGTGGCGGTTTCCCATAAACCCGTGACGGCGAAGATAAGATTGGGGACGGATAGCGGCCATATAAACGTCGACGAAATTTCCTCCCTGCTCGAAAAAGCCGGCGTGAGCGCCGTCTGCGTACATGCCCGCACGAAGGCCGCGATGTACTCTGGCAAAGCCGATTACGAGGCCATAAGGGGCCTAGGGAAAAGGCTGTCGGTACCACTGATCGTTTCCGGCGACATATTCGAGGCCGGGGATGTGCAAATGGCCATGGACATTGCGGCCGCCTCTTTCGTCATGGTGGCCAGGGGCGGGGTCGGCCGGCCCACGCTCATCCGGGACATCAATTGCCTATTGAACGGCGAGGCGATTCCGCCCTCCCCTACGATTTTTGAGCAGTGCGGCTATGCCATCGAGTTCGCCAACAGGCTTCATGGACTTCACGGCCCTAGGGCCAGTGCCCTCGAACTAAGGGGAATACTCCCCCATTTCTTCAAGGGATTCCCAGGCTACAAGAGGATAAGAAACGACATAGCCACCAACACGAGTAGCTTCGAAGACATACTCGCGTTGCTTGAGGGAATCAAGGCGAGATACGCCTGAAAAGAGCCCCGGTTCACTAAAGTGAAAGCGTTTTCAGAGTCTTGACGAAAAAGATGTTTTCTTTACAATGTTTGCGCCCGAACTGAATAAGGAGACACATGGAAAACCAAATGCCGAAAGATTCGATCTTGGCCTTCTACGTCGCCAAGACCCATTACGGCGTCAAATCATACCTTGACGCCCAGCTCAAGAAATCCGGGTCCGACCTGACTCCCCCGGAAAGTTACCTTCTTCGTTTCATTTACGAAAACGACAAGGAAGGAGGAGTCCCTTTCTCGTTTCTGCAGCAGAAGGCCAAGGCTTCCAAAGGTACCATTTCCGAATGCCTTTCTTCGCTGGGAAGAAAGAAGATGATCGAATGCTTCATCGATCCGAAAGACCGCCGCAAGAAGAGCTTCGGGATGCTTCCCAAAGGCATCGCGGCCATCGAAGACAACCACAACTGCATCGTTAAGGCCCAACAGGTACTTACCCGCGGAATCGATCCGCAGGATTTGGAAACTTACGTCCGCGTAAGCGAGCAACTCAGGAACAATGCATTGAACGGCGAACAGGAATTATGAGAACGGTCAAGATATTGGCCCGTTACCTCAAGGGGTTCTGGGGCGTTACCGTCTTGACCTGGATTCTCGTTTTGCTTGAATCCGGTTGCGACGTCGGCATTGCCTTCGTCCTCCAGTATCTTTCTCAGGCCGTTAACGAAGCCTATAGCGGCGGTCTTGGCGCGGTAACGGAAGCGATGAACGAAATATATCTTTATTCCGGCATCATCATCGCCCTCGCTTTCGGTGGGGCCTTTACCGGCATCTGGGCCGGTTTCACCGCGGCCAAAGCCGCTACCGGATTCGGTCGCAATCTCCGCAAGGGGATGTATTACCGCATCCAAACCTTCAGTTTCGACAACATCGACAAGTTCTCGACTTCCTCGATCGTTACCCGCATGACCACCGACGTCACCAACGTCCAAAACGCCTTCATGCAGATAATAAGGGCCGTAATGCGTTCGCCCTTTTTGCTCATAATCTCTATCGTCATGGCCTTCATTGTCGCGCCGGAGGTGGCTTGGGTATTCCTCATCATCGTGCCCTTGGTCCTCGGTATCCTGATCGTCTTGGCCACCATCGTGCACCCCCTGTTCGTAAAGGTATTCGATACCTATGACGAATTGAACGAAGACGTCCAGGAAAACATCGACGGCGTCAGGGTCGTAAAATCCTTCAACCTTCAGGACAAGGCCAAGGAGAAATTCTCCGGCGTGAGCCTTTTCATCTTCAAGTGCTTCTCCAAAGCCGAGAAGATGTTGGCCTTCAATGCCCCGACCATGAACCTTGCCGTTTACCTGGCCATGATTGCCCTTGCCGTCCTCGGCGGACAACTTATCGTTGCCAACGCTTCCGATCCGACCCAAGGCTTCGAGGCCGGGGTCCTTACCACCTTATTCATGTACGTCCAGCTCATCATGCTATCCATGATGCTCATTTCCATGGTCTACACGATGATCATCATCGCCCGTAACTCGAGCGAACGTATCGCTGCCGTGTTGACCGAGGAAAGCAACCTCGTTTCGCCGCAAAACGGACTTAAGAGCATCGATAACGGTTCGGTCGTCTTCGACCACGTCGATTTCGGCTACAGGAGTTCCGGAGGCAAGCTGGTGCTCCACGATATCGACATGAAGATCGATTCCGGCGCTTCGATCGGCATCATCGGCGGCATCGGGTCCGGCAAGACCACGCTGATCAGCCTCATCGCCCGTCTTTATGACACCACCAAGGGGAACGTCCTCGTGGGCGGACATAACGTAAAGGAATACGACCTGGTTTCGCTCCGCGATTCCGTCGCCGTCGTCCTCCAGAAGAACACGTTGTTCACCGGCACCATCCGCGACAACCTGAAGTGGGGCAACGAAAACGCCACCGACGACGAAATCAAGGAGGTCTGCCGCATCGCCCAGGCCGACTCCTTCGTCGAGTCTTTCCCGGACAAGTACGATACGATGCTCGTCGAAGGCGGCACCAACGTCTCCGGCGGACAAAAACAGAGGCTTTGTATCGCAAGGGCCCTCCTGAAGAATCCCAAGATCCTGATTCTCGACGATTCCACCAACGCGGTCGATACCCATACCGACGCGCTCATCCGGAACGAACTGCAGCACAAGATGCCCGGACTTACCCGCATCATCATCGCCCAGCGCATCCTTTCGATCCGCGAGTGCGACGAAATATACGTCATGGATGAAGGACGCATAATCGCGCACGGTAGCAACGACGAGCTTATGGAAACATGTTCCGTCTATCGCGAACTCTACGAGTCGCAGCTAGGAGGAGGTGACTTCGATGAGTAACAACGTCCATATGGCAGCGGCCAAGAAACTCGAATCCATCACCAACAAGCAGAAGCTCGGTTCGGTGAAGAGGCTCCTCGGCTATGTCTTCAAGTATTACAAACTGCAGTTTGCCATCGTCGTGGTCTGCATCGTCCTTTCCAGCTTCGCCGGCGTTTTCGGCTCCTACTTCCTCGGTGTCGTCACCAACTTGGTGAACCCCCTGACCCCGGTCGACAACGAGTGGTACAACTACGTAAACGGCGTTTTCGATTGGGCACGCTTCTACGGCATCATCGGCATAATGGCCGCGGTATACGTGGTCGGCATAGTTTCCTCGTATTTCTACAACCGTCAGATGGTTGTCTTGTCCCAAGGCGTGCAGAAACGCATCAGGGACCAGCTGTTTACCCACATGCTTGATTTGCCGGTCAGTTATTTCGATACCAGGACCCACGGCGACATCATGTCGGTCTACACCAACGACGTCGATGCCCTGAACGAAATGCTCAGCCGCGTTTTGCCGATGATCGTCTCCTCTTTCATCACCATGTTCGCGGTATTCGTGATGATGGTAGTGACTTCTTGGATGCTGTCGCTCATCGTCATCGCCTTCGCCTTGTTCATATTCTGGTTGACCTTCTTTTTCGCGAAGACCTCCAGCAAGTACTTCATAAGGCAGCAAGGGGCCTTGGGCGCGACCGACGGATACATCGAAGAGATGACCAACGGCCAGCGCGTCATCAAGGTCTTCAACTACGAGGAAAGGGCCAAGAAAGGCTTCGACGAGCTTAACGACGCCCTCTTCCTTTCGGCGAGAAAGGCCTCGAGCTACGCCTCGATTCTCATGCCCGCGGTAAGCCAGCTAGGCAACCTCCAGTACGCCCTGATCGGGCTAATCGGTGGCATCCTCGTCGTAAACGGCATCGGAGGCTTGGACTTCGGCATAATCGTCTCTTTCCTTCTATACAGCAAATCGTTCACCCAGCCGATCGGCCAGATCAGCCAGCAGATGAACATCGTCGCCCTCGCCCTCGCCGGATCGGTTAGAATCTTCGAGATAATCGACGCGCCGGTGGAAGTCGACGACGGCTATGTCGAACTCGTCAATGCCAAGGAAGGCGAGAACGGGGAAATAATCGAAACCACGGAGAGGACCGGCCGCTGGGCCTGGAAGCACCCGCACCACGACGGCCATACCGACTACAAGTGGATGCAGGGAAAGATCGACTTCTATAACGTCGATTTCTCCTATATCCCCGGCAAGACCATCTTGCACGACATAACCCTCTATGCCAAACCCGGCCAGAAGATCGCTTTCGTCGGTCCTACCGGCGCCGGCAAGACGACCATAACGAACCTCATCAACCGCTTCTACGACATCGAAGACGGGAAGATCCGCTATGACGACATCAATATCAACAAGATAAAGAAAGCGGACCTGAGGCGTTCCCTCGGCATCGTTCTGCAAGACGTCAAGCTATTCACCGGGACCGTCAAAGAAAACATCCGTTACGGAAGGCTCGATGCCACGGACGAGGAAGTCTATGCGGCGGCCAAGCTCGCCAATGCCGATTCCTTCATCCGGCTTCTTCCGGACGGCTACGATACCGTTCTCGCCAATGCCGGCATCGGTCTCTCCCAAGGACAAAGGCAATTGCTCTCGATTGCCCGCGCCGCGGTCGCCGATCCTCCGGTCATGATCCTCGACGAGGCGACCAGTTCCATCGACTCCCGTACCGAAGCCTTGGTGCAGGAAGGCATGGACCGCATCATGAAGGGACGCACGGTGTTCGTGATTGCCCACCGGCTTTCCACCATCCAGAACAGCGACGCGATCATGGTTCTCGACCAGGGACGCATCATCGAGCGCGGCACCCACGATCAGCTGCTCGCCCTGAAAGGCAAGTATTACCAGCTCTATACCGGGAACGCAGCGAAGTATGCAGCGCCCGTCCAAGCCGGCGGAAGCAAATAAACCCGCAAAAGGTCTCCAAAAGAAGGCCTTTTTTGATTCTATTCGGATTTTAGGCAGAATCTTCACGGAATTAGACACGGCCTTTTCGGGAAACGGATGCGATTCTTTCCTACTCCCGGCTGTGTCCATTTTGCTAGGCACCTTATAGACGCTTCCGGCGATTAATTCGCCTCCGGCATATAATATGCCGGAAGAAGTTTTGCTATAATCCCCATTGCAATGGATACAGAAAAGCTTACAGACCAAGAGGCTGCCCGCCTCGCCAAACTCCCCAAGTACAAGGAACTCGGGGTCGATCCCTTTGGGAGCCGATACGACTGGAAGGACCAGATAAGGGACATAAGGGAAAACTACGGAGGCAAAAGCGCCGAGGAACTAGAGGATAGTCCCGTCCGGGTCAATGTCGCCGGCCGCCTGATGGCCATCAGGAGCATGGGCAAGGCCGCCTTCGTCAACATCAAGGACGAATACGGGAACATGCAGGCCTGGATAGGCAAAAACGTCGTCGGAGAAGAAAGCTACGCCGTTTTCAAACTGGCCGACCTCGGAGACATCGTCGGGCTGGAAGGTACCCTGATGCTGACGAAGACCGGCGAACTCACCATCCGCGTGGACAAGTACACCCATATCACCAAGTGCCTCAAGCCACTTCCTGAGAAGTTTCACGGGCTTACCGACCGGGAAGACCGTTATAGGAAACGCTATCTTGACCTCATGGTAAACGACGAATCCCGTCGCATTGCGTTACTCCGCCCGGCAATAGTAAAGGCCATAAGGGACTACTGCGACAGTCTTGGCTTCGTCGAAGTGGAAACCAGCGTCCTATCCCCGATACTAGGCGGAGCCAGCGCCCGGCCCTTCATTACCCACCACAATGCTTTGGACAAGGACTTCTACCTGCGCATCGCCACCGAACTCAACCTCAAGAAATGCATGGTCGGCGGCATCGACCGCGTCTACGAAATCGGGCGTATCTTCCGCAACGAGGGCATCGATACCAAGCACAATCCCGAATTCACCACCATCGAACTCTACCAAGCCTACGGCGACTTGAGCGACATGATGAAGTGGGCCGAAGGCCTGTTCCGCATGATTTGCAGGGATGTCGTCCACAAGGACGTAATCCGCTGGAACGGCCACGACATCGATGTTTCAAAACCGTTCAGGAGCATTTCGATGGCGGAACTCATACTAGAGAAGACCGGCATCGATTTCCGCGAGGACATTCCTTTCGAAAAGGCCGTCGAGCTTGCCAAGGAACACGGAGTTCCCTTGGAAAAGAGCTGGAATTCCACCGGCTACATCATGAATGCCTTCTTCGATACGTTTGTCGAGGATTCTCTCGTCGACCCCACCTTCGTCCATACCTATCCCATCGAGGTATCCCCGCTTACCAAGAAGACCGCCGATCCGAGGTTCGTCGACCGGTTCGAACTCTTCATCGGCGGCACCGAATTCGGCAATGCCTATAGCGAACTCAACAATCCCTTCGACCAGAAGGAGCGTTTCGAGGCCCAACTCGCCGCCCGCGACCGCGGCGACGAGGAAGCCAGCGACATCGATTTCTCGTTCATCGATGCCCTCGATTACGGCATGCCGCCCGCCGGCGGCATCGGGGTTGGCATCGACCGCCTGGCCATGTTCTTCGCCGAAGTCGATTCGATCCGGGAGGTTCTGCTCTTCCCGACCCTAAAGCCCGGCAAGGAGGACAAATGAAAACGGAAATTTCCCCGAAGCTCCGGGATGACCTGTTCCGCTACTGTTTTCTCTTCGGCTCGCTTGCCCTGATCGTCTTGGCGACGGTCGGCATTACCTGCTACTACACCTTCGAGGTGTTTCCGGAAACGGCCTACCAGCTATATCCGGCCGCGACCATAGCCTGCTCGGTGCTGGTTGGCTTCTTGGCTTTGCTTACGTTCCTTCCTTCCCTCATGGTCTTCACGAACAAGACGATCGGACCGTTCAAAAGGGGCGTTTGGGGCGTGGTGATGACCGCCATCGCGATACTAGGTGTGATACTCTACATCGTTCCGCTGCTGCTTAGCTCTGGAAATTGATTGTAAATATTTCGACTCAAAAGGGCCCATCGCCCTTTTTATTTCCTACATTTGTTCGGAAAGGGGCCGACTGCCCTTTCCGATGGCATTTTTCCATTTGCATAGGTCCGGTATGGATAATAAAATTATCCACGCTTTAGCGAAGGACTAAGGCAAACACTTCTATGGTCAGGCACGACCTGATCTAGCAACCGAATTGGAGGTGCTGAATATGAAGAAGTACGAGATCATGTACATCCTCAAGGCCGATCTTGAAGAAACCGCCCGCAAGGATGAAATCGCCAAGCTGCAGAAGGTCATCGAAACCGAACACGGCAAGGTGACCGACACCAAGGAGTGGGGCGTCAAGGACTTTGCCTATCCCATCAAGGAACAGAGCAAGGGCTTCTACGTCGTACTCAAGGTGAACGCCGAACACGCCTTGAACGAGTTCGACCGCGTCGCCAAGCTTGACAACAACGTTCTCCGCCATCTCATCACAGTCGATGAGGACTAATTGGTCTAGGAGGTAAAACCAATGCTTAACCGCGTCGTGTTGATCGGTCGTATGACCAGGGATCCGGAACTACGCCGGACGGCCACCAACAACATGGCAGTCGTTTCCTTCACGGTTGCCGTCGATGATTCGAGAAAAGGCCCCAACGGGGAGAAAAACACGCTCTTCATGAACTGCTCGATGTTTGGGCAGAAGGCCGAAAACGTCATCAAGTTCACCCACAAGGGTTCCCTCGTGGCGGTTGAGGGCCGGTTAAACCAGCGTTCTTACGTCCGTAAAGCCGACAACGTTAAGGTCACGGTCGTGGAAACCATCGCCGAAAACGTGGAATTCCTCGATCCTAAATCCGCCGCCACCAACAGCGTCGTGCCGAGCACGTCCAACTCGGGCTACCAGCCCGATTCGACGCCGGCCGAGGGCGAAAGCGGCACGCTCGACGATCTTACCGACGACGAGCTGCCGTTCTGAAAAAGGAGTTAAAGATGTACAAGAAAATGAGGCCTCGGAAGAAGGTCTGCTACTTCACCAAGAACCACATCAAGCACATCGACTACAAGGACGTCGAACTGCTTCAGCGTTTCATTACCCCCGAAGGCAAGATCGCTCCGCGTTCTGCCACCGGGACCTGTGCCAAGTACCAGCGCCAACTGGCCAAGGCCATCAAGAACGCCAGGTTCATGGGACTTCTTCCTTACGCCGGGCAAAGATAACCGACTTGTTGTAGTTTCCCGGGCTCGATTGTCCCGGAAATCACGACAACAACCGTCATCCATGGGCCTCCTCGGCGGGGCCTTTTTCTTATTCCTTGGCGAATTCAAAAACGCTTCCCAGACGGGCCCGGATCGCTTCGTGGCGAACCCGGATAATCAAGACGGGGCCTGCGTTTTCCCGTCGCCCGGTTGCCTGGGCATGGGCAAGGGATCTTTTGAAAAGACCATTCGCGGATCGAGGGAAACGCGGCATGATCGCCTTGGGAGGGAGAAGATCGTAGTTTCGGGGACGGATGGTGTCGTATGGCGACATAGTGGGCCAAGCCGAAGCATCGGATTAATACGGAAAGTGTATTAAAAAGGAGGCTTCGGGAGCCACGGAACGTAGGCGTTCCGGCGCTCCGAAAAGACGACAAGCCCCGCACTTGGCTTAACCGCGGGGTCGAAAACCTCCAAGCCTCGCCGAGCGGACTCGGCATGGTCATTCCGCTTGGTCAAATCCCAATGTATGCCTAAACTGTAGGCGCTGCCAGGGGGTGTTCTTCGGACCGGGGTTCGATTCCCCGCGACTCCACCAATGACCATCGTATGCCTAGGTTTTGTTGCTCTAGGCTTTTTTACGCTTTGCGCTCTTTGTCCATTGCCTAGTCACGAAAAAACCGAAAGGGCGAAACGCTTCGCCCTTTCGGTTTTAGAAGTCAGGTCCTTTACCGTGTAGGCCGGAGCTTGTCGATGAGTTTCACTATCCGGGCGCCGCACTGCTCGGCCTCTTCGCGGGACAAGGTCCCGTTATGAAGGCTATCGAGGAGGTTTTTGGCTTCCTTGGTGCCGCCGGGCATTATCAAGTCGTTCCCGGCCTTGATGGTGGCTTGGCCTTCGGCGACCGAGCCCCAGTCGCTCATGACCAGGCCGTCGAATCCCCATTCGTCCCGGAGGATAGAGGTGATGAGGTCGGCCGAGGAGTTGGTATAGACCCCGTTGACCAGATTGTAGGAAGTCATGAGGGCGGAGGCTTTCCCTTCCTTGACGGCGATCCGGAAACCCTTTAGGTAAATTTCTCGCAAGGCCCGTTCGTGGATCCGGGAATCGGACTTCAACCGGTTGTCTTCCTGGTTGTTGGCGCAATAATGCTTCAATGTCACGGTGTGGCGACCGTTTTCGGCCACCCCGCGGCTGATGGCGGCCGCCATCTTCCCGCTTAGCAAAGGATCCTCGGCGAAATACTCGAAATTCCGTCCACAGAGGGGGAAGCGCATGATGTTCATCCCCGGGGCCAGCCAGATATCGATGGCGAATTCGTCCATCTCGCGGCTGACCGCCCGCCCGATTTCCTCCAGCAAAGCCGTATCGAAGGATTGGGCCAAGACGATTCCGACCGGGAAAGCGGTCGCGTAGGCGTACATTTTCGGCTTTAAGGTCAGCCGCTGGAAGAAAAACTTCAAGGCGAAGAATTTGCTCGCGATGGTCAGCTTTTCCGAATGGGGGACCCCTTTGGCCCGCGATTCCCCGTCGGTATGGTATTCGGGGACAAGCCGAAGCCCGGCCGGCCCATCGGCCATCGCCAAAACGGGCAAACCGTATTGGACCGAGGGATAAGGGGCGGTCTTGCCGGCGCAGCCGGGGGCGACGTGGGGCGGCTCGACGTCGTTATAGGCCTCGAAGCCGTTGACCAATTGGGATAGCTCCTCGTCTTTCATTTTGCCAACGACCTCGGGGACCGTTTCCTTTTTCCCGTATTCGTGGGTCAGGGTATGGAATGCGGTTGCCTCGACGACGGCGGCTTCCCCGTCATAGGAATAGGGCTCGCTTTCGGGGGCGACGATCTCCTTAAATGGATGTTGGACGGGGCAAATATTGATGGTTTGCTCGGTCTTGACTCTCGCCTGCAAACGCAAACAGCCGATGGATTTAAGCTCGACGCTGCTATCGCCAAGCAAGAGGACGTAATCGCCTTGGTCCAAGAAATAGGCGGCCTCTTTCTCGTCGTAATACCCCCAGTCGGCCAAATCGAAGGCCAATTCGACGACTTCTTGCTTCTTTGGCTCGATATCCTTGGTCCGGGCGAAAGCGACCAAGGCCTTCTTCTCCCGGACGGCTTCCTTTTTCGGGAAAGACAAATAGGCTTGGACGATTTCGGCGCCCTTGAAGTTCCCCGCGTTGGTCACGGTCGCGGCGATCTTGACTTTCGTTCCTTCTATTTTCCAAGTCGAGGATATATCGAAGCTGGTATAGGAAAGGCCATAGCCGAACGGGTAAAGCGGCTCGACCTGGAAGGCGTCGGCATAGCGGTAGCCGACATAGATGCCCTCGATGTATTCCTCGTAATCGTCTTGCCCGGCGAGATAGGAATAGGTTTTCGACAACGGATGCTGATTCAAATCTTTGTACCAGGTAGCGGTCAGTTTCCCGGCGAAATTTCCCTCGCCCGTCAGCAAAGCGGCCAAGGCGTTCCCGCCTTCCTCCCCGGCTTGGCCGAGGAAGACGATGGCTTTCAACGGCGAATCGAGGATCGGCGAGAGGTCGACCGCCGAGCCGGCGTTGATGACGAGGACGCTGGATGGGTAATGGTCGGCGATGAAACGGATGTTTGCAACCTCGACTTCGCTTAATTGGTAGTCCCCGGCTTGGCTTCCCCGGTCTTTTCCCTCCCCGGCCTGGCGGGTGACGACGTAGACGGCCGTTTGGCAATTGGAGGAAACGAAATCCTCCTCGGTGATTTTTCTCCCGACCGGGAAGCTTTCCTTTATCGGGTCGACGGACCAAAAGCAAGCGTCTTCGTCCGAGCGGGGTTTGCCCTTTAAGGCCTCCCTGAGACGGGCTTTGAATTCCTTCCGCGCTTCCTTTTTCGCTTGCTTGTAGTCCTCGATCCACTTCGTTGAGGCGATGGTGAATCCCCGGGAGACGAAACCTTGGCAGATCGTGACATTGTCCCGATTGTTCACCTCGCCAGATCCGGTTCCCCCTTTGGTGGCATTGGTGACCCCGGCCCCGAAAAGGGCGATCCGCTTTTCGGACAAGGGGAGGCAATGGTTTTCATTGCGCAACAAAACGATGCCTTCTTTCGCCGCCTTGAAGGCTAGTTGGCGGTTAGCCCGTTCGAGGTCGTTGACCTGCGGGCTGCGATTGCCTTTGTACATGGGGCTTCATGTTCAACCCGCCGGCTTCGAATTGCAATAGGGCAAATGAGTTTTGTTTCATTTTCGCTCAACCATCTAAAATAGGCGGGTATGGGAAGGCGGGAAAACGCAACGACTTGCTTGATGCCTTGAAGGTCGTTTTCGTCGTCGGGGTCGTTTTGGCCCATTACCGTTTCCCTTACCCCTATGGCCAATTGCTCGGGAGTTTCGGGACCCTGGGTGTCATCGTCTTCATCCTTATTCAAGGGTATCAAGCGCATTTCTACGACCCGGCGGAGGCCAGGAAGATATGGCCTAGGCTAAGACGGAATGTCAGGGCCGCTTGATTATTGGGCATCGCTTTGATCTTCTGTTACCCGATCCCACTTCTCCTTGAGGCTGGGCCAATCTTTTTTTGATATTCCGGGCAATTTTATGAGGGAGACTTTCAAAACGGCGCAAAACGGCCTTGTTTTATCAAAATAATCGCCAATTCCGTAGATTTTCGTAAAAAGTCCGGACCCGTCGTTTGCTTGGTCCTTTGGCCGTTAGAGGCCTTTTCATTCCTAAACCCTATTATTTAGGGTTTATAATGTGCCCACTATGAGGAAGGCCATCACCCGTATACGTTACTACGCGATTGCGATTGCCCTCGTCGAGGCAGTTCTTCTTCTGCTTTTGCTCATAGCCTGCTATTTCAACTTCCTCGATCTTGCTTCCATCATCAGCGTTCCCTATGTCCTCGCCGGTGCTTTGGCACTCGAATTATTGAATTTCCTGCTTTACTGGCTTTCCGTTTCGTCCCTTAGCCGCGTCCGCAACAAAACCGACCTGGAAACCGCCACCCTTGTCGGCAGCGATATCCAGGAAGCCTATTCCTTCGCCAAAATCGGGCTATTGGTCATCGACGAAGACAAACAGGTCATGTGGACGAATTCCTTGTTCAAAGACCGCCAGCTCGATTTCATCGACCAGCCTTTGAGCGCCGTTTCCCCCAATTTGGCAAAGTTAATCGATGCCGCCGCGAGCGAAACTATGGAAGTCGACATCAAAGGCCGCATCTATTCCGCCAAATACGTCAGTGAATCGCATCTGTTCATATTCCACGACGTCACCGATTACGAAAACCTGCTCAGGTATAGCCGCGGGCAGGCTCTGGCCCTCGGCGTCATCATGATCGACAACTATTCCGAAAGGGCTGGCGACGAAGACGATGCCAACGACGTCCTGACGAAAGTAAGAAGCGCAATCGGCGACTATTTCCGGGAAAAGGATGCACTTCTGCGCAGGGTCAGCGCTGATACCTATTTCGCAGTGTGCAACTGGACTTCCTTGGAACAAATGGAAAGCGATTCCTTCGCCGTCCTCGAAAGGGTCCGCAACTGCCAGCAGGGACCCGATGCACCGCTGACACTTTCAATCGGTTTCGCCCATGATTTCCCTAACGCGATAAAGCTAAACGAAATGGTCAGCAATGCCATCGACATCGCCCTTAGCCGCGGCGGCGACCAAGCCGTTGTTAGCAAATACGGTGCCGATCTCAAGTTCTACGGTGGCAACACGGCGGCGGTTGAGGCCACCAACAAGGTCAAGGTCCGTTCGATGGCCGACTCCTTGCTGTCGCTTATTTCCACCGCTTCCTCGGTGCTGGTCATGGGCCATAGCGATCTAGACATGGACGCCCTTGGCTCCTGTCTCGGCGTGAAGGCCATCTGCGAGCATCTTTCGAAGTCCTGCAAAATCGTTTATCGCCCCAAACTCGCCGAAAAGAAAGCAAGAATCGCCTTTCAGGAAGCCTTCCCCAAGGACGTTTACGATGCCATGACCATCGATCCGACCGATGCCGTGAACACCATGAAGGACTCCACCCTCTTGGTGGTCGTCGACGTTTCCAGGCCATCGCTTACTTTGTCGCGCGACGTCGTCGAAAAGGCCAAGAACGTCGTGGTAATCGACCACCATAGAAGAAGCGAGGAATATATTTCGAAGCCGGTATTGAGCGACATCGATCCATCGGCTTCTTCCGCTTCGGAAATGATTGCCGAACTCATTAGATACGCGACTGCCAACCCGCGCATCGAGATAAAACCGGCCTATGCGACGTTGATGCTAAGCGGGATCTTCCTCGATACCAACTACTTCAAGTCTCGTTCCACCGGGAGCCGGGCCTTCGAGGCGGCCGAGATACTCAAATCCTTCGGGGCCGATAACGCCATGGCGGATTACTACCTGAAGGACGAATTCGAGGAATACACGCTCATAACGAAAATCATATCCACGATGACCACGCCCTATTACGGAATCGTTTACTGCAAGACGGACGGCAAGGATATGGTAGAACGTTCGACGCTGGCTAAAGTCTGCAACCAGTTGATGCAGTTGAAAGGCATAAACGCCTGTTTCGTGATCGGAAAAACGGACGAGAAGTCGGTTAGGATAAGTGCCAGGAGCGACGGCTCCGTCAACGTCCAACTCCTTTGCGAGAAAATGGGCGGAGGAGGAGGACACTTCACCTCGGCGGCTACCTTGTTCCAAGGCCAGACCGTGGACGAAGCCGAAAAGATATTGCTGGATACGCTCGATGCTTACCTCGATCAGGCCAGGAGCGACATAGGGCGGGAAGGAGACCCACAATGAAGGTCATATTGCTAGAAGACATCAAGAAACTCGGAAAGAAAGGCGAGACGATAAGCGTTTCGGACGGCTATGCGGCCAATTACCTCATCCCGAGAAAACTCGCCGTCCGTTCCACCGAAGGAAACCAGGCCGAACTCGCCAAGGCCAACGCCAAGGAAGAGGAAAGGCAGAAAGTCTTATACGAGGAGGCAAAGAAAGTGGCCGCGAGGCTAGAGTCCATCAATGTGGAATTCAAGGCCAAGGTCGGCAGCGACGGCCGTATGTTCGGCACCGTCTCCCCCAAGCAGATCGAGGAAGAGATGTTCAAACAGTGGGGCATCTCGATTGACAAGCGCAAGTTCATCGACAAGTACCCGGCCAACGCCATCGGCTATACCCGCCTGAAGATAGAACTCTACAAAGGCAGCCAAGGCGAAGTCGACGGCATCGTCAACGTCCACATAAGCGAGGAAAAGTAAGTGGCGAAGCTCGTACTTCCAAGTTCCGTCGAGGCCGAAAAGGTCGTTTTGGGTTCGATGCTCATAAGTGAAAACGCCGCCTCGGCCGGTTTAGCCAGGCTCAGCGAAGAATCATTCTCCGGCGTCGACCCGAGAAACCCCCTTATATTCCGGGCGATGGTTTCCTGCGCCAACAACAAACAGGCCATCGATATCACGACCGTTACCGCTGCCCTAGAAAACCTCCGGCTGATGGATCAGGCCGGTGGCATGAGCTATTTGCTCGAACTCCTTGATTCGCCAATAAGTGCGAACAACATCGACCATTATCTCGCGATCGTCAAAGACAATGCGACTTTGCGTGATTATTTGAAAAAACTAAAGGAAATGCTCGACCTCTACATGAACAATGGTACGGAATCACCGGGCCAGTTCATGGAAAAAGCCAACAAGGAACTGAGAGAGATTTCCGAACGCCGCTCGGTCGGCGACTTCGAAAGCTCCGCCGAAGTGGCCATGCAGGTAAACCGCCGCATCGAATATATTTCCGCGCGGGCCAACGACAAACATTTGATCGGCGTGGATACTGGCTTTACCAAACTCAACGAAATCACCCACGGCTGGCAGAAAGGCGACCTCATCATCATAGCCGCCCGCCCTTCGGTCGGGAAAACCGCGTTTGGCATGAATCTGGCGTTCAATGCCGCATCGCTTACCGGCCACCCGGTCGCCGTTTTCTCGCTCGAAATGAGCAACGAGCAGCTTATGGCCCGCTTGCTTTCAAGCGTCTCTTGGGTCAGCAACAACAAGATTTCCGTCGGCGACTTGAGTCAACAGGACAAGCTGAAAATCCAAAGCGGGCTCAAACAGCTATCGCAGACCAAACTCTATTTCGACGATACCCCGGGTGCGGCCTTAGGCGACATCTTGGCCAAAACCAGGAAACTGCAAAACGAGCATCCCGATTTGGCATTGGTCGTTATCGACTACCTGACCCAGATCAAGCCGGAAAAGGTAACCAACTCCACGGCAGAGGATATCGGCACCATCACCGGTGCCCTCAAAAACCTGGCCAGATCGTTGAATATCCCCGTCATCTGCTTGGCCCAGCTGAACCGCGAGACCGAGGAAAACAACGGCGGCCGCCCGAAGCTATCGAACCTCAAGGGATCCGGCAGCATCGAACAGGACGCGGACATCGTCTTGCTGATGTACCGTTCGGATTACTTCGATGATATCGGTCAAAAGGCGGTAGGGCAAAAAGGCATGGCCAAGGAAGGCACCCAAACGCGGATGCTTCAGGAAAATGCGAAGGCGGAAAACGCGAGAAAAGGCGACAACGCCATATCGATAGTCGAAATCGCCGTAGCCAAAAACCGTAATGGCGCTATCGGCAAATTCTCGCTCATGTTCAACAAAGACCAGTCGAGGTTCGACAATGCCTCGACAGGCTATGACGAGCGTCTTGCCCAGGCCAGAAGCGGTCTTCGCGGCGACGTATCCGGCATGGATGATTGATGGTAAGGATTCTTAACCTTGCTTCCGGGTCGAAGGGAAACGCGACCCTCTTTGAAAGCGGAGGCTTCGTTTTCCTTTTGGACATGGGAATCGGAAAGAACCTCCTGGTCGAAGGCCTAAAGGAACTGGGATTCACTTTGGACAATCTAAACGATGTATTCGTAACCCACCGCCATAGCGACCATATAAAGGGTCTTTGCTACCTCGAAGGAAAGACGCTTTACGCCCGGGACGGGGCCTTGGAGGGACTTGATTACGTCCATCTCGAGAACTATCGGAAAATAAGCGTGGGCCCTTTCGACATCACCTGCCTGCCTACCAGCCACGACGTACCTGGCTCCTGCGGGTATCTGGTTTCCGTGGACCATAAGAAAATTGCCTACATCACCGATACCGGAAGGATTAGGAAAGACGTGCTTTCTCTTATTCGCGGGGCCGATGCCTATATCTTCGAAAGCAACCACGACCTGAAGATGCTCCAGGATTCGAAGAGGCCGAAGGCCCTTAAAGAGCGGATACGCGGGACGAAGGGGCATCTATCGAACGACCAGGCCGGCCAATACCTAAGGACCTTGGTCTCCCCCGTTACCGAGGTAATCGCCCTTGCCCACCTAAGCGAGGAATGCAACCTGGAGGAACTGGCTTTGGAAAACCTCAGGAACATCCTAAGGAAAGACGGGCTTCTCCGCGACGACTTGGATATCAGGGCCCTCCGCCAGCACAAGGAAACGCTCATAACGCTATGAAGGTAACCATACTTTGCATCGGCAATCTCAAGGAAGGTTATCTAAGGGATTTCGAAGCGGAATATTTGAAGAGACTGAAGGGTTATGCGGAGATTTACGTCCGCGAACTAAAAGAAGAAAGCATTCCCGAGAAAGCCAAAGGCAAGGAACTAGAAGGAATCAAGGACGCCGAAGGCAAAAGGATCCTTTCCTGCCTCTCCAACGGAGACTTCCTCGTTACCTTGGATCTAGAAAAGGAAGAACCTGATTCGGTTGCCTTGTCGAAAAAATTCGAAGACTGGATGCGCAAGTCGGGCAGTCGCCTCTATTTTGCTATAGGCGGTTCCCTTGGACTAAGCGACGAGGTAAAGAAAAGGGCCGATGCTTCGATCAGCCTTTCGCGTCTCACCTTTACCCACCAGATGAGTCGCCTCATCCTGCTTGAGCAGATATACCGTTCCTTCCGGATTCTCCACCACGAGCCTTATCACAAATAGCTATCCCAGAAGACCGAACCTGTCCATGGCCTTGGCCCATCCGTCTTCGTCTATGTCATCCGTGACGTAGTCGCTGACCGCCTTGAGGTCGCTTACCGCGTTGCCCATGGCAATTCCGATGCCGGTAAACAGAAGCATTTCGATGTCGTTATTGCCGTCGCCTATCGAGAGGGCGTCCGTTGGTTCCAAGCCGTAATGTTCAAGTACCGCGAGTATGCCTTTTGCCTTGTCGCTATCCTTCGGCATGATGTCCACCGCGTACTCGTCCCATCTGGCCGCCTTGCAGTTTTGAAGGTGCGGCAGGAACAACGATTCGTCGAACTCGTCGCAGAAGGCGATCATCTGATAGATGGTCCGGTCGTAGGGAATCGGGAACTTGCGCGGCTGCGGGAACCTCGTTCCGTATTTGGCGTGCGCATCGATGACCCTATCGTCGATCATGTTGATATGCCCTTCGCTTTCCTCGATGAGGGTTAGGCCGAACTTAAGGCGGTAGGAAAACTTTATCATCGCGTCCACCACACCTTGCGGTATCGGGTAACGGTAGATTATTTTCCCGTCTATCATCGCTGCCGCCCCGTTCATCATGATGATGCCGTCCGGAGTGACGTAGTTCAAAATCCCGGATTTCCTAATAAGGTAGTAATTGCGGCCCGAGCAGATGAAGATTTTTATTCCCCTCTCCTGCATTTTCTTGAAGGCCTTGACAGCGGAGTCGGGAACGTGGTGGGTTTTGTGCGAAAAAAGCGTCCCGTCTATATCGGTGAATACCACTTTTGTACGATTGCCTTTGCTAAAATCCATGTCGCCTTCCCGCCCTTAATGTATCATGTTTAGCGCAATATATGCTTTACCCCGAATTTAATCAATACAAACCTACTCCAGGTGCCTACAAGGGACTCGTCAACGCCTATCTATCCAAATCCGGATTGACTTTCTATGCCGATGCGAGCTTCCATGCTTTGCTCGGATCCTATGCGGTCAAGAGACAGGAAGGCTATCAAAAGCTGCTGGACGAAATATATAGGATAGTCGAAGAGAAGCCGGTATTTCTGACCGGGAACTACGAAGGGATAGAAGCATTCCTGGACGGCTATACCTACGTCGATTTGGAAGACGTGGCCAACAAGCTCGGCATATTGCTCAGGGACGACAACAGGCCGAGCGACTACGGAGACTGATGAAACTGCTTGTCGTTGGCCTTGGATACGTGGGGCTTGCCAATGCCCTAGTTTTCGCAAGCTTCGGCTATGACGTAACCGCATATGATACCGACGGGAGCAAAATAGACTCCCTGCTCAAAGGCATAAGCCCTTTGGAAGAAAAAGGACTTCTGGATGGGGCTAAAAAATACAAAGTCCATTACGTTCACGCCCTTGGAGGCCTGGGTGATTTCGACGCGGCCATGGTATGCGTCGGCACTCCCATGGGAAAAGACGGTTCCTGCGATCTCGGATATGTCTATTCCGCCGTGGAGTCGCTTGTTCAAAACCGCGTCGGATTCAGATACCTCATCATCCGTTCCACCGTGGTTCCTCTTACTGCGAAGAACATCGAGGCCCGCTTCCTCGGCTTGGAAGGAAAGGTCGTTAGTAATCCGGAGTTCCTCAGGCAAGGCAGGTCCTTCGAGGATGAAATAAATCCAGAAAGAGTCGTTGTTGGCGTATCAACCACGGAAGCCTCCGACTTCATGAAGGATTTCTATTTCCCTTATAGGAAGAAGGGCATCGAATACATAGAAACATCGAATTCCTCCGCAGAACTGGGCAAATATGCGTCGAATGCGTTTTCGGCTTTGAAAATCGCCTATATAAACGAAATATCCGCAATTTGTGAGCAAACCGGTGCGGATGTGCGGGATATTTCACGCATAATGGGAAGCGATTCAAGGATCGGAATGGATTTTCTCGAGGCCGGCATCGGCTACGGGGGAAGTTGCTTCAGCAAAGACGTTCCTGCCCTTTGCCGCTTGGCCGACGATTTAGGTTTCGACGATCCTCTAATTTCAAATTTGGACAAATCCAACGCATTGAGTCGCAAAAGATTTGTCCATAAGTCGGCGGCCGCCATCAGGCAAACCGGAGTTCGCCGCTTGGGAATATTGGGATTGTCATTCAAGAAGGCCACGCCGGATGTTAGGAGTTCATTGGCCGTACCATATGTTAGGGAAATTTCGGAATTGCTGCCGGACTTGGAATTCCTATGTTATGACCCGTTGAAACAGGCCAGGGAAGAATTTGGCCTGCTTTTCCCTCGTATGCCTACTTGCGGGGATTTGGAGTACGTGCTCGAAACAGCTGACGGCATTGCGATTCTGAACAACGACGACTCTTATAAAACAATTACCGATACCCTATGCATCCAAAAGAAAATCCTTCTCGTCCTCGACGGCCGCAACCTCTTGGAAAAGAAGGATTTCACCAACACTTTTTATGTCGGTGTTGGAAACTAATTGTTGCTCGGTGCCGGCCGCAAGCTCTTCATTGTGAGCCAGACGATACGGATGCCGTATATTGCAACGTACATCAGCAAGGCGTAGTTCGGGAGTATGAAGCCGAGTACCAAAGAGAGAAGCCCCGGGGTGAACGCCGCCCAATAGGCGATTTTCTGGCTTTCCCAAAAAGTATAAATGCGGAACGGGTTGTTCTTGCCACGGGTCATCAAGAAGACCATGAGGCCCATGAAGAAAGCCATGGCAACATAGACCGCGGCAGAAACCCCGGTTTGGATCCAGGCTGTGTTGTAGGCGGTGTTTTTGTAGGCCAAATCGAAGAAGTTCGTCCAGTTGGAAATGGAAGCCGAGTAATAATCCTGCCAGCTTTCCGCTTTGTCGACGAAACCTACCTCGTAAGGAGTTCCGTTCAGAGATTCGACCGCGAACTTGGCGATGTCACAGCCAACGGGGAGATTGTCGTAGTCTCCGTATAGAGCCGTCCCCCTCTGGCCTTCTCCGTAATAGGGAGCGGTTTCGAAATAGAAAGCATGGCTCGACATGAAGATGGTGGATACGTTATAAGGCGTCTCCTCCCCTTCCGCAGCATTTGGCGAAACGTAGTTGTCAATGACGTCGTTGCGGCGCTCCGAGAGCGTGGCGTTGTCTATGTCCCCATAATAATAGGCGCGGAACACGGTCGTCGTGTTTCCTTGAGCGTCTTCCCTCGTCAGATTGAAATAGGGATAGCCCGTATCCTTTGCATAGACCTCGGCGAAGTTGGTGACTAGATAATGGCTCCCGTCACTGGCTTCCTCGACCTTCATTTCGACTGCGTCTTCATAAAGGGCTTCCTGGAATCCTATCAGGTAACTGTCGATGCCGTGGGTGTCGGAACTGACGATAGTTGCTCCCGTCTGGGTGAAATAGGTGGTCATGATGGGAGTTAGGGCCAACAGGGTACCGAGTATTCCGATGATGAGGGCGAAATACCATGGACGTTCGCGTCCTCCCGCGATGCAGGCATCGTTGTTGATCAAGGAAGCACCCAGGTATTTGAGAGTTTCTTTAGTACGCGGTTTCATAAGCAACGCAAACTTTATACTAACATCGGCTCTTTTACAAAGTAAAAGGCCATTATCCCCAATCTAATCTGCTTCGTGTATAATCAGCGAGCCTAAGAAATTAGGCCGTTCTATGGGGTCGTCCATGGTTTTGACGGGGGACGGCTCGGCTAGGGCTGCAGTGGAGTGGCGATCCTAAACGCCAAACAAAAACAACTGACAACAACAGTTATTTCTATGGGATGCCTTCTATGAAGGCCTCCTACGCTCGCGCCTAACTAGGTAATCTGCGGATTCCTTCCCAACGAGGAAGGGCAGCGCGTCTCTCCCCGGTTGCGCCTTACGGGGCCAGGGACGTCATACAAGGCGATAAGCACGATCCTGAGGTCCAAGGTGAGTGCCGACAATTGTTGGGATCTCGCTTCCGGGTTCTCGGATGCATTTGACCCGGTGGTTAAACCCGATGCTTCCTAAACTGTAGACGTCTTAGACCGGCTTCCTTCGGACAGGGGTTCGATTCCCCTCGGCTCCACCATAATCAAAAATTGCCCGTTCAATCGGGCTTTTTTGTAATTTTGAATTTTGTTCAAAGGTTTATATTCCAGGCCGTTTCAGCTTATATCCCTTTAAAACTAGTCAAGCGAGACGGCCGGTGCCGATTCTCTATTTTTCTTTGCTTAAAAGGTCTTTGCCTATGGTCGTTTCATGCGTTTTTTGAATTCACCTAGCTTGACTCTGTTTTTTCTATAAACTCTTTTGCTAATTTTAAAGGTGCTAATACCTTTTTGTTGACTTTCTTTTTGACCGAATCTTTTGACTCCACCGCTTCTAATATTTTTTAGACTAAACCAAAGAAACTTTTAATTTATTGCCAACGTTGGTAGCAATATTCCGTTATGCCGGATACTTCGGCAATAATTTGTATAAACAATATTAAATATCCGTTATTTAACAAGTTTTCGATGGAATATCTGACTGTATGATTTTATATAAACCGATTCCTCTGGGATTTCTCCTCATATCTTTTTTTTATAAGACCACCCGAGGATTTTCCATTAGCATGACTTAAACATATGAATGCTTATGAGTCTGCTTCGGTATATAATTTAATTATGGAAACCTTAGATTGTCTTTTAACCAGACGGAGTATCCGTTGCTTCTTGGATAAGGAAGTCGAGAAAGAAAAAATCAGCGAAATAATCAAAGCCGGTTTATACGGTGCAACGGCAAGGGGAACGCAAAATCCAATCATCCTCGTAATTTCGGAAAAGAAAACGCGTGATTTGATAGGAAAATTGAATAATCAAATCCTTGGCGGAAAAGAAGGCAACGACCCTTTCTATGGCGCTCCCGTAATATTGATTGTCCTAGCGCCAACGACTTCCCCAAACCGCGTTTACGATGGGTCGATCGTATTGGACAACATGATGCTCGCTGCCCATGACCTGGGGCTTGGATCATGTTGGATCCATAGGGCAAAACAAGAATTCGAGACAGAGGAAGGGAAGTTCATTTTACAAGAAGCCGGCATCGAAGGGGGCTATGAGGGCATTGGCCACTTGGCCTTAGGATATCCGTCGGGAGAGTCAAATAAACCTGTGGAAAGGAAGCACAACAGGGTATTTGAGATATCATCCGAACATTGCGGAAAAATCTTCTAGATTTATTAAAATATCTCTTTCATGAATAATTGATATACTTTTTTTGACGGTTATTTCAATGGTTGGATCCAGGATTACCAGATAGCGTTGATTCAGTTCTTTTACCGATGCTAACGAACGAAGCTTTTCTTTGGCTTCTCCATTGGTCGAAGCAAAAGACAGACCAGTCATATTCCCATTCAAAGAACTTATAATAAAGTCAATTGTCCGATGCCCACGGACTCGCTTTTTTCGTTCATCATAAACCAAACAAGGCACATCTCCCCTAGCTAGTTCATAGCCTTGTTCGATTGCATTGTTATAGAAAAGTGTTTCAAACACCATCGCCTTGGTAAGAGATCCATCTTTTGCGTTTGCCAATAGAAAACCGGTATCGAACAAGTAAAAAGAACTGGATCCCTCTACATATCTATGGCTTTGGGTGTTGTATACCTGTAATCGACCGATTAGTCGGTTTTTCAACCAAATTTGAATATATTTTCCTAAGGTATCATCGGAGGAATTAATAGAATATTCCCTATATAAAAATTTCTGCATGTCGTTAATGCTCAATTCTTGACCGGCTTTTGTAGCCAAAAGAGTAATCAAAGAATAAGCAGCATCCCTATTCTTTATAAGGATCACTTGCCTTAACGCAGAAATAAAAACATCCCTTGATAATGACTTTAAAATCTCCTTTTTTGTCTTATGCAAAAAATGATTTTCTATTTGACGATAATGGGTATATGAAATCGCTAGTGTGTTTCCATCGTTTTTCTTAGCTTCGGTTTTGATGATTTCTCCGATCTGATTAGTGTCCGGGACATCTTGTAAGGTATGAATCCACACTTGTCCAAAATTAGCTATTTTTGATATCAGTTCATCCCTTTGAGAAACGTTGATTGTTAAGTAAAATACGATGTTTTGTCTCGCCATTCCCATTTTCAATAAATCAACGATATTAGGGATGTCTACGGCATCATCGATGAGTATGTATTGCAGTTCTTTTCTATTAAGTGCACGTTTAACCTGATCCGTTATTTGGTTAATTGCCGTTTGCCCTTCTATAAGGCTTGCGTGCCCTTCTATCAGATGAACTTGCCTCGTTTTTATATTTTTCCTTTCAAGTTGGGGGATTAGGATCTCTTTCAAAAAGGTTGTCTTTCCTGATTTAGGCCAGCCAACGCAGACATGGGTACCTTCCCAATATGATTTTGTGAGAATGTTTGTCCAACCTGTTTTCATTTTATTTCACATAGATAATAACTTATAAAAATAGTATTAAACTAGATAAAAACGTATCATTTTTATATATAATGCATTTAATCGTTGTTTCGGATCGAATGTTATTTCGAAAGAGCCCTTCATCTTTTTAACTTCTACGGTATGGCAGGATTTCTCCTTTGGGATGCCTCGGTCTGTAGTTTTTCTGAATAAATCAACGGAACTTTGTGAAACCCGCTTTATTGAATTGGTCCACATAATCTTTATTTCTTTCATGTGAATTCTGTTTGTCCAAACCATGTTCCAAGAGCAAACAAATCGCTTAATCATGAAGGCATTTGAATGAACAGGGCTTCCCTGGTCTAGGCCGTTTTTCAATTAAGGTAAGCCCGCCTTAGACTAATGCTTTGCGGAGGCCGTTTTTTAAACTTGTCTTCCCTTACTCTAAGATTTTCTAAATTCTTGAATAATGACAACGGATGTAAGCGTTTATAAAAGCTTGGAACTTTGTACCGACTAAATTTTGCATTCGCCGGAGAACGGGATTCTATTTTGAATTTAGAAAAAAGTCCGTTTGGGGTTGTATAAACACTTGCTTATAAATTTGGAAGAAGGGAAGGCCGGCTTCCGATACGCTAAACCGATATGTTCTATGCGGGTCTAGAAAATAAGCTGTTCTTTTTATCAGGGAGGCGAGAAAGAAGTCTTTGACGAAGATAGCATTCAATAGTCACCTTGTTGCATCCGGCGTTATTGCCTATTTTGTTTGAAAGTTTCGGTACGTCGATGGTTGTAGAGGTAGGAAAACCGTAAATAGGAAATCGGTTTCTAAAAGGAAAAACAACGATAAATGCTATGGTTATTAAATATTGTTTAAATAAAATTGAAAGCGCTTTCTTAATTTTCTTGCATTCCAAAATTCACCCTTCCATAATCCTAATTAGGAAAGCGGTTTCGTAATCGTCCAGATACGACCCTTCCGATTAGGAGGAACTTGTTTCCATGAAAAAGAAAATTGGATTCCTAACCGTCTTGGCCTCAGGCCTTTTGGTCCTTGCGGCCTGCGGTGGAGAACCAGCCGAATCATCCTCATCCGAACCCGAACCGGAGCCAACTACTTCGTCCACCGATCCCGAACCCGAACCGGAGCCGGATCCCGACCCCGACCCCGAACCTTCCACTGGGCATACCAATGTCGATGTTTACTCATTCGACGACCCCGCGCTTGAACTGAAGGGCGAAGGGGAAGTAGCGGAAGGACAATTGGCCTATTGGGCAGGTGACGGAGGCGTCGTCAACAGCACTGCCAACGCTGGCGGGACCGTTTCCATAAATTTCACGAATTCCACTTGGGCTTTCTATGGAGTCCAGATTTTCTATCGCGCCCCTTATTACGATGCGCCGAATACAGAATGGAATATAAAAGCCACCATTAATTCTTCTTCTGCCGGCTCCGTAACCATCAACAGCAAGGTTACGGCCCTCAATGCGGGAGACAATACCCTTGACATCACTGGATCTGCCACCGCCGGTGGCTCGACCCTCTCGATTCAACTAGGGGTTGATAGCCCACGCTCTTATTTGCCAAATGGAACTATATCGTTGAAGAATATCCAGGTCATCGATACCACAAATTCCTATTACTTTGTTGAATTCAAGGCTGAAGACGGCAGTGCCATCGATACTGTCAATGTCCTTTCCGGCGAAACCCTTTGGACTTCTCCCGAAGCTCCGGCCGCCACTGGCGATGAAATCTTTGCCGGCTGGGCCGACGAAGAAGGCAATATTGTCAACATCGATACCTACGTTCCTACCGAAGATACAGTTTTGACTGCCACCTATGCGACTTCCGACACGAAAGTCTCCTACTATGTTGGTGACAAACTCATCGAATCCAAGGATGTCGTTTCCGGAACATCTCTTTCCGTTCCCGACTACGGCTACGAAGAATTGGGATTCGGCTACGACGACTATGCTTGGTTCACCGATGCGGACTTGACTGACGAATGGAATTTCGCCACCGACACCGTCAACGGCGATCTGAGTCTCTATGCCGGCATTAGAATCACCCCGAGCGAACTCTTTCAGCTAGAAGGCACCTGGAACCAGGAGACAATCGTCTACGAAGGCGATGCCTTGGTTTATACCGGCGACCAGGGAGGATGGGCCGAAAGCTGGAACAAGCAGATGAACTTCGCCCCCGTGCCAGTTGGCACCGCCGGAGTCAACTACACCATTACCTTCCAATACAAGGCCAATTCCAACTTTACCTACAAGTTATACGACACCGGCAGGTCCATGGATGTCGAAGGTACCATCTTTGCTTGCACAGTCAGCGAAGAATGGGTCAATGCGACTATCCCGTTTGCCGGCAATAGCTTTAGCACCAACACCAAACTTACCTTTGAATTCGGTACCCATAACGAGGGCGGCACCAACGAGTTCAGCATCCGCAACATAGCGCTCAACGCCATTGCCTAATAGGCATCCTCCTTTCCTCTCCTTTTGACCCTTGCTACACGCAGGGGTCCTTTCTGTGATTTGAATGAATATGAAGAAAAAACGGATATTTGCGGGGATATTGCTCCCTCTAGCTATGGTTCTTTCCGCCTGCGGCGGTACCGAACCCTCTTCTAGCTCATCTGCACCGATTTCACCGGAACCAACTACTTCCGACACTGATACGGAGCCTAATCCCGGCCCGACGACATCATCCACCACTCAGGATACCGAACCCGATCCGGATCCAGGGACCGACCCCGAACCTGACCCAGAACCCGACCCCGAACCCGATCCGGATCCAGACGACCCGGTTGTCGATGGTGTCGAGATCAAAGGAGCTAACGATGTGGCTTGGGTCAAAGGCAAATATTTCGATCCATTTGCCGGAGTAGAAGCCCTCGCTTCTGATGGCGAAGACATTAGCCGCCTTCTAAAAGTCAAAGGTTCCGTCAACTATGCTGTAGAAGGGAACTACGAACTCGAGTATTCGATAGATTTCGGCGGCCATAGCCTCACCAAAATCCGTACAGTCGACGTTAAATCCGGTTCTATTTCGTCCACTTCCAAAGAGCGGTCCTATGGCGAAAGCAAATCTGTGTCCTTGGGGAGCGGAAGCTACCTTACCGGTGCAACACCGGCCGTCGCCCATCCGACAACTCCAAACTTCATTGACGGCACTCTTTACAACGAAGGGGCCTTGCCTACCTCAAGCTGGTATTCCGGATTCATGTTTCAAAACAACGGAGGCGCGACGACTGCCTATACCAATCCTTTTGCCGTGAAACTCATTGCCGGCCGAGGCGTTTCAATCGGGGCCTTGGAAGATGGGTATACCAAGCATTCGAAGGTAACCGATACCTTTGGGACCGGCCAGACCATAAGCGACCAGATAAGCGTCAACCAGAACGATTTGATTGTGGGTACCGCCGATGCTGGAACGAACCTTACCTCCTACTTGCTGGATGCCGACGACGTCAGCGCAACCTTGTCCTATCGTGATAGTGCAAGCGGCGAAGACGAGATAGTCGTCTCCATGGCCCAAGGCTCCCCATTCGTCTATTTCGATTTCAATTCCGATATTGCCAAAATCGATTTAAGGAACGTTGCCATGAGCGGGGAAAACGTAACCGAAATCAGAAGCCTGGATGGCAGATTGGTCGACTCCGCCAATCCGTATACCGGCAATGCAGTCACCGTGCATTTCAGCAGTCTGCATACGGGCTACACCTTCGACCATTCCACCGGGGCTCTCACGAAGGAGGAATACAAACCGCGTTCCTATCTGATTGTTGCACCGGAAGGCTCCGTTTTCTCTCTAAACGGATCCAGTTTGTCCATAAACCTCAACGGGCACAACTTCCTTTCCGTCGCCACGCTGAGCAGTCTCGGCGATGCCGATGCCCTTTTGCCCAAAGGCTATGCCTTCATCAGGGGAGGCGGCTCTGACTATCGGGTCGATCACGATAATGGGACAGTTGATACCCAGATTTCCTATCAAGTCGAGACCATGCAGGGCGAAGAGGATATCACCCCCTATATCGGTCTATTGTCTCATCAGTGGAAAAACACCGGCGACGCCTTGACCGGAATCTCCTACCGTACGATGAGGGGAGACCTCAAGCTCAAAGAAGGAAATACCATAAATACCTCCATGGAATTCGAGGGATTGCTTCCAACATTCGCCTTACCGGGGGATTTGACCGCGGGCGATGTCGAAGCTATCGAGGAATATTTGGGTGAAACCCTGCAGAATAATGCCCCGAGTGCAGATCCCAATGCCTTCATCAATGCCAGCGCGCCATATTGGAATGCCAAGGCCGTTTATCCTTTGGCTATCGGGGCCCTTATTTCGGAGCAAATCGGAAACGAGGAGCTGAAAGAAGATTTCTTGGAACCCCTGAAGGCCGATTTAATCGATTGGTTTACCTATTCGGGCAACGGTGATCCCCGTTACCTTTATTACGACGAGGTATACGGGAGCATGCTTTGGAGCGACGACGCTTTTTCCACCGGCAGTAGGCTTAGCGACCACCATTTTACGGCTTCCTACTTCGTATTTGCGTCGGCTGTCCTCTCCTACATGGACGAATCGTTCTTTGAGAATTACGGCGATATGGCCTTGCTTCAGTTGAAGGACTACCTGAATTACGACAGGAAGGACAGTGACTTCCCTTACTTGAGGGCCTTCGACGTCTATGCCGGCCATAGCTGGGCCGACGGCTTTGGAGATACCGGGGACGGCAACAACCAGGAAAGTTCCGGCGAGGCTCTTAATTCGTGGACGGCCGGGTACCTTATGGGAGTCGTCAGCGGCAACATGGATTTGGTCGATGCCGCTATATACGGCTATACGACCGAGCTCGAGGCCGTAAAACAGTACTGGTTCAACTACGACGGGGACAATTGGCCGGACTCCATGAGCGAGTACAACCATGCGCTTGGCATCGTCTGGGGTGGGAAGAACTGCGTCACAACCTGGTTCGGGAATTCCCCGGAATTCATCTACGGTATCCATTGGCTGCCGACAGGCGAATACCTGACCGGGTACGCGATGGACGAAAACGAGCTTTCGGTCCTCGGGGACATCTATGGAGAAATGGCTTCTAGATGCGGCGGGAAACCGAGAACCTGGTTCAGCAACATGTGGGCCATCCGGGCAATGTTCGACCCGGAAGGTGCCCTAAGAGAATTCGATCCCGATGACATAAGGGCCGACGATTACCCGAGCGAGCTCGCGGGTTCCTTCTATATGGTCAAAGCCCTGTCGTACTTCGGACACAAGGATTCGAGCAGCGATGTCGGGATCGTAAGCGGAATATCCGCCTCTGTGTACGCTAAGGACGGGAAACACGTGCTCGTGGCCTTTAATCCGAACGGAGAAAGCAAAACGGTACCGGTTACGGTAAACGGTACCGGCCGCGATGTTTCCATAACCAAACCGGGAATCAGCTGCATATCCTTGGATTAAACGCGGGAAAATGTAAAAGGGGAAGCGACTTTGTTGTAAGCGCTTTCCCTTTTTTGATTAGTTGGAATCGAAGAAAACGCTTACAAAGCGATAAAACCTAGTTTTTTTAACAAAAATTCATATAATTGAGAAACCGCTTTCCTAAAAGTAAATTCATCTCAGCAAGAGACCCGTTTTGGGCTCTTTGAAAAAGAGGAGAATATATATGAACAGAAAACTGAAACTCTTAAGTGTTCTGACGTTGGGAGCTGCTGCGGCTTCTGTTGGCGGGGTACTTTCGACGGTCACTCCGCCGGTTGGGGCTACAGCCGCAGTGGTTGATACGAGTAACGTTGAATGGACATACGAAATAAACAGCGTTGAAGATTTCAAAAGTGTCTTTAATAAAGGATACGATTTCAATTTTGAGACCAACATAAAACTCAATTGCGATATTGACTTAACTGATCAAAGTTGGCCTGGTGGAGTCGAGGGTGAATTTAATGGCGTTTTTGATGGGGGAGGTCACACAATTACCTTTTCTGCGCCGAGCAGCGACAGCCTGTTCAACATCGTTAGGTCGACTGGCACCATTCAAAACGTTACGATTCATGCCATTGCCGATACGCCAAACGGAAATAATATTCGGCCGCTTGTTTATCAAAACGAGGGAACGATAGTCAATACAAAGGTTGTCCTTGATGTCTATGAGAGCATAAATACGGTCGCAATCGGAGGATGGATTGGCTCCGGGACATACGAGAATTTCACAGGACATTATATAATTCACGATGGCGCCACCAATTTGGTGAATTTCGCTCCAATGATGTACGGTGGGAGCCCGAATTTGATTAATTCTTTTTGCACTGTTAACGGGGCGGATGCTTCCAATTTGTTTAACATAAATACCGGCGTTGGCACCATAAGCACACAAATTGGCTACGCTAGGATTGAGGGTCCAAAAACCATTACGTCAGAAGCTGAATATACAGTTGTAATGGGCGGCACCTTCGATGACGAAAGGGATTCCTTTGAGTGGTCAGTTGATGGAGACAGCATTGCAATCGTTGAGGAAAGCCAATCATCTGACTCTGTCAAAGTTACTTCTACTGGAGAAGGAACTTCTACTTTACTGGTTTCTTACAACGATGGTGATGTTGTCGCGAGTCTTCCGGTAGCCACCGAATCTGCTCAAATGGTAACTGCGGTCGAAATATCTGTTGATGAACTGTCGCTTGAATCTGGCCTGACAAAGGAAGTTACGATTAAACTAACCGGCAACGATTTTGGCCATATCGAATGGATCTCCGCTGACCCAACTAAGGTAGGTGTGTCTGGTGACGCGACCGGCGCTGAGATTGAAGGACTTTCAGTTACCGATGTGCCTGTTGCGGTTACCGTGAATGTCTATGATGGAGAAGGCGAGGTCCTTGCAACCGACTTCGTTAATGTTACCGTGTTGGAACCGATAGGATTCAATGTCACTCTTCTAGCTCCTGTTGCTCCGAGTGATGGGCCTTCAAACAATCAAGATACTGTTTATTTGAGGTCTATTGCAAACCAGGTGTATACCCCAGTAGAAAGGGTTAAATACGCTGACAAGCCGGTGCAAATCAATTATTCCGGGACCGGTTATTATGTTTTCAACGGATTTGTGCCAGTTACAGAACTTCAACTAGCAAATGGCGTTGGCTTGGTATATAACCAAGACAACGGCGGAGGCCAGTGGGGAGTTCCCTACTATCTCGACAATTATGTTGAAGGAAAATGGCTTGACGTCATTATTGTTGCTCCTGGACATGGAAACGAAAATAACGTCAAAATTGACGGATATGAAGCTATCAATAAAGCTATCGATTTTGTTGGAAACTATTTTGAATCCTCCGAGACTTGGCGTGTTGATGGCAGCATCTGCTGGCTGGCCGATGGAAGTCATGACGAAGCCCTTTCTGCCTTGCTGAATGGCTATGACGAACTAGCCGAAGACGTCAGGGGGTGGGCTTCCAGTATCTATGAAACCGTTGATGGTGGAGATGCCACTTTTGGGGATAGCATCGAAGTACTTCGTCAGAAAGCAACCAAGGATGGAGATAGTTGGCATGCCGTTCCGCAGGGAAGTATTTCCTTCTTCGGCAATAGCAATAACCAAAACGCCCTTGTTATTACCGTTGCCTTTGCGGTCATCGCGCTTGTTGGAGCCGTTGCCGGCGTCGTCATTTACAAACACCGTCGCAGCAGGGCTTAATCCCTACACCATCGTTTTGGGCCTCCGTACGGGGGCCCTTTGCTTTAAGATAAGGACATGCAGGAAACCGAATTCGTCAGTTTGGACGTAATAAGGAAAAAGAAGGCTCTTTTGCGGGCCTATATCTTCCTGATGGTTGCTTTTGCGGTTATTTTCGCCGCTTTTGCTACACTGGTTTTCCTGTTCCAGAGCCGGGCTACCCAATACATATTCATCACCATCGGTACATTGCTTTCCGTCCTTTTCCTAGTCAGCGAGACCTATGTTCTATTCATGGTCATAATGCCGTTGCGCGAATTTCTGAATTTTGCCAACAAAGCGATGTCTCGTACCCGTTATAGGAACCGGGTCGAGGTTATCGGGACGGTCGACAAAACCGAGACCTATCTCGGCATGGAAACCAAGTCATTGGAAGTCAGCGAAATCGATGAAGGGAAGATCTGGCGGATCCGCTATTTGACAGGGTCTTCTTTTACCCCCGAAATCGGTGACCGCTATCTCATAGAAAGTTTCGACGACGTCGTACTCAGGGCAACGGTCTTATGAAACGGCTTAGGCTCGGTGATTACTTCGTTACCTACGGGTGGCTCCTTCCGGTTTTTGCGGTGGTGGGAGTTATCGGCTTCTATTGGCCCATAAGTGCCATTAACGAGATCAAACCCTACGAGAGAATCTCCATTTTCGCCGAGTGCTATGAATACAAAGACGAAACGCTGCCTTCTGATTTGGCAACGTTTTTCGAAGGGAAAGGAGTCGCGGACATTTCCATCAACCCCTATCCTCCCGATTCGGACAACATCAACAGCTATTACACCGCGTTCGGGGAATCCAGCGATATCCTCCTATTGACCAAATCGAGCTGCGATTCAAACCTCCACGACGTCCCCGAAATCATGGCGGATTGGATTGGCTATTCCGATTCTCTTAAGGAAGAACTAGGCATTCCAGAAGGGGCAATTTACTACGATGTCGGGGGAGGGGATTACGGCCTTATGGTGTATAACGCGACCGATCCGGAATACCGTCTGAACTTTTCCGAATTTGGCAGTTTCGCGAAAGACGGGATAGGGGAGGACGTTTATCTGCTTCTGAGATCAACATCCCCCAACTTCGGCGAATACGGTTTGGAGAACGTAACCACGAATGCCTTGGAAACCGTGACATTCCTATTGGAAAGATATGCAGATTAAAAGGAAGGACAAAGACGCCGGGGTACCGCTTCCCCTCAACAGGCTTAGCCAATATTTCGACATAGTCCGTTACCACTTCGCCGACGTAATAGCCGTGTCGCTACTAGCCTGCCTCTTCCTCGTTCCTTCGCTGCTTTGGCTGGTATTCGTCTCGTTTTCCGACTTGGTCGATCTTGGCAACCTCTATTCGATTTTAGCCGTTTACGGGGTCCTCGCGGTTTTGTTTTCGATCACGGGACTAGGATCTGTTGGAGCCGCCTATTACTTCCGGAAACTCGCATATGCGGAAGGGGCTTCCCTTCCAGGCGATTTCTTTTTGGGAATAAAGAAAAACTTCAAGAACGGTCTAGCGTCGCACTTTGTCTTGGGACTACTTTATCTGATACTCAAACTGGATACCGGGGCCCTGGGGTCGTTGGAACTAGATGCCTCGTGGTTCTATGCTCTCATGGGACTAAGCTACGCCCTGTTCTACGTACTGGCTTCGCTGATACTTTTCTATATTCCCCAATGTGTTCTATACGAAGGCGGATTTATCCGGCTATTGGGGAATTCATTGAGGTTTTACGTCGGTTCTTTTCTGGAATCCCTGCCGATCAGCCTTGTCTTTTTCCTCCCCTTCTTTCTCTTTGACCTCATAGAGATAAGCCTTTCGCAGTGGATCATATTGTGCCTGTTTTTCTTCTATTATGGTTTTGCCCTGCTGGCAGACTCCCTTTATTGCACTTATCTTTTCGACAGGTTCGTCAATCCGCGTTATTATCCGGAACTAGTAAATAAAGGGTTGAGGAAAAATTAATTCTTTTTGAATAGTAAAAAAACGTTTGGCGGTTTACGATTTGGTTTGAATTCATACATACTGCGGTATCTTTGGAGGATTGGTTAGATGGTAACGATTTACGACATAGCGCAGAAGGCGAAGGTTTCCCCTTCGACCGTAAGCAAGGTGATCAACGACTATCCCTCGATTCCCGAGGATACCAAAGCCAAGGTCCGCAAGATCATGGCGGCTATGAACTACATACCCGATGCCGGGGCAAAGGCCCTTAGCAAGGGCAGTTCCTACAACGTGGGGGTGCTCGCGTATTTCGGGACCAACATATCCGCCTTCAAACACGCCCTCTTCACCGAGATACTGGATTCTTTCCAGCGGGAAATGAACTCCCACAACTACGATTTGCTATTCATTGCCAAAAACGTTACCGGCCGAAACGGGACCTTCTATCAGAACTGCGTGAGCCGGGGTGTTACCGGCACGCTTCTTTTCGGTGATTTGGAAGATCCGGAAATGCGCGAGGTCATAGACTCCAGCATCCCCAAGGTCGCCTTTGACTACATGGGCGACAAGATGACCGGCGTCTATAGCGACAACTACGAGAAAATGAGGAAGATGACCTCCTATCTGCTATCCATTGGCCATAGGAACGTCGTCTTCATCCACGGCGAGAACAGCGATATCACCCGCGACCGGGTAAAAGGCTTCCGGGATGCGGTGGAAGAGGCCGGAATCCCCTTCAAGGAATCGATGCTGCTCGAAACGCTTTACACGGATCGCGATTCGGTCAAGAACATAACGATTAACCTCCTAAGGAGGGTCATACCGCCCACCGCGATAATGTATCCCGACGACTATTCGGCCATGGCCGGTATTTCGACCATCAGGGAAGCCGGTCTTCGCTGCCCCGAAGATATATCCGTTACGGGTTTCGACGGCTTGAACATCGGTCAGGTCTTCAGCCCCGCCTTAACCACCGTAAGGCAGGATACCGATGCCATAGGCACCTTGCTTGCCCAAAAACTCATCGAAGCGATGGAAGAAAAAGAAAACGCCCACCCCGAACTCTGCGAGGTGCGCGCTTCCTTCTTGGTCGGCGCTTCGAGCGGACCGGTCGGAGAATAATTCCGAACCTAGTATGTTATCCCGGTGAAGGTTACTTCCACGTTGTCAACGTAGGTGGTGCCGGTTCCCCCGTAGAAGCGGACTTCGACGTTGACGCATTTTTCGGGTGACTCCAGGGTTCCGCTGTAGGTTTTCATGGACGTCGAATCTATTTCGACAACGGTGGGGGAGGATACGTCCATTCCGAGGCGGTTCAGGTAATGGACTTCCATCTTGCCGGTGGAATTGCCGTCGGCGAGTTTCGCGTCGAAGGAATAGTCGTAGTTGAAGCCTTCGTAGAACTCTTCCAAAGTCTGGAAGGTGAACGCCCTTCCTTCCGCCGAAGCCGTCAGGCTTAGCATCTGGCTTCCGTCGACATTCGCGGTGGCGACGGCTCCTTTGTTGGCGCCTTCGCGTATTTGCCAGCCGTAATGATTGCCGCTTAGCAGAGGCACTTCCGACCAGGTGTCGAACCCGCCGTTGGCGATTTTGTTGATGCTTTTTACCTCGCTATATTCGATGGAGCCGATATTGGCTTGGCTTGGAGTGGTTTGCGTATAGCCCGCATTTGCGCGGGATTCCTCATAGAACTGGCTTTCGTCGAAAGCGGTGAATTCGAAGGATTTCATAAGCATGAAATCGGTATCGAAAACCGCGTTGTTGGTCCAGGCCGGGAACCATAAGCCGATCCAAAGAGGCATTTCCTTCGTTGTTACCAAAGAACCCCTGACAGAAGCCACCAGCACCCCGTCGATAAACCAGTCGACGCGTCCGTTGTTGGTATCGAGATAGTCCGTATACCAATCGAAGGTGTACTTGTGGAACTGCCCATCGTTCAGGTAAAGGAGCTCCGAGACGTCCTGATCGACCGTCTGCTTGTTGTCGTGGGTGGTCCAACTCGTGGCCCAGAAGTACTTGAAGGTCTGTCCGTCCGTATGGCCGCCGATTTCGATGTCGATTTCGTTTTGGTCGGTGAGTTCGTTTCCGGTTTCGCAAAGATAAGTCCAGCAGGCCGAGATGCCTCCGTAGCGGGGCAGAGCCGCCATTTCTATTTCGTAACGGCCCGGAATCAGCTTTTCCTTGGTGATGATGCCGGCACCTTCCGGCTTGACCTGCCCGTTGTCCATCTTTTCGAGGTCTCCGTCCTGGCAATATAAGCCGCGGCCCCTGAACCCAAGATAGGTATCGTTCCCGTCATGGACGTAGAAGAGGTTGCGGTTGTTCATGCCGGCGTGGAGCTTGCTCGGGTTGTCGTTTTGCCATGTGCCTTCAAGGGTATTCCAGTAGGCGTCATTGAGATGTCCGCCTTCCAGATGCTCGTTTATGTTGCCCTCGTAGTCCTTGTCGAAAGCGGCTCTGGTCTCGACTTTTTCGTAATACTCCGTTCCGTCGAACAAAGTATCGTCGTCGTAAGGCTCTTCGCCGCCTGCGGTACCCCCGCAGGAAGCAAGGGCGACAGCCAGCAGCCCATAGACGATGTTTGATTTCTTCATAATCGCTTTTCTCCCTCGGTTTCGAAACCGATTTCCTAAACGAGATTATGGCCTAGCATCTATACTTTTTCAATTACTGCTTTTGCAAATTTGAAAGCGCTTTCCTTTTTTCGTTGAATCGCGGGTGCCCGCTTTCTATAATGAAGTCGTTAAGAAACCGATTTCCTAAATTCGGAATCGGAGGAAGAGGATATATGAAAAAAGCAAAAATAGCCCTTGCTTCGCTGGCCCTTGTAGCGGCAGCGGCCGGGCTGGCCTCCTGCGGAGGAACAGGCAGGAACCCCAGCAGCTCCAACGAGATTTGGATTTGCGCCTATGACGGCGGCTACGGACAGGAGTGGGCCAACGATTTGGCTGCCCGTTTCGAAGAACTTACAGGCAAGTCGGTCCACTTCGACTTCGACACCTCCCTTGTAAGCCGCCTTGGCAGTGCCTTGAAGGACGGAGGCGATTACGACATCTACCTCAGCCACGGAATCCCCTGGCAGGAATACGCGGTCCAGGGATTGCTGGCTCCGCTTGACGACCTCTACGAAGACAAAGTAGAGGGGTATGACGGCACCTTCGAGGACCGTCTAGTCGAAACGGCCGCCGAAAACAGCATGTTGGACGGCCATTACTATAAGGTCTGCTGGACGCAGGGCGCCGGCGGCATCCTCTATAACATGGACATGTTCGAGGCCAACGGCTGGGAAGTGCCGGAAACCTACGACGAACTGGTCGCGCTCTGCAATACCATCAACAACAGCGGCCTCGTCTCCTCCCAGGAAACTCCGGTGAAACCCTTTGCCTGGAGCGGCAGCGAACGTCAGTACTATTGGGATTACCCCGTCTTCGAATGGTGGGCCCAGTTGGCCGGAATGGAAAAGGTCAATCAGGTATTCGAGTATCTAGGCCCCACCGGTGAGTACAGCGACGGTTACGAAATGTACAATCCCGATACCTATTACAAGGAGTTCATCGAGGCCTACGAGATGTGGTACGACCTCGTCGCCACCGCGGACAACTCCTTGCCGAATGCCCAAAGCACGACTTTGAATTCCGCCAAGGGGCAGTTCGTCACCGGCCAGGCCGCGATGATGCCTTATGCCCAGTGGGCCAAATACGAACTGGAGATGGTTACCGATGGCGAAGGCCTCCCCTTCGACGTTGCGATGATGCCTACTCCGAAAGCCACCGCCGGCGCAGAGGCCGTGAACTACATGGTCGGTTTCGGCGATTCCATCATCGTCCCGGCCAATTCGCCGAACATCGAGGGCGCCAAGGACTTCATCCGTTTTATGGCCACCGAAGAATCCTGCGCCACTTTCGTCGAAAAGAGCCATGGCGCTTTCCTTGCCTTCGACTATAGCGATGTCGACCTTGGCGAACTCGAAGCTACCGACACATATGTCAAGTCGGTTCATGAGAAACTCACCAACTCGGTCAATTTCTCTTCCCTCAGCGAAAACCCGATCACCTATGCCACTGTCGACGAGGTAATGCCTTGGGTCGGGAACATCTATTATTATCAAACCGCGGTCCAGAATCCTTCCGAGAATACCCCGGAAATCGTCGGAGACCAGATTTACGCCTATGCCAGGAGCCACTGGTCCGGTTGGTTGGCCGCTGCCGGCCTGAGGTGATATGACCGAAGCCCTTGCACCGGTCATAGAAGCCCAAAAGAAGGGCGGGAAGATGATTAAACGCCAGGGAGGCGGCCACAAGGCCGCTTCCCATTGGCGGGTTTATCTTTTCATTTTCCTGATGCTTCTATATCCGGTCGCCCAGTTCCTCATCATGTGGTTCGGGGTGAACATCAACTCGATTCTCCTTACTTTCAAGACCTACTACCGCTTCCAGTTGGTTTGGGTCTTCGATTCGCCGGTGGTAAACGCGGAAGGGTCCAATTTCTTCTCGGTCCTTTTCGACAACTACGTCCAGCTGTTCAATTCGTTCGGACAGACCGATGTGCAGGACATGCTTTGTTCGTCGGTGGTCTATTTCGGTCTCAGCTGTTTCGTTACCTTGCCGATCGCGTTGCTTTTTTCCTATTTCGTCTTCAAGAAGATAAGGGGAGCTTCCTTCTTCAAGATCATCTTCTTCATTCCTTCGATATTGCCTCTATTCATCCTCTGCCAAGCCTATTCGCTTTCCTTCAATCCTTCAGGCGGCCTGCTTCCTGGATTGATGGACATACTCGGCATCGATACGGGCAATTTCTTCTCCGGCCTATTCATAGGCAACCGGTTCGGAGAGTCGTCGTCCATCATGGTGTGGATATTCTGCGTTTGGTCCGGTATCGGATATGACGTCATCTTGCTTACCGCGGCCATGTCGCGTATACCCCGCGATATCCTCGAATCGGTGAAAATGGACGGCGTTGGTTCCGTGAAGGAGTTCTTCCGCATAATCATCCCCCTCATCTGGCCGACCATAACAACTTTGTTCATCTTCGGCATGATGGCGATATTCTCCACGAGTTTCCAACCTTTGTTCCTTACTCCCGGAAACAATGGGACGACCACGATCGGCTTGCAGATCTACAACCAGTCGCAGTCGGGAAGCGGAGCCCTTAACAACCCGGCTACCCTTGGGCTTTTCTGCTCATTGGTGGTTGCCCCGGTGATCGTCGGAGTGAGGTCACTCATGAACCGTTGCTACAAGAACGTGGGATTCTGATATGAACATCGTAATAGCCTTAAGGAAAAAATTCCGTTCGAAGAGGGCGGAAGCCAGACAAAACAGCTACGAAAGGAAACACGACCTGCTTTTCAAACGCAAAGGCGGGACGGAAGCGGCCTTCGTGACGATGTTCATTGTCTTTGCCGTTTTTTCCATTACGTTCATATTCCCCTTCCTATGGATGCTGATGAACAGCTTCAAGTCGCAAAGCGAATTCGCCGTAAGCTTCATGTCGTGGCCAAAGTCCTTCAACTTCGACAACTTCATCGAAGCGGCGACCTTCAGCAACGTCACCACCCACCACTACAACATCTTCATGATGATGGGCATGAGCGTTCTCTGCGCGGGCCTAGGAACCCTGGCTACCGTCTTGACGAGTTCATGCGCGTCCTATGTCGTGGCCAAATACAAATTCCCGGGGCGTTCACTGATATTCGCGGTAGTCATATTCTCGCTTACCGTTCCCATCGTCGGGAGCTTGCCTAGTCAAATCCAACTCATGCAGGGCATGCATCTCGACCAGACCGTCATCGGTCTCGTCTTCCTATATTCTGGCGGCTTCGGGACGAACTTCCTGCTTCTATACTCCTTCTTCAAGAACCTTTCCTGGACTTATGTAGAAGCGGCGAAGATCGACGGAGCCAGCGATGCCCGCATCTTCTTCCAGATAATCGTGCCGATGGCCAAAGGACCGATCATAGCGGTCGGCATCCTCTCGCTAATCGGACTTTGGAACGATTACCTCAACCCCTCCATCTTTCTCAAGGAACAGCCGACCATCGCCTACGGCATCAACGCACTCCGCGAAACGATGCTCGAGAACCAGGGGCGTTATCCCCTCTTCTTCGCGGTCGTCATCCTTACCCTCATCCCGATCCTCCTGGTCTTCTGTTTCTTCAGCAAGACCATCATGGAAAATACCGCCGTCGGCGGTCTGAAGGGCTAAAGCCCATAAGGAGATTTTATGAAAAAGAACACCTTCAAGAAGGCCGCCTTCTACGGGGCCGCATCCGTCTTGCTGCTGGGACTGACATCCTGCGGTCCGACCGGGCCAGAGCAGGCCGATACCTATTTCGAAAACGCCCGTTTCTATTACGATATCTCGGTAAAGACCCCCTATAACGTTTCGGTCGAAATCGGGACCACCGCGCCGGTTACCGAACTTACCAGCAGCCGCAATTCCGCGGAAGCCGGACAGTTCGTCAACCGCGACGGTATTCTTACCATTTCCGGCGAATTCCTTTCCAGCCTTTCGGCCGGGGAGAAGACCATCACTGCCACGACAGGCGAAGGCAGGATAACCATCGACGCTTTTTTGGTCCATAAAATCATACGGACCGCGGAAGACTTCCAGAATATAAACGACAGGCTGGACGGCTATTACATCCTCGGAAACGACATCGACCTTTCCGACATCGACAACTTCGAGCCTCTCGGCCGCCTCTATTCCGAAACGGATGTCCGGAATAAATACTTCCACGGAATATTGGACGGCAACGGATATACGGTCAGGAACGCGACCGTCCACTATAGCGACACCGTCGCGACCAATTACGGCAATTATTCCAATACCGGTTCGACCCACTTCGAGGAGGAATGCCATTTCGCGGGCGACAACATCGGGCTGTTCCAGGTCATAGGCTCCGCCGGCGAAGTCAGGAACATCGGCTTCGACAACATCGACGTCATGGGCCGCACGATCGTTGGGGCGGTGGCTGGCAACGTGCAAGGACGCGTCCACGATGTCTATATCGGGGACTGCGACGTAGCGATGTCGACCCATTTCTACGACGACGACTGCAATATGGGCGGTGCCTTTGGCATCGTCGCCGGCAGCGGCTCTGTCAGCAACGTGATTAGCGAAATCGACCACCTCCAGCTAGGTGCCCCGAGCACTACCAGTGTCAACTATAACGGAGAAAACGTCGAAATCGTCAACGGCGTCTACCTCGATTTCGACGACGTATACGCCGGAGAAACCACCGGCAACGGCTGGGACCATCCGACCGGGGAAGGGGCTTCGGTACCTTGGTGGCGTTTTGCGGCCAGCGACAAAGTCGATACCGCCGGCACTCCCGTTATCGACAGCAACGGACATGCCACCAACGGCCAATATGCCTTTGTCGGCAAATGCTGGGGAAGCGTGAGCAACTGCGTCTCCCGTTCCTTCAACATCACCCCGATGGACGGGGCGACCAGGGCCGTCGACTTCGGGCAGACCCACGTCGGAAGCAACAAACCCACGAGCGGCGAAACCGACATGGGCATTATCGAAGACTGCGTCTTGGCCACTTCTTCCGAAATGAAGGAGGCTTCGACCTATTCCGCTTTCTCTAGCGACATCTGGGAGATCGAAGACGGCAAGGTTCCGACCCTCAAGAAGATCTATAACTCGGTCGAAAGCGTTGTCGAATAAAAAATCGCGCAAAAACAAAACATTCTTCTGATTTTACGGAGCAAACATGGCTACCTATTCGTTTAAAAACAACCGTTTCCGCATCGAGGATTACCAGAAGGCCACTCCCTTCTGCTCCTTTTTGCCGGCCGTGGCCGGTAAAGACGGGAAACCCCTTTGGGCCTTTTATGCCTCGGTAGGGCAGGCCATGGGGGGATTCGGGGCTACCAGCAAGGTAACTCCGATAGCCCCCTTCGACTCCGCGCATATGGCCTACGAAAACATCCCCATCAGGGGGTTCAGGACCTTCCTAAAAATCGACGGACGGCCCCTAACCCCCTTTTTTGGGGAATCAAGCGCCAAGCGCAACATGGAGACCTCCCTCCACGACCTACGCATCGAGGAAATAGGGGAGGACTACGAACTATCGTTTACTTATAGCGGTATCCCACACGAGACCTTCCCGGGGCTCATAAGGAAACTGGTTCTCAAGAACACTTCCGATTCCGATAAGACCTTCACCTGCATTGATGGCCTTCCGGTTTTCTTCCCGCTGGGTTTAAGCAATTCCGACTACAAGCAGCTCGTTTCCCTCATGGAAGCCTACTGCGAGGTCAACGGTTTGGAGGACCGCCGCGTTTTCGCCAAGTTCAAGACCTCGACCGGGGACAACGCGGTCGTGGCCCTGAACGAAAAGGGCAACGGCTACTTCGCCAAGGACGAAGAGGGGCGGCTGCTTTACTGCATAGCCGATCCGGCGGCCGTCTTCGGCGATGATCTTAGCCTATTGACCGCGAAGCCCTTCTTCGAGAAGAGCTACTCGTCATTTTCCAAATATGCCCAGCAAAGGGAAAACAAACTCCCCTCCGCCTTCTTTGCCTTCAACCGTACCCTAAGCGCCGGGGAAACCTATACGGTCTACGAAGTGTACGGCTCTTTCCTTACCGAAGAGAGCTTCCGCGAAGCCGAAAAGAGGCTGTCCAAGGATTATCTCGATACGCTGATCGAGCAAAACGAGCAGCTCGTCGAGTCGCTCGTCTCGCCCATCACGACCCATACCGGCAACCCCGTCTTCGACTTGTTCGCCGCCCAGAGCTACCTGGACAATAACCTAAGAGGCGGATTCCCCGCCAATCTCGGGAGCCGGGAAAGCCCGATTCCCTACTATTTGTTCGGCCGCAAGCACGGCGACATGGAACGCGACTACAACGACTTCGTGATCCCGGCCGAGTACTGTTCTTCCGGCCCCGGGAACTTCCGCGACGTCAACCAGAACCGGCGTAACGATCTGTTTTTTGCTCCTTTCATCGGTGACTACAACATCCATCTTTTCTTCGACCTCATCCAGATAGACGGGCAGAACCCCCTGAACGTCAAGCCGGAAACGTTCGTCCTCAGTAAGAAACTCGGTTACAAGAAATTCGTCGACAACATCCCAGCCGACTTCCAGGATGGATTCAAGGAACTGCTCAAGGGCCGTTTCGAACCTTCCGGACTCTTGCATTTCCTCATCGACACGGCCGGCCTCGAAAAGTGGAAGGCGCAGCGGCTATTTGAAGAAATTCTGAAAGCCTGCCATCAGGAGGAAGAAGCAAACTTCGCGGAAGGCTATTGGGTCGACCATTGGACCTACAACGTCGATTTGTTGGAAAACTATTCTTCGATTTTCCCCGATAGGGAAGAAGAACTTCTCTTCCGAAACGACTATTCATATTTCCACTCGCCGGTTTATGTGGAACCAAGAAGCGAGAAGTACTGTCTGCTCGGCGATGGTCGCGTGCGCCAGTACGGGGCCATCGACTTGAAAGGCATGCAGGAATATTGCCGCAAAAACGGCATCGATATCGGCAAAACCGATTGGCTAAAGGACAAAGCCGGCAACCGCGTCCATTCTACCTTGGCGGAAAAGATAGTCGGTTTGATTCTCGTTAAGTTCTCGACGCTTGACAGCCTGCAGATGGGAATCGAGATGGAATGCGAAAAACCGGGCTGGAACGATGCGATGAACGGACTACCCGGGCTCTTCGGTTCGGGACTAAGCGAAACGGTCGAATTGCTCCGGCTGGTCAATTATGCCTCACAGCACCTTGCGCCTTTCAAGGATAGGAGCCTCGAGCTGCTTGTCGAACAGGTTCCGCTTTACGCTGCCCTTTGCTCCATGACCTCCTTACTCAAAAACGGGATGGTCGGTCGCTTCGAATACTGGGACAAAGTGACGACTGCCAGGGAAGAACTTCGGGCCAAATGCCGCTACGAAGTAACTGGGGATAAGAAGGCAATAGCCATTTCAGACGTACTCTCCCTTCTCGAGCGGATGAAAGCCATCCTTGCCGACGGCATAAGACGGGCCAAGGCCGCCGGAAACGGCATCCTCCCGAGTTATCTGATTTACAGGGTCAAGAGTTACGAGAAGACCGGACACGTCAACCACCTAGGCTATCAGACCGTGAAGGCGACCGCTTTCGAACTCGAAACCATCCCGCCTTTCCTCGAGGCCAGCGCCAGGGCCTTGAAACTCGGAAAGGAGTTCGTCGGCAAAGAGGATTTGTCCGCCATCAAGGCATCTGGCCTTTACGACAGGAAGCTCGGGGTCTACAAGACCTGCGCCGACATTGACGATGCCCCCTTCGAAATCGGACGCGTCCATGCGTTTACGAAAGGCTGGCTGGAAAGGGAATGCGACTTCCTCCACATGTCCTACAAGTACCTCCTCGGCCTGCTGAAGGCCGGTTATTTCCGGGAATGGGCCAAGGAAGCCAAAACCAATCTGACCATGGAACTCGATCCAAAGGTCTATGGCCGCAATCCGACCGAGGCCTCTTCCTTCATCGTTCCGACCTGCAATCCGGATTCAAGCAAGCACGGCCGCGGCTTCTTTGCCCGCCTTAGCGGCGCGAACGCCGAGTTCCTCAATATGTACGTGATTCTCTTCGCCGGCGAGCATGTCTTCTCCTACGAAGACGGGAAGCTGCACTTCCATCTAAAACCGCATTTGCCGGCATCGCTGTTCGACGAAGGAGGGAACGCGACATTCCGCCTGTTGGGAAAGATCGACGTCACTTACCATAACCCCGGGCGCATCGATACGCTCAACGGGGAATATTCCCTCGTCTATTCGATCGACGGCATCGACTACCATGCCGTCGAAGGCGATTTGGCCGCCCGCATAAGGGAAGGGCTGGTATCAAAGATTTCAGTGAGGATCGAAAAATGAAAAAGAAAATGCCTTTGCTCGTTCTTCTCGGCCTGACCGCCCTCGGACTTTCCGCCTGCTCGTTTTCGTTCCATTACGAATGGAGCGATTCTTCCACCGGGGAAGAAACGACATCCGCGACGGAAGAAAAACCGGATCCAGAGCCAACCAGCTCTTCCGACACGGACGTGGATCCCGATCCCGAACCCGCGACTTCTTCCACCACCGAGGAGGAACCGGATCCCGATCCCGATCCCGACCCCGAACCGGAGGACAAACTCGTTTGGAGCGACGAATTCGACGGCACGGCTCTCGACACCAGTAAATGGACCTGCGAAACCGGAACCGGCAACAACGGCTGGGGCAATTGGGAACAACAGTACTACCGGGCGGAAAACGCTACGGTAGGAGGAGGATATCTGACCATAACCGCCAAGAAGGAAAGCTATGGCGGGATGCGCTATACCTCCGCGCGGCTCAAGACCCAAGGGAAGTTCTCCTTTACCTATGGTAAGGTCGAGGCCCGCATGAGGTTACCAGGCATTACCGGCAGCTGGCCGGCCTTCTGGATGCTTCCCGAAAACCTTTTCCAAGGCCGCGGTTGGCCGTGGAACGGCGAAATAGACATAATGGAAAACCGGGGCAACCAGCCAAACCAATACCTCTCGACCATCCATACCGGACAGGAAAACGCTTCAGAATGGTGGAGCACGCAGAACACCTCGGGCGATATCACCCTCAATAGCCCGGTTACCGACTGGCATACCTACGGCGTCATCTGGACCGCGGACTATTTCTCTTTCTATTACGACGACATCACCACCTACATGGTCACCAAGGACCGTTGGCAGAGCTGGAGTGCCTATGCCGGTACTTCAGCGCCATTCAACCAGAATTTCTTCATCCTTTTGAACCTCGCGATAGGAGGGCAGTTCATTTCGCAGCAGCTGCCGGATGATTCACAGCTTCCCTGTCAGATGCAGGTCGATTATGTGAGGGTTTATTCCCTATGAAAAAATTACTTGGCTTTCTTGCCTTGCCTTTGCTTCTTCTTACCGCCTGCGGTGGGGAAGAAGGCGGAACCAGCGGGGAATTCACCTTGGTCTGGAGCGACGAATTCGAGGGAACGACCCTCGATTCCGCGAAATGGGACGTCATGACCGGCAACGGTGCCGAGTACGGAAACCCCGGCTGGGGCAACAACGAAGCCGAGTGGTATCAAGAAGACAACATTTCGCTTAAAGACGGCAATCTTGTCATTACCGCCAAAAAAGAACGGATCGAAGGCGAAGGCAAAACCTTCGAATATACCTCGGCCCGCATCAGGACCTACCAGAAGGCTTATTGGACATACGGTCGCTTCGAGGCGAGGATGGCCCTTCCCAACGTCGACGGCATGTGGCCGGCTTTCTGGATGCTCCCGGAAGAAAACTACAACAACCAAGGATGGCCGGTATCCGGGGAAATAGACATAATGGAGGCCAGGGGAAGCAGCGATTTGGCTACTTCGGGTGCCCTCCACTATGCGAACACCAACGGGCAGCATATCTACCAGACCGGTACCAAGTCCTTCAGCCGCCGAAACGGCGAGAGCAACACCGATTTCCATGTCTACGCAATCGAATGGGACGAGGAAAGGATCGACTGGTTCGTCGACGACGACTTGTTCTTCTCGGTGGAGCGTCGGGTATGGCATCCGGACGGGAACAGGATCTACCCGGATGACGATTCCGCGCCGTTTGATCGCCCTTTCCACATACTCCTGAACCTCGCGGTAGGCGGTAACTTCGATAACGGGACCATGCCTCCCAATGACTTCGAATCGGCCGAATTGAAGGTCGATTACGTCCGCGTCTATCAGTGGAACTATCTCCTGGAGGACTAGCATGGGACGCATAGACATGGAAAAAATCAGGGCTTGGCGTGAGAAGTCGAAAGCCAAGTCCAAGGCCGAAAAGGAAGCCTTCGGGGCCGAAACCGCGATTTTGAATGCCAACTCGGCCTATGCGAAGCTCGTCGATAGGGCCGAGGCCGAAAACAAAAAGGAAAGCCAGGGGCTCGACGTCGGCAACGACTACCTGGTCAGTTGCCGCCATTTGACCAAGATATACGCTAATCGAGTGGAGGCGGTCCACGACTTCAATCTCGATATCAAGGAAGGGGAGTTCATCGTCCTTGTCGGCCCCAGCGGCTGCGGCAAATCCACGACCCTCCGCATGATCGCGGGGCTAGAAGACATTACCTACGGGTCCTTGTTCATCGACGGGAAATACTCCAACGACCTCCTCCCCAAGGAAAGAGGAGTGTCCATGGTCTTCCAAAGCTACGCGCTTTATCCCCACATGTCGGTTTACGACAACATGGCCTTCGGCCTCAGCGGCCTAGACAAAGAGGAAATCGATGCCCGCATCAAGGAAGCCTCGGCCCTGCTCGAAATAACCCCTTATCTAGATAGGAAGCCGACCGCCCTCAGCGGCGGTCAGTGCCAACGCGTTGCCCTAGGCCGGGCCATCGTCAGGAAAAGTCGCATCTTCCTGCTGGACGAGCCTCTTAGCAACCTCGACGCGAAACTCCGCGTCCAGATGAGAAGCGAGTTGGTCAAGCTCCACGAGCGGCTCAAGAACACGATGATCTACGTCACCCACGACCAGACGGAAGCCATGACCATGGCCGACCGCATCGTGGTTCTCAAAAACGGCTACGTGATGCAGATCGGTACTCCAAGGGAAATATACGACAACCCCGCGAACGTCTTCGTCGCGACATTCCTAGGCTCCCCGACGATGAACATCATCGAGGCCCGTTACGAGAGCAAGCGGATAGTTTTTCCTAATGGGGAAATCTACGAACTCTCCGCGAAGGAGTGTAAGGACCTCGAAGCCTATTACCAAAATAGCCTGAAGAGCCTTAAAGAACGCAAGAAGGCCCTTGTGGAGGAACACGAACAAAGGCAGAAGCTCGCCGAGGAAAGAAAGGCCCTAGGAAGCCTCCCTCCCCACTTCGACGAGGAACTTTCCGAGATCGATGACCGTCTCGATGCGGTGGAGGATTTCATCGCCCACAAGGCCGGCAGGATCTATTTCGGCATCCGTCCGGAAGACGTAAGGATTTCGAATAGGGGAGGCTACAAGGCCAATCTCGACGTGGCCGAACTGCTCGGGGCGGAGTATTACGTCCACGTCTACTTCTCCAACCAGAAGATGGTGGCCAAGGTTTCCGCGGAGGATTATAAAGGCCCGGGCAACGGTTTCGGCCTTATTTTCGCAAAGGGCAAGGGACACCTTTTTGACTTCGTTAGCGGCGAACGCATAGGCTAAATCTTTGTCTAAAAGAGCCCGCCTATGCGGGCTTTTACTTTTGTCTATTAATTCCGCCAATTTTTCCTCTTTTGTCAAAACGAGCCGGTTTTTGCAGCAAAAAAGGCCCCGCCGGAGCGGGACCTTGATAGGCGATTTACTTATCGAGGTTGTAGAAGGCCTTGATGCCGGGGTATTCGGCATTCTCGCCGAGTTCTTCCTCGATGCGTAGCAACTGGTTGTACTTGCAGACGCGGTCGGTACGGCTCATGGAACCGGTCTTGATCTGGCCGGCGTTCAGGGCGACGACGAGATCCGCAATCGTGGTATCCTCGGTTTCGCCGGAACGGTGGCTGACCACGCAGGTGTAGCCGTGGCGCATCGCGAGCTGGCAGGTATCGAGGGTTTCGGTGAGGGTGCCGATCTGGTTCAGCTTGATGAGGACCGAGTTGGCAACGCCCATCTCGATGCCCTTCTCGACGTAGATCTTGTTGGTGACGAAGAGGTCGTCGCCGACGAGCTGGACCTTCTTGCCGAGCTTTTCAGTTAGCAGCTTCCAGCCTTCCCAGTCGTTTTCGCTCAGGGCGTCTTCGATGGTGATGAGGGGATACTTCTCACAGAAGTCTTCCATCATCTTGACCATTTCTTCGGAAGTGAGGTTGCCGGTGCCGGAACGCTTGAGTTCGTACTTCTTGGTTTCGGGGTTGTAGAACTCGCTGGAGGCGAGGTCCATGCCTAGGCAGATGTCCTTGCCCGGGACATAGCCCGCGGCCTTGATGGCCTCGACCAGGAGTTCGAGGGGTTCTTCGTTGTTCTTAAGTCCGTTGGGAGCGAATCCGCCTTCGTCGCCGACGGCGGTGACATCGCCCCTCTTCTTGATGATGTCATGGAGGGTGTGGAAGGTTTCGGCGCCCATCCTGACGGCTTCGGAATAGTTCTTGGCCCCGACGGGCATGATCATGTATTCCTGGAAGTCGACCGAGCTATCGGCGTGCTTCCCGCCGTTTACGACGTTCATCATAGGAACGGGGAGCTGCTTGGCATTGGGGCCGCCGAGATAGCGGTATAGCGGCATTCCGAGCAGGTCGGCCGCGGCCTTGGCAACGGCGAGGGAAACGCCGAGCATGGCATTGGCCCCCAAATTGCTCTTGGTGGGGGTCCCGTCCAAGGCGATCATGGTATGGTCGATTCCGACTTGGTCGAACACCGACATCCCGATGAGCTTGGGGGCGATTATCTCATTGACGTTCTTGACGGCCTTTAGGACGCCCTTGCCGCCGAATACCTTCTTGTCGCCGTCGCGGAGTTCCAGGGCTTCGCGTTCGCCGGTGCTGGCGCCGCTGGGGGCCGCCGCCCGCCCGAAGCCGCCCGATTCGGTGGTTACTTCGACTTCGATGGTGGGATTTCCGCGCGAGTCGATGATCTGACGCGCGTGGATGGAATCGATGAATGGCATCTAATTTCTTCTCCTTTGTGCTGTGCTTACTATGTAAGCCGCCACAATTATAGTGGCCTTTTCGCCATTGAGAAAGAGAAGGGCAAAAAGCCTTTTATAGAGTAGAATAGGCACGATGAAGCAGAAGGCTACTTATATCCTCTACTTCCTGAAAAACCTGCCGTCTTCCCTGGCCATAAGGTTTTTCCGTAAGGGGAAGGACGTTACCCGCTTCAACGGGCAGAAGGGAATTACCCTGGAATATTCCTCCAAGGTACTGAGGGGATACATAAACAAAGGGGAACCCTTCAGCGCGGTGCGTTTCGGGGCCAGCGAACTCGGCTGCCTGAATGCGACCGAGAAAATAGACCTCGGCTTCAAGAAGACATACAAACCGGCGGTAAGGGACTCCATGAAAAGGAGGGCCGGGTACTATCCAACGGGCGATAGGCACTTAAGCGAATACAGCCACACCTTCTTCGAGAAGTGCAAAGGAAACGACATCCTCGCCATAAGCGGCATCCACATGGAGGACTATTTCGCAAAGAAATACATGCCTGATGCCAAGATAATCCAAAACCTTGCGCTGGAACCATTGCTAGGCGGTTGGACCGATTTGCTAAAGGGCAAGAAGGTATTGGTCGTTTCGGGCTTTGCCGACGACATCAGAAAACAATACGAAAGAAGGGAAAAACTCTTCCCCAAGGATAGCGGCATCCTGCCGGAATTCGACCTCAAGGTTTTGGAGGCCCCGCTTACGTCGGGGGATTCGGTGGACGAACGTTTTCCGAGCTTCATGCGTTATCTCGAGGAGATGGAAGAAAGGATCAGGACCATCGACTTCGACATCGCCCTCATCGGCGCTGGGGCCTATGGCAGTCTCCTCTGCTTCTATATCAAGAGCCTCGGGAAGATGGCCCTTCAGACCGGCGGGGCCACCCAGACGCTTTTCGGCATCATCGGGAAGAGATGGGAAAACCGTGATTACGTGAAACAATATATAAACGAATATTGGGTGAGGCCGAGCCGTAAACCGCTCGGCTATGAAAAAATCGAAGGAGGTTGCTATTGGTGAAGAATAAATCTTTCGACCTAAGTAGATTATTGCCTTATCTAGGTCCTAGCGTCGCCTTGGCGGTGCTCTTCCTCTTGGGTTTCGGCTTCGGAGGAACGCAGGGCGGCATGATCGGTTACTTCGTGGTTTTCTTTATACTTGCCGTCTATTTTGTCTTGATGGCAAAAGCCCCGCTGTTCGGAAAGAACGCCGAAAACGGACTCGATCTTCTCTACGCGATACCCCTGCTGGTCTTCTGCGTCTTCGGTTCCCTAAACCAGTTCTACGGAGGTACTTTTGGCGGAATCGCTTCCGGCCTCTTGCTTCTATTCGGCTTGCTTGGGGCTTTCCTATCCGGCTATTTTCTCCGCAATAAAGGGATAATGAAGGCGAAATACGCCGTTTATGCCGTGTTGGCCGGTCTCGCCCTCCTCGTCTTCGTAAATTTGGTCGCAAATCTCGCTTCTTATCCTCTGTTTTATTCCTATAACTTCGGGAACTACGTTTATTTCTACGAGGGCATTCCGCATTTAATAGGGAACGAATCGCAGTTCCTCTACGGCTTTGGCCTAATGCCGATGTCGATGGATTACGCGGTGTTCCCGGCCATCGTCCTCTCGAGCGGTCTAGGGATGCTCTTCTATATCGATCCCAAGAAGAACGACTTGAAGAGCCACGGGCTCTACGAGTTCATCGCGGTCGCCGTGTTCGGGGCGATAGGTTGGCTTTTCCTCGTTTCCATGGTGGAGATCAAAGGGATGGTTCTTTCCTTATTGATAATCGCCGCCTCGGCTTTCTACCGCTTCGCTAAGTTAAGCAAAAAGCCCTCCAAGGCGGCGGTGGGAACCTTCCTTGCCGTTGTTGGCATCCTCATCGCCTTCTTCTTATTTGTTATCGCTAACGCGGTCTTCGAGCCTTCCTTCTTACAGGAAGGATTCCTCGGGAAGATATTCAATTCCGGGTATTTGCTACCCATCAACCAGACCATCAGCACCCTCTTTAACGGAGGAACTTATCGCGACGCGACCGCTGGTCAGGTCATACTTTCCATCCTTTTCGGGGCCTCGAGCGAAGGCACGACTACCTATGGTGTTACCTCTCCTATTTCGGTGCTCGACATCTCCAATTTCGCCTTCGAGTTCCAAGTGCTCCTCGAAGGCGGCTTCCTCGCCTTCATCGGGCTGGTCCTCCTGGTTTTGTTCTCCGTTAGGACCATCCGTCGCAATATGGTCGAAGGGAAGGAGGACCCGGGCAAGGCCGGCATATCGATATTGCTTGTCGCGATACTTCTTACCGCGACCTTCTACTACGATTCGTTGCCCTTCGCGGTGACCCGTTATAGTTCGAGCGCCTATCTCTCGCCGCTTCAAAACAGCGTCTATCCGCTTATCGCCCTCTTCTTGCTGGGTTTTGTTTATCAAAGAAACGATGTCGAAGAGAAAGACATAGAAGAGGAAGAACCCGAGGAAGAAATAAAAGAAGACGGGTCCGACGTCTTGGAGGTCCAGTGATGAAGAAACGCGCATTGTCATTGATTGTAGGGGCGTTGCTACTTTCCTCCTGCTCCACCAATCCCCTTTACGAGCCACCGGCCTATGACGGGGCGAATTTCGAAGACAATTATCTCGTCGGGTTCGATGAGATAGGCGATAAGGAAGGAACGCTTCTAAAGGAAGTGGGCCTTACGAGGGCGGAAGCCCCATATCAAGACGGGGAAGCCTATTTCTTCGACGGGGATCAGGAATCCTCTTTCCGGGACGTCGCTTCAGCGGGCATGAAAGACGTATATCCCGAGCTTTTCACCTATACCGCGGAAGACGGGACCACCAAGGAGTTCGAATTCCTCGACTCCGCGGGCTCGATGCTCGATAACCCGGATACCATATCCTTCGGGAAGGCCCATTGCCTGGCCCTGAAAGACGATGGTTTCAAAAAAGGCGTTCTCAGCAAACTCTATAACGGCCAACTCGAATGCCATAGCTGGTACGCCAACGCCCGCATCCAGTGCGAGGAAAGCGGGTTCAAGGCCCTCTTCCCCACGGTCCTCGAAGACGGCGACATATTCGCTCTCTCGCTTAGAGGCAATACCTCGAGCAGCGTGGATAGCCGTTACGTGAGCGCGGACGTGACCGTCAGATTCTACGTGGACGGCGAAAGCGCCTACGACTATTACCAGTTGACCTACGAAAGCGCCCTATTCTGGATAAACTCCGGAGGCTCGGCGGTCTCTTTGGTCGGCTCTTCCCTGAAGGACGCCTTCGGGGACGATTTTGCTAGGGACGGGATAGTGGGTTATTCGGTTTCCTTTTCTAGACCCGAGGAAGGCTATTTCGAAGGGGACGGCGAATATAGTTTTGAAAAAGAAGGGGAAGGCCCCTATTTCGGGTTTTCCGTTTACGAAGTGATGCTTCCTTTGTCTACTTGGCGTTAGGAAGCTTCAACCAGTTGCCCATTTCGAAGTCGGCTTGGTCGTCGTCTAGTATCAAGGTCCCCTTGGCCGGGGTGAATGTCATTTCCGAGAAATATATTTTTCCCTCGACATCGTATAAATCTACCCTGACGAAAGGGAAAGGTTTTGCCAAAATTTCCGAAATTTTGACCATATCGTCGTAATTTGCGGGCTTTTCGAGCGGCACGTCGGTTTTTATCCAGCCGTTGAACTGGCTGCCGTCGAAGGGTTTGAAGTCGATGTAGTAGTTGTTGTAGCGGATGTCGACCCCGCGGCCGGTGACGACGTAGAGGCTTCTGGCCTTGCCGTTGAAGACGTGGATCTTGTATTCGGTGGGAAGAGTAGTGCCACCGATGTACTTCTCGGCGATTATCTGCGGCTTGATGAGCGAGTAGTGGGGCTCGACCGTCTTTTTCCCGTAGTCGGTCTTCAGCCACTTGTCGAACTTCCTTTTGGCTTCTTTTTTGTCGAATTCCGATTTGTTCAGGCAAATCATGTTGAAGCCCGAGGCATGGGTGCATTTGAGAACGAAGGCATTGGGCAGTCTATCGAAATCGATGTCGGAAAAGCGGTCATAGACCCCGTAGCAGGGAATGAGGATATCCCCTAAACCCTTTTCCTTTACATAGTCCCTGACGGTTGCCCGTCCGGCGCATCTGGCGACATCCTCGTTGTGGGAGAAGCCGTATAGGCGGAGCCACTGGAGTTTTTCCGTGTAGCGGACCGGGTGCTTAAGATTGAGTTTGTGGTGCGTTATATACCGGTATTCCGCCTTAACGTACAAAGTGGGCGAGATGGCTTTGACTATGGGTCTAAGCGGTTCTAGGAAGAAGCGTTTGAGCTTGTTTTCCTTTAACCTTTCCGCGAGCATGCAAAAAGTATAGGCCCTCTCCCTTTTCCAATAAAGAAAAGGGTCTCTTCCATAAGCAACAATTTGAACACGACGTGGCTTTGCCAGAGGAGGAAACTCCCGATTATTTATCGAGCTTGGGGAAAGGAGAAACTTCCGATGTGTAAAAAATTCATCAGGGTTCTGCTTTGATACTTCTTGCGTCTTTAGCGACTTTCTGTTCTTCGAATAGCGGATCGGAAATCATTCGGAGGATAACCGGCGAGACCTATTTCGGCTGGAATTCTCAATCGTAAGCGCGTCCTTCGATTTGAGCGTGGCGGATACCGAAGTCGGGTCGAACAACCTCATCGAGGACGAATTTGAAAAAGAAGGCGGTCTTTTCCTCCAAGTCGGGCTCGATAAGGCCAACAAGGTACGGAAAGAATAAATTATCCATATGCAAATACGTACGAGCGACTTCGCCTGGGGCGACCTTTTGCCCGCCCCGAGAGAAGTGCTATCTGCTCCGGATTGGAGCATCGACGAAATACCTTATTTCGTAAACCTTCTGGATGCCGGTTTTGTCCGTTCCGACTAGTCGGGCGGGGTGTGCGGCCATCAGCTTTACCACAGCGATAGCCAAGTGATTCTAAAATACATTTTCGAACTTCCGGGGCAGATATCCTTGGATTTGTCTTTAATAGGACGTATTTCGACGAATTGACGGTCGAAGCGGTGGGAATACTCTTGATTATGCCGCCGAACCGCCTTCGGACGGCGTTTTGGAGAAACTGTTCGGCTGGCCGTCCGATGGCGAGGTTTCCTAGCCCTTATCCCCGCATTGTGGGATAATCACGCCATGCGGATCTTGGTGGTCAGCCAGTATTTCTATCCAGAAAACTTCGCGATAAACGAAATGGTGTTCGATCTCCGCAAGAGGGGACACCATGTCGAAGTGTTGACGGGCCAGCCCAATTACGGTTTCCAGGGAATACCCGAAGGTTACGAAAACGTTTTCGAACAGGAAGTAAACGGGGTACTTATCCACCGTGTGAAGATCCATCCCCGCAAGAGTTCCTCCATGAAGGACCTTTTGCTCAACTATTACTCATTTTGGCATAACGCCAAAAAAGCCGTAAGGAAACTGAAAGGTCCCTTCGACGTCGTCTATTCGATGTCCTTCTCGCCCTTAATCGGGGTCGTAAGCGCCAACAAGGCCGCGAAACGCTTCGGTATCAAGAACGTCCTCCACGTCCTCGATCTCTGGCCGGCTTCCCCGGTCGCCGTCGGGGCGGTGAAGGAAGGTTCTCTTTTCTATAGGTTCCTCTATCGGTGGAGCCGGAGGATATACGAGAAGGCCGACATGCTTTTGCTTTCTTCTCCTTCCTTTGAAGACTATTTCAAAAACGTCATAAAGACCGACCGGCCGCTCATGTATCTGGCCCAGCCGGCCCTTGCGGTTTCCCCGATTGGGGAAGGGAAGATGGACGAGCAAGATTTCAACATCGTCTATTCAGGGAACATCGGGAACCTCCAATTGGTCGAAAATCTGGTGCAGGGCCTCTCGTTATTACCAATGGGCAACAATATCCATCTCCATCTCTTCGGAGGCGGAAGCCGTTTGGCCGAAGTTAGGAAAACGGTCATAGAAAAGGGGTTAAGCGACAAGGTGACAATATACGGACGGGTGGATACCAGGGCGGTTTCGTCCTATCAGGGCCATGCTGACGCCTTGGTCGTTTCCTTACACGATGACGGCAGCCCCGTTTCCGAAACGTTGCCCAACAAGCTTCTTACCTCCCTTTACCATGGCAAACCCATCCTTGGCGTGATCGGGGGAGACGGAAGGAAGGTCTTAGAGGATGCGAAAGGGTCGGTCCTTTCCGAAAGCGAAAGCCCCAGCGACATTTCCAAAGCCATGGCCACTCTTTCTAGCCTAAGCAAGGAAGATAGGGAAAAGATGGGAAAGGCCAACCGGCTTTATTACGACACTCACTTCGAGTTTTCCAAACTCATGGACGAACTCGAAAACGTACTATCGAAATTTGCCAAGAAGGATTGAAGCCCTTCTTTGACGTTACTCTGCCCGCATAACCTGCGGATTTTGCTTTGCCCGTAGTTTTGCTTGAGCCGGACGAAGGTTCCCTTCTTTCCGATGTGTTTCTGCAAGAAGAGCCTGATTCCTTCCTCCGAAACGTCGCCAATCCAGTTCACGTCGTCTTCGAATTTTTCTCTTAGGGGAGAACATTGCGAAGACAAAATAGGAGGTTCTAGGGATAGGAACTGCACTAGTTTTGAAGGAACGCAGTAGGGATCGAGTTTCCTATCATAGGGCCTAGGATTGACGTTAAGGGCACTTTGACTTGCAAGGGTATGATATTCCAGGGGCGAAACCTGTTTCAGGTAATGGATCTTCCGATTGCCGTTAATGGCTTCTTCTATTTTCTTATCCGCGTGGTGTCCTACGAGTACCAGACTATAAACCGAACTTAGTTCCTTGAATGCGTTTATTAAATTCAATGCACCGAAGCGCTCGTTTAGGGCGCCTCCGTAGAAGATATAGCTTCCTTCCTCGAACTTATTTGGTTTATGCCTCGCCGATCCAAGAATTCCCGGAACGATAAGGGATGGTTTTCGCTTGTCGTTATAGAAGTCGTTAAGTCCTTTGGTTACGGTAATGAATCCGTTTGCGTAATAGAGTAGCGACTTGATCTGATGGGAATAAAACAGCGGGGTTCCCGATATGTTGGAAGCCTTGTCCGTTATGACGGCTACCGTTTTGCAAAGATGCTTGGCCCTAAGTATCTTCGCTGCCTTCGCTGCCTTGATGTTCAGGGCATCGAAAAATACAAGCAATTTGTCGTTTTCCGCAAATTGAAGGGCCTTTGAAACGGCTTTTTGGATAAGGGTAAGCGGATTCCTCTCGTTTTCCGATAAGTAGGACACGCTTATCACTGGCTTCTTGTAATCAATGTGGGGATTCTTCAAAAATGATATGACCAAGGTGGGTAGCAAAGAGCCGATTACCTTAGCTAGCAAAGCGTGGTAGTTTTGGCCCGATGGGTTGGTAAAAGCCTTCTTCTGGAGACTTAGGACCTCGTAGCCTTCGGGCTCGTATATATTTCCTAGATAGATCGCCTTCATTGAATTGCCCCCAGGATATCCAGATGGACTTTTGCCATTTCTTCGAGTGTTTGGCTACGCGCTGTCTTCAAAGCGTTTTCCCGCATTTGTTCGCTCAGTGAATTTCCTAACGCTATTAAAAATTCCTTCTCGCTATTCACGAGATAGCCGTTGACGCCGTTGCTTATTAGTTTTCTGGCCGCATTGCTGAAGGGGGAGGCTATGACCGGCGTTCCTTGGCTTAGCGATTCGTTAACTACGTGGCCGTAGATGTCTTCCTTGGTAAGGAAGATGCTCGCATCGGCATTGCCTAGGTACTTGAGCGTCTCCTGTTTATTTTTAAAGCCGGGGAAGTAAACATTTTCCATATGGAGTTTCTTAACTAGTTCCTTGGCTTTGTTTTCCAATTTACCGGATCCTAGGAAAACCAAGGCGTTTTCCTTTCCGGCCTTGCTGAAATAGGAGATAAGCCTAAGCGGGTTCTTGCGGCGGATGATTTGCCCGGCGGCGACATAGACGTTTTTGGCCTTTATGCCCTTTGATTCATAGAAAGTCTTTCTTTCTTCCTTGCTTATGGGCTTGGACAACACTTCCCTTTCATAGACCGTGGAATAGGGGTATAACTTTATTCTACTTTCCTCAGCTCCATAATGGAGAAGGTAGGACCTCGAGTTGTCATCTGGACAAAGATAAAGGTCCGCTCCGGATATATAGTGTTTCTTTATAGACTCCAAGGGGAACAGACATTTGTTTTTGGTTAGTCCCCCGTTTATGGCAAAGACGTACTTCTTCCCGTGTTTTTTCAGATAATCGATGGACTTCATTTCCCCGAAGGTTGACCAGCCGTTTATGACTATGACGTCGTAGTCCTTTTTCAAATAGGGGATTATCCCGTTGGTGTAGGAGTTATGTGGTCCTAGGGGCAAGGCATTTAGGAAGACCGCTTTGAAATTCGTAGGCTTTTCGCTATAGAAGCCCTTTTCCCGGTCGGCTTCGCTCCCTCTTTCGAAAAGGACTTCGAGATCGGCGCGTTTCCCGAGTTCATTAAAAAAATCGACCTTGTAGGGAGCCGGGTGGTTGAAGACCCAGAGGATTCGCATCGCCAAAAGTATAGGCATATTCACGTGTTCCAAAAAGGGATAAGAAGGATAATATCCTTTGTATGCTCAAGGATTGGGAAACGCTTTTCGATGAATTCAAAAAGACTCCGTATGCCGCAAGTCTCCATAGGTTCCTAGACGGCGAATACGGAAGCAAAACCATCTATCCCCCGCGTGACATGGTTTTCCAGGCCTTCCGGCTGACTTCCCCGAAAGACCTCAAGGTCGTTATCATAGGACAAGATCCATATCATAACCCCGGGGAAGCCATGGGTCTTTCCTTCTCGGTTCCAAGGGGACTCGATATCCCGCCTTCCCTGATGAATATATACAAGGAAATCGAAGGCGATCTCAAAATCAAAATGAACTTCGAAAACGGGGATTTGACCCCTTGGGCCAAGCAGGGTGTTTTGCTGCTGAATGCCTATCTGACCGTGGTGGCCCACGTACCCCTTAGCCATAGACGGGAGGAGTATGACCGTTTCCTCGAAATGACCCTCGGGTACATCGATACCTTGGACCAACCCATCGTTTTCATGCTCTGGGGTTCCTTTGCCAAGAAATACGCTTCGTTCGTGAAAAACAAAAAACACATTGTCCTAGAGGCCGTGCACCCCAGTCCCCTGTCCGCGAATAGGGGCGGATGGTTCGGCAAGCATCTCTTCAGTGTCTGCAACGCCTACTTGGTCGATAGCGGAGTGACCCCTATTGACTGGAAAATTGGCTAGCGTATTCTTTTTACGCCGGAGCTTGCCGTAGCAGGCTGAGAGGAACCATGTATCTGGCTCGACGGATTACCTGAACTGGATAATGCCAGCGGAGGAAGGAAAATGCATCTTTTTCCTCCGGGTATGGAGGAATTTTTTATGGAGAAGACCATTTCCCTTAACGTCGGGGAAAGCAAAACGGGGAAACTTGTCGCGACCGCCGTTTCAAACGGATTAGGAATCATCGCGTTCCTGTTCCTATTCGGACCTTTGGTTTCTTCGGTTCTTAGCAATGGAACGGAAGGACTGTTGTCCATGGTAGGTTTATTTTCCGGGGAAGGAGTCTTCTCCGTCGGGTTCCTGTTCTCCTTCCTCTTCCTGCTAGCCTCCATCGGCTTTGGAATCGGAGGGTATTTCAAGAAGGACCTCGGCACCGTCTCGATGATTCTCTATTTCCTTACGGCTTGCTTCTTCATCTGCGTTCCTTCCTTCTACGACTATGCCTTGTCGCTCAAGGGTCTTGCCGAAGGCGCGGTCGTCTCCGGTTACGGCTGGGCCCTAATCGTCGTCATCGTCCTCTGCTTTATAGCCGGATTCGGAGAGCTGATAATCGAAAACAAAATCGACCCGCTTTCCATAAGCGAGATATCCGAGATGGCCGTTCTCATCGGTCTTGCCGTTGTACTCGACATCTATGTGTCCATCGATATCGGTCCGACCGGCGGATCGCTTAACTTCTGCATTATCCCCCTATATTTGATTGCCTTGCGTTCGGGTCCGGCGAAAGGCTTTGTCGCCGGCGGCATCGTGTTCGGCTTTCTGACCTGCCTTACCGACGGTTACGGGTTCTATTTCTTCCCCTTCGACTACCTTATCGGGTGGGGAAGCATCGGAATAATAGGTTTCTTCCACAAGTGGATATTCGACAACAAGGGAAGCGGATATACCCTGACAGCGATAATCGCCATTTCCCTTTCCGCCTTGCTATCGACACTAGTCAGAATGCTCGGTAGCAGCGTCAGCAGCATCATCTTCTACGGCTACACCTTTTGGGAGGCCATGGCCTACAACGCGACGTATTGCCTGCCGACGATGGTACTCGGCATCGTGGTGGTGCTTGCCCTTTATCTGCCTCTCAAAACCGTCAATAACATGTATAAAGTCCGCAGGAATTAGCAATATCTACCGTTTTCCGGGGGATTTGCGGACAAAAACACGAAACTTACTTGATCTTCATTATTTCCACGTTATCCGCGCATAAGCCTTATTTCCTCTTTCTATTTAGCCATTACGCTATTTTGGTTCCGCAATTTTGCCTTAGGTGGAAATCCAAAATTCTTCTTTGGTAGTTTCAAATTCTAGGCTATATTGCTCTAGCAATGGAAAAAGAAGAAAAGAAAATCGAAGCAGCCGCCGAGGCCGGCGAAAGCGAATTCAGCGATGCGGAGGTAGAGCAGCCTGCCGTCGAAGAGCCGGAGCCCAAGGCCGAGGAAAAGCCCGCTGAAGAAAAAACAGAAAAGCAAGAGCCAGGCAAATCCGAGAAAAAGGAACAAGTCGCCTATACCTACGATGACAGCAATTTGGCCAACATCGAAGCGGCACGCGCCGGTTTCCTCAAGAGCTATTCTTCCCTTAGGAAATGGTCTTTCTTCCCGACCATTGCCCTAATCGCCGTCATACTCGCGGCCTTCATCGTCCCGAATTCTATCCCCGGTGTCGACCCCAACGTTTCGCTATGGATATCCATAGCCGTGGTCGCGGTGGTCATCGTTGTCTTGCTGGTCCTAAGCTATTTCAAACGCAAGAAGACCAACGTAATGATGAAGGACTACTTCAACAAGTTCTACACCTATACCGACGAGTACGTCTTCCATGGGACCGGAGTTACCAATCTCCAAGGCAACATCGATAGCAAGCTTACCCGCGAGGAATTCGAGGAGTGCGGTTTGTACAAAGACATTTTCTCGGTCGGTTCGAGGGCCTCTTTGCTCTTCAACTACGGCGGCAAGAAGTGCGGCATCGCCGACGCGGCGGCGCAGGTCAGGGGCCAGAAGTCCGCGGTTACCGTATTCGTCGGAAAGTTCTTCCGCGCCCCCAATACCTATAAGGGCGAGCCACTCGTCATCTATCTGAAAGGCAACGACCGTGCCTTGCCTCCGACCGGGGTTGACGACATGGACGTCATTACCGAGGACAAGACCATGATCGTCCGTGGGAACGATTTGGCAAAGAAATCCTTCACCAAGAAAATCAAAGATGCGGTCAAGGCTTTCAAGACCGACGATACCTTGGTCGACCTGACCATCAAGATCGAGGAAGGAAAAACTTTCGTTTTGCTCGGCTACGAAGATACCCTCATGATCCTTCCGATGGAAAAGCCCTTCAATCCGGGGCCGACCGCCCATTATCGTGACGACATGAAGAAGGTCTTCGCCTTGGTAGATACCATCGATGGCATCGGCCGCGGAAAGAAGCCGGGGGAAGAGAGCGAGGAGGAAGACGGTCCGGCTCCTACCAAAGAACCGGAAGCGGCTAAAGAAGGCACCGATGATTCAACGGCCGCGGAATCCGAGTCCAAGGGATCCGACCCCCTGCCGGGAGAAGCTCCAAAAGGGGAATAAAAAAGAACGCGACTTTTGACTTAAGGGGAACTCTGGTTCCCTTTTCTTTTTTGCATGTCAACGGCGAAAGGGATTATTAGTTTAATTAAATGGGCATCTTTAACTTATAATAGGCGCCATGGAGAGAAAGGCCTTCCTGAACAAATGGATCACCGTCATGGCCTATAAGCACGACGGGACGGTCCATCGGCTCTGGTCTCCAGCCTATCTCGTAGGAGAAACCTATGATTACTGGGCCTTGGCCTCCAGGGCTTCATTGGTCAAGGAATCCGACGGCCGGGAGTGGATTACCAAGGAACATGCGATTTTCTATCTCTTCAAGCACGAATGGATGAATGTAATTAGCATGTTCAAGGAAAAGGGCATCTGCTTTTACGCGAACATCGCCTCCCCGGCGATAATGGACCAAGGCATAATCAAGTACATCGATTACGACCTCGACCTGAAACTGCTTCCCGACGGCAAAGAGAAGGTTTTGGACGTCGACGAGTACGCGGAAAACGCTAAAAGCTATGGCTATGACGATCGGCTCATGATGGCCATCCGCAAGTCCTTCCGCAAAACGGAAAAACTATTGGAAGCAAGGAAATTCCCCTTCGACGAAAGGGAAGTCACGCGTCTATTTTCGAAATTCGAAAAGGAGACGAGGCCAATCGTCAAAAAGTTCTGAACAATTCTTTCAATACGATGTCGGCCTCCCGGAATCCGGGTGCCATTCTTTTTTTGTGATCCGGGGAGTAGGCACAGTCGCCAACCGCGTAAACGTGGTCGGAGACCCTGAAGGCGGAATCGACCTTTAATCCCACTCCGGGATCGGCTTTCTCGAACCCGAAATAATGAGGCGCTGGCATGGCCCCGAAATTGACCAGTATGTCGTCTACGTCCAGCAGTTGCTTTTCGTGTGTTTCGGTGTTTTCTATCTCGGTCTGGACTACCCTACGCCCATCGAGAATCAGCTTCGAAGGCACATAGGGGAGATGTAAAACGACGTCGCACCCCCTAATCGTTTCCGGATTCCCCCGGAATTCCCTTCTCCTATGGATTAGGTCAACTTTCGCGTGGCCGCTCAATTCCTTGGCCCAGTCCAAGGCGGAATCGCCCCCGCCGAAGATGGCCACGCGCTTTCCGTAGAGTGTGTTGGGCTCCTTCAAGGAATAATGGACATTGTTCGCATCGTCTCCGTCCAGTCCGAGTTTCCTTGGGACGTATCTTCCAAGCCCGGTGGCAATTATCATCGCCTTGGCGAGGTAGGTCTCCCCGTTCGTAACCGCGAAGGTTCCTTCTATTTTCAAAACCTCCGTATTTTCCTTGATTCTCTTTGGGTCGACCTTGGACAACAGACAGGCGAATATTTCCTTGGCTTTCATGGTTCCGATTTCTGAAACGTCCACGACCGGCTTTTCGGGATAAAGGGCAAGGACCTGCCCGCCGACGTTCCCGGCTTCTAACAGCAGATAGTCGGCTTTCTTTTCTTCCAACCGTCCGGCTAGGTAAATGCCGACCGGTCCGCCGCCGATGATCAGGTAGTCGCAAACACGCATGGCTATTTTGATATACCACTAGTGGTATACTTGGCAAGCATGAACTCCATCTCTAAGCAAAAGTTTGAATATCGGTCAGGCTCCCCGGAAGAAACGCTGTCTCTCGGGAAAAAACTGTCCAAGTGCCTTTATCCCGGCTGTGTATTGACCCTGATAGGCGATCTAGGGGCCGGAAAGACCCTTTTTACCTCGGGCATTGCCAAGGGACTTGGCATAGACGAGTCCATCACCTCCCCGACCTTCAATATCCTCAAGGTCTACGAGGAAGGCACCCTTTCCCTTTACCACGTCGATGCCTATCGCCTCAAGGACGGGAACAGGGACATCGGCTTGGAGGACTATATTTACGGGGATGGCATAACCGCGGTCGAGTGGCCGGAGTTCATAGAGGAACTTCTTCCCGAAGAACGGATCGCGGTTCGTATCGTCCCGGTTGACGAGAACACCCGCCTTTTCGAATTCGAAGCCGTAGGCGGAAAAAGCATCGAAGCATTGGAGAAACTAGAGGAACTACTATGAGCTTGGGATTATTGATAGACACTTCCTTTACTACCCTCAGGGTAGGTTTGGAGGCAGACGGAAAGCTTATTGCCAAGAAGGAAGAGAAGGCCTTCCGCAAGCAAAGCGAATTGCTTGTCCCCTATATAAAGTCCTTGCTTGAACAAACGGGTTATAAAGGCAACGACATAACATTGGTCGTGGCCGGGAAGGGACCCGGTTCGTATACCGGGGTCCGTATCGGATTAACGGTGGCGAAGACCGTCGCTCTTGCGCTTAACGTGCCCCTATACCTTGTCTCGTCGCTATATCTGCTCAAGGCGGGAGACCAACCCACCGTGTGCCTCATGGATGCACGGAACAAGAGGAGCTACATGGGTGTCTACGAAGGCGACAAGGTCATCATGGATGACGCGGCGGTCGCCAATGAAGAAGTCGCCAAAGTGCTCTCCGAGCATCCCGAATGGAAAGTCGGGGGAGATACCGCCTATCTTGGCATCGAGCACCAAGAAGACGACGTCTTCTCGAATCTTCTCGGTGCAGTCAAAGAAAGGTATGAGTGCGATCCCTTAAGCGCCAGGCCGAGTTATCTGAAGGAGCATTACGATGTGCCGCATCTCTAGGTGCGATAAATCGGATGCACCGGCCTTGGCCGAACTGGAAAAGCAGTGCTTTGAGTACCCCTTCAGCGGAAAAGACTTCGAAAACGAATTCGAAAACAACCCTTTTGCGGCGATTATCGCTTTATGGATCGAAGAATCGCTAATCGGTTACCTCGAATACATGGTTACGTACGACTCTAGCACGGTGGTAAGGATCGGCGTTCTCCCGGCTTTCAGGAGGAAGGGCTTCGCTTCGAGGCTATTCCATGCGATGTTCGAAGAATTAAAGGCTCTGGAAGAACCACCTTCCACCTCTACTTTGGAAGTATCGGTGGACAACGTCGGGGCCATCGCCTTGTATAGGAAAGAAGGCTATGTCGAAGCCTCGGTAAAGAAGGGATATTACAAAGACGGCAGCGATGCCATCTACATGGTGAAGGGATTATGAGCAACATATTGGCAATCGAATCTAGCTGCGACGAAACCGCCGTCGCGGTTCTCTCGGGCGACAGGCTTCTGTCTTCCGTCATTTCCTCCCAGATCGACATGCACCGGAAGTACGGAGGCGTCATGCCGGAAATTGCTTCGAGGCTGCACGTGGAAAATATCGGCGTCTGCCTGAAGGAAGCCATCGGGAAGTCCGGTCTTTCCTTCGGAGACATGAATGCTTTCGCGGTAACCCGCGGACCGGGGCTTGCCGGATGTCTCCATGTCGGCGTCCAGGCCGCCAAGACCCTTTCCATGCTTTACGGCAAGCCGCTTATAGCCGTCCACCATTTAGCCGGGCATATCTACGCGAACGAATACGTCGGGGAGCTAAAGTTCCCGCTTCTTGCCGTGGTCGTTTCCGGCGGCAATTCCGAACTCGTCTATATGCCAAGGCACATGGAATTCGAGGTGCTCGGGGCTACGCGCGACGACGCGGTCGGGGAGTGCTACGACAAGGTCGCGAGGGTTCTCGGCCTTCCTTATCCGGGCGGCCTGCCCATCGACCAGAAAGCCAAATTCGGCAGGCATACCTACGACCTGCCGCTGCCATTAAGGGCCAAGGGGACCTACGACTTCTCCTATTCCGGTCTGAAGACCGCGGTGATAAATCTAGTCCACAAAATAGAGAGCCGCGGCGAGAAGGTCAATGTCGAGGACATGTGCCGCAGCTTCCAAGATACGGCCATAGAAATGATAGTGAGCCACGCGATTGCCGCGGCAAAAGACAAGGACGTCCGACAGATCGTCCTTTCCGGCGGCGTGAGCGCCAATTCCTATCTCCGTTTGGAAATAGAACGCCGTCTTCTCGATTCCGGAATCGAAGTGCTTCTCCCTCCTTTGTGGTGCACGACCGACAACGCGGCCATGATCGCGAAGGTGGCAAGCCACCTCTACGACATGAAGTTCTTTGCCCCGCTCGACATCGCACCCGATCCCAATTGGAAGATCGAGGACTGGCGGAAACTTTCCTTGTAGCGTGCTAAAATCTCGACCATGCAGGATAGTCTAGTAAAAGATCTATACGCCCAATACGAAGAAGGGCGTCTATCGGAAACGGAAATCGCCTTGGAAGGTTGGGTAAGGACCAACCGCGATAACGGAAAGATCGGTTTTATCGAACTCAATGACGGGACCAGTTTCAAGAACATCCAGATCGTCTATGACGGCGATAGCGTGCTTGGCGAAAAGATGCGCCACTACAAAACCGGAGCCGCCATATCGGTAAAAGGCAACCTCAAGCTTACGCCCGGTGCCCCCCAGCCTTTCGAACTCAAAGCCGTCGAAAGCGAACTAATCGGCGACGTGGATGCCGATTATCCCCTCCAGAAGAAACGGCATTCCTTCGAGTTCCTGCGCGAAATCGCCCATCTTAGGCCGAGGACCAATACCTTCAATGCCCTCTACCGGGTACGTTCTGTTTTGGCCTATGCCATCCATTCCTTCTTTTTCGAGAAGGGATTCGTCTACGTCCATACCCCGGAAATAACGACAAACGACGCAGAAGGAGCGGGACAGTCCTTCGAAGTGGTTACCCGGGCCAAGGATCCCTACAAGGATTTCTACGGCACGACCGCGAGTCTCACCGTTTCGGGACAGCTCCACGTCGAGCCTTTCGCCCTTGCCTACCGCAACGTCTACACCTTCGGCCCGACATTCCGGGCGGAAAAATCCAATACCCCGCGCCATGCCTCGGAGTTTTGGATGATCGAACCGGAAATGGCTTTCTGCGACCTCAAGGGCGATATGGAGGTAATAGAGGCTTTGATCAAGCATTGCATCCGGTTCGTCAGGGCCCACTGCAAGGACGAAATGGCCTTCTTCAACCAGTTCGTCGACAAGGGCCTGGACGAAAAACTTGACAGGGTGCTGAATAGCGACTTCAAGGTCATGACCTATACCGAGGGCATCGAGATACTCAAGAAAGCCGTGGCCGACGGACATAAATTCGATAACCCCAACATCTACTGGGGAATGGACCTGCAAAGCGAACACGAGCGTTATCTGACGGAAGCCGTGGCCAAAGGACCGGTATTCCTCATCGACTATCCCAAGGAAATCAAGGCCTTCTACATGAAGGAAAACCCGGACGGCAAAACCGTGGCCGCCTGCGACTTGCTCGTGCCTCTAGAAGGCGAAATTGTCGGAGGTTCGCAGAGGGAAGACATCTACGGAAAGCTTAAGGAAAAGATGGAAAAGGCCGGCAACGCCGAGGGACTGGCCTGGTATTTGGACCTGCGCCGCTACGGCGGCTGCTCCCACTCCGGCTTCGGCCTCGGATTCGATAGGTTCCTTGCCTATCTGACCGGCATGGCCAACATCCGCGACACCGAGCCTTATCCAAGGACCTACGGGAACCTGAAGTACTGATATGGAAAACGATAATCCTTTGATCGTCGACAATCCCCCCGAGGCCAAATCGCCTAAGAAAATCGCGGAAGAGAAACTCTCCCGCAAAAGGATTTTCTACGCGATAGTCGGGCTTTGCTTGGTTTTGGCCGCGCTCATCGTCTGGGAGATCGTCGACCTTTTCCTCTAGTCCCCTTTCTTTCCTTCTTCCTTCTTTTCGTCCTCTTTCTTGCTGGGATTGCCCTTCAGGGCAAAGGCATCGAAGTAATTGAAGCTTTCCAGATGGTGATCGTAGATGCTGGAGGCCCTTTTGTTCGTCCTAAGTAGACGTGAAACGTAACCTAGGCTGACGACTAGGTAATATACGCCCGAGACTATCCATATCGGCATGACGGTATAGGCCAGCCAATAGTCGGCGACGGCGTGGGGGAGGCCTCCGTACTCGTCGTCCATAAGTGGAGGGAAGCGGCACGGAAGCGTTATTCCGAAGAATTCGTGGAAGTTATCGGGGTTGCTCCAGTCGAAACGGTAGAAAAGGGTCGAGAACTGCCCTATGAGATCGTCGCCCCAGCGGCCGGTAGCCGTGTTGGCAAAGACGAATATGAGCAGTCCCAAGACCGCCAATCCCACGGGGATAAGGGATTCCTGGAAGTAGATCCGGTGGTTTTTCTTCTTGGCCAGGGCCTTGAAACTTGCCGGGTCATGCACGGTCCCGGTCCTCGCGGCCTTACCCATTTCCCGATCGATGCGGTCACCCTGGACTTCCATGAGCTTTCTTATCGCCATGCCGATCAGGCCGAGAAGGATGAAGACCACGACGAAAATAACTAGAAGGGCGATGAGAAGCTTTTTGTCACTGCTGTCCATCATCGTCCTCCATGGTTATGTCAATAACCTCATCTTCCGATTCCGGGGCTTTCTGCTCTATCGCGGTTGGGGAAGCCGCCGCCGCGGCATTGGCTTGTTCGATGGCCCTATGATCGACTCCGGGGATATCGGGAATCCTCGCGTTGGGTAAGGGCGGAACGGCAGCGCCGCCGAAATTGGGCTGATTGTTTTGGGGCGGCACGCCCTGGTAGATATTCTGCTGCACGTAGACGTTCGTCGTTGCGGGCTTTACTTCCGCGGGGGTCTTGCTTTCCTCCCCGTCGTTCTCCAGACCTTTGTCTAATAGGCGTTCCGCCTTCACGTCTTCTTCGAATTCCGGGAAGAACTTCTGTCCCTTGAAGAACCTCACCAGTCCCGCGAATCCGGTTACAACAAAGTTGTAAAGGCCATAGATGGAGAACGCCAAAAGGACGAGCAGAAGCACCGGGCTAAGGATCATGTAGAGCAATCCCAATCCGAAGGACTTGATGAAGTTAAGCATTTCCCTTTCCTTGCCTAGAGATAATAGCACTAGTTAGGCCGCCTATACCCGCGGATAAAAAATACAAAGACGCCAAGGTGGCGGCGGTTTCGTAGGGGAGATAGGAGTAGATGGCTGCCATGAGGATGAGCGAGACAAAGCATCCGAATCCGAAAACCACCCAGCCGGCCTTGCTTCCCGAGTAGTGGATTGTCGCCAAGGACATGAGCCCGGAGTAGATGCTCATAAGGAAGGAAACATAGCAGAGGCTAGGCAGATAGAAGGCTCCTGCAAGTGTCGTCGCCGTAAAGAATACGGTCAAAGCCGGAAACAGAAACGGAAAGGCGTTTTCCGGCGCAAAATCCGCTTTGAATCTTCCGAATTCGAGGCTGATCACGAAGGCCGATAGAGCGGTGGCGAGACTTGCATAACAAAAAACGATTGCCGGGAAGAGGGCCTGACCGAATGAATTATCCGCGATTCCCATCACCGTAAGCAGTAGGGTCACCGGGTTTATTCCGTATAGAAAATCGATCAAAGGGAGGCAGGCATAGACGATCCCCGTGTAGGCAAGAGACGAAAGAAGGGTCAGAAGGCTTAGCGGGAGTCCCTTCTTCGACAAATATCCGAAAACCAAGCCGACGACGATGCTTGGGAAGGTGTAAAAAAGCGTTGATTCGTAGTTGTAGGCAGTTACCGCAAGGGAAAGGCCGAGGGAGGCCACCGCGTATATCAGACAATAACGTCCTTTGCAGAGCAATCCGGTCAAAGCGCTTGCCGGCGGTAGCAGGAGCATTACCAATAGTCCCCCAAGAGGCAAAAAGGAGGCGACGACGCTCAGCAATACGTTTACCGCCGCCATGACGGAAACGAAGGCGACGTTTTCGTTTTTGCTGACCCTCGGGGCGAAGAACACCACGCTAATTATTGTTGCACCGGCCGCAAAAGAAAAACACATAAATCGATGTCCTGAATTTATCCCAGCGGCTTCGTGGTGCTTTCTAAGAAAGCAATATCTATTTAAACTATACGGGTGGATTACTCGTCTTTGCTCAATGAAAGACAGCTTGCCGCTGTCGAAACCACTTCCAAACACGTGAGGATAATTGCCGGGGCCGGTTCCGGGAAAACCCGCGTTCTTACTTACCGCATCGCCTACCTGATAGACAGGCTCAATACCGACCCGGCCCGCATTTTGGCCATTACTTTCACCAACAAAGTCGCCAGGGAAATGCAGGAGAGGGCCATGAAACTAGTCGGGGAAATCGATGGCGGCGGCCCCTTGAAAATAATGACCTTCCACTCCTTTGCCGCGCGGTTTCTGAGAAGGGAAGCCGAAGCCATAGACTATCCGCCGGGTTTCGTCATCTACGACGATGATGACCAGAGCAGGTTGGTCAAGGGCATTGCCGAGACCATGGGCTACCGCAAGAGCGACCCCGTGGTAAAAGAAGCCCTTAGATACATAAGGTCGAAGAAGAACAGGGGACTATATCCATCCGATATCGACCAGAAAAGGATGTTCAACCGCGACAAGACGCTGCTCGATTTCTACGCCGCCTACGAAAAGCGCAAATGCGAAATGTACGCGCTTGATTTCGACGACCTCCTACTTCAATGCCACGCGATACTAAAGAACAATCCCGCTATCGCCGAGAAGTGGAGGAACTATTTCGATCACATCTTGGTCGACGAGTTTCAAGATACCAACGACGTCCAGTTCGATTTGATAAAGCTGCTGTGCAAACCTTCCACTTCCGTCTACGTCGTCGGCGATCCGGACCAAACCATTTACACCTGGCGCGGGGCCAAGCAGGAAATCATCCTGAACTTCGAGAAGACATTCCCGGATGCCGAAACGGTGGTTCTCGATCGCAATTACCGCAGCACGAAGAAGATACTCAAGGCCGCGAATGCCCTTATTTCCCATAACAGGAAAAGGGTTCCCAAGGACCTCTATACCGAAGGAGAAGACGGGGAGGATATTGCCACTTTCGACGCCCCGACCTCCGACCGCGAGGCCGAGTGGGTATGCCGGAAGGTCAGGGAACTCGCCGACAAGAACAAAAACGAAGACGGCGAACCCGACTTCAGCAATACCGCGATCCTTTACCGTTCATCCTATCTGACCAGGCCTTTCGAGCAGGTCATGGCAAGGATGAGGATTCCATACCGTATCTTCGGCGGCCTGCGCTTCTATGAACGAATGGAAGTGAAGGATCTTCTGGCCTATTTCTCCATCTTGGTCAATCCAAAGAACGACGTTGCTTTCGAAAGAATCATCAACGTCCCTCGCCGCAATATCGGGGACACTTCCGTAGCCAGACTCAGGCAAGAGGCCGCAGATAGCGGCGTTTCCGAGTATGCATATCTTCTCGGATATGACGGATTTGCGGAAATTTCCCAAATACCCGCGAGGGCTGCCAATTCGATGGTCAAACTAGTCGGTATATTGGAGGAAACCAGGAAAAAGCTCGAGAAGGCCGACGAAGCCTATCCATCCATCCTTAAGGATTTCGTAAAGCAGATAGGCTACATGGAGTACCTGAAAGACGACCAGGAAGGGGACGAGGACAGGGTCGGGAACGTCAACGCGCTTTTCGACGACATAGTCGATTTCCTCAAGAAGAACCCGGACAGTACCCTTGACGAGTACCTCCAAAACGTCACCTTGCTGACAAGCCAAGACGACATGAATGCCGGCAACTACGTCAGCCTCATGACCGTCCACGTCGCCAAGGGCCTCGAGTTCGACAACGTCTTCGTCATCGGTCTCAACGCCGATACCTTCCCAAGCCAAAGGGCGTTAGAGGAAGACGATAGGGATGCCGCGGAAGAAGAAAGGCGGTTGGCCTATGTTGCTTTCACCAGGGCCAAGAAGAGGCTTTTCCTATCCTGCAACCGGAGTTATTCCTACGCGACCGACGGCCACGCCGTACCCTCTCCCTATTTCAAGGAAGCCGGCCTCAAGATAAAGGCCGAAGGCAATCTATACGGCGGAGGGTTCAACCGCACCTACGGCGGAACCTCGTTTAGCGGCGATAGGTTCTACGACGGGAACCACATCTCGCCGTTCAGCGCCCCGGCCCCGGCCGCCAAGGCCCACGATGATCTGCCCGACCTCGACTGGAAGGTCGGCGACATCGCCGAACACGACCTATTCGGCCGCGGAACCGTGGTTGAAAAGATCAGCGACGACGTCATAGTCATAGATTTCGGGAACCTTGGCAAGAAGACGCTGCTGGCCAAGCATCCGAAGCTGCACAAAGCCGTTTCCAAAGGAGGGGAAGCATGAATCTCGAAGAGGCAAAGGGAAAGGTCAAGGAGTTGACCGATCTGCTCAACAAATACAACTACGAATACTATGTCCTGAACCAGTCCTCGGTCAGCGATCAGGAATTCGACCGCCTGATGAACGAGTTGACCATACTCGAAAAGGAATTCCCGGAACTAGCTTCGCCGAATTCCCCCACCAAGAGGGTGGGCGGGGCAGTGCAGACCGAATTCAAGAAAGTCCCCCACCGCCGGCTGATGCTTTCCCTTGCGAATGCCTTCAACGAAGACGATCTCCGCGATTTCGACAGGAAAATGCGGGAAGCCCTCCACACCGATTGCGTCTCATACATGGGCGAAATGAAAATCGACGGTCTCGGGATGTCGCTCCTATACGAGGACGGCAACCTCAAGTACGCGCTGACCCGTGGCGACGGCGTCACGGGGGAAGACGTGACCGCGAACGTTAGGACTATCCGTTCCATCCCTCTGACCGTCGGCGAGAAGCGCTCCTTCGAAGTAAGGGGCGAAGTCTATATGCCCAAGAATTCCCTGGCGGCCCTCAACAAACAAAGGGAGGAAAACGGGGAAAGCCTATTCGCCAACTGCCGTAACGCGGCGGCCGGTTCCATCCGGCAGCTCGATCCGAATGTCGCGGCTTCGAGGAAACTGGATGCCTTCTGGTACTACCTCGTCAATGCCCGTGAGCTCAATATCCACATCCATAGCGATTCCCTCGACTATCTGGATACGCTCGGATTCAAGACCAACCACGAAAGAAGGAAACTCCGGGGCATAGACGAACTGCTCGCCTACGTCCGTGAATACACGGAAAAGCGCGATTCGCTGCCTTACGACATCGACGGCCTCGTCTTCAAGGTCGACGACATCGATTCATACGACTCCATCGGATACACCGCCAAGACCCCGAAATGGGCCATTGCCTACAAGTTTCCGCCCAAGGAAGCCTATACCAAACTCCTCGACATAGTCCTGAGCATCGGAAGGACCGGAAGGGTAACACCCAATGCCATACTCGAACCGGTGAGGGTCGACGGATCCTTGGTCCAAAGGGCTACCCTCAACAACGAGGATTTCGTAAGGGAAAAGGATGTCAGGATCGGCGACATCATCGGCCTCCACAAGGCGGCGGATGTGATTCCGGAAGTCACGGGACCACTGAAGGAAAGAAGGGACGGAAACGAGCGCCCGTTCGTGATGCCTTCCACCTGCCCGGTCTGCGGGGGACCGCTCACCAAGGTCGGCGGCATGCATTTCTGCCTGAACCAGCATTGTGCCGCGCGGAAGGTAGAGGGCATCGTCCACTTCGTCAGCCGCGATGCCATGGATATCGACGGCATGGGGCCATCGGTCACCGAGGAGTTCTTCAACGAAGGGTTCCTTAGCGACATACCGAGCATCTACCACCTGAAGGGCCATGCCCAGGAAATAAAGGATATCGACGGCTGGAGCGACCGCTCGGTGGACAACCTCCTTACCGCCATCGAGAACAGCAAGAACCAATCCCTCGAGAGGCTTCTTAACGGCCTTGGCATCAAGGAGGTCGGCACCAAACTCTCGAAGTCCTTGGCCAAGCGGTACAAGAACCTCGAAGCCTTCTACACGTTGGGCGAAGAGGATCTCCTCAAGGTGGACGACATCGGACCCGTCGCAGCCAAGCATATCCACGATTACTTCCACGACGAAACCCATCTGGACGAGCTCAAGCGCCTGAAGGAATCGGGTGTGAACTTCGACTATCTGGGAGCGGATACCGTCGACGTCAATTCCTACTTCTACGGTAAGACGATCGTCCTCACCGGGACGCTTTTGAGCCATACGCGGGAAGAGATGACCGAGATACTCGAAGGCATCGGAGCCAAATGCGCTTCCTCGGTTTCCAAGAAGACGGATATCGTCATCTACGGACCCGGGGCCGGCAGCAAATTGGCCAAGGCACAGGAACTGGGTATCGAGACGATGGACGAGAAAACCGCGCTCGACCATCTGTCGAGGCTAGGCAGCAACGACTGAAAAAAGAGGCGCAAATCGCGCCTCTTTTTTGTCAAAGACTCTATTCGTCCTTCTTTTCCCCGCCTTTGTCCTCGAGGGCCTTGGGTTCTTCGGTCGACTCGACGGACGGTGTTTCCTGAATCTGTTTGGAGGGATTTTCCTCCTTCTTTCCGGTCATGTCGAATTCGGCATCGGGAGCGACTTGTTTGTCCTCGGCGGCCTCCTCTGCCGTCTGCCCTTCTTCCACGGCCTTTGCAAGGGCCTTGGCCGCCATCCTCATCTCGCGGAGGACAGTGGTCGTGTAAACGATGAGCATGATTGCCGCGGCGACGAAGAAGATGCCGATGACGACCAGGAAGATGGTGAACATCATCTCGCCCGTAACGAAGGCAAGCACCAGGGATCCTAGGACGATGAGGACGGCTCCGAGCACTATTTCGACGATTGGAAGATAAAGGCTATAGAATTTCTTGACTATGAAGGCGATTCCAAAGAGGACCAGGAAGACGCCTCCGACTATCATCAGTATCCCGATGAAGGTTGCGAGTATTCCGATCACGTTGAGTATTTCGGTGGAAACGAACGTAATCCCCAAGGCGAGTTCGAAGGCTCCGGGGACGATGTTCGCGAAGTGGAGGGACTTGGCATCGGTTATCCTGAACAAGGGTATGAAGTCGCTTACGATGCGGAGGGATCCGTCGGCAATCAGTATCGTGCCAACTAGTATGAGGAAGATGTTACGCAGGGTTTCGTTCTGGCAGAAGATAAGGAAACAGATGCCGGCAACCAATAGCAAAGCGGCTTCCACGTAGTTCCATATGGCCAGGTAGAGGGGGATGGATTTGATCTTTTTGCTCAATTTGCTTTCCATGTTGTTTAGCCTTTCGGTTGGTTAGGTATATATTAGCCCCGAGGTTAATTTATGGACAAAAAGAAATTGGAAAACTATGCCCGCCTCATCGCCGTAAGCGGCGGTGCGGTCCAAAAAGGACAGGAGGTTTACATAACTTCGTCAACGGAAGTCGCCTACTTCGCAGAGATGGTAGCCAAGCAATGCTATCTTGCCGGGGCCAGCCGCGTCAGGATCAAATGGACCAACGAAGAACTCGATAGGCTCAACTACCAGTATGCGGACGAGGAAAATCTCTCCACCCTAAACGAATTGGATAAGGGCGAGCAGGAGTATCTGAACGCAGCGCTCCCGGTCATGATTTATCTTGAAAGCGATGACCCGGACGGTTTGGCCGGAGTCGACGGCGGCAAACTGAGCCGCGTCCTCAAGGCGCGCAAGCTCGCCATCAAGCCCTTCCGGGCAAAGAGGGAAAACCGCTATCAGTGGTGCATCGCCGGCGCCCCAGGCATGGCTTGGGCCAAAAAGGTCTACCCGGACCTTGCCCCCGAAGAAGCCCTCGAAGCCCTTTGGACCGCGGTCCTCAAGGTTTCGCGTGCCTTCGAAGGCGACCCGGTCAAGAACTGGGAAGAACACGAAGCCGATCTGAAAGCGAGAAAGGCAAAGATGAATTCCTTCCATCTCCGCCGTCTCGTCTACAAGTCCTCCAACGGCACCGACTTCTCGGTCGGGCTCATCCCCGGAGTCATCTTCGAAGCCGGGGGAGAGATGACCCGCGGCGGGACCGTTCTCTTCCAGCCAAACATCCCTACCGAGGAATGCTTCACCACCCCGATGAAGGGCGATGCGGAAGGCATCGTCTACGCGAGCAAGCCCCTTAGCTACAACGGGACGCTGATCGAGGATTTCTCCGTCCGGTTTGAGAAGGGCAAGGCCGTGGAAGTGCATGCGAAAAAAGGACAGGAGGCATTGGAGTCCATACTTCATATCGACGAGGGCAGCGCTTACCTTGGCGAATGCGCTCTGGTGCCGTTTGATTCGCCGATAAACCTTTCCAACATCCTGTTCTTCAGCACCCTTTACGACGAGAACGCCGCCTGCCATCTGGCCCTGGGGCGCGGCTTCGAAACCCTGTACCCCGGGTATGACGAATTGGGCGACGACGAGGTCCATAAGCGCGGCATGAATACATCGACAAGCCACGTCGACTTCATGATCGGCAACCGCGACCTCGACATAACCGGCATCGACGAAAACGGCAAGGAAATTCCCATATTCCGCCACGGGACCTGGGCCTTCTAGGATTTACCCCGCTCCTGCGGGGTTTTCTTTTTCTTCCGTTGCAGAAATCCCCATTTTTTCCTTGGGATTAAACAGACTTTGGCTATAATTTGCCTATGGCAAGAAAATCCGAACGACCGGATCCCAGCGTCCATCTGAAGTGCCTCAACGGCATCAGCAGCTGGGAAATAGTTTCGCCTTTTTCCGAAAAGGCCCTTTTGCACGACGGCCCGAGTGGCCTTCGCATCGACGATCCTTCCTGCTGGGGAAGAAACATCCCTTCCAGTTCCTATCCTTCGGCTTCGGCTTTGGCCTGCTCCTTCGATTTGGCCTTGGCCGAAAGGGCCGGGGAAGCCATGGGGAATAATTTTTCCAACGCCAAAGTCGACCTGGCCTTGGCTCCTGCCTGCAACATAAAACGCAGCGCCCTCTGCGGCCGCAACTGGGAATACTATAGCGAGGACCCGCTCCTATCCGGATCGATGGCGGCCGCGGTCATCAACGGCCTTCAGTCTTCCGGGGTCGGCGCGTGCCTCAAGCACTATCTCTGCAATTCGCAGGAGTATTACCGCCATGTCAACGAATCGGTGGTAAGCGACCGTGCCCTTAGGGAAATATATGCCCGCAATTTCGAAATAGCCTTGCAGAACAGCAAGCCCGCTGCCGTGATGACTTCCTATAACCGCGTCAACGGCGAGTACGTAAACGGTTCGAAGTACCTCCTGGATACACTTCTCCGCAAGGAGTTCGGCTTCGATTCCCTGGTCATCAGCGACTGGAATGCGGCCACCAATAACGACGGAAGCTATTTCGCCTGCGGCCTAGATGTCGAAATGCCTTGCCGCCCGAGCGCCTTGGAAGACTACGAAAAAGGCTACGGCCATACCTTCGGCGAAGCCGATTTGAACCAAAGGCTTACCGAAATCGGCCGTTTCTTCTCGTTTGTGAAACGCCACAAGCAGATGGCCAGGGCCGACGACCCGAAGGCCGACTACGATTTGTCAGTGGGTCTATACGAGAAATGCGCGGTGCTGGCCAAAAACGATTCGTTCTTTCCGCTTGGCAAGGACGACGACGTTCTCGTGGTCGGATATCTAGCAACCCACCCCTATTATGTGGGAGGAGGATCGGGAAAGACCGAGGCGATAATAAAGAAGAATTTCCTCGATGTCCTCAACGAAAAGGGCCACGGATACGTTTTTATCGACGGCTACCGGCCCAATACCGAGATGGATTTGTCGAGTCTCTCCAAAATTGCCGGCGAACACAAGAAGGTCCTCTTCTTCATGGGCGCCTACGACGGCGACGAGTCGGAAGGATATGACCGAAAGGACATGGCGATCCACCGCGAGCAGCTGCTGGCCCTGGCCACAGTACTTAAGGAAAATCCGAGGGTCGGCGTCATTTTGGAGGCCGGGTCCCCCTACGACGTTTCTCTCTTCAAGGACCACGTCAAAGGGCTATTCATCGCCTATCCCGGCGGAATGGGAATGTCGGAAGCCCTCTACAATCTGGTCTACGGCAAGGCCAATCCCTCCGGCCATCTGGCCGAATCCTGGCCAATGAGCCTCGCTGACAATCCGCTTTACGGGCATTTTCACGAGGATCCATACCATAGCTATTACGACGAGGACATATACGTCGGTTACCGCTACTACGATACCTTCGGCGTTGATGTCGCCTATCCTTTCGGGCACGGTCTCAGCTACTCGGATTTCGTCTATGAAAACCTCAAGGTCTATCCTAGCCGCGGCGGTTACGAAGCCGAGGTCAAGGTAAAAAACGATTCCCCGATGGACGGTGAGGCCCTAGTCCTTGTTTTCTCCAGCAAGAAAGGCAGCGCCATCTACCGCGAAAAGCATTCGCTCGTAGGCTTCGCCAAGGCTTTTGTCAAAGCCGGGGAAGAAGCGGCCGTAAAGGTTAAAATCAACAAAACCTGTCTCAAGGTTTATCCAAGCAAGGACGAGGAAGGGTATATCGAGGACGGTGATTACGTCTTCTCCGCCGGGCCAAACGTGAACGTGCTTCCGTTATCCGCCTCCGTTAGGCTCAAGGGCCGCAAGGCCAAGTCCATGCCGCAGCCGGTGAAGCTTCCAAGACGGCATTACGACTACGAATACCGTTTCGACATCAATACACCGGCCGCCGCCTTCTGCTACATAAGTGACTATTTCAGGCGGCACAAGAACCTGTTTAGCAGCGAAGGCGAGTACCAGTGGTTCACCCACTCCGAAGAACCGATCAGGGTCATATTCACAAACCCGAACTTCAGCCGCGACGAAATACTCCAAGCCATCGACGAGGCCAACGAGTTAATCGGCGGGAAAAGCTTCGTGCCCCTCACCAAGTAGTTCGAAGTCGACCAGATCCCCAAAGGGAATCTCGGGGCCATCTGGAATGATGGCCTTTTTCCTGTGGACATCCAGCCTTATCCCCGATGCCTGCATGGTTACCACGTTCCCGTCATCGAAATACGTGATGTTTGCTGTCCCGCCACTGTAAAGGCGCATTGCCCTGTCGATTTCTTCAGCTTTCTCGCTCGATATAAGCGGTTTGTCCGCCTTTCTTTTCCTATCCATCATTTGCTTCAGGAAATCGGATTGTTCGTTGAGGCTCTTGTAAGGGAGCCATTTCATCATGCCGCGGTCTTTCATCTCCTGTGCCCTCCTATCTGTCCGTGTCTTTCCCTGATCATCGAGTAGGGCAATAGGGAGGTTGCCCTGAGCACGGCGTTTTTCCCGTACGTCTCGTTTATCGCGTCCATCGCATATGAGAGGCGCTCGTTTTTAATGAGCACTTCGGCATCGTCAAAATATGAAAACTGCGCAAAATCCCCTTGGCTTGAAAGTTTTCCCAGAGACACGGATATCGCGATTATCCTTCCCTCTTCGATTTCCGAATAAAGGGATTCGGCTTCTTTGAAGACGGCATCGTTTTCGTAGGTTCGGTATGGCAATGTCCTCTGCTTTGAAAAATTCGGAGCATCGCCGTATCCGACGTAGAGGTGGAGCGATTTGCATTGCTTGTTCTGGCGCCTTAGGCGATAGCAAAGCTCGTCCACGATTTCCCTAAGTATCAGCCTTCCTTCTTTCTTGCCATAGGGCCTATAGAGGGTCTGGCCGTAATTTAGGCTCGGGTTTTCGGGAACGTACTTTTCGGAGATCACCGAACCGTCGATCCCGTTTGCCAGATCACCCAATTGCCTTCCCATTACCCCGAATTCCCTTTCCAGGCATTCGGGACTGGTCTCGGCCAATTCCTTCAGGCTTTTTATGCCGATGCGCGATAGGTGGGACTTGATGCCTTTATTGATACCCCAGATGTTTTCGATGGGTTTCACATTCCAGAGTTTTGTTTTGACGTCTTCCATCTTCCATCTGGCTATGTAGGGCGGCTTCTTTTTGCCCTCGTTGTCGAGGCAGGCCTTCGCCATGAACGGATTGGGCCCGAGGCCGCAGGTGGCGATGAGGCCGGTCTTGGCGTATATGGTTTTCTGTATGTCCCTGCATATGTCTTCGGGCGTTTTTCCGTAATAGGAAACATAGGGAGTCAGGTCTACAAAGGACTCGTCGACCGAATAGACGTGGAGGTCTTCCTCCGATACGAAGTCTAGAAATATCGAGACCACTTTTGCCGATAGCCTCAGGTACATTTCCATCCTGGGAACGGCGAAGATTAGTCCTTTTACCCGCGGGAGTTCCTTTTTCCTGCAGACATTGGAAAGCCCGTATTTGCTTTTCAGATAGGGTGTGACCGACATCACCACCGTGTTCGGACCCCTGTTTGGATCGACGCAGGCCAAAGGCGTCTTGAAAGGGTCGAGGTGTCTTACGGCGCATTCGGCGGAAGCATAGAAACTCTTTAGGTCTATGACCGCTATTACCCTTTCCATGACCCCAATTCTAGTCATAGGAAAACGGCACTGAAGTCTTGCATTTGGGAAAGTGGCCTTTTAAGCCCACTCGAGTTTTTGGCATTGACATCGACCGGGTCCGGCGGTCTGGCCTGCCTCCGCCGCCTTCCCTTTCGATAACGCACTCGCTCAAAACGGTTCCCGTACCCTTTGATTTGGGGGTTTTCGTTGCCTGAAGACTTCAACAAACATATAATTAAGCCCGCTTCGGGGCCGTAGCACAGCTGGGAGTGCGCCTCGTTCGCATCGAGGAGGTCGCGAGTTCGAGCCTCGTCGGCTCCACCAAAGCGAAATTAACGCCCTCGGGGCGTTTTTTCGTTTTTCCAATCGGAAACGAAAAAACAAAGTGCACGAAGTTTCTTCCAGACCGCCGAGGATGTAGACTATTGGGGTGATTTCGAACCTGCTACATGTTTTGTTCCATATCGGGAAGGTAGTGGTTGCCGACGGAAAGAAGAGGTTTTTATATTCTCTCCTACACGTCTTACTGGTGGCAGCCGCGATCGGACTAGGCCTTTTCATATACTGGGGTTTCAAGAACGTAGGAAGCTATTTCGGCAGCAATTTCTGGTATGGCATCGGAATATGCATTGCCATGGGGTTTGCCTTTGCCATAGGCCTTTACCTCTTGATCGAAGGCGTACTCGCCCAGCTGGTGACCGCGGTTACGGCATTGATCGGCGTCTTCGTCCCCAAAAATCACCTGTACAATCTTCTTGCCATGTTCGTATCCTCGGCTTCTTTGGCCCTAGGCGCTTTCGCGGTCTACGCCCTTTACCCATACATTCTCTGATTTCCATGGATTTCAGCGGACTTGAGAAGCTCTCGCTCGTCGACTTCGACGACAAAATAACCTGCACGTTGTTTTCGGCCGGCTGCAACATGCGTTGCCCTTTCTGCCATAACGGGCCGCTGGTCGTCCACGCGGACAGGGCAAGGAAGATCCCTTGGACGGAAATAAGATCCTACCTCGAAAAAAGGAAGGGGATGCTCGATGCCGTCACGATTTCGGGCGGGGAGCCGTTGCTATATCCGGACGTCGCGGCGAGGATCAGGGAAATAAAAGACCTCGGCTTTTTGATCAAACTCGATACGAACGGCAGTTTCCCCGATCGGCTCGAAGCCCTCGTGGCCTTGGGACTCGTTGACTATGTGGCGATGGACATCAAGAACAGTAAGGGAAAGTATCCAATGACCGTCGGCGTCGGCGATTTCGACGTTTCCAAGGTTGAAGCATCCGTTTCCTTTTTGCTGAAGGGCACGGTGGATTACGAATTCAGGACCACGGTCATGGAGGAATTCCATGACGCGGACGACTTCAAGGACATTGCCGATTGGGTGAAGGGAGCCAAGCGTTACTTCATCCAGGAGTACAAGGATAGGGAAGGGTGCATAGAGCGCGGTTTCCACATGGTTCCAAAAGAAAAGGCCTTGGAATTCAAGGCCTTATTGGAAGCAGAGGGGATCCCCGCTAGGCTAAGGGGATACGATTAATTGATCGACCGCAGGTAATTCAAGGCGCCTAAGGCAGCTATGGCACCGTCGTTCTCGGCGGTGACGACCTGCCTTATTTTCTTTTGCCGGGTGTCGCCGGCGGCGAAGACGCCGGGAGTCGAAGAGGCCATCGACTCATCGGTCACTATGTAGCCTTTTTCATCAAGCTCGACGATATTCGCAAATCGTCTGTTATCCGGTTCTTGCCCGACGGCAATGAAGGCACCAGCCGCCGGTATTGTTACCCTTTCTTTGCTCTTGGTGTTTTCGAAAGTTACGGATTCCAGGTTCTCGTCACCATTGAACGAGATGGTGTTTAGGTTATGCAAAACCGACACATTTGGAAGAGAAAACAGGGTTTTTACGAGGCTTTCTTCACCGAAGAACTTGTCGAATAGGGTAACGACCGTGACCTTTTTGCAGAGGCTGGACAGGGTAATGGCATACTGAAGGGCGCTATTGGCATCGCCTATCACCAATACGTCTTCCCCTTGGAAGAAGGCCCCGTCGCAGACGGCACAATAACTGACCCCGTGGCCGACAAGGCCTTCCTCGCCTTCGACGCCGAGGTGCTTGTGCCTGGCACCGTTTGCGATTATCACCGCATCGCCGATGTAGGCCGCGTATCGTCCCTTGGCCTTGAAGGCGTTTCCTTCTTTGACGACCCCGGTGATTTCGTCGAGCTCGAATCCGGCTCCAAGATCGGTGGCCTGATTGAACATTTTATCGGCGAGTTCGATTCCGCTCACCGCGGGGATGCCGGGGTAGTTGTCAACCCTCGGGCAATCCGCGATTTGCCCGCCTATCGAATTCTTTTCGATAAGCAGGGGATCGGCACCGCCCCTGGAAAGGTAAACGGCGGCCGTTAAAGCCGCCGGTCCCCCGCCGATTATCAGTACCTTAGGCCGCATGGCCCTTCTGGGCTTCGATGTAGCCCTTGATAAGCGAGGCGTTTTCGTAGATGTCGAAGTGTTCGCCGTTGGGGACCACGAGACTCGGAGCCTTCATGATTCCCAAGGACTTCGCAAGTTCCTTGTTCTGCATCGCGTCGACGTTGCGGTAGGCAAAGCCTTCGCGGTCAAGCAGTTCCTTGGCCATCTTGCAGTTGGGGCAGGTCGGGGAAGTGAAGAGAAGGGGTTCGGTAAGGCAAGGCCTTTCGTCTTTACGGAGATCGACCTTGAGCGAGCATGCATCCCCTTCCTCGGCCTTCGGGGCTTCGGCATCGTTTATGACGTAGGTCTTGCGGTCGGCGAATTCCTGTCTCTTGCCGTCGTTCCAGTTCTTCACCGGACGGTAGTAGCCGGTAATGCGGCTATATACCTCTGTTTCCTTGTGGCAGATCGGGCAGCTATAAGCTTCGCCTGAGATGTATCCGTGGTCTTTGCAGACCGAGTAGGTCGGGGACATCGTGTAATAAGGGAGTTTGTAATTCTCCGCGATTTTGCGGACGAGGCTCATGCAGGATTGCCAAGAAGGCAGCCTTTGCCCGAGGAAGGCATGGAAGACGGTTCCGGAGGTATATAGCGTCTGGAAACGGTCTTCGATGTCGAGGGCCTGGAAGATGTCCTCGGTGTAGCCGACCGGGAGATGGCTCGAATTGGTGTAGTAGGGGGTTCCGTTTTCTCCACCTGCGGTGATTATGTCCGGATACCTTTCCTTGTCGTGTTTGGCAAGGCGGTAGGCGGTCGATTCGGCCGGGGTGGCTTCGAGATTGAAGAGGTCACCGAAGCGTTCCTGGTAGTCGCTAAGCTTGGTGCGCATGTGGTTTAGCACTTCGACGGTGAAGTCCTGCGCTTCCTTGTTGGTCAGATCCTTCCTAATCCAGCGGGCATTTAAGCAGGCTTCGTTCATGCCGACGAGGCCGATGGTGGAGAAGTGGTTCTTGAAGGTGCCGAGGTAATGCTTGGTGTAGGGATATAGACCGGCTTCCAGGAAGGAAGTAACGGCCTTGCGCTTGATGTCGAGGGAGCGGGCCGCGATATCCATCAGGTGGTCGAGGCGCTTATAGAAATCCTCTTTGTCGGTCGCAAGGTAGGCTATGCGCGGGATATTGAGGGTGACGACGCCGATGGAACCGGTGGATTCGCCGGACCCGAAGTAGCCGCCAGACTTCTTGCGGAGTTCCCGTAGGTCGAGCCTCAGACGGCAGCACATCGAACGCACGTCGCTGGGTTCCATGTCCGAGTTGATGTAGTTGCTGAAATAGGGGGTGCCGTACTTAGCGGTCATCGTGAACAAGAGCCTGTTGTTTTCGGTATCCGACCAGTCAAAGTCCTTGGTGATGGAGTAGGTCGGAATCGGGTATTGAAACCCGCGGCCGTTGGCATCGCCTTCGATCATGACTTCGATGAAGGCCTTGTTGACCATGGCCATTTCCTTGACGCAGTCACGGTACTTGAAGTCCATCTCCTTGCCGCCGACGATGCAGTTGAGGTTCGCCATGTCGTTGGGCACGGTCCAGTCCAACGTGACGTTGGTAAACGGGGCCTGGGTACCCCATCTAGACGGGGTATTGACGCCGTAGATGAAGCTTTGGATGGCCTGCTTGACTTCTTTGTAGGAAAGGTTGTCGGCCTTGACGAAAGGAGCAAGATAAGTATCGAAACTCGAGAAGGCCTGGGCCCCGGCCCATTCGTTCTGCATGATGCCTAGGAAGTTGACCATCTGGTTGCAAAGGGTCATGAGGTGTTTGGCCGGGGAAGAGGTAATCTTGCCCGGAACGCCGCCTAGACCGTCTTTGATTAACTGTTTCAAAGACCAGCCGGCACAGTAGCCGGTAAGCATGGACAGGTCGTGGATGTGCATGTCCGCGTTGCGGTGGGCATCGGCGATCTCCTTATCGTAGATTTCGCTAAGCCAGTAGTTAGCAGTAACGGCACCGGAGTTGCTCAGGATCAAGCCGCCGACCGAATAGGTAACGGTGGAATTTTCCTTGACGCGCCAGTCGTTGATTTTTAGGTAATTGTCGACCACCGACTTGTAGTCGAGGTTGGTCGCCTTGATTTCGCGTAGCGCCTGATGCTTCTTGCGGTAGTCCATGTAGGACTTCGCAACGTCGCTATATCCGCTTTCCACGAGGACGAATTCGACTCCGTCCTGTATGTCTTCGACATCAAGCAAACCGTCCTTGACTTTGTCGTTGGTCTTCGCGACCACGCGTAAGGCCAACAGTTCGATGATATCGTCATTGATTTCCTTATGCTCGGCGACGAAGGCTTTTTTCATCGCGGCTTCGATCTTCTTGATGTCGAAGGGGACCACCTTGCCGTCTCTTTTCTTGATTTGAACCATCTTTTCCTCCTACTTCTTGGCGGGGTTTGAAAACCCCTCGATTGCCTTTTTTTGGGGTTTATCTCACGTTTCCGTGCCCGTTCATCTTAAGATGCCGGAAGGATATTTCAAAACAATTTGCAGACCCAAAATGTTTATTCGGAATTAGAACAATCATCATTATTGGAAAAAGGTGGCTTGTATCGGGAGAAAACTACCTTCTATGCGGTCGTCCGGAAATTCATTTCCCGGTACTAGACACTGTATAAGTTTTCCCTAAGCCTTTTTCTTGAAGTTATGATTTTCATGGTCTAAGGACACAGATATACTTCCCTCGCCCAAGCCAAAGGAGCTTTTATGGAAAAAGAAAGAAAGCCAAAAATCACAAAAGAAGAAAAGAAGAAAGCCAAAGCTGAAAAGCGGAAGAAACTGCGCGAGGAAGGCAAGGGCATCGTAAACGAATTCAGAAAATTCATAAGCCGCGGCAACGTGGTCGATCTCGCCGTCGGCGTCATAATAGGCAGTGCGTTCAGCGCAATCGTGACCGCGCTGACCAATATATTCCTAAGTATCTGCACCTGGTGGATTCCCGGAGGCCTCAGCGGATTGGTTACCTGTTTGCCTGCGACCAATGCGGCGCAGGCGGGCGTGGCCGGAATCGGGCAGTCCTTCGCCTCTTCCGAGTTGGAGGAAATGACGATCATCTTCGCGGCTACCCGCGGGGCCGAGGGTTTGGAAGCCACCGATGCGAATTTCATGGATTTCCAGAATGCATTGCTGTCAAATTACACCAACCATGGCGGCACTTATTATTACAACGGCGCCAACCTCATAGACTGGGGTGCTTTCCTGAACGCTGTCATAACCTTCTTGCTCATAGCCGTCGTCCTCTTCCTCATCGTGAAGGCTATCAACATGGTCCACAAAAAGGCCGATGCGATAAAGGCCGCCCAGCTTGAGGCCTATTATGTAAAACACCCCGACGAAAGGCCCGCTCCGGTCGTCGAAGGCGCTCCAAAACTAAGTGAAACGGATCTGCTTATCCAAATCAGGGACGAACTCAAGAAGAGCAACGAGTCGAAAGTAAAAATAAGCGATGATGCAGGCGTTTGATCTAGGAGGCTGTCATTGCCGCTACGGCACGACTGCGGAGGGCCGTGTCGTCTATATTTCCGGGACCGGCCTTAGCGTCAACGGAATAACGGTTGATGTTCGCGATTTTTCCGGAAGTCTAAAAGACGTTTTCGATGACCCTAGGATTCTCAAGCCGGCAACGGGTTTGGTTCTTTCGGGACGCTATCCTATCGAAATAAGGGGCGGGACTCCTGCTTTGGCCATTGCGGCCCTGATACTCATTTTGCAGGGGGTATCCACATCGGAAATCTCCGTAAAAATTCCATCGATAGATGAAAATGACCTGAAGGAATCCATCTTTTTGATCAACGCAAAGCACAACGATTTCGAGGGCTTTTTCGAGGGCTTGGGATTCGACGACGATAGCTTCAAAGCCGTTTCCAATATTCTCGGGAAGCGGGAACTGAGCGCCGGAGCCGTTCTCGTGTCTCCTAGGGGCAGATACCTTGTTGAACACATGGCGCTTGGCCATTACTCCTTGCCTAAAGGCCATAAGGAAGAGTCCGATGCCGATCTCGTCGATACTGCGAAAAGGGAGATAAAGGAAGAACTAGGGCTTCTTGCCGACATCGATGCCGATTTCGACCAAGTCATCCGTTATTCGCCCTACGATGGAGTTATAAAAGACGTGCATTTCTTCATAGGAAAAGCCAAGGAAGACGGCATGGTCCTCCAAAAAGAAGAAGTCTCCGATGCCTATTGGCTAGAACCCGCCGATGCCTATCGGACTTTAAGCCACGGCTCCGACCGGGAGATTCTCCAGAAGGCACATGCCTATCTATACAAGGGCTAACTTTTCCATTATGTGGCGGGCGTAGGCCCCGGCCACGTTAATACCGGTTACCGATTCTATTCCGGTGAGGAAGGCATTGGAGTTTACCTCGCAGAGAACCACATCTCCATTTGCACCTTCGAGTAGATCTATGCCGCAGTAATCCAATCCCAAGATGGAGGCCGCCTTCAAAGCGGCCTTTTCCTGTTCTTCCGACAAGATTATCTTGGTTCCCCTTCCTCCTTGGGCGATGTTGCTGCGGAAGTCCCCTGATTCGTTCTTGCGTTTCATGGCGGCAACGACCTTCCCGCCCGTAACGATAACCCTGTAGTCGAAGCCGAAGCTCGTTGATACGAATTCCTGGTATAGGCGGGGGTAATACAGGAGCCTCTGTTCAAACGAATCGAGTTCCTGCCTATTCTTTATCAGGTGGACTTCGCGTCCAAGGCTCCCGAAGTTCGACTTGGCTACCATGGGAAAGCCGAGTTCCCGTTCGAGGTTGTCCAAAAAGGCTTTGGTCGATTCGCCTGTGTAATTTAGGGGAGCGCTTATGGTTTTTGGCATTCTGATGCCGGCATTTGAAAGCGCCAAATGGGTAAGCATCTTGTCATCGCAGAGGCTTATGGCCCTCGCGGAGTTGAATACCTTGTAGCCTAGCCGCTCCAAGCCGGTCGACAGGTAGAGGTCCTTGTCGAGGAACAAGACGAAATCCGCATTGCCTAGGTTCGAAACGAGATTTCCGCAGGAATTCAGGTAGAAGAGGATTCGGTCGGTTCTTACCAAATCGAGTTCGGTAGAAAATGCCGAAAACTCTTCCTTCATCCGTTTGTAGAAATGGAGAATCGAAGGAGAGGGGCTGAAGGCATTTACGATGCATATTCCTTTTTTGGCCACGTGGGAAATTATGGCCGCAAGAGGGAAAGAGGGTAAGGGGTATTAACTGGCCATAAAAATGGCATTATCATGTCATACATGAAAATAAAACCGATCACCACTTTGCGCGACAGCGAACTCGTGACCAATCTGGTCAAAGACGGGGAGCCATTGCTTCTTACCAAGAACGGCGAGGAAGCCCTCGTCGTCTTGTCCCCGAAAAACTACTTGAAAGAAACGGCCGCTTCCGGGCGGAAAGTATATGGTGTCCCGTATGGCGATATCTCCGATCCTTTGGGATTCGTGCGTGTCGAAGCCAGGCCGATAGAGGTCAAAGTAGCCAACGTAAAGCATAACCAGAAGGAAATCATCAAAGCCATGGAAGAGGCCAAGGCCAAGGGCGTCCACGTTCTTTTGCTACCCGAGCTTTGCCTTACCGCCTATACCTGCGGGGACCTCTTTTACGACTCTACCTTACTGGAAAATGCAAAAGAGGCATTGGGGGAAATCGTCGAAAAATCGAAGGAATTGGACGGCGTGTTGACCGTGATCGGCATGCCTTTGGAAGTGTCGGACCGCCTTTACAACGTAGCTGTTGCCTATACAGGAGGTAGGATACTTGCCGTTATCCCGAAGGAGAACATTCCAAATTACAAGGAGTTCTACGAAGCCAGGTATTTTGCCAAAGCAGACAAGGAAAACAGAGAAATCGAACTTTTGGGCCAGAGGGTCCCTTTCGGAAACAAGGTCATTCTTGTCGATAGCAACTATCCGGACTTGAAGATAGGGATCGAAATATGCGAGGACCTCTGGGTCATGGACCCGCCTTCCACCGGCCTAGCCAAAGCCGGCGCCGACTTGATCCTCAATATGTCGGCATCCAACGAAACCGTAGGTAAAGCGTCCTATCGGAAAGGACTCGTGGAGTCGACTTCCGCGCGACTTCTGTGCGCTTATGCCTATGCCAGCGCCGGGAGGGGAGAATCCTCCACCGATTTGGTTTTCGGGGGGCATTGTCTCATAACGGAAAACGGGAATTGCCTAAGCGAGAGCAGGCTATTCGAAATGGTTTCGGCGATAGCGGATATCGATTTGGAACGGCTCAAGGCCGAGCGGATAAGGCTTACCAGCGTCACCACCACGAACGCTTCGTACGACGTTTGCTATTTCACGCTCCCGCTAGAGAAGCCGGGCAAACTCCTAAGGCATTATGACCGGAATCCCTTTATCCCGGACGGAGACGTCGATACCGAACGCGTATCCCTGATTATCAGAATGCAGGCCGAAGGATTATCCAAAAGGTTGCAGGCCACGAAAAGTCGTAAAGCCGTGGTCGGCTTGAGCGGTGGGCTGGATTCGACTTTGGCGTTGCTCGTGGCCGTCGAGGCTTTCAAATTGCTTGATTTGGATCTCAAGAACATCGAAGCGATAACCCTGCCTTGTTTCGGAACGAGCAAAAGGACGCACGACAACGCGGAGCTCCTGGCAAAGTCCTTGGGGGTTTCGTTTAAGGAAATCGATATAAAGGAAGCGGTCACCGTTCATTTGAGGGATATCGGGCATGAACCCTCAAAAGGAGACATCGCCTACGAGAATTCCCAAGCGAGGGAGAGGACCCAGGTACTTCTGGATTACGCTAACTCGGTAGGGGCCTTGATGGTCGGAACGGGCGATCTCAGCGAACTTTGTTTGGGTTGGACGACCTATAACGGCGACCATATGTCCAGCTATGGTGTTAATGCTTCCATACCCAAGACACTGGTGCGTTACCTCTGCAAAGGCTATGCGATTGTCCACAAGGAAGCCGCAGCGGCCCTCAACGACATAATCGACACCCCGATTTCGCCTGAATTGCTACCCCCGGACAAACAGGGGAACATTGCCCAGAAAACGGAAGACAAGATCGGGCCCTACGAGTTGCACGATTTCTTTATTTATCATTATTTGCGATTCCTTTATCGTCCTAGAAAACTATATGAAATAGCTAAGAATGCCTATTCGGGAATCTATGACGATCCGACCATCAAGAAATGGCTCAAGGAATTCTTCCGGCGTTTTTTCGCCAACCAGTTCAAAAGGAGCTGTTTGCCAGACGGCGCCAAGGTCGGGTCGGTCGCCATTTCCCCAAGGGGGGACTGGCGGATGCCAAGCGATGCCGATAGCGAAGCCTACCTTAGGGAAATCGATGAACTTTGAAGTGAAATCTAAAAATCGTTTGTTATAGTGAATCAAGATGAAACTAAGCGAAATAAAGAAAAGACAGGAAGCGGCGAAAGCAGCGGATGTTGCCGGTGTCAAGAAAACCAAAACCGTGACGATTGTCAAAACGGGACATACGGAAACAAAGGCCGTTTTTAATGGAAAAGAAAATGAGAAAACCACCCCCTCTTCATTGGAAAAGGATATAATCACTATAACCGCAAAAACGCCCGCAAAAGAGAAAGAAAAACCGCAAAAGAAAGGTATTTTTGGTGAAATATTTAGGTTTGTGGTCGTTGGAATCATTGCTACCGTAATTGATTTAGCGGTGGAACTTTTGGCCGTTTACGGTCTTGGGTTCACCAGTCTCAGCACAATTCCCGATTATGGGTCGTACATCGTCTGGGCAATAGCCGTTGCCGCCGGCTTTTTGGTTTCCAATCTTGCCAACTTCTTTCTTTCCTTCATCTGGGTCTTCCAAAATGTGGACAGGAAGAAGACCCGGCGTTCTTTCGGCTCGCTTTGCCTATTTACATTGTTGTCGGCAATCGGGCTATTCCTTGGAATCGGGATGCAATTGCTTGGGAACTACGTTAGCCTTTCCTGCTTCGGCATTGATTTAGGCAACCTTACCGAAGGCGCCATTTCCATCTTGACCAGCGGCGAGTACTTGACGGTCCTTGCTTTCCTAATCGTTTTCGTGCTCAAAACGGCACTTACGATGATCTATAACTACATTAGTAGAAAACTTATTATCTTTAAAAAGCCAAAATCGGAATGACGGCAATCATTCGTCTTTATAGACGGTTATGATTTTGGAAACCTTCTCGTGGACCTCTTCTCCGGGATCTTCGTAATTTTGGGCCATCGATGAAATGACCTCATCCGGAACCCATTTTTCCTCGTCCCTTTGTTTGTTCCGGAACAGGCAACCGCTGTAGTCGTGCATTTTAAGCAGATAAAGGTCTATCTCGTCGAAATGAGGAAGGTTGTCGATGAAATAAAGACGTCTCTCGTCATAAAGCATCGTGGTGTCGAATATGATGGTAATGGATTTGTTTCCGTAATAAGCGGACTTGGCCAATTCGATCATCTTGTCATAAACCGGCATCATGTTCTTGCCGGGAGGGAAGTCTTTGTAACTACCGCACATTTCCTTCCTCACCTCGTCGGCAGCGATGATCAGGCAATTCTCGTCACCGTGTTCTTCAACATACTTTTTGGCGAAAGTCGACTTTCCGATTCCGGCGGGGCCACAGATGAGCAAGAGTTTTTTCACGTTGCAATGATAGGACCCCTACATATTTCTTTCTACTTAGATTTTTCTTGATAGGGGAATAACGATGTTTATAGTCAAAATAGAGCGGAGGAGGACACCATGTTGACCAAAGGGCAAATTATAGACATCGCAAAGAAGGAGGGCGTGCGTTACGTCCGCCTTCAATTCACGGATATTCTGGGCAATATAAAGGCCGTTGAAATTTCAGTCGGCCAACTCGAAGACGCGTTGGACAACAAAATAATGTTCGACGGTTCTTCTATCGAAGGTTTCGTCCGTATCAAGGAAGCCGATATGTTCCTGCATCCCGATCTTTCCACCTTCATGGTCCTAGGCTTCGAACAGGAAGACTATGGCAAGGTCGCTAGACTCGTCTGCGATGTGTATACGGCAAACGGCCAGCCGTTCGCCGGGGACCCTAGGTACATCCTCAAACAGACAGTCGCCCACATGAAGGAAATGGGCATCGGCGAACTCGATGTCGGATTTGAACCAGAGTTCTTCCTTTTCAAACTCGATAGCGAAGGCAAGCCCATCATCGACACAATCGACCAAGCTGGATATTTCGACCTTTCCCCGATGGACGGTGGCGAATACGTCCGCCGCGAAGTGGCCATGGAATTAGAAAAGTTGGGCTTCGTCATCCAAACGGCCCATCACGAGGTCGCCCCTGGCCAAAACGAAATCAACTTCCGATTCGCCGATGTGGTTACGGCCTGTGACAACGTCCAAACTTTCAAACAGGTGGTCAAGGTCGTTGCCAGAAGAAGGGGTTACCTTGCTACTTTCATGCCCAAGCCCATTGCCGGCATCAACGGCTCCGGCATGCATACAAATTGCTCGCTGAGCGATGGCAAGGGAAACAACGTCTTCTACGATTCCAAGATGCCGATGGGCCTTAGTTTGTTGGCCCGCAAGTGGATAAACGGCATCATTGCCCATGCCCGCGGATTCAGTGCCTTGACCAATCCGACCGTCAATTCCTACAAGAGGTTGATACCCGGATACGAAGCCCCCTGCTATGTCTGCTGGAGCGACTCGAACAGAAGCGCGATGATAAGGATTCCGGCCGCAAAAGGCCCGGCCACGAGGACGGAAATCCGTTGCGTCGACCCGACTGCCAATCCCTACCTCGCCCTATCTGCCATACTGGCCAGCGGGCTTGACGGCATAAAGAACAGCAAGGACGACGAACTTGTCCCGCCGGTTTACGACGACATATTTGCCCTTACCCGCGAGCAAAGGGAAGAACAAGGCATCGAAAACATGCCCGAGAACCTAAAAGACGCAATCAAAGAATTAAAGTCCGATCCGTTGATGAAAAAGGTTTTGGGCGAACACTGTTTCAACAAGTATGTCGAAGCCAAGGAAATCGAGTGGGATGCCTATCGCTGCTTGGTTACCGACTGGGAAATTGAAAGCTACCTGAATAAATGAGGATACTCATTCTTGGCGGCGGGGCGGGCGGTCTATTTTCGGCGTTGGCGTTGAAAAAGGAAAACCCATCTCTTGAAATTCACATCTTCGACAAGGAAGACAAGCTCGGCAAAAAGCTTTATGCGACCGGCAACGGGCATTGCAATATATCGAACCTCGGTATCGATTCGAAGTTTTACAACAACCCTGAATTTGTGCAAAAACTGTTCGGGTTTTGCGGTTTTCAAAAAGTCTATACTTTTTTAAATGATTTTTGCATACCTACCAAAAACCTCGGAAACCTCGTCTATCCCCTGTCTTTTTCCGCCGGAAGCTTAATGGCGTCCCTCGAAATTCTCCTAAAAAACTACGGCGTTGTACCTCATACAAGCGAAAAAGCCATCGACTATGGATCGGCGGAAGGTAAACTCGTTCTTCATACCGATAAGGGGTCATATGAAGGGGAACGTTTGATTGTGGCTACCGGGGGAGCGTCTTCCCCGAATCTAGGAAGCGACGGCTCTTTTTACGGAGTCCTGAGAAACCACGGCTATAAGGTCAACCGCCTCAGGCCTGGTCTTACTTCCGTTCGTTGCAAAGGCGGTATACCAAAGGCCGACGGCTCGCGTCATGAATGCTTATTAAAGGCCTTCGATAACGGCAAACTGATTTACCAAGAAGAAGGGGAAGCCGTCTTTAGACACGACGGGCTTTCCGGTATTTGCGTCTTCAACGCCGAAAGCGTCATCGAGAGAAACTTCGAAAAAGGCCACCATTACGAAATTGTGCTCGACTTGTTCCCACAAGAAAACGCTGATGAGTTGTCCACGAAGATTTCTCGAGCCATTTCCGTCTTTGGAAAGGACTATATGCTTTGCTTTCTCGGCGAGAAACTCTCATCATACGTGGGAGGCCGCTTGCACGACAGGGCGGATGCTCGGGAATGCGCCTGGCTTTTGAAGAACCTTGCCTTCGAATACACGGGTTCTTCCGGATTCATGCATAGCCAAGTAACGCTTGGCGGACTCGATGTTTCCGAGGTTTCCGACGAATTGGAAAGCCGTCTGGAGAAAGGCGTTTATTTCGTCGGGGAAGTCTTGGATATCGATGGCCTTTGCGGCGGGTTCAACCTCTCTTTTGCGATTGCCTGCGCTCTGCGGGTGGCTAAAACTTGCACATAAGGCTTACAAACCTATGGTTTGCGGTCCTTTTCCGCGTTGACACTCTCAAGTCCGTGATTTTTAATAATTAGCGCGTTTTGGCATTCTTCAGAAGCCTGCGCTCGAGGACTATATCAATTTATGAAATACGGAAACACTTCTAGATCCCTCTCTCTTTTTTTCCATGGGATCCTCGCCCTTGGCGGCGCCGTTTTGGCGGCCTACTTCGGCTTCTTCGTTCTGCCGACGACATTCGTCGACTCGACGGCGTTCATTCTGACCTACGTTCCCTTGAACCTCAAACTTGAGATGGCAATATTCGGCCTGACTGGCGCGGTTATATCCGGTTACGGTTTCTTCCAGGCCCTTCGGTCCTTATCCCATCCTAGCGACGACACACCCGTCCTCAAGAGTTTCCAGGCCTTTATAGTCCTTGGGTACGTCGCCGCTCTGTTTTTCTTCCTCAATGGCGTCGTTTATTTCGATTTGATCGCCAATACCGCTTCTAGCGGAACCAGTCCCGCCTTCGTGATAGTAGTCGCCATCATCCTTGCCGTCGGGTGCCTTATCGCCGCCAACGTCCCGATGGTCCGTCTCTTCGACAATAAGGGACAAGACGATATGTACCGCGGCATTGCCCTCGGATTCTCCGTGAATTTCTTCTCCGCGACCCTATTCAGCCTCATAGCGCTAATCGGCCTATTGGCCAACCAGAACTCCACTAACTTCAATAATGTCACCATGCTGATCCTTTACGTCGGATTCTCGCTGGTCGCCGGTCTGCTTGCCCTCTTCTGTGGACTCCTTCTAAAAAAGAAAGGACAGCTCTCCGGACTTCTAGGGTCCCTTGCCGTCCTTGTCGTCGGCGCGGCCTACTGCGTCTTCGGCGGCCTCGAACTGGGCTGGGGCGGAAGCACCTCCTTCCACTTCAATTCCTGGAGTACCACGATGACCGTCGGGGGAGACGTCAATTCCTACGGCCTCGCCTGCATCGTCTTCGGCGCTGCCGTTGCCCTTGCCGCCGTCATTTGCATGCTCGTTCTCTTCAAGCCTTGGGAAAGCGAAAAGAGCGAATAGACGATTGCTTAGCCAATTAAGCCCCCTAGGGGGCTTTTTAGTTGTTTTGGGAGAGACAGATCCTATCTGCCCAAAGGAATTTGATTAGGATTCCCTTATTTTCTTTATAAGCGGCGAAACGAAGTCCGGGCCTAGGACGATATATTCGTCGTACATGGACTTGACTTCCTCGCTCACGGGTTCCAACTCCGAGCGAAGGTTTTCCATTGCCTTTTCCGGTACCACCCTATCGCCTTCCCGCATTTTGTTCTGCACCAGGCATATCTCGTATGGAATATCTAGATAGACAAGTACGTGCCTGTCGAATCCCGGAGTCATTTCGCAGTAGTACTTCCGGTATTTGTTTTGGAGATTCGTGGCGTCCCCGATGACGGTGACGTCTTCGTATTTTTCCGCATAGGAATTTATGTCGTCCAGAAAAGTATCCCAGACTTCCTTTTCCTTGTTGAACTTCGATAGGGATCCGGCAATCCGCTTCCTTACCTCGTCGCTGGAGACGATGAAGGTATTTTCGTGCGTATCCTTGTAGTGGCGGGCCCAAGTCGATTTTCCCGATCCGGGGAGGGCGCTTAGCAAGATGAAAGTGCGCATCGATTGCAATATAGCACAACGGGAGGCTTCCTACCCAAGAATAAGAGGACAATGTCACAAAATTCGATTATCCTTGGCCCATGGACATCAAAATAGGACGTTCCGTTTATGCCTACGACGAATCCGACCCCGTCTACGATAATGGATCAGGAACGCTTTTCGCCGCCACCGATAAGAAGGGAAAGAAGTACTTCCTTTTGCTAGCCAAGGAAGGATGTTTCGAGGGTATGGTCGATCTCAAGAAAAACCTCAAGAAGATCGGGGTCGATTCGCCCAAACTCAAGAAAGCCGACAAGAACACCAACGCCATATTGCTGAAATATTTCGAAGGGGAGAGGGTGGACAAGCTGCTTTTCGAATCCCCTCTTTCCGACGGCATATTCGAGGAAGCCTTCAGGTTGGCGAGATTTGCAAGGCTATCGAAATATACGCTGGACTTCGCTCCGGAAAATTTTCTCTACGGGAAGAAGGGGATGGTCTATGTCGGCACGGGACTCTATCCCCTCAAGGAAGAGAGGCGATTCGAAAGAAACGACATCCGGCTTTGGATATACACCTCCGAAGGCGTAGCCCATTTAAAGTCCCTTGGCTACGATGTCACGGGGATAGTCCCCTATAATGAAACGGAAGGCAACCGTCAAGTGGTCCTTACCGTGGTCAAAAACTACCAATAGCGACTATAATTCCCCCAAATGGATAAGGATAACGTTTTACTTTTCTCGCTAACCGCGAACCCTAACCTTGCTAAGGAGGTTTCCGAGGCCCTCGGGCTTCCACTAGGAAACAGCCAGGTCAGCCATTTTGCCGACGGGGAAGTGATGGCGAGGACGGCCGACAACGTTCGCAATAAGAAGATATACATAATCCAGTCGACCGCGACGCCGGTAGCCGAGAGACTGATGGAGTTATTGGTCTTCATCGATGCTTTGAAGAAAGCCAAGGCCAAGGAAATAAACCTAGTGATCCCCTATTATGGCTTTTGCAGGCAGGATAGGATCGCCAAAAGGGGTGAGCCCATCACCGCGAAGTTGGTGGCGACGTTGCTCGAGACCGTCGGTATTTCGCGAATAATCACAATGGACCTGCATACCCCGCAGATCCAAGGTTTTTTCTCCGTTCCCGTGGATGATTTGTCCCCTATTCCGCTTTTTGGCCAGTATTATCGCAGGAAATTGGCGGAAATCGGCGCAAAAACGAGAGATGTAACGGTGGTTTCTCCCGACCACGGCTCGATTCACCGAGCCCGTGACCTCGCCAGTGAACTGCCCGATTCCCAGCTTGCCATCATCGATAAAAGGCGCCCCGCTCCAAATACGGCCGAAGTCGTCAACATCGTCGGCGACGTAAAGAACCGCATCTGCGTGATGATCGACGATATCATCGATACCGGCGGCACGGTTTTGGCTTCGGTAGAGGCTTTGTACGCCCACGGGGCGAAGGCCGTTTTGGTCGGCGGGACCCATGGCGTCTTCAGCCACGATTCGGGCAAGGCCCTGCTTGGCTCGCGTATCAAGGATCTGGTCGTAACCAATTCCATCGAACACGATTTGCCAGGCATATCAGTCATTTCCATCGCCCCTATGATTTCGAAGATGATAGAAGTCAGCGAGGACGGCGGCGACATTCCGGATTCCTGGATGGCATTCTATTGATTTGAGATTATAATAGCCCCGGCTAAGGCACGTGTTCTTCCTCTGAACCACGTATAAAAAACAAGGAGGTCGCAAAATGGGCGATCAAAGTCTAATCAAGAAAATCGTGGCCAATGGTCTACTGGCTGCGATTTATTTTGTTCTCTGCATTCTCTGCGGGCAGTTCGCATACGGTCCGATTCAATTCAGGATTTCCGAAATCCTGGTTCTGTTATGTTTTTTCCGCCCAGATTTCATTTGGGGCGTGACGATCGGAACCTTCCTTGCGAACATCATGTCAATCAGCATGTTCGGTCCTTGGGACATGATTTTCGGGACCCTCGCCACTTTAATCGCCGCGGTGGGCTGCGCGTATCTGTCCCCGCGTCTGCTCGTCGCCTGCGCTTGGCCGGTTTTGGTGAACGCGGTGGTCGTTGGACTGGAACTCTGGCTCATAACCGAAACGCCTTTCTGGCTCAATTTCCTGACCGTCGGGGGAGGTGAACTGGCCGTCATCGCCGCCGGCTATGTATTGCTACTGTTCCTGATAAGGCGTCCTTCCTTTACCGATTCGTTGTCCTTTACCCGCCATGTCGCGGTCAAGTGGTAGTTGGCCCTAAACAGGGCTAGAATACCCCGATGTCATTTTATCTAGAGGTTGTACATGTAGATGCCGGGTCGGGGGCCCGCTACGGCATACTCCACACTCCCCACGGGGACGTCGAAACCCCGATGTTCATGCCCGTTGGCACTCTGGCCACGGTCAAAACGCTTTCTCCCGAGGAAGTGAAAGCATGTGGAGCCGGCGTCATTTTGGCGAATACCTATCATCTCCATTACCGGCCAGGCGAAGACATAGTCGAAAAGGCCGGCGGGCTTCATGAGTTCATGAACTACGACGGACCCATGCTTACCGATTCGGGCGGCTTCCAGGTTTTCTCGCTTTCCAGCAAAAGGAAATTGACCGAGGAAGGCGTCCGTTTCAAAAACGACTTCAACGGCAGCGAGGAATTGTTGACCCCGGAAAAGGCCATCGAAATCGAAGAGAAGCTCGGGGCGGACATCATAATGTCTTTGGACGAATGCATTCCCTATCCCGCGGATTACGATTACGTCAAGGATTCCACCGAAAGGACCATTCGCTGGGCCAAAAGGGGACTAGATGCCCATAAAAGGAAAGACCAGGCCCTCTTCGGGATAGTCCAAGGCGGAGCCTATAAGGATTTAAGGGAATACTGCGCGAAGGAGCTCGCTTCTTTGCCTTTCGACGGCTATTCCATCGGGGGAACCTCGATCGGGGAACCAAAGGAAGTGTGTTTCCAGATGATCGAAGACGGCATCCGTTATCTGCCTAAGGACAAGCCGCGTTACCTCATGGGCGTCGGCTCCTTGGATTATTTGCTAGAAGGTGCCTTCCGCGGGGTCGACATGTTCGACTGCGTCTTGCCGACCCGTCTAGCAAGGCACGGTACCTTAATGACCTCTTTGGGCCGGGTGAACATACAGGACTCCAAGTACAAGGAGGACTTCACCCCACTCGATCCCAACTGCGACTGCTATACCTGCAGGCACTACACGAAGGCTTATCTCCGGCATTTGCACATGGCAAACGAGGAGTTCGGCAAAAGGCTCAACTCCATCCATAATATCCGTTTCCTGATAAAGACCATGGAAGGGGCAAGGCGAGCCATAAAAGAAGACAGGTTCACCGAATATAAGAACGAAGTACTGTCCCGCTACGGCGACAAGAGGGGATTCTGATGGACATCAATCTATTCGACTTCTATCTGCCGGAAAGCCAGATAGCCCAGTCTCCGAGTTCGGTAAGGGACGCCTGCCGTCTTCTGGCGGTGGATAGGGAACGCAAAACCTACGAAGACAAAATCTTCTCCGACATCATCGACTACCTAGATCCAAGCGATGTCTTGGTCAGAAATAACACGAAGGTGATCCCAGCCCGTTTGATCGGCGTGAAGGAGGATACCGGCGGGGCAGTGGAACTGCTTATTTTAAAGCCCATCGGGGAAGACGAATACGAATGCCTTGTAGGCCATGCCAAAAGCGTCCGCTTGGGCACTGCCTGCATTTTCGGAGAGGGTAAACTCAGGGCGGTCTGCACGGCGGTCCTCGATGAAGGCATCCGCCACTTTAAATTTTTCTATCGAGGAGTATTGATGGAGGTCCTAGAGCAAATTGGACAAATGCCTTTGCCGCCTTACATCAAGAAGCAAATTTCCAAAAACGACGACTATCAGACGGTTTATGCGAAGATTCCTGGATCGACCGCCGCCCCTACCGCCGGATTCCATTTTACGGACGATCTATTGGAGAAAATTGCACAGAAAGGCATCCAAATAATCGATATCACATTGAATATCGGTTTAGGAACCTTCCGCCCGGTAAAGGTCCAGGATACCAAGGACCACCATATGCACTCGGAACTTTACGAGATATCGCAACCGGCCGCCGAATACCTTAATAATGCCAAGAAGGCCGGTCGCCGCATCGTCGCGGTCGGCACGACCTCCGTTAGGACGCTCGAAGCCAACTACACAAAGTACGGTATGTTCAAGCCAGCAAAGGAAGAAACCTCGATTTTCATCGAACCCGGATACGTTTATAAAGCCGTTGATGCCCTTATTACCAATTTCCATCTGCCGAAGTCTACCTTGGTGATGCTGGTCTCCGCTTTCATGGGGCGCAAGTTCACCCTCGAGTGCTACGAACACGCGGTAAGGTCCGGCTATCGTTTCTTCTCTTTCGGGGATGCCATGTTCATCCACGGCCGCTACGACTATGGGAACGAAGACTAACTACGAGAGGCTCTATCTAGAAGAAGTCCTTTCGCTTGGCGGTAAGCGCCCCACTTTGCTGCTGCATAGCTGCTGCGGCCCCTGCTCGACCTTCCCGCTGACTTATCTGGCCCCGCATTTCGACGTTACCGTCTACTATTCGAATTCGAATATCTTCCCGCAGGAGGAATACACGAGGCGCCTCGGCGAACAAAAAAGGTTTCTGGAATACCTGAAAAGGGACTACGGCTACGAGGTTGGACTCGTGGTTCCCGCTTATGACCACGATGCCTACATGGAGGAACTGCGGCCTTTGGCTGGCGAGCGCGAAGGCGGGAACCGTTGCCGCCTCTGCTACGAAAAACGCATGAAGGAAGGCTATGACTATGCCGAAGCGCATGGCTTCGACTACTTTGCCACGCTAATGACGGTCAGCCGCCAGAAGGACAGCCAGGTACTGAATGAGATAGGGGAGAAGCTATCCAAGGAGCATGCAAAGACAAGATACCTTTTCAGCGATTTCAAGAAGGACAACGGAAACCAGATCGGCAACCGCCTGGCCGTCTCTTACGGACTCTATAGGCAGGATTACTGCGGCTGCGAATACTCTTCGCACGGTGGCCACGAGAGCTTAGATGGCCCCGCAAAAACTGAATGAAAATTGTGCATGGTGCACAAAGTTTTTTAATTTTTGAATTTGTCGAATTTGAAAAATCCCGAGATTATCGGGTAAATCCGGATTGTTAAGATTGCATCTAAATTTTTAGGCAATTTTCCCTTTGCGCGCATGAGTGCGTTAGCGTATAGTTACAAACGCTGGCGCCAGCGTAGAACTGCGAGGTTGCCGATACACCGACAGGCGTTGTCATGACAGGTCTTCGGGGAATTCGCAGCGAGCAGGCGCCAAGAAGCCTGATACGGAGGAAATAAACTCATGGCAAAAGAAAAGAAGATCCGGGTAAGGCTGCAGGCCTACGATTACAAGATGCTCGATCTCTCGGTCGAGAAGATAATCGATGCAGCCAAAAGGACCGGAGCAAGGGTCAAAGGACCCATTCCACTTCCCACCGAGAAGCAGGTATACACCCTGCTGCGTGCTACCTTCAAATACAAGGACAGCCGCGAACAGTTCGAAATCCGCACCCACAAGAGGCTAATCGACCTAATCAATCCGACTAAGGAAACGATCGATAGCCTAAGGAAGATCAACCTTCCTAGCGGCGTGGACATCGATATCAAGCTCTAAGGAGGCCAGTCATGAAACAACTCATCGGAAGAAAAATGGGCATGACCGAGGTCTTCGCCGAAGACGGGACCATGTATCCGGTCACCGTCGTCGAAGTCCTGCCCAACGTCGTACTCGGCAAAAGGACGATTGAAAAGAACGGTTACGAAGCTCTCCAGGTCGGTTACGAAGAAGGCCGTGCCAAGAGCCTGAACAAGTGCGAAAAGGGATTCTTCGCCAAGGCCGGCGTCGCGCCGACCCGCCACATCGCCGAACTGAAGGGCGACGAAATCTATTCCAAGAACGTCGGCGATACCTTCGGCGCCGAGCTCTTCTCCGCCGGGGACGTCGTCGATGTCATCGGCACCAGCAAGGGCCATGGCTATAGTGGCACGATCAAGCGCTACCACCACCACATCGGCCCCAAGGGACACGGCTCCGGTTATCACCGCCAGATCGGCTCGTTGGCCAACAACGGCCGCTGCAACAACCGCGTCATCCCCGGCAAGACGATGTCCGGACACTTCGGAAACCATTCCTCCACCGTGCTTAACCTCACCGTGGTCGAAAGCAATGCCGAAAAGGGATACCTACTTATAAAAGGAGGAATCCCGGGACCCCGCAGGAGCCTCGTCACCGTGCGCTCTGCCGTCCTAACCCAATTCAAGAAGCCCAGCGTTTCGCCCCTCGTGGACCGTACTCCCAAGGCCGAACCCGCTAGCGAAGAAAAGAAAGGAGAATAACCCCAATGGCCAATACCAAGAGTTTCCCGGTATTCAACCTCTCCGGTGAAAAGACGGGGACCGTCTCCCTCGATAAGTCGGTGTTCGCCCTTGAGGAAGAACACCCCCAGGCCGTCCATGACGCGGTTGTCACCTATCTAGCCAACCGCCGCCAAGCCACCGCGAAGACCAAGAAACGCCACGAAGTGAGCGGCGGCGGCAAGAAGCCTTGGAGGCAGAAGGGCACCGGCCGTGCCCGCGCCGGTTCCAGCCGCAGCCCGATCTGGGTCGGCGGCGGCACCGTCTTCGGACCCGACGGCAACCAGAACTACAAGCTCTCGCAGAACAAGAAAGCCCACGCCCTCGCGCTCCGCTGCGCCTGGACCGAGATGGCCGGGAAAGGCCTCATCATCGTCGATGACCTGAGCCTACCCGAAATCTCCACCAAGGCCTTCGCCAAGGATCTCGAGAACATAAAGGCCGGCAAGAAGGTAATCCTCGTCGCCGGCGAAGACACCAACCTTATATATAGCGCGCGCAACATCGCCGGGCTCGCCATCCGCAGCTGCGACAACGTGAGCGTCTACGACCTGCTCGACAACGATTCCGTCGTCATCAGCAAGCAGGACATCAAGAAAATCGAGGAGGGCCTCAAGTAATGGCAGAAAAGGAAAAGGCCAAGAAGGCCGAAAAGGTAGATCCGAAGTTCGCCAAGGCCGTCGAAAGCGACTACGCCGTTGTTCTCACCCCGGTGATCACCGAAAAGTCGATGGCCCTGATGCAGAACGAGAACAAGGTCACCGTCCGCGTAAAGGCCGGTGCCAACAAGACGGAAGTCAAGGAAGCCTTCCAGCGCATCTTCCAGGTCAAGGTCGACGACGTCAACATCTCCAACGTTGGCTCGAAGGCCAAATCCCGCGGCGGACGTTACCAAGGCCACGTCCCCGGATACAAGAAGGCGGTCGTCTCCGTCGCCCAAGGCGAAGCCATCGACCTCTTCAAGGAGTAAGGAACCACCCGTAGCAAAGCTACAAAGCATCCGATATAGGAGAAAAACATGGCAATAAAGACTTATCGCCCGTATACCAAGAGCCGCCGCCACATGACGACCTCGGCCTACGCGGAAATTACCAAAGCCACTCCTGAGAAAGCATTGCTGGCCCCGAAGAAGAAGACCGGTGGCCGCAACAATCAGGGAGTCATCACCTGCCGCCATATCGGCGGAGGCAACAAGAACCGTTACCGCATCATCGACTTCAAGCGCAACAAAGACGGAATCAAGGCCGTCATCAAGGCCATCGAATACGATCCCAACCGCAATGCCTTCATTGCCTTGGCGGTTTATGCCGACGGCGAGAAGCGCTACATCATCGCCCCCAAGGGCCTCAAGGTCGGGGACGAGATAGTGTCCGGCCCGGCCACCGACATCAAAACCGGCAACGCCCTCGAACTGAGGAACATCCCGGACGGAACCTTCGTGCACTGCCTCGAGCTGCAGCCCGGAAAGGGCGCCCAGCTCTGCCGGGCTGCCGGCACCAGCGCCCAGGTACTCGGAAGCGAAGGACGCTACGTTACCGTGCGTCTGGCTTCGAGCGAAGTCAGGAAGCTTCTTGCCACCTGCCGCGCCACCATCGGCATCGTCGGCAACGAGGACTACAACCTGATCAACGTCGGCAAAGCCGGCAAAACCCGCCACATGGGTACCCGTCCGACGGTCCGTGGCTCGGCCATGAACCCGAATGACCACCCCCACGGCGGCGGCGAGGGCAAGTGCCCCGTCGGCAAGGACGCCCCGCGCACCCCTTGGGGCAAGCGCGCCCTCGGCGTCAAGACCCGCCGTCAGAAGAAGAATTCCAGCCGCCTCATCATCAGGCGCAAGAACGATAGGTAAGGAGTAAGACATGGCACGTTCAAGCAAGAAAAGCCCGTTCGTGGATAGCTACCTCCTTAAGAAGGTAGAAGCCCTCGACAAGTCGGGCAAGCACGAGATCATCAAGACCTGGTCCCGCAGAAGCACCATTTACCCGGCCTTCGTCGAACACACCTTCGCCGTCTATAACGGCAAGGAACACATCACCGTCTATGTCACCGAAGACATGGTCGGCCATAAGCTAGGCGAGTTTGCCCCGACCAGGACCTTCCCCGGCCACCACGGCAACAACGCCGGCGATCAGGCCGCTCAGGGCCGCAAGTAAGGAGTAACCTTATGGCAGAAACCAAAAAGAAGACCGTGAAGAAGGAAGAAGAAGCCACGGTTGAAAAGGCCCCCAAGAAGGCGGCCAAGGCCAAAAAGGCCGAGCCCAAAGAGGAAAGCAAGGCCGTAGCCAAGGCCAAAAAGGCCGAAGCCAAGGCCCCGAAGGCCGAAACCAAGGTCGAGAAGAAGGAAGAAGCCCCCAAGAAGGAGGTGCACGAAGCCCGCTGCATCGCCAAGGGCGTCCGCGTCACCCCGCGGAAACTCCGCCTCGTCGTGGATTTGGTCCGCGGCAAGGACGTCGCCGAAGCCCTCGGGATACTCAAGGTGCTTCGCCGTTCCGCCTCCGACCCGGTCTATAAGGCCATCAAGTCGGCGGCCAGCAACGCCACCAACAACTTCGGGCTCGATTACGGATCTCTCTACGTCGCGGAAATACAGGTCAGCGACGCCTTCCGCATCAAGCGCTTCATCCCCCGCGCCAAGGGGAGCGCCAGCCCCATCGTCAAGCGGAACAGCAACCTCCGCGTCGTAGTAAAGGAAAGGAGATAAGCCAATGGGACACAAAGTCAACGCCGTCGGCATGCGCATCGGCATCAACCGCGGCTGGGATTCCAACTGGTTTGCCGCCAAGAAGGACTACGCCAAGTTGCTCCACGAAGACATCGAAATCCGTAGCTATCTAGAGCCCCTTCTCAAGGACGCCCTTCTTAGCCACATCAGCATCGGCCGCGTCAAGACCGACGTCGGATTCAACGTCAACATCACCTGCCACGTCGCCCGTCCGGGCGTCGTGATCGGCCAAGACGGAGCCAAGAGCAAGGAAATCGAAGCCGGGCTCAAGAAGATCGTCAAAAGCGGAAAGGTCTCGTTGAAGATCGTGGACGTCAAGAACCCCGACCTCGACGCGACCCTGATAGGGAAGTGGATTGCCGGCGAAATAGAAAACCGCCAGTCCTTCCGTTCCACCCAGAAGAAGGCCCTGCAGCGCGTCCGCAAGGCCGGTGCCAAAGGCTGCCGCACCATCTGCGGCGGACGTCTCGGCGGTGCCGAGATCGCCCGGGCCGAAGGCTATAAGGACGGGGTCATCCCCCTGCACACCATCAAAGCCGACATCGATTTCGCCCACGTAGAGGCCGCGACCTCCTACGGACGCATCGGCGTCAAGGTGTGGATCTGCCGTTCCACCGAGAAGGAAGGCAAAGAAGAAAGAAGCGAAGGAGGAAGCAAGGATGCTCCAGCCAAAGCGCGTTAAATACCGCCGTCCGCACGGACTGAGCTACGAAGGCCATAGCAAAGGCGGAACCCACGTCGATTTCGGGGAATTCGGCCTTCAGGCCATGGAAGGGGCCTACATCACCGACCATCAGATCGAAGCCGCCCGTATAGTGCTTAGCCGCTATACCGACCGGGCCGGGAAGATCTGGATCAAGATCTTCCCGCACCTGGCCAAGACCAAGAAGCCGGCCGAAGTCCGTATGGGTTCCGGCAAAGGCTCGCCGGAAGGCTGGGTCGCCATCGTCAAGGAAGGCCGCGTCCTTTTCGAGATCGGCGGCATTCCCGAAGCCACCGCCAAGGAAGCCCTGAGGCTAGCCGCCTACAAGCTTCCCATCAAGTGCCGCGTCATCGCCTCGACCCACAAGATCAGCGCCGCGGAACACGCCGCGATGGCCGCTGCCCACGAATCCTCGCTCGAAGCCCTCGAACGCGAGGACCACATCAACCTCGAGCCCAAGGCCGAGGAACCCGCCGCCACCGAAGGCGAAGCGAAAGGAGAGTAAGCCATGAACATCAAGGAAATGCGCGAGCTCTCGCTTAACGAGCTCGAAGAGCAGCTTAGCGCCGCCCGCCAGCACCTGTTCGAACTCCGCCGCAAAAAGGCGGTCGGACAGCTGGAGCACGGCGAAGAGGTCCGGGCGGCCCGTAAGGAAATCGCCAAACTCGAGACCATCAAGCGCGAACACGAGCTGCAAATCAAGAGGTAAAGGGACATGGAAAGAAACAGAAGATCGCTCTTCCAGGGCGTCGTGACCTCGACGAAGATGGACAAGACCATCGTGGTCACCGTCTCCACCAAGCGCAATGACCCCCTGTACCAGAAGCGCGTCGGCTATAGCAGCAAGCTATATGCCCACGACGAGCATAACGAGGCCAAGGTAGGCGACACCGTCACCGTAATGGCCTGCCGCCCGCTGTCGAGGACCAAGAGGTTCCGTCTAGTGAGCATCGACAAGAAGGCCGTTGACCTAGTCAAGGCCGAAGAGGCCGAAAAGGCGCTAGAGACGGCCGAAGGCATCGAAGAAGCCGTCGGCGAGGCCTCCGGGGAGGTAGAGGAATGATCCATAACGAAACCAACCTCGTGGTCGCCGACAATTCCGGCGCCAAAATAGTCAGGGTATTCCGCCAGTACAACGGTGCCAGGAAGAAGTTCTCCGTCATCGGGGACGTCGTCACCTGCGCCGTCAAGGAAGCCCAGCCCACCGGCAAGGTCAAGAAGGGCCAGGTCGTCAAGGGCGTGATCGTCCGTCAGAAGAAAGCCCTGCAGAGGGCCGACGGCTCCTGCATCGCCTTCGACGACAACGCCATCGTCTTGATCGACAAGGACGGGGCGCCGCTTGGCACCCGCGTCTTCGGGCCCGTGGCCCGCGAACTCCGCGACAAGGGATACATGAAGATCATCTCCCTTGCCCCGGAAGTGCTCTAGGAGGAGAAGAAATGAATATCAGGAAAGGCGACGAAGTCATCGTCCTCTCTGGCTCCGACAAGGGCAAGAAGGGCATCGTCCAACGGGTCTTCCCAAAGACCAACAAAGTCGTGGTCGAAGGCGTCAACGTGCACAAGAAGCACCAGAAGCCGACCCAGGCCACGCCGGAAGGAAGCATCGTCGAAGTCTACGTTCCCTTCGACGCCAGCAACGTCGCGCTCATCGATCCGAAGACCAAGAAGGCCACGAGGGTCCATATGGGCGTCGACAAGAACGGAAAGAAGGTCAGGCTCGCCAAATCCGGCGAAAGCCTCGACAAGTAAGGAGGCCTTTTATGGCAGAAGAAAAGAAAACCGCCGCGAAGGCCAAAGCGCCTAGCGCCAAGAAGCCGGCCGCCAAGAAGGCCGCCGCCCCGAAGGCCGAAGCCAAGGCCGAAAAGCCCGCCGCCAAAGGCGGAGCCCCCAAGGCCAAGATAGTCTCGAGGCTCAAGGAAAAATACGACAACGAAGTCGTGCCCGCCCTCGTCAAGAAGTTCGGGTACACCACGGTCGCCCAGGCCCCGAAGCTCGAGAAAATCGTCATCAACATCGGTGTCGGCGACGCCACGAGCAACGAAAAGGCCCTCGAAGACAGCGTCAACGAACTATCCATCATCTCCGGGCAGGCCCCGGTCGTGACCAAAGCCAAGAAGTCCATCGCCAGCTTCAAGCTCCGCGAAGGCCAGGCCATCGGCTGCAAGGTGACCCTGAGGGGCATCAGGATGTACGACTTCTTCGACAAACTCGTCAGCATCTCCCTCCCCCGCGTCCGCGACTTCCGCGGCGTGAGCAAGACCGCCTTCGACGGCCACGGCAATTACACCCTCGGCGTCAAGGAACAGCTCATATTCCCCGAAATCGACTACGACAAGGTCAACAAGATCAGGGGCATGGACATCGTCATCGTCACGACCGCCCATAGCGACGAGGAGAGCTACGAACTGCTAAGCCAGCTCGGGATGCCGTTTAGGAGATAAGTTATGGCAAAGACCAGTCTTATTGTAAAAAGCAAGAGGACCCCGAAGTTCAAGGTCCGCGAATACACCCGCTGCAGCCGCTGCGGACGTCCCCACGGGGTCATCCGCAAGTTCGGGCTCTGCCGCATCTGCCTGCGCGAACTAGCCTACAAGGGCGAAATCCCGGGGCTAAGGAAAGCCAGCTGGTAAGGAAAGGAGAAGTAGAACATGAACGCAGATCCAATCGCCGATATGCTTACCCGCATCCGTAACGCCAATGCGTTGCGTTACGAATCGGTCTCCCTTCCCTATAGCAAGATGAAGGCCCAGATCGCCGAGATTCTGAAGCGCGAAGGGTATCTGGAAGCCGTCGCCACCGAAGGCGAAGGCGTCAAGAAGACCCTCGAACTCACGCTCAAGTACGGCACCCGCGGTGAGCGGGTCATCAGCGGCCTCAAGCGTATCAGCAAACCCGGCCTCCGCATCAACGTGCAGGCCGACAAGATGCCCAAGGTCCTAGGCGGCCTCGGCATCGCCATCGTCAGCACCAGCAAAGGAATACTCACCGACAAGGAAGCCCGTAAGCTCGGAGTCGGCGGCGAAGTCCTCTGCTACGTCTATTAAAGGAGAAGAGACAATATGTCACGCGTCGGATTGAAACCCGTAACTCTTCCCGAAGGCGTAACCGTTTCCCAAAACGGCAACGTCGTCACCGTCAAAGGCCCCAAAGGCGAATTAAGCGTCGTCGTCGCCGACGGCGTCAGCGTCAAGGTGGAAAACGGTGTCCTTACCAGCACCCCCAAGGACGATAGTCCCGAAGCCGGCTGCCTCCACGGCACCGCGATGGCCAACGTCAGGAACGCCATCCACGGGGTGTCTTCCCTTTGGAAGAAGGAACTAGAAATCAACGGCATCGGCTACCGCGCCACGATGAAGGGCAACGACATCGCCCTGTTCGTCGGCTATAGCCACGAAGTCCTTATTTCCCCGGTGGGTTCGGCGAAGATCAGTCTAAAGGACGAAACCCATATAACCGTGGAAGGCATCGACAAGCAGGAGGTCGGACAGACCGCTGCCCTCATCCACGATACCAAGAGGCCCGAGCCTTACGGAGGCAAGGGCGTCAAGTACAAGGACGAAGTAATCATCCGCAAGATCGGCAAGCGCGCCGGCAGCGGCAAGAAGTAATAAGGAGATTTTCCAATGATAAACAAGGATTCAAGGAATTCGCTCCGGCTTCGCCGCCACGAGCGCGTCCGCAAGAGCGTCAAGGGCACCGAGTCGGCCCCGCGTCTCTGCGTATTCAGGAGCAACAAGAACATCGAGTGCCAGGTCATTGACGACACCAAGGGCATTACCCTCTGCTCCTCTTCCTCCACCCAGCTCAAGCTTTCCAACGGCGGGAACGTCGAGGCGGCCAAGACGGTCGGGCTCGACATCGCCAAGAAGGCGCTTGAAAAGGGCATCACCAAGGTCGTCTACGACCGCGGCGGATATAGTTACCACGGCCGCGTCGCGGCCTTGGCCGAAGGAGCCCGCGAAGGCGGCCTCAAGTTCTAAGGAGCAACTATGGAAGAAGTGAAGAAGACTCCGGAAGCCCAGGCTTCCGAAAGCAAACCGGCTCCCCGTAGCGGGAACCGCAACTACGAGCCCCATGGCTCCTATAGCGCCGGACGCCCCGGCGACCGCAAATACGGCGACCATCGCGGCCGCCCCGGCGAACGCCGTGGGGGACGCGGGGGATTCCGCCGCGACGACGACGAATTCAAGGACCGCGTAGTCGATATCAACAGGGTCAGCAAGACCGTCTCCGGCGGCAAGCACACCCGCTTCGACGCGTTGGTCGTGGTCGGCGACCAGGCCGGCCGCTACGGCTATAGCCTCTGCAAGTCCGGCGAAGTACCGGATGCCATCAAGAAGGCCCTGACCAAAGCCAAGAAGCACATGCACAAGATCCACATCGCCAAGGGCGGAACGATCGCCCACGAGGTGGAAGGCGTCTATGCCTCGACCAAGGTCGTCCTGAAGCCCGCCCCGGCCGGCACCGGCATCATCGCCGGCGGACCGGTCCGTGCCATCGTCGAACTTGCCGGCATCAAGAACGTCGTCAGCAAGGTCTACGGCAGCCGGGCCCCCATCAACGTCATCCGTGCCACCAGCAAGGGACTCGATTCCCTCAAGGACTACGGAACCGTCATGGTCCTAAGGGGACTCAAGACCCCCGAAGAGGTCAAGGGCAAGAAACCCCAATTGAAGAAGGAGAACGCCAATGACTAGTCTTAGCAACCTCCGGATCGCCCCGGGTTCGAAAACCGAGAAGTTCCGCAAGGGCCAAGGCCGCGGGACCGGAAACGGCAAGACCGCGGGCAAGGGAACCAAGGGACAAGGTGCCCACAACCACACCAAGAAGAACGGCTTCGAAGGCGGCCAGCTGCCGCTTGCCAGGCGTCTTCCGAAGTTCGGCTTCAAGAACGTTTCCCGCAAGGAATACGCCATCGTGAAGCTCGGCGACCTCGACAAGTTCGAGGAAGGCGCCACCGTCACCACGACCGATTTAATCGAAAAGGGAATGGTGAAAAAGGAACTTTGCGGGGTTAAAATCCTTTCCGGCGGTCAATTGACCAAGAAACTCACGGTCAAGGTCGCCGCTTATAGCGCTTCTGCCAAAAAGGCCATCGAAGACCTCGGAGGCGAAGCCGTAGTAACCAAGGAATAACCGCATGAAAAAGTTCGTCTCGATCTTCAAGAACAAGGAAATCGTGAACCGCATATTCTTCACGATAATCATCCTTTTCGTGGTCCGGATCGGGGCGGCCGTGACGGTACCGGGGGTGACCGTCAGCGACGAGCTCGGGAACATCATGAACTCGGGCAATTCCCTGGCCATCATGAACCTGATGGGCGGGGGAGCCCTTAGCAACTTCTCGATATTCGCCCTCGGCGTTTCCCCCTATATCACGGCCCAGATCATCATCTCCTTGCTTTCCAAAAACGTCTTGCCGGCCTTGACCGAACTGAGCAAGCAAGGCGAATACGGCAGGAAGAAGACCGAGATGGCCACCCGTTATCTCACGCTTCTTCTCGGCGCGGTGCAGGCCTACGGCATCATCCGCACCATGGAGAACAGCAGCTACATAACGCTGTCTGGTTCCGGCGACTTCTGGACCTATGCCTATCTGGTTACCGTTTTGCTCGCGGGAGCGATGCTCACGATGTGGCTTGGCGACCAGATCACCGAAAAAGGGCTTGGAAACGGCATCTCGATGATCATCTTCGCCGGATGCGTCCAGTCGCTCCCCAGCCAGCTGACCGGCGCCTGGAGCAAGTGGATAGTCGGCAATGCCTCCCACGGCAGCAGCGACATGATAAGGGGCGGTTTCCAATTCGCTCTCTACGTGCTCGCCATGGTCTTCATCGTCGGCTTCGTCGTCTTCATCGAACTGAGCCGCCGGAAGATCCCGGTGCAGCATGCCGGCAAGGGCGGGCAGAACCCGTCGATGGCCAGGGCCAGTTTCCTGCCCATCAAGCTCAACAGCGCCGGCGTCATCCCGGTCATATTCGCCTCGGCCCTATTGGCCGCCCCTAGCGTAATCGCCTCGTTCATCTCGAGCGATGCCGCCAATGCGGAATGGCTGAATATCTTCAACTACAACGTCGCCTTCCGCTACGAAGGGTTCAACAACACCCACTGGTACATGCCTTGGGGCCTCATCATCTACCTCGTGCTGGTCGTCGCCTTCACCTTCTTCTACGCTTCGATGCAAATCGATCCGGAGCAGTTGGCGGAGAACTTCCAGAAGAACGGTTCCTACATACCGGGCATCCGTCCGGGCAAGGAAACCGAAAGGTACGTTTCCAAGGTCCTCAACAGGGTCACGTGCCTGGGCGCCATCGCCTTGGCCTTCATCGCCGGCCTTCCGGTGATATTGACGCTGGCCAATGCCTTCGACGGGGATACCAGCCTCGCCATAGGCGGTACCGGGCTCATCATCATCGTCGGCGTGGCCATCGAGCTGAACAACCAGATCGACGGGTTGCTGGCCGGCAAGTCATTCGACCAAGTCAGGGGAGTAGGAGCATGAGAAACATCGTACTTATGGGCCCGCCGGGCGCGGGCAAGGGAACGCAGGCCGGGGATTTGGCCTCGCGCTACCACATTCCGCACATCTCCACCGGCGACATGTTCCGCGAGGCCATAAAAAACAAGACCCCGCTGGGACAAAAGGCCGAAGCCATCATAGCCCGCGGGGATTTGGTTCCCGACGACGTCACCGTGGCGCTCGTCAAGGAAAGGCTGAGCCAGCCCGACTGTGCGGAAGGCTATCTGCTCGACGGCTTCCCGCGGACCATTCCGCAGGCCGAAGCACTCGATGAAATAGGCAAGGCCATCGGCCGCGCGGTCAACGCGGTCATCGACATAACCGTTCCGGAAGAGATACTCATCGACCGGATCGGCGGCCGCCGCGTCTGCCCCAAGTGCGGGGCCAGCTACCACGTCCGCAACATGAAGCCGAAAGTCGAAGGGAAATGCGACGTCTGCGGCAGCGACCTCATCACCAGGAAGGACGACAATGCCGAATCCTTCAAGGTGAGGCTCGACAACTACTACCGGCAGACCGCTCCCGTAAGCGACTTCTACAAAAACAAGGGGTTGCTCCACACCTTCGACGGCACGGGCGGCAAGGAAAAGCTCCAAGGAGTTCTCTTCGCCTTCCTCGACAGGCTCTCATGATAATCATCAAGTCCCCCCGGGAAATCGCCCTCATGGCGAAAGCCGGGAAACTGCTCGCGGACCTCTTCGATTACCTCGATGCCATCGTTAAGCCGGGCGTTTCCACGCTCGAGCTTAGCGAGAAGGCCGAGGAATTCGTGGCCGCGCGCGGGGGCGTGATGTGCGAGAAGGGCTACTACGGTTTCCCCGGGGCCGTCTGCGCCTCTATCAATTCGTGCCTGATCCACGGCATTCCTAGCGCGAAGGCCGTGCTCCGGGACGGGGACCTGCTCAAGCTCGACATCGTCGTGGGCCTAGACGGCTACATGGCCGACGGGGCCAGGAGCTACGCCGTCGGCATCTGCAAGCCGGAAGTCTTAAGGATCATCAAGGCGGCACAGGACGCCTTCTACGCCGGCGTCGCCGAGATCGCTCCCGGGAAACACCTCGGGGACGTCTGCCACGCGATAGGGGAGTGCGTCAAGCAAAACGGCTACTATGTCCCGACCGAATACACGGGACACGGTATCGGGAGCGACATGCACGAAGACCCCTATATCCCGAACTACGGAAAACCCGGCACCGGCCCGGTGCTCCGCGAGGGCATGACCCTCGCGATCGAACCGATGCTGCTGGAGCATTCGCCCCGGACCAGAACCCTCGGCGACGGCTGGGGGGTCGTGGCCAAGGACGGGGGACTTACCGCCCACTACGAAAACACCGTCCTGGTTACCAAGGACGGGTACGCTATATTGACCGTCAGCGGAAAGGAGGAAGGAAATTGAGCAAAGAAGACTGCATCGAAGTCGAAGCCACGGTGTTGGAAACGCTACCCAACGCCGAATTCAAGGTGAAACTATCCACGGGCGCCGTCATCCAGGCCTGCGTTTCGGGCAAAATCCGGATGCATTACATCCGCATTCTCCCCGGCGATAGGGTGACCGTCCAGTTCTCACCTTACGATCTAACACGCGGGCGCATCACATTCCGTTATAAGAATTAAGGAGTTAGCAAAATGAAAGTCAGACCGTCGGTCAAACCCATTTGCGACAAATGCAAAGTAATCAGGCGCCATGGCAAGGTCATGGTCATCTGCAGCAACCCTAAGCACAAACAGCGCCAGGGTTAATTAGAAAGGAAGTTATCAAATGGCACGTATTGCCGGGATCGATATCCCAAACGAGAAGCGCGTCGTCATCTCCCTTACCTACATCTACGGCATCGGGGATTCGACCGCCAAGAAAATCTGCGAAAAGGCCGGTGTGAGCGAAGACATCCGCGTCAAGAACCTCACCGACGACCAGCTTAGCGCCCTCCGCAGCGAGGTCGCCCACTACAAGACCGAAGGCGATTTGCGCCGCGAGGTCGCGCTGAACATCAAGCGTCTACAGGAAATCGGCTGCTACCGCGGCATCCGCCACAAGAAGGGCCTCCCCGTCAGGGGACAAAGGACGAGGACCAACGCCCGTACCCGCAAGGGCAAGCGCAAGACCATCGCCAACAAGAAAGAGGCTACGAAGTAGTAGTTAGGAGGCAAAATGGCAGACAAGAAGAAAAAGGCCACGACCAGCCGCAAGAAGAAGGTAAAGCGCAACTTTACCCGCGGCGTCGCGCACATCCATAGTTCGTTCAACAACACCATCGTCACCATCACCGATACCAACGGCAATGTCATTGCCTGGAGCAGTGCCGGAGCCCTAGGCTACCGCGGTGCCAAAAAGGCCACCCCGTTTGCCGCCCAGCTTGCCAGCGAAGCGGCTGCCAAGAGCGCCTTCGACCAAGGCCTCCGCCAGGTCGACGTGGACGTCAAGGGCCCGGGTCCGGGCCGCGAGTCCGCGGTCAGGGCTCTAGGCGTGAGCGGCCTGCAGGTCCTCTCCATCACCGATACCACCCCGGTTCCGCATAACGGATGCCGTCCGCCGAAGCGGCCGAGGGGCTAATAGGAGGTAAATAATGGCCACCAGCATTAACGAACGCCTTAACGACGAGACCCGTTTCCCCGATCCCTTCCAACCCATCGAGTTCAAGGTCACGAGTTCCGACGAAAACGAACACTACGCCGCCTTCGAGGTAACCCCCTTGGAGAGGGGCTTCGGTACCACCATCGGCAATGCCCTCAGGCGCGTGTTGCTCAGTGCCCTCCCGGGCGCGAGCGTCTACGCCGTGGAAATCGAAGGGGTGCGCCACGAATTCACCGCCATCCCGGGCGTCCTCGAGGACGTGACGGGAATAATCCTCAACCTCAAGGATCTCGTCCTCAAGATCGGGGACAATTCCGGGGAGGGCAAGCGCCTCGAGGCCGATTTCAAGGGCCCGGGCGTCCTCAAGGCCAAGGACCTGGTCCTTCCGCCCTTCGTGGAAGTCGTCAATCCCGAGCTCGAAATCGCCCACCTAAGCGAAAACGGGCATCTTAAGATGAGCATTTACGCCGCCAACGGCCGCGGCTACGTCACGAGCGAAGCCAACAAGGTCGAACGCGCCATCGCCTCGATCGGCGTGATTTCCACCGACAGCAACTATTCGCCCGTCACCAAGGTCGCCTACAGCGTCGAACCCACCCGCGTGGGCCACGATTCCAAGCTCGACAAACTCAAGATCGAGATAACCACCAATGGTTCCATCTCGCCGAGCGCCGCGCTTGCCTTGGCCGCCGAGATGCTCATCAACCACTTCAAGCAGTTCACCAAACTCGACGAGGAAGTGGCCAAGTACAAGATGACCAAGGAAGAGACCAAGAGCGAAGACAACAAGCTCCTCGACATGATGATCGAGGAACTAGACCTTTCCGTGAGGGCCAACAACTGCCTGAAGAGGGCCGGTATTTCCTCCGTCATGGAGCTTTGCCAGAAGAGCGAAGACGAGATGATGAAGGTCCGCAACCTCGGCAAGAAGTCCCTCAAGGAAGTCAAGGAGAAGCTCGCCAACCTCGGGCTTCACTTCCGTGATTACGTAGGAGAATAACAATGCCAGCACAAGGAAGAAAGAACGTCCACGGCAAGGCCGGGGTCCGTTTCAAGGCCGGATACACCGCTTCGAAGAACAAGGCGATGCTCCGCAACGTCGTAACCGAGCTAGTGGTCCACGACGAAGTCACCGTCACGAGCGGCGTGGCGCCCGAACTAGTCAGTTTGGCTGCCAAGCTAGTGACCTTCGCCAAGGGCAATACCCTAAGCGACCGCCGCAATGCCGCGGCGATACTCCGCGACGTCGAAGTCAAGGAAGGCCAAAGCGCTCTCCAGAAGCTCTTCGGCGAGATCGGCCCGAAGTTCAAGGATCGCCAGGGCGGCTATACCAAGACCTACAAGCTCGGTAACCGCAAGGGCGACAATGCCGAACTCGTCTTGGTCCGCTTCGCCGACTAAGACCGGAACCAGGGGAGGAAGGAACTGTCCTTCCTCCTTTTCTTTTTCCTTTAAATCGCAAAAAACCTTGAAAGCGCTTTCAATAATCCTCGGACGTGGTATCATTCCTCGAAAGAAAAAGAAAGGATTTTGTTTATGAAGAAATCATTGCTTCTGGGCCTAGTCGCTTTGGGCGGACTCGTCGGAGCCGCGGCGGGACTGGGTGCCGGAACCGAAGTCGAAAAGGCCGAGGCTTATTATGCTGGGGAAGCCGATACGTTCAGGCTGTGGGTTAACCGCGGCGACCAACAGGGCGGACAAGGATACACTTGGAAGGTTAATGTCGGCGGCGAGGAATACGCGCCCGGTGGATACGAGAATGTTCGTCCTTCAACATGGGCCGATGGTCTTTGGCTAGTTTACTACGATTTGCCGACTTCCATCATCTCGGCCGACGGCACCGAAGTTACCATGAAATGCTATAATGACACCGATCAGACTCTATGGGGCGAAACCGAAGTTTTCACTTACAATAGCGGCGATAATGCCCAAGTACTCTATCTCTACAAAGACAGCGAAGGAACCCTGCTAACCACTTGGGGAATTGCAGACCAATATCAGGAAGATGATGAGGACCTCGAAAACAAGCGTATCAGCGCCGAGGTATTCGCAACCCATGTTCTTACCGCTTACTACACCTGCTCCGAAAGCAAAGACAACGGATATGGCAATTTCAGGACTCTCATGAGGACGTGGCTCTTCCGTGAGGACATGACTCACTGGATTGCCGATAACGATCTCGGCAACTTCACCATTGCCGACTACGCCTATACGGAAGGCGAATATCCCGATTATACCGGAGAGCCGACGGTAAATGACGTCAATGCCGGTTTGAAATATAGCCGTATGGTCAATAACTACAACGCGATGGTGGCCGAGCAAAGCGCCTTCCTGCCGTTTAGCGAAGGGAATGCCCCGCTGACCTTCGTGGTTCTGGGCGGGCTTGCCCTCGCCGGTCTTGGTGCCGGGACCTTCGCCCTGGTAAGAAGCCGCAAGAAGAACCGGGCTTGATCTCCTGACAAAATAGGGGCGGGCTACCGCCCCTTTTCCTTTTCCGGCTTTTTGCCTATACTCTTTCCGAAAAGGCAGGTAAGAACATGAACAATACCTTACTAGACGTGGGAGTGGTGATCGGCATCGTAGTCGGCGCCATCCTGTTGATACTCATCATCGGCATCGTGTCTTGGTGGATTTCCACCAGCAACCGCCTGAAGAAGGAACAGATTAAGATCGACGAGGCGGCTTCCGGAATCGACGTCGCCCTTACCAAGCGCTTCGACTTGCTGACCAAGGCCGTCGCCACCGTGAAGGGCTACGCCAAGCACGAGCAGGAAACGCTGACCAACGTCATTTCCATGCGTCGTCCGGCCAGCAATGCCCCCATGAAGGAGAAGGAGAACTTCGCCAACGCGGTGACCAAGGCCTTCGATACCATCAACGTCGTCGCGGAACAATACCCCGATCTCAAGGCCAATACCAACTTCCTGGCACTTCAGAACCAGATTACCGAGGTCGAGGAACAGCTCCAGGCCGCCCGTCGGGTCTACAACTCCAACGTCACGGTCTATAACCAGGACATCGTTGTATTCCCCTCGTCCATCGTGGCCAACCACCTCCGCTGCGTGAAGCGCGACTTCTTCGAAGCCGAAGAGGCCAAGAGGCAGGACGTCAAAATAGAATTCTAATTTCGGCGGGTTTTGAACCATGCTTCAGGGCAACGAGGAAGTTTTGGCTAGGACCGTTTCCTCCATCGAGGCGGACCGGCAGAAGAAGAAAACCTATTTCCTCGTTTTCATAATCCTTGCGGTAGTGGCCTTCGCGGCCGTACTGGTTCTCCTCTTCAGCGGTTTGGCGACACTGGACATGCCGCTTCTCATAACTTGCGGCGTCTTGGCCGTCGTCGCTTTCGTCTTCCTGACGCTCGGACTGAGTTTCCGGGGCAAATTCGCCAAGGCGGCGGTTAGGGTGCTCGACGACCTCGTGGACAAGACCTACTACACGGACGTCGCCAAGTATCCGAAAAGCGGATTCGATTTGCCCGAACTTCTATCGACCGGGTTCTTCAGCGCCCCGGACCGTTATCTCCGTTCCGACCTTAAAATCGGCAAGTGCAACGGCCTCTCCTTCGCCCAGGCTTCCTACAACCTGCAAAGGCGTGAGGTGCGCCGCAACGGGAAAAACACCTATGTCGAGTACGTTACCTATGCGGCCGGCACGCTTTACCGCATAGATTTCGGCCGTCATTTCGACCACGAGGTCCGGGTCATAGAAAAGGCCGGGCTCTTCGGCGGCGGATTCTATAACGGGGAAAAGGTCGAGACCGAATTCATCGCCTTCAACAACAAGTTCAATACCTATAGCAACGACAAGCAGACCGTCTTCTATCTCCTTACCCCGCAGGTGCAGGAAAAGATCATGGCCTTGGAGGGTTTCCTCAAAGGGACCTTCGACTTGGCCTTTGCCAGCGGGAACCGCCTTTATATCGCAGTCAATGACGGCGGGCAGTCCTTGGGCCTATCCATCATGAAGCCCTTCGATAAATCCAAGGCCGAGCACGTGCTTAGGGTCCTTTCCTTCCCGGTACTTGCGATCGACGAACTCAACCTGACGTCCGCCAAATTCCAGCCGAACGCCGGCACGGCCGCGCAGGCGGGACAATAGCAAGCAGATAACGCCGGTTATCCGGCGTTTTCTTTTGGAATCCTCTGTTTCCACGGGGGGTTTGACATTCGATTTTCCTTGGGCATCGCCTAGCGGACTGCTTGGGGCAGTGGGGTGTTTCCTATGAGCGAACGGAACGACAAAAACGTCGTGAAAGAGAATGCCCCGTCGCTAAGCAGGGACAAAAGTTTCTACAAAGGTTTCTTCTACGGTGCGGTGTTCTTTTTTCGACCTCCTCGGGGTGCTGGTATTTTCGGTTCTCTACCTGACCGGGGCATTGCCGCCTCTATAATCCACGCAATTTCGGAATACCCCCGCAAAAGCCGGGTCCGGGTCCGGATTCGGTTCTCTTTTATGTCCGAATTTCGAATGAAGAGGAGGCTGGTCTCCGGTATTTCTTGACTGGGGTCGGCCGTTGAATTACAACGTGATGAAAATCAACGCCAGGGTAGTTGGACTGCTTGCCAAGTCGGTAGATTTTTACCTTATTGGTAGCCCTTTCAATCGTTTTATTGCCCCAAGGCAAAACAAAAACTAAAATTCACTCGTCATGATGTTTTTCATGCGGGAGGCTAAATGAAAATCCGCAAAGAAGTTATCGATGGGGTGCGTCAGATATGCGCTGCCCATAAGGACGAACCGTCGCCCTTGATGATGATCCTAAGCGACATCCAGAACAAATACGGCTACATTCCCTTGGAAGTGCAGGAAATCGTTTCCGAGGAGACGGGGATACCGGTCGCCGAAATCTACGGCGTGGTTACCTTCTACGCCTTCTTCTCGGTCACCCCGAAGGGCAAGTACGTCATCGGCGTCTGCCTCGGCACCGCCTGCTACGTCAAGAACTCGCAGAACGTAATCGACAAGTTCTCGGAACTATTGAAAATCAAACCGGGCGAGACCACCGAGGACGGTTTGTTCACCATCGAAGCCGTCCGCTGCATCGGGGCCTGCGCCCTTGCCCCTGCCGTCAATATCAACGGCAAGGTCTATCCGATGGTCAGCCCCGACAAGGTGGCGTCCATCATCAACGAATACCGGGCATTGGAGGCCGCTAACTAATGGAACGCATCGTTTCTCCGGAAATACTGGACAAGAACATCGAAGCCTGCACCAAGGCCTTCGAAGACAAAATTAGCGGGGCCAACGGCAAAAGGGCTGTGGTCGTCTGCGGCGGGACCGGCTGCCTTTCTAACGGTTCGAACGATCTGATCGCCGAACTGAAGAAACTGATAGACGAGAAGGGATTAGGCGACAAGGTCAGCGTCAACCACGTCGGCTGTTTCGGATTCTGCTCGCAGGGTCCCTTCGTGAAGATATTCCCCGAAGACACCCTCTACCGCATGGTGAAGAAAGAAGACATCAAGCGGATAGTGGAAGAAGACCTCGTCGAAGGCCATATCGTCGAGGATCTGCTCTACGTCGATCCCGCGACGCACGAGAAGGTTGCCCGCCAGGACGACATCAATTTCTACAAGAGGCAAAGGAGGATTGCCCTCCACGGCTGCTCGCTCATCAACCCGGATTATTTGGAAGAATCGCTCGGCTATGACGGTTTCAAGGCCCTGAAGAAGGTCTTGACCACCATGAAGCCGCAGGAAGTCATCGATGAAGTACTGAAGTCCGGATTGCGCGGACGCGGCGGTGCGGGCTTCCCGACCGGCAGGAAGTGGCAGTTTGCCGCCAACCAGGTTTCGGAACAGAAGTACATAGTCTGCAACGGCGACGAGGGCGACCCCGGCGCCTTCATGGACCGTTCCATCTTGGAAGGGAACCCCTTCGAGGTCATCGAAGGCATGATGATTGCCGGCTATGCCTTCGGGGCCAAGGACGGCTATTTCTACATCCGTGCCGAATACCCCGTCGCGGTGGAACGCGTCCAGCGGGCCATCAAGGACATGGAAGCGGTCGGATTGCTGGGCGACAACATCCTTGGAACCGGCTTCAGTTTCCGGGCGCACTTGCGCCTTGGGGCCGGCGCCTTCGTCTGCGGCGAAGAGACCGCCTTGCTCAATTCCATCGAGGGCAAGCGCGGCATGCCGCGTCCCCGTCCGCCGTTCCCGGCCATCAAGGGGCTCTGGGGCAAGCCGACCTGCGTCAACAACGTCGAAACCCTCGCCATCGTCCCCTACATCATCAGGGAAGGGGCGGAGGAATTCGCCAAGATCGGCACCGAGAAGAGCAAGGGTACCAAGGTGTTTGCCTTGGGCGGCAAGATCAACAACGTCGGCCTAGTGGAAGTCCCGATGGGCACCACGCTCCGCGAACTAATATTCGACATCGGCGGCGGTATACCTAACGGCAAGAAGTTCAAGGCCATCCAGACCGGCGGGCCTTCCGGCGGCTGCCTGACCGAAAAGGACCTCGATACCCCGATCGACTACGACAACCTCATCGCCAAGGGTTCGATGATGGGTTCGGGCGGCGCCATCGTCATGGATGAGGACAACTGCATGGTCGACGTCGCGAAGTTCTACATGGAATTCATCTGCGACGAGAGCTGCGGGAAGTGCACCCCCTGCCGCGTCGGGACCAAGAGGCTCTTGGAACTGCTCACAACGGTCACCCACGGGACCGCGACCGAGAAGACGCTCGACGACCTGCGTTCTTTGGCCGAGACCATCAAGCGCGGAAGCCTCTGCGCCTTAGGCCAGACCGCGGCCAACCCGATTCTCTCGACGATGAATTCGTTCCCCGAGGAATACAGGGCCCACGTGGTCGACAAGAAATGCCCGGCCCACGTCTGCAAGAAGCTCATGCACTACGAAATCGATCCGAACAAGTGCAAGAAGTGCTCGCTTTGCTCGCGCAACTGCCCGGTCAGCTGCATCCACGGCGTGCCCGGGAAAGAGCCTTACGTCATCGATCAGAGCAAGTGCATCAAGTGCGGCACCTGCATGCTGAAGTGCCCCTTCCACGCCATTGAAAAGAGGTAAGCAAATGGAAAAGATAAACATAAACATCGAGGGACGCGTATATAGCGTCGACAAGTCGCTTACCGTCCTCGAGGCGGCAAGGGAATGCGGCTACAGGATACCGACCCTCTGCTATTGGAACAAAGGCCATAACTCCCTGGCCTCCTGCCGTGTCTGCCTTGTCGAGATAAGAAGCGCGAGGGGCGGGAAGCTCTTCGCCTCCTGTGTCTATCCCGTCAGCGAAATACCCGCCGAAAAGGGCTTCGAGATATGGATTTCCTCGCCGATGGCCACCGAAGCGAGGAAGCACTCGGTCGAGCTTCTTTTGAGCAACCACGTGAAGGAGTGCCTCGGCTGCACCAAAAACGGCCATTGCGAACTCCTCCATGCCGCCGAAATAACGGGTGCCGAACCCAACAAGTTCCTCGGCACCATGAGCAAGAGGACCGTCGACGAAGTGGCCCCGGGCATCACCCGCGACACCGGCAAGTGCATCCTCTGCGGCCGCTGCATCGAACGCTGCAAGGAAGCCCAGGGCATCGGGATTCTCGGCTTCCAGCAGCGTGGCTTCAATACCATAGTGGGACCTGCCTTCAACAAGTCCTTCGCCGAAGTGCCCTGCATCCAATGCGGGCAGTGCATCGAGGTCTGCCCGACCGGGGCCCTTAGCGAAAAGCGCGAGATCTCCTTGGTCGACAAAGCCATGGCCGAAGGAAAGAAGGTCATAGTCCAGACCGCCCCGTCCGTCCGGGCCGCGATCAGCGAGGAATTCGGACATAGGATTGGCGAAGAAAACGGCGAAGGCAAAATGGTCGCCGCCCTGCACCGCCTCGGCTTCTACCGCGTCTTCGATACCAATTTCGGGGCCGACCTCACCATAACCGAGGAAAGCCAGGAACTGGTCGAGAGGATCACCAAGAACAAGGCGCCCCTTCCGCAGATCACCTCCTGCTCGCCGGGCTGGATAAACTATATGGAGTTCTTCTATAGCGATCTCATTCCCCATGTTTCCACCTGCAAGTCGCCCCAGGAGATGGAAGGCGCGATCATCAAGAGCTATTACGCCAAAAAACACAACATCGACCCCAAGGACATCTTCGTCGTCTCGGTCATGCCCTGCACCGCGAAGAAAGGCGAAAGCCGCCGTCCCGAGGAATTCGTTGACGGTTTGCCCGACGTCGACGCCGTTTTGACCACGAGGGAACTGGCCGCCATGATCAAGAGGGCCGGCATCGTCTACGACGAGTTGCCCGAAGAGAAATTCGACGGCGACCTGATCGGCGAATATAGCGGCGCCGGGGCCATCTTCGGCGCTACCGGCGGCGTCATGGAAGCGGCCATCCGCACCGCCTACCATACCTTGACCGGGCAGGAGATGAACCCCATCGATTTCAAGCCCGTCAGGGGACAGGCGTCCGTCAAGGAAGCCGACGTCACCATCGGCGGGAAAACCTTCAAGGTCGCCGTGACCAGCGGCATGAAAAACGCCAAGCCGTTGCTCGACGAGGTGAGGGCCGGCAAGTCCCCATATGCCTTCATCGAAATCATGGGCTGCCCGGGCGGCTGCATCAACGGCGGCGGCCAACCATTCGTGAAACCCAACCTTCTCGAGCACGAGGGCGACGACATACTCGATACCTACCGTGCCAAGAGGGCGGCCATCCTTTACGACATCGACGAAAAGAAGGCCATCCGCCAAAGCCACAACAACCCGGACATAATAAGGCTTTATGCCGACTATCTCGGCCATTACGGCAGCGAGGAAGCTGAAAGGCTGCTCCATACCAGCTACCGCAAAGACCGCGGGGGATTTGCGAAGTAAATCTATCAGGGGACCGGGCGGTCCCCTTTTTCTAAAAGGCCCTGTTTCCGGATATCCCCGCAAACACTTCCTGCAAAAATGGGAGGAAGGTCTATATCGGCAGCCTTTAAATCAGTTGGCGCCGAACATTTTAAATGGTTTTTTGTCGCATAGAACAAATGAATGAAAATAATTATTGAAATTCACCTCGATTTCTATTTAATACCACCATCCTGGGGGATCCAGGTGGCCTTCAACGGCCTATTGGAAAGGAGCAATTTATGCAGAAAGCAAAATGGCCTTTGCTAATAGCACTGGCTGCGCTAGGCTTGGCTGCCTGCGCCGGAAACTCGACTAGCAGTTCCAGCACAGAAGAGCCAGAGCCCGACACATCATCCACGCCCGACACGGAGCCCGAACCGACTCCGGCTTGGACCGACGAACAGCTCGAGGTAATCCGGTCGGTTGTCGGTACCGGACACGAAATACCATTTTTCGATTTCGGAACGAAGGAAGTTACCTTCGATGTTGGACAAGATACTTCCGGCGGCAACGTATTGCTCATGTCGGTCGAAGGCGCCAGCGTCGCCGAATTGAGCGGCTATATCGCTGCCCACGTCGAAGACGGCTATGTTGACAATACCGACCTTTATTCAGGCGTCGCACCGGGCCAAAACATACTTGACAAGACTTTCGGCGATCTTTCGCAAATCCAAGCCCAGTTGGGCTTCGTGGATGCCGAAGGGAATTTCGTTGAGGTTACCGAAGGCACCGGCACGTTGGTTGGCTACTGGTTCCCCAGTCTTTCGACCAACGTTTGGCCGGGTGACGACTTGGCCGCGGCAATCGAAGAAGTACTATCGCTTACGGACATTACCCTTCCTGTCCCCAGCGATGGTGCCGATCATTATTACCTCATCTACACGGCGTACGACAGTTATTACAACGAGTACCCGATGCTCGAAGTTTCCGGAAATTTCACCTCTTATGTAGATGATCTTCTCGCAGCCGATTGGGATGAAATTGAAGGTGTCTATAGCGGCTCGACGTACGTCGTTTCGCCGACTCACGAACTTGGTGCGATCGTTAACGACTACGACTTCGTCTCGGGAACGACGACCATCCAGTTCACTGCCAATTCACTGCTCATTGATTGGCCCGCCGAAGACATAGCGGAAGGGATTGCTAGCCTCTACGGGGAAGGTGGATCGACCCTGCCGGCTTTGGAAGGCGCCGACTACTACGGGCTTTATGTCGACGAGTGGTACTATACAATAGAGGTCTATTGCTATGGCCTTAATGCCGTAGACGAATACATCGCCGCCCTCGTCGAAGCGGAATTCGTCCGCAAAGCCTTCATCGATGGCGAGTTCTACTACGAAGATCCTTCCTCTACCTACCTCGTGAACGTCAGCTATGATGCAGAATACGGCACGACCGATCTCTATATTATGCAATCGGACGGCAACTACATTACCGAATGGGATGCCGCCACCATCAACGGATACGTGGCAGCCGCCGGCGAAGACGGCGTGACCGCCACCCTGCCCGTTCCTTCATTCGAGTGGGAATTCGGCATCCTCTACAACATGCTCGATACAGGGGAGTTCATCATCGTTCTCCAGGACCTCGACGATAACAACGAACTCGTCGACCACGTAGCCGATTACAAAGCCCAGCTAGCGGCTTCCGCCGATTGGACCTACCTTGCCGACCTAGACATCTACGTCGATGCCGCCACCAGATCGGTGCAGGTTGAAGTCGTCGAGGACACCGACGACACCGACGGCACCAACATCGTCGTCACGCCCTTTGCCTTGGTCCAAAACTGGAGCGACCTTGGTGTCGAGGAAGCCCTTGCCGGCCTGTCGATCGAAGGAACCCTGCCGGAACTCGATGCCACTTGGCTCGGTCTCGAAAGCGATGCAAACTCCGTCACCGTAACCGCCTATTGCGTCGACGAAACCGATTTCGACGACTATCTTGCCGTTCTCGACGCCGCCGGATGGGGACACGGCTACCATGAAGGATTCGGTTACCTATACTGGGATGCCGCTAAGACCATGACCCTGCAGGTTGTTTACGATAGCGTCAACGGCATCATCTACCTTTTCGCCCAGCCTTATAGCCTCTGGGTCTACGATTCCGAGACCTTCGCCAATTCCTACATGCTTGCCAACTTGTTCTACGGCGTGACCCTGCCGGACATCGTCTGCCCGGCCGACACCCCCGCCTATTTCACGATGGGGTCTATCGAATTCCTCATCGGCTACGTCTTTGCCACCGGACTCGACTACGGATCGGCCCTCGTCGCCGACGGCTGGACCCTGTCTGCCGAACCCGATGATGGCTTCGACGAGACCTATCAAAAGGATTTCAACGGTCTTACCTTCTACGTCAATATCGACGAGGACGTCGCAAACAACGTCACCTACATAACCCTTCTCTAATCGGATAGGTTAACGAAGGCGCCCAGAGGGCGCCTTTTTTAAGTAATCCTTAACCTAGTTGAAGGCCCGTATTAAAATCGGCACGATGAAAGCCTTCGTCTTCGATTTGGATGGGACCTTGCTAGATACCCTCCGCGACATAAGAAGGGCCCTCAACGCAGCCCTCTCGGCGTTGGGGTATCCATTTTCCTATAGCCTCAAGGAAACGAAGTCCTTTATCGGGCGGGGAACGGATGTCCTTTGCCATAAGGCCCTCGGGGAGATGGACGATTCCGATGCTTTCTCCAAACTGAAGCAAACATACATGCCCCTATACGGGAAATACCAGTCGGCCCACAGCAAGCCTTATAACGGCATGCCGGAAACCCTGGCTTTCCTGCGTAACAGGGGCTACTCCCTCTACGTGCTTTCGAATAAACCAGACGAATTGGCCAAGGCCATCGTCGCCAATTTCTACCCGGGGATCTTCCGGGAAGTCGAAGGCGCAAGGGACGACATGCCGAAGAAGCCCGATCCGACGATGCTTCTCGACATGCTAAACAGGAACGGGCTGAAACCAGAAGACATTCTTTATGTCGGGGATTCCAAACCGGATATAGAACTGGGGGAGAGTTCCGGTGCCAAAGTAGGGCTATGCACTTGGGGCTATGGCCAGTACAAACCAGAATTGCTTTCCAAAGCTTCCTATGTATTCTCCCGTCCAAAGGACCTCCTTAAAGCCCTTTTCCAATAAGCATGTTAGGATATTGCCGTGAAACTTCGTTTGTTCAACTCCCTTGACTACAAGACGGAAGAATTCGTGCCGCTAGAAGAAGGCAAGGTATCCATCTACGTCTGTGGACCGACCGTCTATGCCTCGCCCCACGTCGGCAATTTCCGTCCCCCGGTGGTTTTCGACACCCTGAGACGCCTCCTGATTGCCATGGGGTACGACGTTACCTACGTGAGCAATTACACGGACGTCGACGACAAGATAATAAACGAAGCCATGAGGCTAGGGATTGCCGAAAGCGAATTGACCGCCAAGGTAATCGCGGAATACGGCGAAATATCCGAAAAGATGGGCATCATGGAGCCCGACCACACGCCGACCCCGACCCGCTACATGGGGAAAATAATTTCCTATATATCCGATTTGGTCGAAAAAGGCTTTGCCTACGAGGCCGGAGGCGACGTCTATTTCCGGGTCCGCATGGTCCCGGGTTACGGGAGACTATCCGGCAATTCCATTGAAAATCTGGAGCAGGGTGCCCGTATAGAAGTCAATTCCAACAAGGAAGATCCCTTGGATTTCGCCCTTTGGAAGAAGACGGAGACCGGTATCAAATGGGATTCCCCTTGGGGGAAAGGAAGACCTGGCTGGCATAGTGAGTGCTGCGTGATGATCGATTCCATATTCCGTGATCAAAACGGTTATATCGACATACACGGAGGCGGTTTCGATCTCAAGTTCCCCCACCACGAAAACGAAATAGCCCAAAGCTATGCCCATAACGGCAACCTCTTGGCCCGTTACTTCGTCCATAACGGCTTCGTGAACATGGGGAAGGAGAAGATGAGCAAGAGCCTCGGGAACGTCATGGCCGCGAAGGACGTGGTCGCACGTTACGGAGGCGAGGCCTTCAGGCTCTCCCTTATTTCCACCCATTACCGGGCCCCGGTGGCCTTCGGGGAAGAAGCCCTCGGCGAGGCTCTCACCAAAGTCAATTCCCTTAACGCCACATATAGGCGCGCTTCCCTAAAACTTCAGTTGGGCGGAAGAGATCCATACAAACAGGTCAAAGATACGGAATCGCCTTTCATAGCCGCGCTTTGCGACGATTTGAATACCCCCAATGCCCTGAGTGCCCTCTACGAGGAAGCCAAGCAAATCAACGTAATCCTGCGCTCTAGAGCATTTAACCTCGAAAAACTTGCACAAAACTTCGCTTGTTTTTCGCTCCACGCTTCGATACTCGGGCTTTGCCTGGATAAGCCGCTTCTTTGCGAAGAAGACAAGGCGCTGCTCGAAGAGTATAATTCTGCCAGAAGCGCCAAGGATTTCGAGAAAAGCGACGCCCTTCGGCCGAGGCTTCTAGAAAGGGGCCTGATATAGAATGACTGGCATCGACCGCATCATCATCGACTGGTTCAATTCGGGTTTCGGCACCGGAGCGGAGGAACTCTGCATAGTGGGCAACCTCCTTCTCGTCGTGGTATCCCTGCTTGTGGCGGCCGGGCTTACCTTCGTCATCGGATTCGAAAGGGAGTATCACGGCCACGCGGCGGGCTTGAGGACCCATCTTCTGGTCGGTATCGGCTCCGCGCTGATAATGGTCATTTCCGTCTATGGCTTTTCGACTCTCGATTTTCCCAATAGGGATCCGGCTCGGCTTGCTGCCCAGGTCATATCCGGCATCGGCTTCCTCGGTGCTGGTACCATCGTGCAGACGGGCATAGACGTCAAAGGCCTGACTACCGCTTCGACCCTCTGGCTCGTGATGGCCATCGGCCTAGCCGCCGGTTCCGGCAATTTCGTCATCGCCGTTTTGGCTACGCTCATTGCCTTCTTCATGCTCGTGGCGATGCGGAAGGTCGAGCGTTTCGCCTCTAGGAAAAACCCCGTCCTGATGGTGGTCGTGCCTTGCGACAAGCCCCTGCTTAAGGACGTCCTGCTCGTCGCATCCCGCTATTCGGTCACGATCCGCGATACCCGTTCGGAAATCGTCCTCTACCAAGGGCAGCAGGCCCTGCGCATAACAATGCGCTGCTCGTTTGCCTCCCAGGCCTCGACGACCGCTTTCGTGGACGAACTGAGGTTCACCCTTAGGCCCTTGGAGTTGAAACTTTCCGCCGATGCATAAGAAGAAAAAGCGGGAGCGCCCCTTTCCCGGAAACATAATCGTAAGCGGCCGCAATGCCGTGGCCGCTTCCATCGAGGCCGGCAGCGTCGAGCACCTCTTCGTGTCATACAAGCGCAAAGGAGACAGGCTGTTGGAACTGGCTGCCCTGAAAGGGGTGGAAGCCGGATATCTGGAAGAAGACAAGCTGGGGGATCTCTGCCATTCCTCCAACCATCAGGGTTTCGTCGCGGTTTGCCGCTATGTCGCCCCCCTTAGCCTCGAAGCCATACTTGGCCGCCTTAAGGGTAAGAAAGACCCGCTGCTCATCATCCTCGACGGGATTGAGGATCCGGTGAATTTGGGGAGTCTGCTGAGATCGGCGGACGCCCTGGGCGCCGATGCCCTCATTACAAAGGAAAGGGGGCAGGCCCCCTTGACCGAGGCGGCCGCCAAGGTTTCCACCGGCGCCTTCAACTACGTACCCATCGTGACGGTTCCGAACCTGACGGGCTGCATCCGCACCCTGAAGGAAAACGGCTACTGGATCGTGGCCACCGACGCAAAGGCGAAGACGGACTACGACGAGGTCGATTATTCGGGGAAGATGGCGATAGTCATTGGAAGCGAAGGATTCGGCATTTCGCGACTAGTGAAAGAAAACTCCGATTTCATCGTGAAGATTCCCCTAGTAGGACACGTAAACTCACTGAACGCCGCGGTGGCCGGGGCCCTTTTCATGGCAGTTGCCACTTTGAAACGGAACGAATCCAAGAGATAATATATTTCACTATCGGAGGTGAATATGGATAGTGATGCTTTGAAAGACGAGGAGCTTTTGCTGCTCTCGCGTTTGGGCGTGGCCGGCGCCCTCGAAACTTTGACTTCCCGCTACTACGCCAAAAGGGAATACCACGCCAAGAGGGCGGCTCCCGCTTCCTACTTCTACCTAAACGCCTTCGATCTCGGTTCCGAGTTTTTCAATAGCTTCCTGCATGCCGTAAACTCGTTCAGATTCGGGAACTCGCGTTTCAGAAGGTACTTCGAATCGGCCCTGGGCCACGACATCGCCCGGAAGGTAGGGGAGGTGTTCGAGGAATCGAAGAACATCTATCTATCCGACTGTGCCCTCAAATCCGACGGGGAAGACACGAACGTTACCTTCTGCGACGTCATTCCTTCAAGCGGCTATGACGACCCCCGGATCTTCCTGAACTACGCCGACGAGGCAATCGCCCTTGGGAAGGCTCCCAAGGAACTAAACCGAAGCGTCCTCTTGGTGGCTTCCCTTCGCCTGAAGGGTAAAAGCTACGCCGAGATAATGGAACTGACAGGCCTCAGCTACAAGGTCGTGAAGACGCGCTTCAAGGCATTCAGGGACTTCGTGACCGCTTCCGTGCTTAGCGGTGAGTATCCGGTTAAAGCCTGATTTGACATCAATCCCTTAAGGGATTATCATTTCCACGCTTTATTATCGTTTATGGGAAGGGAAAAGGTTGTTTTGATTTGCTCGGAGTGCCTAAGTAGGAACTACCAGGTGACCAAGCGGAAGGACGATCCCCGCCGCATCGAAATAAAGAAATACTGTCCCCACTGCAACCGCCATACGGTGCACAAGGAGAGCAGGTAAGGAGAACTATGACAAAACCAGCCAAGTACGTGCGGGAAGTGGCGCGCGAAGCCAAACGCATCAGGTGGCCGAAGGGAGACGTGCTCTTCCCTACCATCGCGGTCGTCATCTGCATCACCGTCTTCGCGGCCCTATTCATCGTCCTTGAGGATCTGACCGCCAATGCCATCATAAATCTCCTCAAGCAAGCCTTCGGAGGTTAACATGCCAGAAAACGTTGGAGAAAAACAGTGGTACATAGTTACCACCTATTCGATGCACGAGGCCAAGACCAAGGCCAATCTCGAAAAGCGCATCAAGAGCATGAACATGGAAGGACAGATCTTCCGTGTCATCATCGCCGAACAGGAAGTACCCGTCCTCAAGGACGGCATCCCGACCGGGAAGACCAAGAAAATCAACCTCTACCCGGGCTATGTCTTCGTCGAGATGAAGATGACCGACGAATCCTGGTACATCGTCCGTAATACCCCGGGCGTTACCGGCATCGCCGGAAGTTCCGGCGGCGGCCAGAAGCCGACCCCGGTCCCGATGGAGGAAATCGAACCGGTTCTCAAACGCATCGGCGAGATAAGCGAGGAAATGGCAAGCCGTTTCAAGGTCGGGGACAGAGTCAAGATCATCCGCGGCCCCTTGGCCGACACGGAAGGGGAGATCATTTCCATCGATCCGGAGACCCACGTCTACCGCGTCCAGACCGTCTTCTTCGGAAGGCCGACCAACATCGAGGCCACCTTGTCGGAAATCGACAAGATCTAGGCAAAGGACCTTCGGGTCCTTTTCCTTTTTGCAACAAATATGAATCAATAATCATTTTATATTGCAATATGAAAATCTGTTCATATAATTAGGCCGTAAATGAAAGGAGATTCATATATGGCCCTGATACCGGAAGACCGCGTCGTGGACAAAATGGAATCGATGCTCAACATCGCCTCGGATTTCACGAGGCTGAAAATCCTCTATTCGATCCTGAGGGAGGAGAAGAACGTTTCCGAAATCGTGTCCCTCGTTGGGGCGAGCCAGTCCCTGGTCAGCCACCAGCTGAATGTCCTTAGGAAAGCCCATCTCGTGGTCACCAGGCGCGAAGGCCACAAGGTCTTCTATTCGCTTGCCGACAGCCATGTGGAGTCGCTATTGAGAATCGTGGAAGAACACGCGAGGGAAGAAAAATGAAATCGTGCCGTTTCTACATATACGGGCTCGATTGTCCCGCCTGCGCGCTGAAGGTCGAGGAAGGGCTCGCCAAAGATCCCAGGATTAAGACCGCGAACGTCGACTATTCTTCCAAAAGGATCGAACTATCGTGCAAGGAATCCCTTGGCAAAGACGATGTCCAGGCCATCGTCGACAGATACGAAGACGGCTGCCGCATAGAGGAAGCCAAGAAGGAAGACGAGGAAGGGAAACGTTTCCGCGTAAAGCTCATAACCATCGGCGTTAGGGCATTGGTCTCCCTCGTGCTGGCGATAATCGGCACGACCATCCTCGGCGAGGCCAACGTCGGCCTCGGCTGGAATCTGGCGGTGATGCTAACCGCCTATCTCATTTCCAGTTACGACATTTTCTACAAGGCCGCGCTCGACATCGTCAAGCACCGCAACTTCTTCGACGAGAACGTCCTCATGTCCATCGCCACCATCGGGGCCTTTTGCATGCGGGCCTTCGGACCCGAGCATAACGAGTTCTTCGAAGGCGTGATGGTCGTGGTCCTATACCAGATCGGCGAACTGTTCGAGACCTTTGCTTCCGGCAGATCCCACAAAGCCATTCTCGACGCCGTAGGACTCAAGGCCAAAACCGCCCGGAGGATCAACGGGGACGGAAGCGTCAGCGAGCTTTCCCCGGAAGCGATTGTTCCCGGCGATAATCTGGAAATCCGGGTCGGCGACCTGTTACCCGTGGACGGGGAAGTCATAGACGGAACAGGCTCGGTCGACGAATCCTCATTGACCGGCGAATTCATGCCGGTCGAGGCGGCGAAAGGAAGCCTGGTCAAGGCCGGGACGCTTCTTAAGTCGGGTTCCCTTTCGGTGAAAGCCACGGCGGCCTACCGCGACTCGAGCGTTGCCAAGATCCTCGAGATGGTGGAATCGGGCAGTGCGAAGAAGTCGAAGGTCGACAAGTTCATAAACAAATTCAGCCGGGTATATACCCCGGTCGTAATTGCCTTGGCCTTGCTGCTCGCCGTGTTGCCTCCCCTTTTTACCGGCTATAACGATCCGCTGGTATGGGAGAGGTGGATATATACCGCCTTGTCCGCCCTCGTCATTTCCTGTCCCTGCGCCATCGTCATATCCGTACCCCTTAGCTACTTCGCGGGAATCGGCCTGGCAAGCCGACACGGCGTCGTGATCAAGGGCAGCAACAACTTCGATACCCTCAATTCCCTTTCGGCCCTCTGCGTCGATAAGACCGGCACTTTGACCGAAGGCCGCTTCAAGGTCGAGAAGAAAGTCTCCGAGATCGGCGAAAAGGATTTCGATACCTTCATCAAGGCCGCCGAAGCCCGTTCCAGCCATCCCATCGCCGAAGGCATACTCGGGGGAGAAGACGCTTCGGTTTACGGCAAGGACATCACCGAATTCGACGAAGTCGCCGGGCACGGCACCAAGGCCGTCTACAAGGGACACGCCCTATTGGCCGGCAACGCCGCTTTCCTTGCCGATAACGGGATAAGGTCCCCGGAAGTCGCCGAGATGGGAACCATAGTCCACTTGGCCGTGGACAGCAAGTACGCCGGGTACGTCCTCCTAGACGACGCGGTAAGGGAAGAATCGGTGAAACTCGTCGACGGGATGCATGCTTTGGGAAAGAAGGTATACCTGCTTACCGGCGATAGGGAAAAAGCCGCCTCGAAGGTGGCTTGCAAGCTGGGCTTGGACGGCTATAGGGCCGGGCTTCTTCCGGAAGACAAGAGGAGCCTCTTGGAAAGCTACTCCAGGGATTCTCACGGAAGCGTCGGCTATCTGGGGGACGGAATAAACGACGCCCCTTGCATCGCGACCGCCGACATCGGTTTCGCGATGGGCGGAATCGGCAGCGACCTGGCCATCGAAAACGCCGATGCGATAATAATGAACGACGACCCCAGCAAGGTCGTGACCGCGGTAAAAGCCGCCCGCAAGACCCGCAACAAGGCCATTGCGAACATCGTGGCCGCCCTTGTCGTCAAGGCCGTCTTCCTCGTCCTTTCGGTTGCCATAGCCAATTTCCCCCTCTACATTGCCGTACTAGCCGATACCGGTCTGACCGCCATATTGGTTGTAAATGCCCTCCTTCTTCTAAGGGCCAAAGTAGAGTAGAGGAAAGCCGGTTTCCCTGTTTGATGCCGCTTTATCGGGGCGGCTTTTTAAACTTCGGTCTATAATCTTTACGATTTGCCAATACCCGTGTTCGCAAAATAATAAAGCAATTAGTTCCAATGGCATGGAAATACGAGATTTTCAAAATTACCTTTATATCGAATTCCCGTAAAACCAAGGTCAAAAGAGCAAAAACGACTTGATTTGCCGAGTTTTTCGTTTCGGAAACAAACTCGCAATAACCAGAAATGTCCGCTGATTTGTCCGTAATGGATTAAAGAAGTTGCCAAATTCAAGTTCGTGACGCCGTGTCGTATCGATGCAGCGGATGCAAAAAAACATTTGTGTATGCTGCTTCACCCGCATATGATATGCGAGCGTGTCGCATGGACGCGCAAGCGTGGGAGGGCCGAGGCGTAGGCCCGCAACCACTGCATGTTGCCAACTAAAGGAGTGAACATGAGAAAGAAAATCACCAAAGTCGTCAAGATGGAACTCCCCGGCGGGGAGGCCCATCCGGGACCGAAGCTCGCTTCCGCCGGCGTGGTCATGAACAAGTTCTGCACGGACTTCAATGCCAAGACCGCCGACCGCAAGGGACAGGTTGTTCCCGTCATCATCACCGCATACGAAGACAAGACCTACGACTTCGTCATCAAGACTTCGCCGGTCGCCGGCCTGCTACTCAAGGCCGCCGGAATCCAGAAGGGCAGCGGCAATCCGAAGAACATCGTCGGGCACATCACCAAGGCCCAACTCAAGGAAATCGCCGAATACAAGATGCCGGACCTCAACGCCAATGACGTCGAATCGGCCATGAAGATCATCGAAGGCAGCGCCCGCCAGATGGGCATCGCCGTCGACTAAGGAGTCTCCAGATGAAGAAGCACAGCAAGAAATACACCGAGGCTTCCAAGCTCATCGAAAAGGGCAAGGTCTATACCATCGAGGAAGCCGTACCCGTTTTGAAGAAGACCAGCTGCACCAAGTTCGATAGCAGCGTCGACGTCTCCTTCTCCCTCAACGTCAACCCCACCCATGCCGATCAGCTGATCCGCGGCACCATCACCCTTCCCCACGGAAACGGCAAGACCAAGAAGGTCCTTGCCATCACCACGAAGGTCGATGAAGCCAAGGCGGCCGGAGCCGATTACGCCGGCGGCAAGGAACTTCTCGAGAAGATCCAGAACGAAAACTGGTTCGACTTCGACGTCATCGTCGCTACGCCCGACATGATGGGAGAACTCGGGAAGATGGGCCGTCTGCTCGGCCCCAAGGGATTGATGCCGAACCCCAAGACCGGGACCGTTTCGCCCAACATCGCCCAGGCGGTGACCGAAATCAAGGCCGGCAAGCTGTCCTACCGCGTCGACAAGGACGGCAATCTCCACCTGCCGGTGGGCCGTGTTTCCTTCGAGGATTCCTTTCTCGTGGACAACATCAAGGCCGTCACCGACCATATCCAGAAGGCTCGTCCTTCGACCGTGAAGGGGACCTACGTCAAGAACTGCGTGGTCCATACCACCATGGGTCCGGGACTGGCCATCACTTACGACGGCCGTAACTAAAAAGCCGATTCATCCAGGTGACTCGCTTCGTATACCTAAGAGAGCAACGGGCACGGGCCTTAATAATTCACGTTGCGGAGGTATAAACCGTTAGTTATATGGGGCATCACATAGAACACATTTTAGGAAAGGAGGAAAGTCATGAACCAGAACGCACTCGCCAGCAAAAAGGCAGCCGTTAAGGAAATCTGCGACGGCCTTAAGGAAAACGCTACCCTAGTCGTCGTTTCCTATCAGGGATTCACCGTTGCCGAAATGAGCGAACTCCGCCATAAGCTCGCCGAAAAGGATTCGCGCCTCGGTGTCTACAAGAACACCTTGGTTGCCAAAGCCCTCAAGGAAAGCAACATCAGCGGACTCGACGACATCCTGAACGGTCCCAACGCCTTGGTATTCTCCAAGACCGAGACCGGCGCGCTTGCCCTGCTGCGCAAATTCGCCCGCCAGCACGAAAACATGAAGCTGCGCGGCGGACTTGTCGACGGAACGCCCGTCGACGAAAAGACGTTATTGGAGCTCAGCAAACTTCCCGACAAGAACGGAATGTACAGCATGTTCCTTAGCTGTCTCAACGCCCCCATCACCAAATTCGCGGCTACCATCAAAGCCTTGGCCGACAAGCAAGGCGCCGCGGCCTAATCTTCACAGGAGGAAACAACAATGGCTGAAAAGCTTACCAACGAACAGATTATCGAAGCCCTCAAGGGCATGACCATCGTCGAACTCAACGACCTCGTGAAGGCCGTCGAGGAAACCTTCGGCGTCACTGCCGCCGTCGCCACCGCCGCGGCTGCTCCGGCCGAGGAAGAAGGCCCGGCCAATGCCGGCCCGAGCGAAGTCTCGCTCATCCTCAAGGGTCTTGGCACCGGCTCCAAGGTCGCCATCATCAAGGCCGTCCAGACCATCACCGGCCTTGGTCTAATGGATGCCAAGAAGCTCGTCGATGCCGCTCCGAGCACCATCAAGGAGAAGATCTCCCCGGTGGAAGCCGAAGCCCACAAGGCCACTTTGGTCGCCGCCGGCGCCGAAGTCGAAGTCAAGTAACCTTCGCCAACCTCATCCCCCTTTCCCCGAGCCGGTCGCCCGGGGGAGGGGGTATTCTTGCCTAAATCCGGGAACAAATGCCTACCTACTTCGATAACGTTTCTGAACTTCCCCATAAGGAATACAAAATCGCTTTCGAAATAGAAGGAAGGCATTACGAATTGGCGGGAGATCGGGGCGTTTTCTCCAAGAACAGCCTCGACGAGGGGACCAGACTGCTTATCGAAACCCTATTGCATAGGGATATAGGCAAGAAGGTCCTCGACCTAGGGTGCGGGCTAGGACCAATCGGACTAATCCTAGCGGCTTCCGACCCTGGATTACGCGTCACTTGTTCCGACGTGAATCTCAGGGCCCTCGAACTAACCAGACGAAATGCGGAAACGCTCAACGTCGGCGATAGAGTCGAGACGGTCAACAGCGACCTTTACCACAACATTACCTCCACCTATGACTCGGTAATTTCCAACCCTCCCATCCGCGCGGGGAAGAAGGTTACCTATGCGATATACCTCGGGGCCAAGGAACACCTTAATCCCGGGGGGCACCTATATATAGTGATAAGGAAGAAGCAGGGTGCCGAGAGCGCCCTGGCCTATATCAAGACCATATACGAGTATGTGGAAGTCATCGCGTCGCATAAGGGCTATCGGGTCATAACCGCGGCCAATTAAGGAGTGCAAATGCCAATATTCAAAGAAAAAGACGGCACCGTCGCCTGCCAAAATCCGGATACCGGCCACGTCTATCAAGCCGGCGAAAACGGTCGGATCGATTTCTCGAAGATCTCGGGCAGTTTCCCGCTTCCCGATCTCGTCGAAATCCAAACCGCGAACTTCAAATGGTTCATAGAAAAGGGCCTCGACGAGGCCATGCGGGAAGTCTTCCCGATTTCCAACTATGCCGAAAACGTCTTCATAGACTACGTTTCGAGCCGTTTCGAGGAACCCCTTTACGGACCCCTCGAGTGCAAGGAAAACGGACTCGATTACGCGAGCAAGCTGAGGGTCACCCTCAGGCTCCGTTTCGAGGATACCGGCGAAATCAAGGAAGACAACGAAGTTTTCATGGGCGACATACCGATGATGACCGATTCCGGTACTTTCATCGTGAACGGCGCCGAACGCGTTATAGTAAGCCAAATCGTCCGTTCGCCGGGAGCCTATTTCCAGAAGGGCTACGACAAAAACGGAACCGCCATCTATAACGGCGAGATAATACCGAGCCGCGGAACCTGGCTCCAGTTCGAAAGCGATTCGAAGGGCATTTTCTGGGTCCGCATCGACCGGCAGAGGAAAATGCCGGCCGTCGTCCTCTTCAAGGCGCTAGGCTATAGCGAATCCGAAATCAGGAAGTATTTCGGCGATTCCAAGGCCATACTCGATACCCTTGCCAAGGATAGCGACAACAAGGACACCCTCCACGCCCTTTACGATATATTCAGGAAGCTGAAACCCGGCGAACCGGTCACCAACGACGGCGTAGTCAAGTTCCTTCGCCAGAAGTTCTTCGACGAGAAGAGGTACGACCTCGGGAAGGCCGGACGTTTCAAGTACCGCCGGAAACTCGGCATCTACGACCGTCTCCCCGGCTGCACGCTAGCGGAAGATCTCATCGACGCCAACGGGAACGTCCTGTTCAAGGAAGGACACAAGCTTACCAAGGAAGACGTTGCCTCTTTGATGGACGAAGAAGTCTTCGAAAAGGGAGCCCACACCTTCGATTTGGTCAAGAAGCAGCACCAGGTCGACACCCACGCGGTCGTGAATATCCTTCACGTCTACGTAAAGGGCGAAGAGGGGAATATCTCCTTCCCGATAATAGGCACCGATCTCAACCTCGAAGGGCTGCAGCGCGTCGCCATCAGCGACATGATCGCCTGCTTCAACTATTTCTGCGGTCTGCAATACGGCATGGGCCAGACCGACGACATCGACCATTTGGGCAATAGGCGCGTCCGCCGCGTCGGCGAATTGCTGCAGAACCAGGTCCGCATCGGCCTATCCAAGATGGAAAAGACCGTCCAGCAGAAGATGTCGATCACCGATTTGGCCCAGGCCAAACCGAAGGAACTGATAAACATCCGTCCTTTGACTTCTTCGATACGCGAATTCTTCTCTGGCAACCAGCTCTCGTCCTTCATGGACCAGACCAACCCGCTTTCCGGGCTCACCAACAAGCGCCGTATCTCGGCTTTGGGCCCCGGCGGCATTACCCGCGACCGCGCCTCGATGGAAGTGCGCGACGTCCACTATACCCATTACGGCCGCATCTGCCCCATCGAAACGCCGGAAGGACAGAACATCGGCCTTATCAACAACCTTTCGACCTATGCGAAGGTCGACGACCTCGGTTTCATCCGCACTCCCTACCGCCACGTTTTGCACATCAACGGGCATAACTACGTAAGCGAAGAAACCGAATATCTTTCCGCCGACGACGAGCGCGGCTATTACATTGCCGAAGCCAATATCAGGCTCGGCGAACCGGTCAGCGTCAAGGACGGGGACCGCGACGTGGTCGTAAAGGAAATACTCGACCCCGAAGTGGTTACCCGCCACGATAGCGACAACGTCGTCGCCAAGGCCGACCTCGTCGACTATGTCGACGTTTCGCCTAAGCAGATCGTTTCCATCGCCGCGGCCTGCATCCCCTTCCTCGAAAACGACGACTCCACCCGTGCCCTGATGGGCGCGAACATGCAGCGCCAGGCCCTGCCCCTTCTCCGTCCGAGCCTTCCCTATGTCGGAACCGGGATGGAAAGGGCCATCGCCAAGGATTCCGGCATGGCGGTCATCGCCAAGGGAGACGGGGAAGTGGTCTATACCGATTCCTCTTTGATCAAGGTCAAGGAAGGAAAAGCCACCAAGATATACCAGCTTCAGAAGTTCGCCCGCAGCAACCAGGGCACCTGCATCAACCAGTGCCCGATCGTGAAAGTCGGCGACCACGTCAAGGCCGGCCAGGTCATCGCCGACGGACCTGCCATGCGCAACGGGGAATTGGCCCTGGGCCAAAACGTCCTGGTCGCCTACATGACTTGGAACGGCTACAACTACGAAGACGCCGTCATCATGTCCGAGAACATGGTGAAGAACGACACCTATACCTCCATCCACATCGAGCGCTACGACATCGAATGCCGCGAAACCAAGCTCGGCAACGAGGAAATCACTCAGGACGTCCCGAACGTTTCCGACGAAGCCAAGATGTTCCTCGACGAGCGCGGGATCATCGTCCAGGGCGCCGAGGTGAAAGAAGGCGACATCCTGGTCGGCAAGATCACCCCGAAGGGCCAAAGCGAGCCTACCCCCGAAGAAAGGCTTCTCATGCAGATCTTCGGCGAAAAGACCCGCGACGGCAAGGATTCCTCCTTGCGCGTCCCGCACGGCGGCGCCGGCATCGTCCACTCCGTCCACGTCTATAGCCGCAAGAACAAGGATCCGCTCCCGCCGGGAGTCATAATGTCGGTTTCGGTCTACATCGTGCAGAAGCGCAAGATCAGCGAAGGCGACAAGATGTCCGGCCGCCACGGCAACAAGGGCGTCATTTCCAAGATCCTTCCGGTCGAGGACATGCCGTTCTTGCCGGATGGCACCCCAATCGACGTCATGCTTAGCCCGATGGGCGTTCCTAGCCGTATGAACATCGGGCAAATACTCGAAGTCCATTTGGGACTTGCCTGCCGCAAGCTCGGCATCCGCGTTGCCACCCCGGTATTCGACGGTGTCTCCAACGAAGAAATTTACGACCTCATGAAGCAGGCCGGCCTATCCGAAGACGGGAAGACCGTACTCTACGACGGACGTACCGGCGAGCGTTTCGACGAGCGCATTTCGGTCGGCGTCATGTACATGATCAAACTCGTGCACATGGTCGACGACAAACTCCATGCCCGCGCGACCGGACCTTACACCCTTGTCACCCAGCAGCCGCTCGGCGGCAAGGCGCAGAACGGCGGCCAACGCTTCGGCGAAATGGAAGTCTGGGCCCTCGAGGCCTATGGCGCCGCCCATACCCTGCAGGAAATGATGACCGTCAAATCCGACGACCGGGTCGGCCGCCGCAAGACATACGAAGCCATCATCAAGGGCGAGGAACTGCCGTCTCCCGGCATGCCCGAAGCCTTCAAGGTTTTCACCAAGGAGCTGAAGGGCCTTGCCATGAACGTCCGTCTCTACGACAAGAACGGCGACGAAATCAACATGGATAGCCTCGCCAAGGAAGCTCTCATCGAAGAGCGCAAGGTCAATAGCGCCATCCGCAAGCTGACCTCACCTAGCGAGGAATCCCGTCCCGAAACCGAGGAAGTCGATGCCGCCACCCAGGCCGACATCGCCCTCGAGGAAGGACTATCGCTAGCCAAGGGCATGCCCACCGGCGGCGAGGAATGACAGGAGGCGAAACATGTTCAACATAGAAAATCTAGCCAGCATCCAGGTCGGGCTGGCCTCGCCCGAAACCATCCGCTCCTGGAGCCACGGGGAAGTCACCCGCGCCGAGACCATTAACTACCGGAGCCAAAAGCCGGAAATGGGAGGTCTCTTCTGTGAGAAGATCTTCGGGCCCAGCAAGGACTACGAATGCCACTGCGGGAAATACAAGAAAATCCGCTTCCAGGGCATTACCTGCGAAAAGTGCGGCGTTGAAGTCATAAGCAAGGAGTTCCGCCGCGAGAGGATGGGCCACATCGAGCTTACCTCCCCCTGCTCCCACATCTGGTATCTCAAGGGCATCCCATCCAGGATGTCTCTCATTCTCCAAATCCCGCCCAAGCAGCTCGAAGAGGTGATCTATTTCGCCGCGCACATCTGCTTGAACCCGGGAGAACTCGTCGTCGGCCAATCCAAGAACGCCGGCGAAGCCATCGACAGGAAGAACAGCCAAAAGGAATCGGAGACCGATACCGGCCTCCGGTACAAGATGTTCCTCGACGAGAAGGCCGCCCGCGAGGCGCTTTCCCATGCGATTGAAGTCATCCGCGACAGCGGTGCCATCGACGAGGACAGCGTCGACTACGAGACCGCCAACCACCTCGTGGAAGACATGAGGAACGAGCAGAAGACCTTCGACTTCGCGACCAACGCCGCCTTCGTCACCAAATACACCGGCGCCGAGTTCGGCGAGGGTGCCGAAGCCATCAAGAGGCTCCTGAAGGAAGTCGATCTCGACAAGGAATACAACGAAATCCTCGACGAGATGAAGAAGTCCGGTGCCGAAGGCAAGAGGGCACAGCTGGCCAAGAGGCTGGAGGCCGTCGAGGCCTTCCGCAGCTCCGGGCAGAAGCCCGAATGGATGATCCTCGACGTCATCCCGGTCATTCCGCCGGACCTCCGCCCGATGCTCGCCCTCGACGGCGGACGTTTCGCCGCGAGCGACCTCAACGATCTCTACCGCCGCGTAATAAGCCGCAATACCCGTCTAAAGAAGCTTATCGACATGCACGCGCCCTACGTCATCCTCATGAACGAAAAGCGCATGCTGCAGGAAGCCGTCGACGCCCTTATCGACAACGGCCGCCGCAGCAAGCCCGTCACCGGGCCGAGCGGCAGGCCCCTGAAGTCCCTTTCCAGCGGGCTCAAGGGCAAACAGGGCCGCTTCCGCCAGAACCTCCTCGGCAAGCGCGTCGACTATTCCGGACGTTCCGTCATTGCCGTCGGTCCGGACCTCAAGATGTACCAGTGCGGCCTTCCCCGCGAAATGGCCATCCAACTGCTAAGGCCCTTCATCGCGGCCATATTGATAAAGGAAGGCTACGTTACCGCCCATAAGCAGGCCGACAAGATCATCGACCGTTACGATCCGAAGGTGTTCGACATCATCGAACGCATAATCGGCGACCATCCGGTGCTGCTCAACCGCGCCCCGACCCTCCACCGCCTCGGCATCCAGGCCTTCCAGCCCAAACTGGTCGACGGCCGCGCCATCCGTCTCCACCCGCTCGTCTGTACCGGCTTCAACGCCGACTTCGACGGCGACCAGATGGCCGTGCACGTTCCCCTTGGCAAGGCAGCCCAGCAGGAAGCCCTCGAGCTCATGCTCGCTTCCAACAACATCCTCGGTCCGAAGGACGGCAAACCGATCGTCGTTCCTAGCCAGGACATGGTTCTAGGCAACTACTACCTTACCGTCGAAGAAGGCATCGGCGAGTTCCTCGAGAGGGCCGCCAAAGCCCGCCGCCTCGGCGATATCCAGGAAGCCGAGAAGTTCGAACGCTTCGCCCGCTGCGAAGGCAAGATCTTCGCTTCCGTCAGCGAAGTCCATACGGCCTATGAAACGGGCTCGGTCTCGCTCCACAACCGGATCGCCATCAGGGCTTCTTCTCTCCACAAATCCTTCGGGGACGACCCGAAGACCTCTTCCTTGCCCGAATCGGTGAAGGGGAAGTACCTCATCACCACCGTCGGCAAGATCATCTTCAACGACATCTTCCCGGACGATTTCGTCTACATAAACGGCGACACGCCGACCAACGACTGGAACAAGATTTCCGGTTGGTTCGTCTCGCCGGGCGAACTGGCGGCGAAAGTCGAAGGGAAGGAACCCATCGTCTACAAGGAGGAGGGAAGCGATTATTCGATCACCGTCTCGCCAGACGACATCCTCTCCTACTGCTTGGCCGCCACGCCTCTTCGCGAACCCATCAAGAAGAAGCAGCTCGGGACCATCATCGACATGATCTTCCATAAGTACGGCACCTCGAAGACCTCCGCCGTCCTCGACAAAATCAAGGACCAGGGCTTCAAGTTCTCGACCTACTCCTCGGTGACCGTCGCCATCAGCGACATCAACCCGATCAAGGACAAGGAAGCGAGGATCGAAGAAGGGCAGAAGAAGGTCGACCGCATCACCGCCCTCTACCACAAGGGCATGCTGAGCGACGAGGAACGCCACAAGAAGATCGTCGAGGTCTGGACCAACGTTTCCAACGCCGTCAGGGACGAAGTGGCCCAAAGGCTGAAGGAAGACAAGATGAACCCGCTCGTCATCATGAGCGATTCCGGTGCCCGTGGCTCCATCGACAACTTCCGCCAGCTAATCGGCATGCGCGGCCTTATGTCCAACCCGAAGAACGAGGTCATCGAACTTCCGATTACCTCCTGCTTCCGCGAAGGCATGAAGGTCGCCGAATTCTTCATCGCCACCCACGGTGCCCGTAAAGGCGGCGCCGATACGGCCCTGAAGACCGCCGACTCCGGCTATCTGACCCGCCGTCTCGTCGACGTCTCGCAGGACGTCATCGTCCGGGAAGAGGACTGCCACTGCGACCACGGCTTCAAGGTGCGCGAAATCCGCGATACCTCGCAGGACCGCGTCATCGTCAAGCTCGAAGACCGCCTCTCGGGCCGCTTCACCATGCACGACGTGGTGAATCCGGAAACCGGGGAGGTCATCGTCCCGGCCGACACCATGATAAGCGACGACCAGGCCAAGGCCATCGTCAATGCCGGCATCACGGAAGTGGAAATCCGTTCCATCTTCACCTGCCAGACCAAGGACGGCGTCTGCCGCCGCTGCTACGGCCGCAACATGGCCACCGGCAAATTGGTCGAACTCGGCGAAGCGGTCGGCATCATGGCCGCCCAGAGTATCGGCGAACCCGGTACCCAGCTGACCATGCGGGTCTTCCATACCGGCGGTGTTGCCGGCAGCGACATCACCCAGGGTCTTCCGCGTGTCCAGGAACTCGTCGAAGCCCGTAGCCCGAAAGGCGAAGCCATCATCAGCGACATCTCCGGCCGGGTCACCGAGGTCAGGGAAGAAGGCGGCAAGAAGTACGTCACGGTCCAGTCCACCAACGTCGTCACTGCCGAAAACGCTGCTTCCCCCGAGATCAAGGAGTACGAAGTGCCCCTTACCGCCCACGTCCGTCCTAGTGTCGGCGACTTCGTCGAAGCCGGAGCCAAGATAACCGAAGGTGCCGTCTCGCCCAAGAAACTTCTCGAGGTGAGCGACATCGAAAAGGTCGAGGTGTATGTCCTTAAGGAAATCCAGAAGGTCTATGCCGCCCAAGGCATCGGCATTTCCGACAAGCACATCGAGGTCATCCTCCGCCAGATGCTTCGCAAGGTAGCCATCATCGACGGCGGCGACACCAAGCTCTTGCCTGGCCAATGCGTCGACCGCGACGAATTCACGAGCGAGAACCAAGAGGCTTTGCTTGCCGGCAAGAAACCGGCCATCGCCCGTCCGCTCGTCCTCGGCATCACCAAGGCCGCCCTCGCGACCAATTCCTTCCTCTCCGCGGCTTCCTTCCAGGAAACCACGAGGGTCCTCACCGACGCGGCCATCAAGGCCAAAAAGGATTCCCTCCACGGACTTAAGGAAAACGTCATCGCCGGGAAGCTCATTCCCGCCGGTACCGGCCTAAGGACCGCAGAACAGGAAGAGGAATCCCTTGCCCACTGGTCGGTCCAGGAGAAGATGAAGGAGGTCAAGGCCCAGTACATCGAGGCCCACGATCGTCCGGACGTCGCCTGATCCGCCATACAAATCGCCCCTCCTTGCGAGGGGCTTTTTCTTTCGCAAAACGCCCTGCGGTTTTTGGCAAAATGGCGCAAAAACAACGCGGTTTTTCCGTTATTCGGCTTTTTTAAGAACCAAAACGGGCTATTATTCCTTGCTTTGCCTCGAGCGCCCGACGAGTTTTGCCTTATTACCGTCAAGGCGGGAAAAAGATCCCTAAAGCTTCCAAGCGGCTTTCACTATTTCCGCCCGTTGCATATAATGGGCGGCGTCATGAATTTCCTTAGAAACGCGTTATCAGAAGGGCTCGGGTCCTTGGCCTTTTGCTTCCTTTTCGTCTTTTCGGGTTTCGTGGTATCGGCCAACGGGGTTTCCTGGCTTAACCCTTTGCTCATGGGACTCTGCTTCATGATCTCCTATTACTGCTACGTCCCCTACGGGCGCGGGCATTTCGACCCGAGTCTCGGATTTTCCCTCGTTTTGACCCGCAAGGAAGGAATCTTGGAATTCGTTTTCAACGGGATAGGCCAGTTCCTCGGCTGCCTTGCCGGTACCGCTTTCGCCGCCGGCGCTTATCTCTTGGCTTCCGGCAACGGCCTCGGCGACTTGGCGAGCGCCTATCCCACGACTTCGATCGCCGGTTACATCTCGGGCATAAAGATTCTGTTCTTGTTTTTCCTATTGGTTATCCTGGCCGGGGTCTTTGCCTTCCTTTATCTTCAGATCCAGAGCAAAAAGGAGTACAACGCGGCCAGCGGAATCGTCTTGGCCCTAGGGCTGGCTGTCGTCTCTTACATGGCCGCCCCGTTTTTGGAAGGGGGGCTTAGCTACTCTTTCAATCCGTTCGTGACCATAGCCAGCAACATCGCCGCCGGCTATCTCGGCCAGGCGGCCCCTTGGTCCGATTCCTGGGTTTTCGTCCTGGCTCCCTTCCTCGGTGCCAGTTTCGCCGCCGGCGTTTACGTTTTGCTGAACCACCGTCTGAATCTTTTGCGGGGGATAAGAGTCAGGGAAAAGAAGTAGGACCTACTCCATGGAACCGGCTTCCAGGCCGGTTTCTTTTGTTAGCGGGGGATATTCATAAAGGAAGGCATCCACATCGTTTTCCGCATAGTCCACGTAGTTAATGGGCAATCCCCTATAATAAAGTGCCTGTTTCCTTTCCGCTGCAACCAAGAGCAAATCTCCATCTGCGTAGTATTTCGCCCCGCTAGTCATCAGTGCGGAAGCTTTCCTTCGAGCTTGGTTTGAAAGGACGGCCGCTGCGGAAACAAGGCCGCTTTCCATGGAGGAGTAATCCTCTTCCACGATCTCCCTTACCGAGAAGGTCGGGGTGGAAAAATCACCGGATTCGCCAAGGCTATTCGACGTCACTTCGTATATTCCGTCCGCACTCTTATAAGCCGCATCCATGGTCCCGGCCAGCATTCCGGAAGGGGCCATTTCCATATGCAGCCCGGAGATATTCGTCCTCGATATCTCGATGCTTTCGTAAGACGAGATGCGGTTATTTTCAAGCATAACGGCGGAAAAATTCCCTCTGCTTGGCAAATTTTGGGGGTTTTCCAACTTAGAGAGCGCATCTTCTTGCGAAATTTCTTCCAAAACCGCCTCGGAATATGCCGTTCCTGCGTGGTTTTCGATATCCGGGAAGTCCGGAAAAGGCGGAAGCGAATAAGCAAAATCCGCGGTAAACGAGAAATCTTCCGAAGTAATGGAGACGTTTCTGAGGTAGTCGGACCCGATATAGGCATTCACCCTGAACCGGCCTTCCTCGGATTCCTTTGCGAATGTAAGGTCCACGGATTGGGGATCGGGCGAGAGGACCTCGTACTCGGTTGGTCCATCTTCGTTGCCCGCTTCTATCTGCTTTAATGCGTAAAGAGCCCTTTCCGGAACCACCCTGAGCATCTCGTAGACGGGATAGACATAGGGGGAAGCGATTTTCCCGTAAATAGATTCCGGCACTTCGAAAGGATAATCGATCAAGGTGTATGCTCCGTCCAAAAGGAGGCACTCCTTCAGGACGTTGTCTTCAATATAAAGATAGTGCTCGTAATAAGATTCCTCGGTTTCCAAGGATTCATACAAGCGATGGGTTCCTCCGTCGTAATAAAGTTTCTTGGCGATCCCGCCTTGCCTGCTATTGACCTGTATGGTCGCCGGCAATAGGAAAGACGGGCTTTGGGTGTAGGAAGCCATCCCTTCCAAGGTAGTTAGCGCGTCGCTCAGGTAAAGGTTGCGGCCTTCGGAGCAGGACGCCAACGTTCCAAGAAGTAGAAGTACCGATAATGTTTTGTTCACTTGCTTTGCCATGTCGTGTCGTAGATGGGGTAGCTCATTTCCGCTACGCCGTAATAGTAGTTTCCCGTCGCCCCGTTATAGGCGAATTCGTCTAATAGGCAGTAGGAGAACTTCGCGTTCCACTTTTCTCCTTTGATATATAGCGAGCCAGGAATGTCGTATGTACATTCCTCGGTGCCGTCCATTTCCTCGAGCACTTTCCTAGGGGCGTCCAGAACATAATTCTCGAACTCGTTTTCGAGTCTTTCCCGGTAGGTTTCCGGATTGTCGATCCGGCTGCAGCGGTAGTTTTTCTCCTCTTCGACCATCGTGAGGAAATCCAGCGTATTCGAATTTGTCGCCACGTAATGGCTGTACGTCCCGTTTACGTAGGTAAGATAGTCGTAGGTTTCGGCGTAAAGGATACCGGTTTCGGTTTCCTTTTCCCTTCTTTCATAGCGGTAGGCCTCCCTGAAGGATACCTCCAAGGTTAGGTCGATACCGCCACTACTGCCTTCGTAGCTATAACGGGTCGGCTTAACGTAATCTCCGGTCCGATAGGCATCGAGGAAAGACTGTAGGGTACTCCTGGCTTCCTCGTAGGTAAGGGCAGAGCCTCCGCAGGAGAAAAGCGTAATTCCCAATAATCCCAAGACACTTATAAGCAACGGCTTCTTTTCCATGGTTCCGGCAGGGCTTCCTCCTTTTCCAAGAATATATTCCAAGCCATGTTCCATAGGAAGGGGAATGGAGGGAGCGGCAGGTCGGTCACAGTCTAAAAGATTGGTGCCAGCAGCAATAAATTGTAAGGATTTTTTAAATTGATTTGGCCTTGTTTCACGAGGACACGGAACCGGGCGTATCAAAAAGCGCATTTTGTCCCCTTGCAACTGCGGCGGCGCCCGCGTATATTTGCACCGTTGCCGCGCCTAGCGATTAGGCAGTTTTTAAAGGGCAACCCGTGATACACTCGGAAACGTGTGTATTCGGAAGGAGTTAGGAAAATGCCAACCATCAACCAACTAGTAAGGTCGGGGCGTCAGAGCGCCCGGGCCAAGAGCAAGTCCCCGGCTCTCGGCAAGCGTTTCAATTCGCTGACCAAGAGGGAGACCAGCCAACCCAGCGCCCAAAAGCGCGGCGTCTGCACCCGTGTGGGCGTCATGACCCCGAAGAAGCCGAACTCGGCTCTTAGGAAGTACGCCCGTGTCCGTCTGAGCAACGGCTACGAAGTGACCGCCTACATCGGCGGCGAAGGACACAATCTCCAAGACCACAGCACCGTCATGATCCGCGGCGGCCGTGTCAAGGATCTCCCGGGTGTCCGTTACCACATCATCCGCGGCTGCCTCGACTGCGCCGGCATCGAAGCCCGCCGCCAGGGCAGGAGCCTCTACGGCACCAAGAAGCCCAAGGAAAGCAAGTAAAAGGAGGATTAGCAAATGTCACGCAAGGGAAAAACCGTCAAGCGGGACGTCCTGCCCGACCCCGTTTACAATAGCAAGCTCGTTACCCGTCTGATCAACCGCGTCATGTACGACGGCAAGAGGGGAACCGCCCAGACCATCATCTACAAGGCCTTCAAGAAGATCGAGGCCAAGACCGAAAAGCCGGCCATCGACGTGTTCGCCACCGCGATCAACAACATCATGCCGGAAGTCGAACTGAAGGTCCGCCGCATCGGCGCCGCCAACTACCAGGTGCCGGTCGAGGTTTCCCCCGAAAGGAAGCAGACCCTCGGTCTCCGCTGGCTCGTTACCTATTCCCGTCTCAGGAACGAAAAGACCATGGAAGAGAAACTGGCCGCCGAAATCATCGATGCCGCCAACGGCACCGGTGCTTCCGTCAAGAAGAAGGAAGACGTACATAAGATGGCCGAGGCCAACAAGGCCTACGCCCACTATCGCTGGTAGGTAGAACTATGGCCGACGAAAAGAACATCAAGAACGCCGAAAACTACGATCTGCCCCATACCCGCAACATCGGGATCATGGCCCACATCGATGCCGGCAAGACCACTACCACCGAACGCATCCTCTATTACACCGGCCGTACCCACAAGATCGGCGAGGTCCACGAAGGCACTGCCGTCATGGACTGGATGGAAGAGGAACAGGAGCGCGGCATCACCATCACTTCCAGCGCCACCACCTGCTTCTGGAAGGGCAACCGCATCAACATCATCGACACCCCGGGGCACGTCGACTTCACCGTCGAAGTCGAACGCTCCCTGCGCGTCCTCGACGGCGCGGTCACCGTCCTCGACTCCAAAAACGGCGTCGAGCCCCAGACCGAAACCGTCTGGCGCCAAGGCACCAAGTACAACGTCCCGCGCATTGTCTTCTGCAACAAGATGGACGCCATCGGCGCGGACTTCGACATGTGCCTGGAATCGCTAAAGGAAAAACTGGCCGCCAACGCTCCGGCCGTCCAGTGCCCGATCGGCCGCGAAAACGGCTTCAAGGGCGTGGTCGACATAATCGAGCGCAAGGCCTACGTCTATAGCGAAGACAAATCCGAGATGCCGGCTCCTTCCGAGATCCCGGCCGACCTCGTCGACAAAGTCGAAAACTACCGCAACATCCTCCTCGAGAAACTCGCCGACTACGACGACGATCTCATGATGATGCTCCTCGACGGGCAGGATATCCCCGTCGACCTGATCAAGAAGACCATCCGCAAGGCCGTGCTTACCGGCACCTTCTTCCCGGTCTTCTGCGGCACCGCCTACAAGAACAAGGGCATCCAGCCGCTACTCGACGGCGTCATCGACTACCTTCCCAGCCCTCTCGACATCCCGGGAGAAAAGGGAACCCTTAACGGCGAAGAGTACATTTGCTCTCCCGACGACAAGAAGCCCTTCGTCGGCCTGGCCTTCAAGATCGCTACCGATCCTTTCATCGGCCGTCTCGCCTATGTCCGTGTCTACCAAGGTGTTCTTAAATCCGGCAGCTACGTTCTTAATAGCTCCACCGGCAACCAGGAACGCATTGCCCGTTTGGTCCTTATGCATGCCAACCACCGCCAGGAGGTCGATCAGCTGAAGGCCGGCGAAATCGGCGCGGTCGTCGGATTGAAATCCACGACCACCGGCGATACCCTCACCGATCCTTCCTGCCCCGTCGTCCTCGAAAACCTCGTCTTCCCCGAACCTGTTTTGGAAGAAGCCGTGGAGCCGAAGACCAAGGCCGATCAGGAAAAGATGTCCGTCGCCCTCCAGAAACTGGCCGAGGAAGACCCGACCTTCCGCGTCCATACCAACGCCGAAACCGGCCAGACCATCATCGCCGGCGTCGGCGAACTGCAACTCGACGTCCTCGTCGAGCGCATGCGCCGCGAATTCGGCGTCGAGGTCAACGTCGGCGCTCCGCAGGTCAACTACCGCGAGACCATCAAGAAGGCCGGCGAGACCCAGGGCCGTTACGTCAAGCAGACCGGCGGCCACGGCCAGTACGGCGACGTCTGGATCCGTTTCGAGCCCAACCCCGGCAAGGGATTCGAGTTCGTCGACAACATCGTCGGCGGCGCCATTCCCAAGGAATTCATCAAGCCGACCCAGCAGGGTCTGGAAGAAGCCTTGCAGAGGGGTCTTGTGGCCGGCTACCCCGTCATCGACATCAAGGCGACCCTATTCGACGGGTCCTACCACGACGTCGACTCCTCGGAAGCCGCCTACAAGGTTGCCGCCAGCCTTGCCCTCAAGGCAGCTGCCGGCAAGTGCGATCCGGTACTCCTCGAGCCCATCATGAAAGTCGAGATCACCGTCCCGGAACAGTATTACGGCGACGTCATCGGCGACATCTCGAGGCGTAGGGGACAGCTGACCGGTGAAACCCAGCGCGGCAACGCCAAACAGGTCGACTGCGAAGTGCCTCTGGCCGAAATGTTTGGTTACGTCACCGACCTCCGCTCCCTCACCCAGGGCCGCGGAAACTTCACGATGTCGTTCGACCACTACGGCGAATGCCCGCGCTTCGTTGCGGAAAACGTCATCAAGCGCAATAACGGAGGCAAGTAACCCTTACTACGTAAGCGGTTGCCATCGCCCCCGCGATGCTCTAAGATAATCTAGCCTTTCAGAAGGAATTACCATATTCGGAGGAAATTAGAAGAAATGGCAAAAGAAAAGTTCAACCGTGACCGTGTCCACGTTAACGTCGGGACCATCGGCCACGTCGACCACGGCAAGACCACTCTGACGAGTGCCATCACCCACGTGTTGGCCATGAAGGGTCTAGCCAAGGACATGGCTTATAACCAGATCGACGCCACGCCGGAAGAAAAGGCCCGCGGCATCACGATCAACACCGCCCACATCGAATACGAAACCGACAAGAGGCACTATGCCCACGTCGACTGCCCGGGGCACGCCGACTACGTCAAGAACATGATTACCGGTGCCGCCCAGATGGACGGAGCCATCCTTGTCGTCAGCGCCGCCGACGGTGTCATGCCGCAGACCCGCGAGCACGTCCTGCTTGCCCGCCAGGTCGGCGTTCCTTACATCCTCGTCTTCCTCAACAAGACCGACATGGTCGATGACCCCGAACTCATCGACATCGTCGAAATGGACGTCCGCGAACTCCTCACGAAGTACAACTTCCCGGGAGACGAAGTGCCCGTCATCCGCGGTTCCGCCAAGCTTGCCATGGAAGCCAAGAGCCTAGACGATTCCGCCTGCAAGCCGATCCTCGAGCTCCTGGACGCCCTTGACACCTATATCCCTGATCCGGCCCGTGAAAACGACAAGCCGTTCCTCATGCCGATCGAAGACGTCATGACCATCTCCGGCCGTGGCACCGTCGTCACCGGCCGTGTCGAACGTGGTATGGCCAAGCTCAACGACGAAGTCGAAATCGTCGGCATCAAGCCCACCCAGAAGTCCGTCATCACCGGTCTGGAAATGTTCCGCAAGACCCTCGACTTCGTCGAAGGCGGCGATAACGCCGGCGTCTTGCTCCGCGGCATCAACCGCGACCAGGTCGAACGCGGCCAGGTCCTTGCCAAGCCGGGATCCATCGTTCCGCACGACAAGTTCACCGCTACCGTGTACATCCTCACCAAGGAAGAGGGCGGCCGTCATACTGCCTTCATCAACGGCTACCGTCCGCAGTTCTTCTTCCGTACCACCGATATCACCGGTACCATCTCGCTTCCTGCCGGAACCGACATGGTCATGCCGGGCGACCACGTTACCTTCACCGTCGAATTGATCCACCCCGTCGCGCTTGAAAAGGGAACCAAGTTCTCCATCCGCGAAGGTGGCAAGACCGTCGGCGCCGGCACCGTTGCCGAAATACTTCACTGATTCGGTTTAGTGAATCAAGGGCCTAGGGAAACCTAGGCCTTTTTTGCTGACAATCTCATAGGCGCTTGCTATATTTCCGTTTATGGAAAAAACAACTGCAAACAACAGGATCGTTGCTGCCGGCTTCGGCAAGCGAACCGTTGCTTTCCTCATCGATTTCGGCATCGTGTTCATTGCCTCCATGATCCTGTGGAATACCGTTGGCTCGGGCCCCGTCATGGATGCGATGGGTAATAAGGAAACCATTAACGAACTTTACGGCTATGCCGAGCAAAGCTATCTCTTCGACGTTTCGAAAAACGACAACGGGGAGTACGTGTCCATGGCGGTATACGACTTCGTGGCCGGAAGGGAAGACGAGGCCGGAAACGACCAAGGCGGATACGGGTACGAACTCTACCTGAAGCATTCCTTCGATGCCTATACTGTCTTTTTGGCCGACAACCCCCTTACCGACCGGGAAGTCGTCCTCGCGGACGGGACCGCGGTCGCCTCCGGAGAATACTACACGGGCCTCCGCTTCGGTATGGAATACCTAGGGCTTCCCGATCCAACCAAAATCACCGATGTGTCCGACGAGGACAGCATCGACGACGAGATGCACTACTTCCGCTGGGTAGTGGAAGACGGGGCGATCGATACCGATGCCATGCCGGTGGCTACCAATAGCGCCTTGAACGTCATAAACGATACTTCTTCTTCCAACCGGTCGGAGACGCTGACGGCCATGCGTTCCATATTCGTGAATTCGGATTCGGAAGGCGGGGTTTACGTGGACATCTGCAATCTGGCCTTGGCCCAAAACTACTATGCGAGCCGCTACAACGGGTGGCTGTTCAATTCCTGGGCCGCGATGGCGGTCTTCTTCCTGCCCCTCGCTTTCGTCTGGTTCTTCGTTATCCCCCTTTGTTTCCCGGATGGGGAAACCCTGGGGAAGAAGATCATGGGCCTGGCCTTGGTCATGAAGGACGGCTATGCCCTGAGGTGGGACGGCCATCTGCTGCACCCCTTCCTCATCTTCCTCATAGTCGCCACCGCCGGGGCCATACCGTTCAATCTCCTGAACCAGTACGTGTCCCTCCTCATGTTCCTGATACTCGCGGTCATCGACTACATGGTCGCCTTCGTCGGCCGCGACCGGAACAGGACGCTTACGGACAGGCTTTCGGGCACGATGGTGATAGACGCGAAGTCCTCGCTTTGGTTTGCCAACAAGGAAACCGAGGAGGAATACGAGAAAACCCACTCGACCTTGCGTCCGAAGAGCGCTTTCTTCAGCGAGGAACAGAAGTCCGAAAACGCCCGTATCGCCTTGGAGGATTCGATACTCGACCTATCGACGATCGACCGCCACAGGAAGGAAGCCGAGGCCATCACTTCCTTCGACGACTTCGAGAAGAACGGCGTCGATATATCCAATGTCGATCTAGATAAGAAAGACGAAAAAGACGGAGAAAAAGAAAGCAAGGAAGGGGAGTGATGCCCCTTCCTTGCTTTGCCTCTAGGCAAAGACAAGAACATACCCCTTGTGTCGGTGTCTTCTTTGACTTATGATACACGGGCTGGACCGTTAGCTCAGTTGGTAGAGCAGCTGACTCTTAATCAGCGGGTCGCGGGTTCGAGTCCCTCACGGTTCACCAATTGCCAATCACCTATGACGCGGGAGCGCCGTAGGTTATTTTTTTATCCTTTTTGAATCGGAAGCCGGTCGTCTTTGAGGCGGCCTGCCGTTCTCCACGGGGAGGCAAAGCGGCGTAACCGCCTTTGGCCATGGCCTTTGTTCATCGTATCGCTTCTTGTTTTGTCGCTTGAGCGGTTAATATATCGGCGATGCATTACTACGGTTCCGTTTTGGAGACGGTCGGGCATACCCCGCTCGTCCGTCTGAAGAAAATAGAAGAAAGGTTTTATCTCCGTTTCGCCCTATACGGGAAGATGGAATCCTTCAATCCCGGAGGCTCCGTCAAGGACAGGACCGCTTTGTCGATGATAAGGGACGCCAAGAAGAAGGGACTTATAAAAGACACGACCCTTATAATCGAGCCGACGAGCGGGAATACCGGCATTGCCCTAGCCATGATATGCGCCTATTTGGGGCTGCCTCTCCACATATACATGCCGGACAATGCCTCCAAGGAGCGCATCGCCTTCATGAGGGCTTACGGGGCCAAGGTCATCCTTACCCCCGCCAAAGAAGGCATGAGTGGGGCTATAAGCCGGGCGGAGGAGGAAAAGAAAAACGTCCGCGATTCCTTCTGTCCAAGCCAGTTCAGCAACCTCGCCAATCCGGCTGCCCACTACATGACGACGGGCCGCGAAATACTTGGCGACCTGGATGGAAACGTTTCGTGTGTGGTCGGCGGCGTCGGCACCGGCGGCACCCTTTCGGGCATTGCCAGACTGTTCAAGGACCTCGGAAGGACGACTTCCTTCGTCGCCGTCGAACCGGCATCGTCCCCCCTTCTTACCAAACAGGTCAGCGGACCCCACAAAATCGAGGGGCTGGGACCGAATTTCGTACCAAAGACCCTTTCGGAGGAACTGCTCCACACCGTTATGGACATTACGGACGACGATGCCTTCGAGGGCACGCGGCTATTGGCCCGCGAGGAGGGCATTTTGGCCGGGGTTTCGAGCGGCGCGGCGGTCATGGCCGCGGTCAAACTGGAGGAACGCTACCACCATAACGGCAACGTCGTGGTTATCTTGCCCGACTCCGGCGACCGTTACCTCTCCCTCGACGGATTATTCGATGAAAAAGAGTGAATACTGTGAATTCATAGCCGCCCTTCATACTTTCAAAGGCCCTAGCGGCATGAAAAGGCTGTCGCGCAGCGGTGCCAAGGAGTTCTACGAGGAAATAAGGGAACTTCTTTTCTACGACTGCTACCACGAAACATTCGAGACCGAGGCCATGTCTTCCCTTCTGGAAAAGGCCGAAGACCATTTCAAAGGGTTCGAGTGCACCGCCCAAAGCGGCACCTGCGGTCTTTTCCCGGAGTTTCTCGGAAAACTTCCGAAGATAAAGGAACTCCTCGATAGCGACGTCGAAGCCATCTACCAAGGCGACCCGGCCTGTTATTCGCCGCTCGAGGTGGTATTGGCCTATCCGGGTTTCATTGCCATCTCGGCCCATCGGATCGCCCATGCCCTTCTCGAACTCGGCTACGGATTCGCCGCGAGGGTCATAAGCGAGTACGCCCATTCGCGGACCGGCATCGACATCCATCCGGGAGCGGCAATCGGCGGCAGCTTCTTCATCGACCACGGAACCGGCATAGTAATAGGGGAGACCGCCGTCATCGGCCGGGGCGTCAAAATATACCAGGGAGTTACCCTCGGTGCCCTTTCCCTCAAAGAGGGAAGGAAACTTACCGGGAAGAAACGCCACCCGACCATCGAAGACGGGGTAACTATATATTCCGGGGCTTCCATCTTCGGCGGCGATACCGTGATCGGCGAAGGTTCGGTCATCGGTTCGAGCGCCTTCATAACCCAAAGCGTGCCTCCCCATTCCACGGTCAGGACCAAGCCGTACGACCTCGAAATCAAAAGCAGGTAAATTGAATCTAACTTCCGTTCGGCTTACCATGGTGTCGAAAGGAAGGAAATCAAATGAACAAACAAACGGAAACCCTTTTGGTTAACCAGGTCGAGCGTGAATTCTACAGCGCCTATCTCTACCTCGCCATTTCCAATTTCTACGAGGAGAAGGGACTTATCGGATTCGGTTCCTGGTTCAGGAAACAGGCGGAGGAAGAAAAGGGGCATGCCCTGAAGTTCCTCGACTATCTCCATAAGGAGGGACGTGCCGTGCCGCTCAAGGACATCAAGGCGCCGTCCGCCGAATTCAAGGAGCTCCGGGAACCGTTGGCCCTGCAACTAAGCCACGAGAAGGTCGTAACGGGGTTAATCGACGGAATCTATGCTTCCGCGCTGGCCGACGCCGATACCAGGACCCAATCGTTCTTGCGGCAATTCATCGATGAACAGGCCGAGGAAGAGGAAACGGCGGCCGTCCTGCTTGGAAAATTCGACATGCTTTCCGAAAGCAAGGTCGGTCTATATCTCCTGGACAAGGAACTCGGAAAGAGGGAATAACCCCTGCCGTTAACGGGCGGAAGTTCGGTCTTCCGCCTTTTCTTAACCCGATAGCATATCAATTCCAATTTGGATTTCTATCAAAAACCGCTTTCACTCGCGGTGTGTTGATTTAATCCTTCGGGCTACCTAAAATGGGCTTGCAACCGAAAGGACATAATAAGGAATGAAAAAGAAAACGTTGCTAGTCCTTGGCTTCTCCGCCGGCATGCTTTTGGCAGCCTGCGCCGGGCAGGGGACTCCCACAACTTCCGATTCCGGCACCACTACCGACGACACCGTCTATGCTACCGGCATCGAAATCGTTGCCTACGGCACCCAGGACCCCATCGATGTTCTCAACATCTCCCTGACTGAAAACGGGGACGTCGATACCATCATCACCCCGACCAACGCCGAAGACAAGACCGTTACATGGAGCGTTTCGGAAGAAGGCATTTTGGATCTGGCCGAAATCGAATACGGGACGGTGGAAGGCCTCAAGGCTGGCACCGTTACCCTGACCGCCACCGCCAACGGCGCCGCCGCGGGACAGACGGTTTCCGACTCCATCACCGTCAACGTCAGCAAATACACCCACGCCGACATCAACGATCTTTCGTCCCTCGAAGGCGGCCATGTCTATGCTTTCAGCGGAATTCTCGAGGATCTGGACCACACTGACAAACACGGCAATGCCTATGTTACCGATCCCGAAACCGGCGCCACCGTCCAGCTTTATGGTGCAACTACCACCGAGAGTGCTCTTGTGGAAACCGGCGGGACTTGGAAATACACCAATCCCAAGGATGCCGTGACCACCTTGGCCGATTACGAAAACGGCGATGAAGTCACCGGCTACGGACTTTGGGAGGCAGACTTTGGCAATTTCAAAGCCATTTTGACCGGACACGAAGCCTCCAGCCGCACTTATGCCGCTTCCGTCGATGCCGCTATCGAAAACGGAACCGCGACCCTTTCCAAGGAAACCGGCCTTGCCTACGGCGAAACCGTCACCGTTACGACTACCCCGGAATCCGGCTATACCGTGAGCAACGTCACCGTTGCCACTGCCTACGGCCAGCTCCCTGCTACCATGACCGCCGAGAATACCTACACTTTCCCCGCTACCTGCAAGAACGTCGTTTCCGTCGTTTTCTACAAGCAGGTCTCCGGCCAGGTTTCCGTCGATTTAACCGAATCCTCCGGTAACCTTGCCGGCTTTGGGCTCAGCACCCAATATGGCGCCGCCGAAGCCGATATTCAGGACCTCCACTTTGCCGGAACCTACATGAACGTCAGTGCTCAGTCGAAATGGTCCGAAAATCTTCTGGTTCTCGCAGACAATTCCAGCAAGGTCACTGCCGCCGAAGGAGGAACCCTGACCATCACCGGGGCTACCTTCACCGGAATCGACGTGACCTACCGTTGGTGGGCCCAGCCTTCCGACACGTTCAGCATCCAATACAGCAACGACGGCACCCAATGGACCGACCTGCTGAACATCAACATGCCGAATGGCGTTGATTATGCCGAAGACCAGAACTATTCTTCGGAAGGCACCGAATTCACCGCTACCTACCTGCGGCTCTGCGTCAACACCGATGAGAAATCCAACAGGCGTGTCGGGCTCGTGAACATCACCGTCTTCACCGCCTGATAAGACCCAGCTTCCACAAGCCAATCAGCCCCGGGCCACCCCGGGGCTTTTCTTTACTTGGCTTTCTTTTTGGTTAGAATTCCCGTTGTGAAGGAATATAGCCCCTACCGTCTCAACCTCATAGCCAAATCATCCAAGTGCTTCTGGTCCTCCCTTTTGGACTATGCCCTAGTTTTCGTTCTTTCGTTTTTGCTTATCTTCGCGGCCGGCATTCCGACCTTCGACGCCATTCCCGCCGCTTCCGCACTGGGGGAGAAGATGGATTATGCCCAGAAGCAGTCGTCTTCGATTATCGCTTCCACCCATTTGCTGGTCTACGGGGAAGACCTGGAACTTCTTTCGTCGGGGGAGATGGCCGCCGATTACGCGGAGGCCTTGGTCAAAACCTCTTACTATCTGAACGGAAAACCATATCCCTCTAGCGAAGGAGCCCCTTCCCCGGTCGATATTTCGGATACGTTTTTGGCCGCCGGGGAATATCCGCACGACTCCCTTTCCTATTACTTCCTTTCCTTCAAGGAAACCGGAGAAGGGATATCATCCTACGTATATGGCGGCGTGGACTATTCCACGGACAGGGAAACCTATTTGTACAAGGTGGCGATGGGCTACGACGATCCGTCCTATTTCGATGCCGGACTTAGCGGCGATTTACCCGTTTATAAATGCCTCGCCTTCTCCTATGCTGAACTGATAGCCGACTATCTCGTCTACGGGGACACGAGCGGCTCGGCAACCGGTGCCTACGACTATTTCGTGGATGCCTATTTGAAGGCCAACGGACTATTCAGCAGGGAAGTGGAGTCAAGTTACGTTCCCTATGTCGAAAACCGGGCCCTTTTGGAATCTTCGACCCAAGGCTATTATTCGTTGTTCCTGTTGGTTTGCCTTTGCTATTTCCTCTTGGGCTACATCATTCTGGAAACCGTGCCGCCTATCGTTTTCGGGGAAGGCAAGACCATCGGCATCAAAAGCTTCCGGCTGGCCTATAGCAAAGCCGACGAGACCAAGCCGTCTGCATGGAACTACGCAATTAAGAGTTTGGCTAGGCTTCCGATCCACGTTTCCGTAATCGGGCTCTGCCTGATGTTCCTTTCGGATGATTTCCTGGGCCTGCTCTTCCTCGACCTCGGGGGAGGCTTCTCGATCGCCTATGTTATATTGGCTTCGCTGCTGCTGGGTCTTGGCTCCACCGTATTTTGCCTTGTGAGGAAAGAACACCAGGGATTTGCCGAAGCCGTCAGCGGCCTGGTGGTGAAAGACACGGAAGAGGCCGAGGCCTCATTGCCCGAAAACGAGAGGACCGAAGATGGAAGAGAGTAAGAACACCCAGAGCGGGAAGACCGAACTCGAATATTTCGTCGCGCCCATATGGCGGAGATTCGTCGCCCTTGTTCTCGATTTCTTCCTTATAGCCTTTACCGCCTTCGCCTTGTACGGATTGTCCAACATGGCCTTGGCGGAGACGCCTTGGTTCAAGGACGTGGCCGCGGAAAGGTCTTCGTACCAAGAGGCCTCCGGTCTCTACGAAAACGGCTATTCCCTGGTAGAAAAACTTGATCAGGACACGGATGCGTCAGTTAGGGAGAAAAAGGACATACTCGCCGATTGTCTGGAAACATTCTACGTAAACAGCGAGTTTTGCGAGGATAACGCGATAATCGATTACAACGAAAGGCGTAAAGAAGCCAGATACGGCGTTGTTTTCCTATTTTCCGAAGTTGAGAACGGGGTTTACGAGGAAAACGACGTCAACCCCCAGTATCTCTACGACTTTTACGTGGACGATTTTAACCGCTATGCCTTGGGATACCTTTCCTCCTACGGACCATACGCCGAAACGACCCGCTTCTATTTCTGGAGCAGTTTCGTCCAGATTGTTTCCTATCTGACCCTTTCGTTGGTTGTCTATTGGCTGGTCCTGCCCTTGACCGCCTTCAAACGGGGCCGGATGACCATCGGGCGAAAGATCATGAACGTGGCGATCCTCGGCGCCAATGCCCTCACTCCGACCAAAGGCCGTTATTTGTTGCGTTTCCTTTTCGTCTATTTCGTTTATTTCTGGATCGGGTTCTTCTCGTTTCTCATACCCGAACTCGTTTCGGTCGGCATGCAGATGTTTTCCAAGAGGCAGCAGGATTTGGCCGAATACGTCCTCAACCAGTATTCGGTCGATTCCCGTAACCGCGACATATATTTGGACTACGGGGACTACGTGACGTTCAAAGACAGGAAAGGCCGGGCTTCCATCTTTTCCAAGGAAATTCAGGACGGAAATGTCGGGCGTTAAGCGGTTTCAGAAACGATGGATGGGACAGTTGGCCGATTTACCTCTTCCGAAGGGCAATGTTATAATCCGTTCGACATATGGAAATCACGATCAAGAACCTAACTAAGGTTTTCCCGGGAAATCCGAAGAAGAACATCCCAGACACGACCGCCGTCGATTCTTTCAACCTCGACATTCAGGACGGCGAACTCCTGGGTTTGCTCGGACCTTCCGGCTGCGGGAAGTCCACAACCCTCTACATGATTGCCGGCCTGAAGGCGCCGACATCCGGCGAAATCTGGTTCGGCGACGAAGACGTTACCAATTTGCCTCCCGAAAAGCGCGGCATCGGCCTGGTCTTCCAGAACTACGCGCTTTATCCGCACATGACGATTTACGACAACGTCAAGTTCCCCCTCACCAACCTGAGGGTCAAGACCACGAAGAAAGCAGCCGGCATCATCTACGGCCGCAAGATCAAATCGCTTTTGACCGGGGATCTCGCAACCGTTTTGGAAGAAATCAGAAAGTCGGAGTTCGGCGGAAAGATTTCCAAGCAGGCGGCCGCGCGGAACCTGGTTTTTAAATTCCACATCGTCACTTCGATGGCCAAGAAGATATATTCCTATGGCCTCCACCTTCTGCCGGAAGAACAGATTCCGGCCAAGCTCGACGAAATCTTCCACGACATCGACGAAAAGGAAGCCAAGACCATCGAATCGCTGAAGAAAAAGGGCATTTCGCTGAACGACAAATTCGAATACCTGATCGACGGGAATACCGTTGAAACGGTGCGCCGCCTGACCAACGACGAGATCGACGAACTCGTCCAGGAGACCTCCAGGCTCGTCCAGATACAGGATTACCTAGACAGGAAACCCGCCCAGCTTAGCGGCGGCCAGCAGCAGCGTGTCGCCATAGCCCGCGCACTCGTGAAGAAACCCCGCGTACTGCTCTTGGACGAACCCCTGAGCAACCTCGACGCCAGGCTTAGGCTCCAGACCCGCGAGGAAATCCGCCGCATCCAGAAGGAAACCGGCATCACCACGATTTTCGTTACCCACGACCAGGAAGAGGCCATGTCCATCTCCGACCGCATCGTCGTTATGAAACTCGGCATCAAAATGCAGGAAGACGCTCCCCAGACCGTCTACAACGATCCGCACAATCTCTTCGTGGCCAAGTTCCTCGGAACCCCGCCGATCAACGTGTTCGAAGGCTATACGAAAGACGGGAGCCTCTATATCGGAGAGGAGAAGATCCTGACCGACAAGAAGGCCCTCGCGGAAGACAAGAAGGTTTTCGTCGGCATACGCCCGGAGGGATTCTTGGCCGACGAACACGTCAAGGAAGAGGACAAGGTCTTCTCCATTGACGTCAAGCAGATAGTGACCATGGGCCGCGACATGTCCTTGGTCGCCGGCCACGGCAAATTCCTCGGCGAGGATATCAAGGTCATCGTCGATAGCGACATCAAGGCCCACGTCGGCGTTATGAAGTTCGCCATCCGTCCCAACAAGATATTCGTCTTCGACGGGGAAACGGAGGAACGCATCTACCTGAGCAAGAAGTAACCATGGAAACCAAAAACAACTGGAAAGCGTGGCTCTATCTTGCGCCGGTAATAATCCTGCTGGCCGTGTTTACCTTTTACCCCATCGTGAACACGTTCGTCGTTTCGTTTCTGAAGAACTACAACTACCTGAACGGTTCTTCGAGCGGCTTTACCTTCGACAACTATACGGCCATTCTTTCGCCCGGCGGCGTGTTCTTCGGGGACGTCATGCAGACCGCGTTGCCCAACACGCTGCTGATCACCTTCATCACGGTTCCTATTTCGATTGTCTTGGCTTTGCTTATCGCCATCGGCCTTAATTCGATTCCCTGGGTCAAGAAGACGCTGCAGACGATCTTCTTCCTTCCCTACGTCACGAATTCCATCGCCATCGGCATGGTATTTGCGGTCATATTCGATTCCCGCTTCGGCGTGTTCAATACCATTCTTGGCACCCAGATAAGCTGGATTTCGTTCAATCCGAATACCCAGATGCCGGTAAATTACTGGGCTGCTTTGTTCAGCCTCTCGTTCTATATCGTCTGGCACTCCCTGCCATACAAGATCCTCATTTTCCTCGGGGGGCTGCAGAACATCGATCAGCAGTATTACGACGCCGCGAAAATCGATGCCGCGGGGCGCATCAAAACAACTTGGAAAATCACCGTCCCGCTGCTTTCCCCGCAGATTCTCTACGTCATGATCACTTCCTTCATCGGGGCCTTCAAGGAATACGATTCGGTAATCGGCTTGTTCGGCGACACCGGCGGAAGCTTCGACGCCACCACGGGGCCCGACTCCATGAAGACGGTCGTTTACTTCATATACCAGCAGATCAAAAACAATTCCGTCCAGTACGCCTCCTCGGCTGCGGTCATATTGTTCGTGATAATCCTTATCTTTACCGGCATACAGTTCGCCGTGAGCAAGCGGAGGGTACACTACTGATGAACAACGATTTGACCTTGGTACTCAAGAACTCCCGTCTTTCGGCGGACGCCCAGAAGGGGCTCTCCCTTGCCGTCAGGATACTGGGACTGATAGTAACCTACGTATTTCTGGTATTCATGGCGGTTTTGATGATTTTCCCTTTCTACTGGATGATCATCACCTCCCTTAAAACCGGCGAGGAGATCCAGCTTATCCAGCAGACTTTCTGGCCGACGGTCATCTACTGGGAAAACTACGCCCAGGCCGTTACCCGCATGAATTTCGGGACCATCATCTTCAATACCCTGTTCGTGGGTATCGTCTCGACCTTGGGAACGCTGATAACGACGATCCTTGCCGCCTTCGCCTTCGCCAGGTTGGAATTCAAAGGGCGGGACGCTTGCTTCATGGTCCTTCTTTCGACCATGATGATACCGGGCGAAATGATGGTCATCACGAACTACATGACCGTGTCGCTCTTCGGGATGACCGGCGGGAACAACGCTGCCGGCGCCTATGCGGCCATGATACTTCCCTTCATGGTTTCCATCTTCTACATCTATCTGCTTAGACAAAACTTCAAGCAAATCCCCAACGAACTGTACTTGGCTGCCAAAGTCGACGGCAAGTCGGATTGGCAGTTCCTCTGGAAGGTTATGGTGCCGCTTGCCATGCCGACCCTCATCACCATTTTCATCCTCAAGCTGATGGGTGCCTGGAACTCCTACGTCTGGCCCAATTTGATTACCTCGGGCCACGAAGAACTCTACCTTGTCACCAATGCCCTCCGTAGTTCGTTCGACTCGTTGACCAATCCCGATGACGCCGGCGCCCAGATGGCCGCCACCGTCATCGTGACCGTACCTCTATTGCTTCTCTTCATCTTCTTTAGGAAATACATCATGCGCGGCGTTTCTCGCGCCGGCATCAAAGGCTAAGAAAGGAGGCCTATATGAAAAAACTAAAGATTCTGAGTGTTGCCGCAACGCTCGCGTTCGTCGGTATTTCAGCCATCGCCCTGTCCGGCTGCGGAGGCGGCATGATGAGCGACGAGGATATCAACCCGACCCTTCCCGAAGGCGATCCCGATAGCGAAGTCACCGTAACCTTCTGGCACTGCATGGGCCATAACCGTACGACCCAAGTGGAAACCATCGTCAACGCCTTCAACAGCCAATACGCGGGGAAGTACAAGGTGGTTCTAAGCCGTGTCGCGGGAAGCTACGACGATCTTGACGATGCCGTAAGGACCCGTTTGGCCGGCGGGGAAGTACCGGGCCTCACCATGGCCTATCCGGATTCCATCGCCCAGTACATCACCAGCGACCAGTACTATTCCGCTGTCTACCGCGTCGACAATTACATCGCCGATCCGGAATTGGGCTATAGCGAAGACGAACTCGACGACTTCGTCGACGATTACCTGGAAGAAGGCCGCGGCTACCAGTTCGAAGGAACCTGGTCCATGCCTTTCTACAAGTCCACGGAAATCATGTACTACAACGAGAATTATTTCCGGGGCTCCAACCCCCAGAATGCCGCGAAATTCGCTAATAACGGCGAATTCACCGCGCTTAATGCCGTGGTGACCGCGGCCGGCTCCGAGGTTACGGAAGACCAGCTCGTCGCCTTGGAGAACTGGGTGGAAAGCCACGACGGCTATACCTACGACGTTCCGACTACCTGGGACGAAATGGTCGCCGTCGGCCGCGAGATGATTGCCGACAGGAACCGCGAAGGCGTGACCGGCGAGTTCTATCCGGTCGGCTACGATTCCGATGCCAACCTCATGATCAGCCAGCTGAGCCAAAGGGGCATTCCCTATACCACGAATGATCCGGAGGGCGGCGATCCTACCAAGCATTTCCTTTTCAACAACGACCAGGCCGTCGATTTCCTGACCGGACTGACCGATCTCATCGACGATCGTGTCCTCGTCACCGGCAATACTTCCGGCGTCAACTACACCAATACCCTCTTCACCGATTTGCGCACCGCGATGACCATCGGTTCCACCGGCGGTTCCAGCTACAACGTTTCGAGCAACTTCAAGGTTTCGCTCGCGCCGGTGCCTTATGCCAACGGCCAGCAGCAGTACATCATGCAGGGTCCCTCGATCTGTTTCTTTATCCAGAACGACCCCTACGTCCAGAAGGGCGCTTGGCTTTTCTACAAGGCCATGGCAGAAACCGATGCCAATACTCGGCTCGCCCTGGAATCCTCCTACGATCCGGTCCGCGATTCCTGCTACGAGACTGATACCTACAGGAATTGGATTGCTCAGGCCGACCTCGATTTGATTTACGCCATCCCCAACGCCACCAAAGACCTGAGGGATTGCTATATCACGAGCCCCGTCTTCATCGGCTCCGACGTCGCCCGCGACGAGATGGACAACGTAATCTCCGCCGTCGTCGCCAGCAATTACACCCCGGCACAGGCCCTTCAGATGGCCTACGATGCCTGCCGCGCCCAGGTGTTCTGATTTAGGAGAAACGAAATGAAAGGCTATAAATTACTTCTTGCCCTAGCCGCTTTCGCCGCTGGCGGGGTTTTCCTTGCCGGCTGCGGGCCGCAGCCCGGCAGCGCCACTCTAAGCAATCTGCTTTCCGATTCCATCTACGGATCTGTCGCCTTTGACGAAGGCATCGATACCAACGCCCTGTCCGCCGGGCAGGAAATCGGATTCACCATCACCCCCGATACCGATTATTTCATCGGAACGGTTACCGTCAACGGTACCGCCATTGTTTCCGATGGCGCCGGAGAAGACGAAAACTCCGCCCACTATACCGTTACCCTTAATCAGGGCGTAAACCGTCTTACGGCAACTTTCGACATCGACCCAACCGTCGATATAGTCAGACAATTCAAACTGCCGGTGGATGACAGAACGGGGTACGACCTTCTCAACAGGACCCAGTATCTCGACTTCCGCGCCGACGGAATCGAACAGGTGAGGACGACCTATCTTGACGAGGACGCCTTCATGAATTTCGTCGACGGCGATACCACCCACGTCGAAACCCTCCATTACGGGTATACCGTCAAGGTGCGCTATCTCAGCATCGATACCCCCGAGTCCACGAGCGAACTCGAGGAATGGGGCAAATCGGCTTCTTTGTTCAACAAGAGCCGCCTCGTAAACGCCAAACACGTAATATTGCAAAGCCAAGGCCGCGCCATGTACCCGACCGCGGAAGACGGCGGAAATCAATCCGTCTGGGCTTCCACCGTCGATGCGAACGGCCGCAACCTGGCCTATGTCTGGTATACCGACGAGGCCGATCCGAAAATCAGCGACTTCCGCTGCCTGAACCTCGAGATGGTCTATAACGGTTACAGCTTCGGCACCGGTTCCATCGAGGATTCCGGCCTCGAATACTACAAGGTCTTCGAGAAGGCCAGGCGTTCGGCCGAGGCCAACAAGCGCGGTATGTTCTCGGATCAGCCGGACCCCAACTATTATTACGGGAAGCCGGTCGAGAAAACCCTCAAGGAAATCTATGCCGGAACCACCAAGGGCGGTGTCGACAGCCAAGACAACGACGAATACACCCTGTATGCGGTCGAAGGCTATGTCTCCCGGAAGGTCGAAGGTGCGTTCTACTTCCAGGATAAATACGACTACCAGCAGCAGGGGACCGAACCGGTCGAAGCCTATGGCATGTACGTCTTCACCTATGCCCAAACCGCCATCCAACCCGGCAACCATATCCGCGTTATCGGCGTCCTTAGCGAATACGGCGGAAATCTCCAGATGATGGGTATCAGCTGGAAGACGATCGATCCAGATCCGGACCGCGACACGACGATTTTGGATGACGGTGCCGTCACCCCGGTCGTTCCCGTCAAGGTCACCGAAGAGCAGTGGGAAAGCAGCGACTATTGCTACAACCACGTCCTCGTCGAATTCGTCAACGACGATGGAACCCCGCTCGCGGTCAATGCCCAAGACGAAAAGAGCAGCACGCGCGTCAGCGGCGTCTACAACGATTACGCGGAAGGCGGAACCCATAGCCTCAACAAGTACAACGAGACCTACCCCTTCTACAATGACAACAACAAGCTGATCTTCCGCGGCGCCTTGGGAAGCGACTCCGGAACGAAGCTCAGGATTACGGTCGCCCAGGAGATCCTTCTCGTCTACGGTTCCGAAATATCCTATACCTACAAGTTCTTCACCGGCGGCGAGAACTATTTTCTTGCCGGCAATCCGGAAGCCGTTGCCTACAAGGCCGGCTACTACGATTACGGCAGCGGTGCCAATGTCTTCGAAGACTTCAAAGACGAATGGGAAGCCGTCGCCGATACGGTCACTCCCGAGGTCTATACCCGCAAGCAGTTCAACCTGACCGGCATCAGCCAGTACTACACTTCGACTTCCGGCAAAACCGAAAGCTGGACCATCAACATCGTCAAAGCCGGCGACGTCACCTTCACCGGAACACTCGCCTGATAGGAGCCGACATGCACAAAAAGCAAGAAGCCATAGGTTCAACGCCGCTATTTTGCCTTAAGTGCGGCCACGTCCACTACGTGGAAGAGGGCGCGGACATCTGCCCCGTGTGCGGCGACAAACTCGTCGAAAAGCCCACACCCGAGGAGGCCAAGGCCTTCTCCGTCAAGGTCCATGACGACCGGACCAAGGCCACCGAAAAGTGGAACAACGCGATGTGCTTCGTGGTCTTGGGATCCATTGCCCTGATAATCGGCGTCCTCTTCGTAATCCTTTCCTTGAAAAAGGTCCGGAACCAGATCGCCGGCATCAATTTCGCCTCCTTCCAGTTCGTGGTCGCGGTGCTCGCCCTAGTTCTTGGGGCTGCTGCCCTGGCCTACGGTCTATACGGGGTGATCCGCTCGGTTAAGGCAACGAGAATCGCCAACAAGGAAATCAACCTCGTCGGCAATCTCTATCCCAAGGCCGGACCGCGGTAATTCGGCAAAAGCCAGGGGACTTCGGTCCCCTTTTTCTTTTGGAGAAGTTAGGGGATAATCTAGCCATGAAAAAGCTTACCAAGACGACTGCACGGCTTATCATCGGCGTATTGGACAAAAACAAGTCCAAGAAGTACGTTCCCATTGACTTCGTGAGCCGGAAAATCGGCATTTACCCGGATGTGCTCGCGGAAGAGCTTAGCGAAATAGAACCTACCGCGATGCTCGATTCCGAACTCGACATCAAGCCGCTCTACGAGGCGCTGGTCGAATTTTCCAAAACCGAGCCGAGGAAGGAAAAGACCCGCGTCAGCGTCACCAAAAAGGAACTTTCCCAGTATAGCGGTGTTTCCGACTTCATTTATAAACACATGACTTCGGCCGGAGGGCTTTTCGACCGCAACGCCAAGTTGAGCGACCAGGATCTGGCGGTTTTAAAAAAACTGATCAATACCGAAATAACGGGGCGGAACAAGAAAGGGAAGAAACATGTACGTTGACGCCAAAACTCTGGGGAATCAATTGGAAGAAGACCTTTCCGTCTCCCTTCTTTACATGTACAAGGGGCAGATCTATCCCTTATACGGACGGGGGATCGGGCCGCTTCTCAACCTCTATGAGGCCTATGGGGCGATGGACGGAATAGTCATTGCCGACAAGGTGGTCGGCCGCGCCGCCGCGTATATCATGGCCGCCCTTCACGTCAAGGAGGTCTACGCCCACCTCATTTGCGAACCCGCGAGAGCATACCTGAAAGCAAAGGGGATTCCCTTGAGATACAAGAGCCTTACCGCGAACATCATGAATCGCGAGGGTACGGGATTATGCCCCTTCGAGCAATGCCTTGAAGGAATAGAGGACGAACAGGAAGCCCTCGCGGCTATAAGGCAAAAGGCCGCCGATTTGTTCGGCACTAGGAAGATCAAAAAGCACTGAACGTTTGTAAATTGTGCCGGCTTTGCCAAAATCATTAGGCAAGGCCGATTTTTTATTTCGCCGTCATATTTATTTCGCCAAGGATTTCCATATTTCCCGGATAGAATGCGGCAAGATAAAATCCAAAATCTCGGTGATGCGAAAATAGTAACTAGTTACTATACTTTTGCTTGTTAAGGAGATTACATGTCAGAAATCAAAAAGACATTCCATTCCGTCGACGGCAATACCGCGGCGGCCATGGAAAGCTACTACTTCACGGAAGTAGCCGCGATTTATCCCATTACTCCATCATCCCCGATGGCCGAACTGGTCGACGTCATGTCCTCCCGCGGCGACAAGAATTTCTTCGGTTCCCCGGTCAAGGTCGTCGAGATGGAGTCCGAAGGCGGTGCTTCTGGCACCGTCCACGGGGCACTTCAGGGCGGAGCTCTGGCTACTACCTATACCGCATCGCAGGGCCTCTTGCTCATGCTTCCCAACCTATACAAATGGGTAGGGGAGATGCTCCCGGCCGTTTTGCACGTCAGTGCCCGTAGCCTTGCCGCGAGGGCCCTATCGATATTCGGCGACCAAGCCGATATCTATGCCTGCCGCCAGACCGGCGTCACGATGATCTGCAGCCATTCGGTGCAGGAGATCGCCGACCTCACCCCGGTCGCCCATCTGCTTGCCATCGATTCGATGACCCCGGTCCTCCACTTCTTCGACGGCTTCAGGACCAGCCACGAAGTCCAGAACGTTGAATTCGTGGACGCCGAAGAATGGAAGAAGCTTCTTCCGACCGAAAAGCTCGAGGAATTCAGGGCCCGCGCCTTGAATCCGCATACCCACGCGGTCACGCGCGGCGGCGCCGAGAACGACGATATCTATTTCCAAGGCCGCGAAGCCCAGAACAGCCATATCGCCAAGGTCGTCGAGTATGCCGAAAAGTACTTCAAGGAGGCCAGCCGCCTGACCGGGCGTCACTATGCTCCGTTTGTCTATGAAGGCGCCCCGGAAGCCGAACGCGTCATAATCGCGATGGGCTCGGTCACCGAAACCGCTTTGGAAGTCGTCAAGGACCTCAACGAAAAAGGCGAGAAGGTCGGCCTCGTGAAGGTTCATCTCTACCGTCCTTTCTCCGCCAAGCACCTGGTTTCCGTGATTCCGGCCTCGGTGAAGAAAATAGCCGTCCTCGACCGGACCAAGGAACCCGGTTCCATCGGCGAACCGCTTTACCTCGACGTCGTGGCGGCTCTTGCCCAGGAAGGACGCCATGTCGACGTCATCGTCGGCGGGCGTTACGGCCTTTCCAGCAAGGACACCCAGCCCAAACACGTGAAGTCCGTCTACGATTTCCTCGATTCCGAGAAGCCTTGGAACGGATTCACGGTCGGGATAGTCGACGACGTCACGCATCTATCGATCCCCGTCGACGAGGACTACCGCATTGCCCATAGTTACACTTCCTGCCTCTTCTACGGCCTCGGAAGCGACGGTACCGTGAGCGCCAACAAATCCTCCGTCAAGATCATCGGCGACGCGACCCACCAGTACGCCCAAGCCTACTTCCAGTACGACTCGCGCAAGGCCGGCGGCGTTACCCGCAGCCACCTGCGTTTCGGCAAGGAGCCCATCCATAGCGAGTACTACGTCAAGGATGCCGACTTCATCTCCTGCTCCCTCGATACCTATATCTTCCGTTTCGACATCATCAGCAATCTGAAAGACGGCGGAACCTTCCTGCTCAATACCGACATGGACGACGAAACCCTTTATAAGTCCATGCCCAACCGCATGAAGGCCCTGCTTGCCAAGAAACACGCGAAGTTCTACGTCATCGATGCCAACAAGATCGCTTCCGAAATCGGCATGGGTCGCCACACCAACACGACCCTGCAGGCGAGCTTCTTCAAGCTCAACGAATCCATCATGCCCTACGTGGAAGCCCAGGAATGGATGAAGAAGTTCGCCCTCAAGTCCTATGCCAAGAAGGGCATGGACGTGGTCGAACTAAACTACAAGGCCATCGACGCCGGTGCCGAAGGCATCAGGGAAGTGAAGGTCCTTCCGGAATGGGCCGACCTCCCGCTCAAGAAGGAATCCGCGATGACCGGAGACGCCTATCTCGATGAATACATGGACGTCATCGGGGCTTTGGACGGGGACGAAATACCCACCAGCGAGTTCCAGAAATTCGAACTTCTGGACGGGACGATGGAGCCCAACGTCACCTTTAAGGAAAAACGCGCCATCGCCGATCGCGTGCCGGTCTGGAACAAGGACAACTGCATCCAGTGCAATACCTGCGCCTTCGTCTGCCCCCATGCCACCATCCGTCCGTTCCTTCTGACCGAAGAGGAAGTCGCCAAGGCTCCGTCCGTGGTCAAGGACAACGTCGCCGAGGCCAAGGGACCTAGCGTCAAGGGCCTGAGTTTCCGCATCCAGATTTCCACCAAGAACTGCGTCGGCTGCGGCCTCTGCGTCAAGGAATGCCTTGCCAACAAAGCCGCCCAGCGCACGGGCAGCGGCAAGTTCGCCCTCAAACTCGTCGAGGCCAAGAGCCAGTTCGCCGAGGAAGAAGGGGCCGACTACCTATATAAGAAGGTTAGCTACAAGTCCGACAAGTTCCCGCTCAATACCGTCAAGGGCGTCGGATTCCTGATGCCTTATATGGAAGTCTCGGGTGCCTGCGCCGGCTGCGGGGAAACCCCCTATTACCGTCTGGTCAGCCAGCTCTTCGGAAAGGACATGCTCGTGGCCAACGCCACCGGCTGCTCTTCCATCTACTGCGGCTCCACCCCGCTTACTCCCTTCGTCACCAACGAAAAGGGCGAAGGCCCGGCCTGGGCCAACTCCCTCTTCGAGGACAACGCCGAATACGGCTTCGGCATGAGGATGGCCACCGATTACAAGCTCGCGACCATCGCCAGATTGCTCGGTGAGGTCAAGGAAGAAGGAGACGAGAAGCTCAACGCTTTGATCGACAGCTATCTCTCCACCATCAAGGACAAGGCGGCTTCCCGCAAGGTCGTGCCCGATCTGATCGAAGCCTTGGAAAAGCACGCAACCTCCAAGAGCGACGCCCTAAAGCCCTACTACCGCGATTTCCTGGACAAATCCGTCTGGATCGTCGGCGGCGACGGCTGGAGCTACGATATCGGCTACGGAGGACTCGACCACGTGTTGGCCAACACGGCCGACGTCAATGTGCTGGTCCTCGACACCGAGCTATACAGCAATACCGGCGGCCAGGCTTCCAAGGCCTCGCAGACCGGTTCGATCAACAAGTTCACCGCTTCGGGCAAGAAGGAAGCCAAGAAGCCTTTCCCGCTCATGGCCATGGCCTACGGGCATGTCTACGTTGCTTCCATCAGCCTCGGCGCCAATCCGATGAAGGCCATCCAGGCCCTTCGCGAAGCCGAATCCTACGACGGCCCGAGCATCATCTTCTGCTATTGCCCCTGCGCCAACCACGGGGTCAAGGGCGGATTGGTGAACTCGATGCAGGAAGAAAGGGATGCGGTCAACTGCGGCTACTTCCAGATCTTCCGCTACGATCCGCGCAAGGTCGAAGAAGGCAAGCCCGGACTCGAACTTGACTTCGACAAACCCGACTTCAGCAAGCTGAAGGACTTCGTAATGCACGAGACCCGTTATAGCCAGCTCCCGGTGGTCAACCCCGAGCACGCCGCGGAACTCCTGGACGAATGCCAGAAGCACGCCGAAGAGCGCTTCGAAGCACTAAAGAAGTTCGGCCTCTAATCATCAAATGATGGACGGGGGCGGGCGACCGCCCCCTTTCCTCTTCCATACGGTTGGACCCCCTTTCCGTAAAACAATTATTGACAAAAGGGATTTTGACCTTATATTACACACGCCCATAAAGGAGAAATGATTATGAAAAAACTTAGTGCGGTCCTAATGGTCTCCGCGGCAGCTATCCTGGGAATCGGGCTGGCTTCCTGCGGAGGGGAAGGCGGAGTATCGACTTCGACTGTCGATAAAACCGCTTCGTCCATCAGGAATACCATCGGTTCGAACCCGTTCGCGGTCGGTACCGAAATCAACCTCGACGATTACATAACAGTCGTCTACAGCAACGGCACCGAGGACAAGGACTATACCGTCTCTTGCTCCAACGCCAACGTCACCATCGCCGGCCATAAGGCCACCCCGACCGCCGTTGGTACCTATACCCTCGACGTCTCTTCTTCCGACGGAGCCCGCAGCATCCGCGTCTCGATAGACGCGAGGAGCGCGGAGGTCATGGAGATAATCGACTTCCTTAGTCCGATTACCACCAATACGTCCAACTTCATCATCGACTGCTACGAGACTAGCAAAAGCGGCTCCATTTCCCGTTACCAGTCCGCCGTCCACAACGAGCACTATGGCGTCAATGCCAACCTCGACGACCTCGGCGAAACCTACGGCGGGGAACCCAATTCCTTAATTTTGGCCGAACTTAGCGACGGAAATTACTATCAAGGCTATTTCAACCAGAACGGACAGCCCGTTTTCAAGCCCGGCGTCGAAAGCAATTACGCCAACTACTTCATCTGCATGCCGACTTCCCTGAACCCGCTCGGCATAAACGAAGTCGAGATGGAGACCGCCACCGGCGCTACCCAAACCGTAATCGCCGGCGATGCCAGCTTCAGCCAGGAAATGTGCTGGGCGGCTTCTTATCCAATCGACCAAATCTATGACATCGTCTTTATCGGCTATTCGTATAGCGAGGTTCTTGGCCTCTACGATACCGACGGCGACGGAACCAAGGACACCCTCATCGTTAAGCCTAGCTACGTCATGTACGAGTTCGAGTACGATGACGAAGGAAACCCGGTCCCGGTCCTCGATGACGACGGCAACATGATCGAAATGGAGCCGTTCTCCTTCAGTAACGTCATTCTTGGCATCCGGAACATCGGTACCGCTTCGCTCGACGTCATGGAAAACGTCCGCAACGATGCCTCTTATTTGCCGCAGAAACTCGAAGCCAGCGAGCTACAGACTTCCTTCGCAGCCGTATCCGCGGCCAAGAACTACACCGTCGACATTGCCGCCTATCCTTCCGACGACACCGGTGCCAAGCTCTATTCGGCCGCTGCCGGCAGCGCCTATTCCACCGTCTTCGGAACCAGCAAGCCAATCTACCAGACCAACAGCGTTACCAGCGAAGGCGTCTTGGGCGAACTCGGGACCCTCTCCAACGGCGGATCTGGCGAAACCAAGGATGCCGCTACCATGCAGACCGGTTACTTCAACCGCGACGGGCAGGGTTATTCCTTCACCGTCGGTTCCTATCCTCTCGATGAATCCACTTCGGGCGACGAAGGAACCGCCAATACCCCCATCAACGAAGTTACCGCCTTGGATGGCGTAACCGATGTCTTCGCGGGTGCCGCTTCGGCCCAAACCGTCGCCGACGTCACCGGCTTCGGCGAACTGAACATCACCAGCAAGACGACGAACGGCAATGAGGTAACCGTGGTCAGCGAGGTCGGCGACAACGACGGGACCACCAAGGCCAACACCCTCTTCGAAACCCTCTTCAACCAGATGACCGCCTACACCATCGGCGAGTCCTGGACTGAAGCCGTCGAGTTCACCGGCGGGGATTACCATGCCCTTACGATCTACAGCGACTACATCGGCCTTACCTGCGATACCGTCACCAACGAAATCCACATCGAAGTATTGGTCTATCTGCCGATTGGACTAGATGATGCCTATGTCGTTCTTACTTACGACGTGAGCAGCATCGGCACCACGACCGCCGACTTCAGCGGTTTCCAGCCCTCGCAGCTGGCCTAACAAAACCACTCTCCAAGGGGGCCAGACGGTCCCCTTGGTCTGAATTAGGAGAAAACTATGAAAAAGACAATCCTCGGGGTTGCCCTGCTCTCCGCCACGCTGGCGCTTGCCGGCTGCGGGGGAGGAGGTGCCCAGTCCGGTGTCTACACCTACAGGACCTTCCTATCGACCAACCCCACTACATGGAATACCCATACTTGGGAAACCAACGACGAAGCCTATATAACCTCCTTCACGGAAATGGGCCTCTACGACCTCATCTTCAACGCCAACCGCGACGGCTACGAGTTCATGCCGGAAATGGCTTCGGCGGAACCGGTTTCCGTGGATCCGGCCGAACTGTCGGATGAGGAACTCGACCTCTTCCTGAATGCCGGCGCCGGCAACCCGGCCCGCGGCATGATCTGGGACATCCCCCTCAACCGCAGCGCCTGCTTCGACGACGGCACCGTCATCAACGCGAAGACCTACGTCGATTCGATGGAGCGCCTGCTCAACCCGCAGTATGCCAACTACCGTGCCGACGGTTACTACTCCGGCGAATTGGTCCTGCTCAACGCCGAAAACTACTTCAAGTCCGGCCGTCAGACCATCGAACCGGCCTTCGACTACGTGAACAAGACCACCGGCGCCCTCGAAAACCCCACCGGTTACTGGTACATCAACCTCGGGCAGAGCACCCCGATGTTCAATGCCTTGTTTACCGGCGAATCGGGAGAAGGCAATTTCTACCAGGTCCTGAACAACCGCGCCAGCGAAGCTTCGGCTTCGGTCGAACTCGCGGCCACCCGCATTACCTACGCGATTGCCTATTACCTCCATGCCTTCGTCTATACTCCGGATAGCAACGCCATCCAGAACAGCGAAGACCGGACCGACTGGGAAGCCCTTTACGAAGACGGCTTCCGGCCCGACCAGGTGAGCTCCGACATGTTCACCAACGACCGTACCTACATCGACCTCGTTGAGTTCGACAACAAGGACGTCTACACGGTCAAGACCGACAGCACTTCCTGGGACGATAGCAACATCGAGCGCTACACCCAGGCCGACCTTAAGGCGGACCTTTCCACCTTCATTAGCGGCGTCACCCAATTCCGCAACTCTTCCTGGAACTGGGAACTACCTCTGTTCACCCAGATTACCCACGAAGACGCCGGTTTGACCGAGGATGACCTTGGCATCAAGGCGGTCGACGACTATACCATCCGCCTCTACCTCGCCAAGTCGATTACTTCCTTGAACCTCCGCTTCGCCCTGACCAGCAACTGGATAGTCGACGTCGATCTCTACAACCGTTTGACCAGGGACGGCGGGAACAACACCAAGTACACAACCTATGCCTCGGGTTCGGTCGACAACTACCGTTCCTACGGACCTTATAAGCTGAGCCACTACGAATCGGGCAACCAAATCGATATCGTCCGCAACGACAAGTGGTACGGCTATACGGACGGCCGGCACGAAGGCATGTACCAGATGGATGCCATCGAAACGCGCATCATCAACGACCACAACACCGCCCTCAGCGAGTTCATGGCTGGGAAGCTCGACGACATCGACTTGACTTCCAACGACATGACCCTCTACGGCAATAGCTCCCGCCGTAGCACCACCTACGAGTCCTACACCCAGAAGCTCTCCTTCAATACGGACAGGGCCACGCTGCTCAACCGCCAAAATGACATTGCCGGCGGCACTAGCAACAAGACTATCCTCGCCAATACCGACTTCAGGAAGGGCCTGAGCCTTGCCATCGACAGGACGAGTTTCGCGGCTACCACCACCGGCGGTTCGCGTGCCTTCACCGGCCTACTCAACGACCTATACATCGCCAATAACGCTGATGGAACTTCTTACAGGAGCACCGCCCAAGGACAGTCCGTCTACAGTGCTGTCTACGGCAATTTGGGTGGAGAAACTCTCGACTCCAACGAGCCGCTGCCCGAATCCCGTGTCGGTTACAACTACTCGCTTGCTGTCGAATACATCGCCAAGGCCCTTACGGATGAGGCCTCTAGCCAGGCAGAAGGGCACCTCGAGAGCGGTGACACGATCGATATCGAGTTCCGCGTCTACGACGCCGAGTCCGAAACCACGATCGGCATGTTCAACTTCCTGACCGATGCTTGGTCCGAAGTCATCGCCGATGCCTCCGAAAAGGCCGGCATCGCCGTAACTCTTAACCTGCATACTGTCACCGACCAGGACTACTACACCTCGGCGACCACCGGCCGTTACGACATGATCTTCTCCATCTGGGGCGGTGCCACCATCGATCCTTACGGACTTATGGAAGTCTACTGTGCCTCCGACTTCGTCAACTGCTGCGAATACGGCTTCAAGGGCCGCCAGAACCAGGTCAGCCTTGAAATCGACAGCGACGGCGACGGCGTCATGGAAACCAACACCTTCGACGGCTGGTACCACATGATGACCGAAGACATCAACGAAGCCCAGTACGGGGACGATCCTTCCGAAATGAACGATACCGACTACGCGTTGTGGGAAGCTGCCCACAACATGAGGCTCAACATCCTTGCCGGCCTCGAAATCGGCATCCTCAACCGCTTCGAAGCCGTTCCCATCGTTGCCCGCGGCACTTCCAGCCTCATGAGCTACAAGTGGGAAAACGGTTCTGACGTCTACGTCAACCTCATCGGCTACGGAGGAGTCCGCTACATGACCGCCAACATGGACGACCTGCAGTGGGAAACCTTCGTTAGCGAGAACGGCGGAAATCTCACCAATCTCTACCGTCAATAATTTAGGACCTGCGTCCTTGGGCTAGGCGGGGAACTACCTGCCTAGCCCTCTTTGTGTCTAAAATAAGCCGTATGGCTTTATAGGAGGCTACATGCGAGAAACCAAGCAAACCTTGATTTACATCGCGAAGCGCCTGGCCCTGATGGTGGTGACTTTCATCGCCATCTTCGTCATCTGTTTCGTACTCATTAGGCTTTTGCCGCTGACCCCGGAACTCGGAACCGGCGATATGGAGGTTTTCTATATCCGCATGGTGGCCCAGGGCCGTATGCGGAAAGACCCGAGTTCGCCGACCGGTTATTCCATGGTTCCGATTTTGGAGCAGCTTTGGAATTTCTTTGCCAATCTCTTCAAACCCGGCAACGAGTTTCCGTTTGGCATGAGCTATAAGATCGAGAAATGGGCTAGCCCGGTAGATATACTCTTCTCTCGCATGCCCCCCACGATTCTCATCAACGTCTACTCGATGATCATCGCGATCCCCGTCGGCATCGGCCTTGGGATCTACATGGCCCTAAAAAAGAACAAGTGGCAGGACCAGCTTCTTTCGGTGCTCGTCATGCTCGTCATTTCGGTTCCGAGCTTCGTCTATGCCTTCGTTTTCCAGTATCTTTTCGGCTATGTCTGGCAGATACTGCCTCCCACCCGGGCGAGTTCCTCGTTCGGGTGGTTCTCGCCGCAAATGACGCTTTCGCTCATTTTGCCGGTCATGTCCATGTGCGTAGGCTCCATTGCCGGTTTTGCCCGCTATACCAGGGCCGAGCTGACCGAAGTGCTTACCAGCGATTTCATGCTGCTTGCCAGAACCAAAGGCTTGACGAGGGCCCAGGCTACGGTCAGACATGCCCTTAGGAACTCCATGGTTCCGATTTTCCCGATGATACTAGGGGAGATCATCTCCGTTTTGTCCGGGTCGCTAGTCATCGAAAACGTCTTCAGCGTCAACGGCGTCGGCGCCCTTTACGTCGAGTCAATCACCACCCGCGACTACGACGTGTTCCAATTCGTGGCCATGTTCTACGTGGCCATCGGCCTGATCGGCACCCTGGTGGTCGACGTTTCCTACGGTTTGGTCGATCCCCGCATCCGCATGGGAGGTAAGAAAGCATGAGCAATCTAGCGAAGAAAGAACTTTCCGGTGAAGTCCTCGACAAATCCCTTTTCAAGAGGATAGACCGGACCAATATCCACGACCAGGCCTTCGAAACCAAGCCCGTTTCCTATTTGCGCGACTGCTTCCGCCGCTTCCGGAAAAACAAGGGATCGGTTGTCGCCGGCATAATCATCCTGCTCATCGTCCTCTACGCGATAATCGTGCCGGAGGTTTCCCCGCGCGCCCATCTTAGCGGCTTTACGAACGGCTATTACGACACCAATTTCAAGTACGTCCTTCCTTACAACCCGATTTTCAAGGGAACCGGCTTTTGGGACGGTACCAAAGTCGAACTTCTCAACGAAAGGGCGTATGCCATCCAGACGACCACCGATGCCAACCATCCTTATGTCGTGGAAACGTTGGAACAGACCCACGACATAATTTCTGCCGGCGATATCATCATCAGCGATACGATCGCCTACCGGTGCCGCGTCGATACCTACGCCGTCGGCGTGAAGAACGTGAGCATTTCGCCGAGCAAATACACCGCGCTCGTCGACTACGAAAAGGAACAGGGCATCTACCAGACCGAAAATTCCATAATCAAACCGAGTGTTGATTACGAAACCTACCTCGACGAATACAGCGGCCATCTTAGCGAAAACGGCTTGGCTCCCACCACGGTCACGACCATCATCAACGAGATGGAGACCTACTATAGCAACAACAGCAACGTCTTCTTCGCCCTCAGCTGCTATCCCAACAACGACGAAACCCAGTCCCCGAGCTCGAATTCGAACATGTTCAGCCCGGTTTACGACGAAAACGGCGAAATCGTCGACATTTATAGAAGGGATGCCGATGGCAATCTCGTATACGGGACCTACGCAACCGGCCGCTACACCCTGCGGGTGGACTATTTCGACTATTCAACCTACGATTTGGGTTTCGAACCCTACATGCTCTTCGGTGCCAATTCCGAAGGAAGGGACATTTTCCTGAGGTTGGCCGAAGGCACGCGTTTCTCTCTCATACTAGGCGTCTGCATTTCTTTCATAAACTTCATCATCGGTCTGATCTGGGGCGCCATCTCCGGCTATTACGGAGGGACGACCGACCTCGTCATGGAACGCATTACCGACATAATCGGCAACGTTCCTAGCATCGTCGTCCTTACGATCTGCTCGGTTGCCTTTACGAGCAACGGGGCAGTGCTGGGAAGCCTTGGTGCCGCCGGCGTCCTCATCGTCTCGATATTGCTTTCCTTTGTCTATTCGGGCTGGATCGGCACGGCGAGTACGACCCGCATGCAGTTCTACCGCTACAAAGGGCAGGAATACGTCCTAGCTTCCCGGACCTTGGGTGCCAAGGACAGGCGGCTTATATTCCGCCACATTTTGCCCAATGCCGCCGGTACCTTGGTAACCTCCTCGGTACTCATGGTCCCCGGCGTCATCTTCTCCGAAACATCGCTTAGCTACCTGGGCCTCATCAACTTCACGACTTCGGGCCTATGTTCGATCGGCTCTTTGCTCAACGAAGGGCAGAAAGCCGGCCTCAACCTGCAGCCGCACATGCTTTTGTTCCCCTGCATCGTCATATCCCTATTGATGATTTGCTTCAACCTGTTCGGGAACGGCCTGCGCGATGCCTTCAACACCACCTTGAAAGGAGCGGACGACTGATATGGAAAAGACCAACGAAAAACGCGAAAAGGTCCTCGAAGTAAAAGACCTCCGGATCTCCTTCAAGACCAACGGCGGCACCGTGAAGGCCGTCCGCGGCATCTCCTTTTCCCTCTACCGGGGACGGACTCTCGCCATCGTCGGGGAATCCGGCTCCGGCAAATCCGTCACGAGCAAAGCCATCCTGGGGATTTTGGCCAACAACAAGATCATCGAGGGCGGCCAGATAATCTACGACGGGAAGGACCTTCTCGAAATCAGCGAGGAAGCCTTCTCGAAGCTCCGCGGCGTGAAGATCTCCATGATCTTCCAGGACCCCCTTTCCTCGCTTAACCCCATCATGATCGTAGGGAAGCAGTTGACCGAGGCCATGCTATTGAAGAACAAGGCCACGAGGAAGGCTGCCAAGCGCTACCTCAAGCGGATCGAAGGCCTTTTGTCCAAGGCCGATAGCGGGGAAGCCGAAGCCATTTACAATCCCCTTCGCGAAAAGCCCTTCACGGTCGAGGAACTCGGAGAATATAGGGAAACATTCAAATCCGCCCTCCTTGCTTCCATTTCGCGGCAAAAGTCGGCCATTTCGGAAGCCCTCGAAGCCCTCGAAGCCTATAGGACCAGCACCCTTTACGGCGATTTCGGGCTGAAAGACGCCTACAAGAAAGGGAAAGCCGTCTTCAAGCTGGTCAAAGGCACCCAGCTCGACATTTCGAGCGACGTCGACGACATAACCTCGACTTTCCAAAGCATCCTTCTCGATATAGTCGAAAAGGAAGGCCGGGCGGTCATGCAACGCAAAATCCGCGACAGGGACTACGAAAAGTTCCATGCCGACAACCTCTATGATTTGCCGCCGGAAGTCCGGGCCAAGGAGTCCGAAGTCATTATATCGACCGAGGAAGCGCGCAAGGCCTACCTCGAGGAAGTCGACAACGTTTTCGCCCACCTTGCCGGCATAGCCAGTCGCCTCGACGAAGATATCGACGCAAAAGTCGATTCCCTCATCAAGGATTTCGCCGCTTTCAGCAATGACCTGCACAGCAAGTTAAGCAAAGGCGAAGCCAAGGAGAAGGCCATCGGCCTCCTCAAAGAAGTCGGCATCGACGAACCGGAAAGACGCTACAGGCAATATCCTTTCGAACTCTCGGGCGGCATGCGCCAGAGGATCGTTATCGCCATTGCCCTGAGTTCTTCTCCGGAAGTCCTTATCTGCGACGAACCGACCACGGCTTTGGACGTTACCATACAGGCGCAGATACTCGAACTCATAAACAAGCTGAAGGCCGAGAGGAATCTCTCCATCGTCTTCATCACCCACGACCTCGGGGTTGTCGCCAACATGGCCGACGACATCGCGGTCATGTACGCCGGCAAAATCGTCGAATTCGGGACCGCCGAGGAGATCTTCTACGACCCCCGGCATCCGTATACATGGGCTCTATTGGGTTCCATGCCGGACCTCGAGACCAAGGAAAGGCTCCACGCCATCCCGGGCACTCCGCCCAACATGCTCCTTCCGCCGAAAGGCGATGCCTTCGCGGCCCGAAACGAATACGCCTTGAAGATAGACGAGTTGAGGGAACCCCCGTTCTTCGAGGTATCCCCGACCCACTACGCGGCCACGTGGATGCTCCACGAGGATGCCCCGGACGTGGAAGTGCCTTCCATCGTCCGCGAAAGGATCGCCAAGGCCCTGAAGGACCATCCGGAAGCCATGCCCAAGCCGGATAACTACAAGAACTCCGTCCTCAACTACCTGGTCAAGAAAGGAGGGAAGCAATGAAAGCCCCGAAAAAGGAAGTAACCGCCAAGGCCAAAACCCCGAAGGCTTCTTCGACTGCTCCCAAGAAGGCCGCGGGGGCGAAGAAGGCCGCTGCCAAAAAGACCCGCAAACCGGCCGGACCGACCATCAAGATGGTGAAGGAGGAAAAGGTAAACGTGGTTAAAAAGGAGGCGGCCGAAAAGGCCCCGTCCGAAGACCGGCTCCACCACAAGTCATTTGATTACGACAACGCCGAAGTCCTCCTGGAACTGCGCCACCTCAAACAGTATTTCCGCTTCAAAGGCGGGATGACCAAATACCTCAAGGGCGTCCACGACGTCTCCTTCCGGGTATATAGGGGCGAAGTGTTCGGCCTCGTCGGCGAATCCGGCTGCGGGAAAACCACGACCGGACGTGACATCCTCAAGCTATACAAGATAACCTCGGGCGACATATGGCTGGAGGGAACCCGCATAGCCGCGGGGACCCGCTGGAACGAAAAGGAAATCAAGTTCACCAACATCAGGGCCCGCGAGGCCATCGCGAAAATAAGGGCGGAACAGGCCGAGATAAAAAAGGCATTCGCCGCCCAGGTGGCCGAGCGCGTCTATAGCGAACACCTCAGTTTCCGCAAGGCCAAGGCCTTGGCTGAATCCGAGCCAGAAATCGATGCCCTGCTGAAGGAAGCCGAAGCCAAAATAGCCGACCTCGACGGCAAGGCCAAGGAAATAAGCGACCATGCCAAGGAAGTAACGCGCATCCAGACCGAGAAAATCAAAAAAGCCCGGGAAGACGACCGCGACTACAACAAGAACCTGGCCGCCAAGGCCGTCGAGAAGGTCAGGGAAAAATACCTTCCTTTCCTCGAGGAATACGAAAAGGCCGGGGAGAAGACCCCGGAACTCGAGGAACGGTTCAATGAGTACCAGAAGGAACTAAAGGCCGCGAAGAAGACTTCGCTTGCAAACAAGGTCCAGATGATATTCCAGGACCCGATCGCCTCGCTCAACCCCCGCATGACGGTACGAAACATCATCGCCGAAGGCCTGATAATCCAAGGCGTCCACGACAAGGCCTACATCGACCGCAAGGTAGCTGAAGTACTGACCATGGTTGGCCTCGTGCCCGAACACGCCAACCGCTATCCCCATGAATTCTCGGGCGGGCAGAGGCAGCGCATCGGGATTGCCCGGGCCATCATCATGAACCCCGAGCTCATAGTAGCCGACGAACCGGTAAGCGCTTTGGACGTTTCGGTTCAGGCCCAGGTCATCAACCTTCTTAACGAACTTAGGGAAAAACTGAGCCTCACCATCATCTTCATCGCCCACAACCTCTCGGTCGTCAAATACTTCTGCGACCGCATCGCGGTCATGTACTACGGAAACCTCGTGGAACTCGCCACTTCGGAGGAGCTCTTCAAGCATCCGCTCCACCCATATACGAAATCGCTGCTTTCCGCCGTTCCTTACCCCGATCCGATCGTGGAGGAGAACCGCCGCCGCATCGTCTACGTTCCGGAACGGGACCACGACTACAGCAAGCAGAAGCCGACCTTCCGCGAGATAGCGCCCGGACATTTCGTCTCCTGCAACGACGAAGAGGCCGAACGCTACAAGGCGATATTGGCGCAATGAGCGGGAACAAAAGCGATAAAAAGCCTTTCTTCACGAAGGATTTCCTGATATCGCTTGGCATAAGTTTCGCCGTTGCCTGCGCCCTTTGCCTCCTTATCTTCCTCGCCCTCTATTACGGCTCGGGAAGGTACGGGGACATGCCGGTCTGGATGCTATACGGCCATCTGGCCGACGGATTCGGCATAGCGGGATTGCTGATGTTCCTCGGCTATGTCCTTAGCTGGGTTTCGAGCAAAGGCACCTTCGACATGCTCTACTATTCGGTCTACACGATTTTCTATGCCGTGTTTGCCTATAACAAGTGGAAGGACGATCCGGAGCGCGACTACTATTCCTACAAGAGGAAGAAGGACAGCAAGGAAAGGAAACCTTTGCTTGCAATTCTCATAGTTTCGGTGATATTTATTTGCGCCGGTTTGCTGCTGCTAATCGGCTACTACGTCAACCTTAATTGAATTAGAGAGGACAATCCTATGAAAAAGAAATACATTTCCCTCGGACTGCTGGTGGGCCTTCTGGCCCTCTCCGGCTGCGGAGGCGGTGCCAATCCCGGCAGCGGTTCGACTTCGACCAGCACCGGCGGAGCGACCGGCTCCTCCATAACCGAGGAAGATCTCGACCGCGGCATTACCACCTATACGGATACCGACGGTGTCGAGAAGCCCCTTAACCGCGATACCCTTTACCGCAATGCCGGGGACCCGCACGTGGCCTCGTATTCGGTGGGATCGGAAAAAAGCAAGCTTCTCGTCGCCCCTTTCCGTTTCCAGAACTATAGCGGCATCGTCGCCGACGACGCCCTGCTCGAGAAAATCAGGATCGCCTTCGACGGTACGCCGGAGGAAACCGAAGAAGTCGGCGGCTATATTTCGGTCAGCGAATTCTACGAGCAGTCGAGTTTCGACAAGGGGGCTTTCGACGTCGTCGTCTTGCCCTGCTGGGTCGACTATAGCGGCTCCCCGGCCCAGTTCCAGAACGCCGCGGGCGGAAACGCCGGCATCTACGCGGCCGAATACGTCCGCACGTGGTATCTGAACGAGTACGCGAAGGACGGCCACGGACTACTTGGGGCCGATTGGGAGTACGAGTGGCGTGACTTCGACGCCGACAAAGACGGCTACCTCGACCTCATGTGGACCGTCTATGCCTACCCGTATACCCAGAACGACACTTCCTTCTGGTGGGCTTATGTCACCTATACAAGCAACCAGCCGAACATGACAACCCCGATGGTCAAGACGCTGGCTTGGGCCTCCACCAACTTCATGAGCGCCTATAACGGCTACGACTCCCATACCTTCATCCACGAAACCGGCCATACCCTCGGCCTCAACGACTACTACGACTACAACAACACGTGGAAGCCGATGGGCCGCGTCGACTACATGGACAACAACGTGGGCGACCATAACGCCTACTCCAAGTTCGCCCTAGGCTGGATCAACCCCTATATCCTCAGGGAAGGGGACATCGACGGCGTCGCCGACGAAAACGACGTCGGCGAAGGGGTGACCTCGGCGGTCATTACCCTCCGCCAGAGTTCGCTCTCAGGCGACGCGCTGGTCCTTGCCAGCCCCGGCTACAACGGCACCGCATTCGACGAATACCTGATCATGGAACTGGTCGGTCCCTATGGCCTATGTGAAACCGACTACAGCGCCGGTTACGACGGTACGTCCGGCTACACGGTTCCCGGAATCAGGCTTCTCCACGTCGACGCCCGCGCCCGCGCCACCAATTGGAGCAGCTATGTCCAAGATGCCGACCTCATCGGGCAGACTGCTACCGACATCCGAGTTTCCAATACCTATAAAGGGCGGATGGGCGTCGGGAACGATTCCGACTACTGGCCGCACGAAACCTCTTCCTCGGTCGAGTACGACTATTTCACTGAAGTTAGCCTAATCGAAAGCACCATACTTCCGACCAACTGGACCAACTCGGCTTCCTACCAGGCCACCAATTCCTCGCTCTTCCAAAAGGGTTCGAGCTTCCGCTGCGATCCGCGTTACGGTTGGACCGAGGAATTCTTCCCCAGCCGCAGCCGTCTTTGGAACAAAGCCAAGACCATAACCGGCAATCCTTCGAGCCTCAACCAGACCTTTGAAATTGACGAAAGCGTTGGCTGCAACTTCAACTTCAGGGTCAACGACATCGTCACCGATCCCGAATACGGCGCAATCGCCACGGTCACCGTTACGCTGGCCGATTGACCATCCTTGACGGGGAGCCCTCCGGGGCTCCCTTTTTTCGCATCAAAAAAGCGGACCGGCCGGTCCGCGGTTTCACACTGGTCGGAACGATGAGATTTGAACTCACGACCCCTACCACCCCAAGGTAGTGCACTACCAAGCTGTGCTACGTCCCGAGTGCCCGCTTATTATAGTGTATGATTTGGCTTTTTCCATAGACACTTTGTTAGTAGGAAGGGCCCTTACCGCTATAATATAGCGGTCCATGGAAGATTACCGCAATTTCATCGTCGTGGAGGGAGCCCGCGAGAACAACCTGAAAAACGTTTCCCTGTCGATACCCAAGAATACCCTGACCGTCTTCAGCGGCCTTTCCGGTTCGGGTAAATCAACCCTGGCCTTCGATACCATCTATGCCGAAGGCCAGAGGCGCTACGTCGAATCGCTGTCCCCCTATGCCAGGCAGTTCCTCGGCGGGGTCGACAAGCCGGACGTCGATTCGATAGAAGGGCTGTCCCCGGCGATATCGATTGACCAGAAGACGACCAGCCACAATCCGAGGTCGACGGTCGGCACGGTTACCGAGATCTACGATTACCTGAGGCTATTGTTCGCCAGGGTAGGGGTTCCATATTGCCCCAACCACAACATACCGATCCTCTCCTATAGCCCCGTCGCGATGGGGGACGACGTCATGAATCTGCCGACCGGGACGAAGATCCAGATATTGGCCCCGGTGGTCCGCCACGAAAAAGGCACCCAGGCTGACGTCCTTTCGAAACTCAGCTCCAAGGGCTTTTCGCGCGTCCGGGTAGACGGGGAATTCCATTTGCTCGGGGAAGTGCCGGAACTCGAGAAGAACAAGCGCCACGACGTCGAACTCGTGGTCGACAGGCTTTCCCTGAAGGAAGAGTCGCTAAGCCGGCTCAACGAATCAATCGAAACCGCGCTGGATTACGGCAACGGCTACATGATCGTCTACCACGACGGCGCCGAAAAACTCTACAGCAGCCACCATACCTGCCCCGAATGCGGATTTTCGGTCCCGAGCCTCGAACCGCGTCTTTTTTCCTTCAATGCCCCTTTGGGTTACTGCGAACGCTGCAAGGGCCTAGGCATAACCCGCGAGGTCGCGGAGGACCTTCTGGTTCCCGATCCGGACTTGACCATAAACGAGGGGGCCATCCGTTACTACAAGGGGATAGTGGGGACCGGGGCCATAGAGTGGCAGGAGTTCTGCCACATGATGGACCATTACCGCATTCCCTACGACGTGCCTTGGAAGGACCTGAGCAAGCAGGAAAAGAAACTGATCATGCTCGGCAGCGATACCGACTTCGACTATGTCATCAAGACCAATTCCGGCAACCTCATGCACAAGCGCGGCCGTTTCGAAGGCGTGAAGAACCGCCTCGAACGCCTTTACCGCGATACCGGTTCCGAATGGATGAGGCAATATTACGAGTCGTTCATGCGGGATTCCGAGTGCACCGCCTGCCACGGGGCGAGGCTCAACCCGGCTGCCCTTTCGGTCAGGGTCAATGGACTCAATATCTACGAGGCGACCTGCCTGCCCATCGGCGAGCTACTGAAGTACATCGATTCAACGCGTAAATCGCTGGCCCCGATGCAGCTCGAAATCGCCTCGATGGTCCTTAAGGAAATCGAAAACCGGGCCGCCTTCCTTAGCGACGTGGGACTCGATTACCTGACCCTTTCGCGCATGGCGATGACCCTTTCGGGGGGCGAAGCCCAGCGCATCAGGCTGGCGACGCAGATAGGTTCACGCCTTAGCGGCGTCCTCTATGTCCTCGACGAACCTTCCATCGGCCTGCACCAACGGGACAACCAGAAGCTCATCGCCACGATGAAGGAGATGCGCGACCTCGGCAATACGCTCATCGTGGTCGAACACGACGAAGAGACGATCCGCAGCGCCGACTACATCGTCGACATCGGCCCGGGCGCGGGGGACAAGGGCGGGAAAATAGTGGCTGCCGGGAGCGTCGAGGACATCGTCGCCGCGAAGGATTCCATAACCGGCAAATACCTTTCGGGCGAGTGGAAAATCGAAGTGCCGAAAACCCGGAGGAAGGGGAACGGGCACAAACTGACCATCAAGGGATGCCGCTGCCACAATCTCAAGAACATCGAAGTCTCTTTCCCCTTGGGGACCTTTATCGCCGTCACCGGCGTTTCCGGTTCCGGCAAATCGAGTCTCGTCAACGAGACCCTGTATAAGGCGTTGGAAAAGAAACTCGGAAAGGATTCCGACGCGGTTCCGGGCCCGTTTTCCTCCATCACGGGGCTGAACTACGTGGATAAAGCCATAAACGTCTCCCAAGAGCCGATCGGCAGGACGCCGCGCAGCAATCCGGCCACCTACATCAAACTATTCGACGACATAAGGGATCTTTACGCGGAAACACCCGTTGCGAGGGAAAAGGGCTACGACAAGGGCCGTTTCTCTTTCAACGTTCCGGGCGGCCGCTGCGAAAAGTGCCAAGGCGGCGGCGTGGTCCGGGTCCCGATGAACTTCCTGCCCGACATCTACGTGAAGTGCGACGAATGCGACGGCCTCAGGTACAATGCCGAAACGCTGGAATGCACATATAAGGGGAAGAACATCCACGACGTTTTGGAAATGAGGGTCGAGGAGGCCATGGAATTCTTCGCGGCCCGCCCGAACATCTTCCGCCGTCTGAAGACGCTTTACGATGTAGGCCTAGGCTATATCAAGCTAGGGCAGAGCGCGACCACCCTCTCGGGCGGCGAGGCCCAGAGGGTGAAACTGGCCTACGAACTGCAAAGGAGGCCGACCGGGAAGACGGTCTATATCCTCGACGAGCCGACGACGGGTTTGCATACCGACGACGTCAAGCGCCTGATCAAGGTGCTGGATTCCTTGGTCGACCACGGCGACACCGTGATCGTCATCGAACACAACCTCGACGTCATAAAGGTCGCCGACTATGTCATCGACATCGGCCCCGAAGGCGGCGACAAGGGCGGGAACGTCGTCGCCAAAGGCACCCCGGAGGAGGTCGCCGCAACGCCGGGCTCCTACACCGGAATCTACCTTCGTCCGCTTTTGGGGGTGAAATAATCCCTCTTTGCGTTTAGGATTTTGTCCATGGCAATAGCATTTCTGGTAATCGGGCTCATATTGGCCCTCGGGGGACTCGGAGGAACCATCTATACCTCGCGGAGCGCCATCCGCAACGGGGAAGCGGCGGTCAGCCGCAGGGAACTCCTCTTCATCATGGGGTCAATCGGCGTTGCCTCGGTCGGAACCGGGTTCCTGAGCGCCGCCACGAATACGTGGGGCTCCTGGAACATGGGCAGCGGGGACGCGGCGATGGCCGTTAGCGGCATTGCTCTTTGCGTCTTCTTCCTTTTGGTCCTTTGGGTCTCGTTCGCCTTCTATTACTACAAGTCGGGTTTCGACGCGAAGCAGAAGAAAATGGCCCGCATCGCGATGTTCGCGGCCATTCCCTTCGTGTTCGCCTTCTTCCTGCTATTCGGGGAAGGCGTTGCCCCTTATCTCGATTACCCGTTGGTCAACGGAATCGTCTTCGGAGGCGACGCCGGATTCTATTTCTCCACTCCCGAAACCGGAAATACCGGCGGCGTCCACATCATGTGGTATGCCGTATTCATCCTTTCCGGCGTGGCCGTCTGCTATTTCATCAGTGACCACGAGTTCTACAAGCGTTACGGCCGCCACGGTATCCTGGAAGTACTCGTAGTCGTGGCCTTCCTCTGCGGCATTATCGGCGCAAGGGTCTGGTATGTCGTGGGCAATTGGACTTTGAAAGGCTTCGACAAGGACTTTTCCAAGGTTTTCGCCATCTGGGACGGCGGACTCACCATCATCGGCGGTGCCGTCTTCGGCATCGTCGGGGGCGTCTGCTTCATCGCCTTCAACAAGAAATACCGTTTCGTGGAAATACCCTGGGGAATGGGGATCATCGTCCCGACCATCCTTTTGGCCCAAGGCATCGGTCGCTGGGGGAACTTCTTCAACTGCGAAGTCCACGGCGTCGCCGTGGCCCTGAGCGACGGGTGGCAGTGGCTGCCGACATGGCTATGGCGGAACATGCAGTATTCGTCGATGGGGCCTAGCCTGGCCGGGACCGACCAGATCTACGTCCCCCTCTTCCTCATCGAATCGATGATCAACATAGCCGGGTATTTCATCATCCGCTACGGCATCTGCTATCCGCTCCGCAAGTGGATCGCCGACGGCGATGCTGCGGGTCTCTATTTCATCTATTACGGGGTCACCCGCATCATCATGGAACCCCTTCGTTACCAAGCCTACAACATGGGCGAAGACGGAAACTTCTCCATCTGGGGCTCCCTGGCCTTCATCATCATCGGGGTTCTCCTAATCGCCTTCTTCGAACTCTGGCGGCTTTTTGCCAAGCACTTCAAGGAAAGGAAGCCCGCCGTGCCTAGCGGCGACGTCATCGAAGCCCACTTCGCCGAAGCGGAAAGCGCGATCGAAGGCGGGGAGAAGAAAGCCATCGAAGAAACTTCCGAAGAACCCGAGTCCATCGGGGATAAGGCCGGAGAGTCCGGCAAGCAGGAAGCGGAGAAGGAACCCGTCGAGCTGAAGGTTACCAAGGACGGGAAAATAGAAAACTAGCATGTATTCCTGCGTCCTTTTCGATTTGGACGGCACCTTGCTCGACAGCGATTTCATGATCGCCCTGACGATGCACGAGCTCTACAAACTCTACCGCCCAGGTTTCAAGCCACATCTCAGGGACATGCTCTATTTTTCCGGCCCCCCGCTCATCGATACCATGAGGGAGGAATTCCCCGGGCAGGATCCGGAATTCATGAGGAGGCAGTTCGTCGAACGCTCGCCGAAATACTACGAGGACACGGTCTGCCTATATAGGGGCGCCAAGGAATTTCTCCTTTCCCTCAAGGACAAGGGGACAAAGCTGGCCCTGGTCACCAACAAAGCCAAAGGCGCTACGTTTCTCTCGCTACGGCTGACGGGGCTCGAAAACGTCTTCGACGCCGTCGTTTCCGGCGACGACGTAAGCCGGCCCAAGCCCGATCCGGAACCTTTGAGGAAAGCACTCTCTTTGCTTGGGGCCAAGCCGGAAGATAGCCTATACATAGGCGATTCGGAGTACGACGAACTCGCAGCTGGCCGGATCGGCATCGACATGGCCCTGGCCGAATTCGCCCCGCGGAAGCTATTAGCGGGCTACACCCCGAAGTACCGCTTCGACGACTATGGGGAACTACTGGGGGAACTATATGGAAATCCTTGATTACGTCGTTATCGGAGCCGGTCCGGCCGGCTTATCCGCGGCCATCTATTTCTGCCGCTCCTCCCTCAAGGGAATAGTCCTCGAAGCCTCGACGCCGGGCGGCAGGCTCATAGACATAAAGCAGATAGACAATTATCCCGGGGTCCCCCACGGCTCCGGGGTCGACTTGGCTTTGGCGATGCTAAACGAGGCGATGGGCCTAGGGGCCGAGATCGTCTACAAGAAAGCCATTTCGGTGGACATGGAAGGGGAGTTCTTCAAGGTGAGTCTCGAAGATTCCTACCTGCTATGCCGCTACGTTGTTCTGGCTACCGGCACGAGTGCCCAGGGAAAGGGCATCGAAAACGAAAAGGAATACCTGGGCCGGGGAATAAGCCACTGTGCGACCTGCGACGGGGCTTTCTACCGCGGCAAGTCCGCCATCGTCGTCGGAAACGGCGAGAAGGCCGTGAGCGAAGCCCTTTATCTTTCCGGTTTGGCGGAACATCTCGATTTCCTTTGCCCCGACCGGGATCTCAAGGGCGATTCCTCATCCGTGGCCGCTTTGCGGGGAAAAGACAACGTCTATTTCCATTTCAGCGCAAAACCCCTCCGTTTCGTCCCCAATTCCGGTAAAGACGGGATAGACAGAATCGAATTCGAAGAAGGAGGGGAAGAAAAAAGCCTCCGTGCCGACGGTTATTTCCCCTATGGGGGGCAGACCGGGCCCCTGGCCCTTCTCTCTTCCCTCAATCCCAGGACCAAAGGAAATTTCCTCGAGGTCGACCCTTATACGTGCGAGACCAGCATCAAGGGCATCTACGCCTGCGGCGACTGCCGCTATTCGCTCCTAAAGCAGGTAGTGACTTCCGCCTCCGACGGGGCCGAGGCCGCGAGCGCCGTCATCAGGGAGGCCATGAGGGCAAAACGCTAGGACTGTGGTTTAATATTAGGCAGTGGAAGAAAACAGCAAAATCCAGATAGCGATACTGAGCGGCCTTGCCGGGGCCGGCAAGACGACGGCCTCCTTTGCCTTCGAAGCCAGCGGCTACTACATAGTGGAAGACCTGCCCCTCAAGATGGTGCCCGGGGCCCTTTCGCTATTCAAAAGCGAAAAGGACAACTACCGGCGGGTTGCCTTGATATTGCCCCTGAGGGAAGTGGAGGAAGTGGCCCGCCTGATCAGACGCGACGATTCCTTCAGCCTAACCACCATCGGACTGGACTGCCGCGAGACGACTTTGCTCAGCCGTTTCAAGCTCACCAGGCACATCCATCCGCTCATGACCCGCGGATATAGCCTGGAGGAGGCCCTGAAGGCCGACCGGGCGGCGATGGAAACCGCCAGGAACGCCTTCGATGTCTACATCGACACCTCCGACCTTTCCGAGAAACAATTGAGGACGGCCATTTACGGAGTGATAAACCACGACGGGCTGAAGAACCTGAACGTCGTTTTCCAGTCCTTCGGGTACAAATACGGCATACCGCTGGACGCGGACATCGTCGTGGACGCCAGGGTTCTGGACAATCCCTACTGGGTAAAGGAACTCGCGCCATTGACGGGACTCGACGATGGTGTCGTCGACTTCATCGAAAAAGACGCGAAGACCCCCCTTTTCCTCGATTCGCTCTACGAATACCTAGACTCCTTCCTAAGACTCTGCGAAAAGGACGGAAGGACCTACGTCAACGTCGCCGTCGGTTGTTCGGGCGGACAGCACCGCTCCGTCTACGTGGCCAAGAAGCTTTTCGAACGTTACCGCGGTTCCTATAGGGCTTCGCTATTCCACCGGGAAATGCCCCGTTATAGAAAATGAGGGAAGGGCCTTCCTTTTCGTATTTGGTGAAGGAAGAGCTTTCGGCCCTTCCTAGATCCAATGCCGCCATGCGGGCCCTGCTTTCCGCCTTCCTCAAGGGAAGCGGGAACATCCGTTATAGCAAGGGCGAAAGACTGCTCGACATTTCCAGCGAATCCAGCAAGTCGGCGACTTTGATGTACAAGTGCATCAAATCCCTTTATCCGGGGGCGGACCCCTATTTCTCCTATACCCGGGAATCGGGTTTTGCCCACCGGGTCCGCTACCACGTCAATCTCTCGGTAGGGCTAAAGGAGGCGCTGCTCGACCTCATGGTTTCCCCGCTCGACCAAAGCATTCCGCCCTATGCCTTTTCGAGCAAGGAAGAGTCGGTGGCCTACGCTACCGGGGCGTTCCTCTCCGGCGGCTCCGTCACATCCCCCAGTAGCAGCCATTACCATCTGGAAATATCCCTCGAGGATGCCGAGTACGCGCGTAACCTCCTGAGGCTCCTCAACAGGTACCTCCTCCGGCCGTTTTCCTTCAAGATCGCCTCGAGGCGCAGGGAGTACGTCTGCTACATAAAGAAATCCCAGGACATTGCCGATTTCTTGGCATGCATGGGCGCTTCCTCGATGACGCTTGAGTTCGAAAACGTCCGGATGGAACGCGACATGCACAACGTTTCCAACCGTTGGAACAACCTCGACAAAGCCAACATGGGCAAGACAATAAAGGCAAGCGAAAGGCAGAAGGAAGAAATACTTTATTTCCAGAATAGGGGCGGAATCGGCCGACTCGGTTCCCCCAAGCTTTCCGCCCTAGCGAAGCTCCGCCTCGAACACGAGGACGCCTCTTTGTCGGAATTGGCCGAACTATTGAGCCAGGAGCTGGCGAGCGAAATCACGCGCAGCAACGTGAACCATTTGTTCAGGAAACTCGACGAGGAGTACAGGAAATGCCGCAGGGGCTAAGCATATACGTCCAGCTAGGGCGGCGCGTCTGCTATCTGAGGGGAAAGGCCGGACTTACCCAACTCGATCTCTCCCTCGAAGCCGGCTTAGCCAAGAGCTATGTGTCCGAAATAGAAGCCGGCAAGAGGAACCCGAGCCTTTCCTCCCTTTCGAAAATGGCAAAAGGCCTCGGGGTCTCCCTCGAGGAACTGCTCCGGGGAATCGACGATATAGGCCTTCCTTCTTTATAAAAGAAGGTCCGCGGAACCCAAACCTTTCAAGTTGCACTATTTACCTAATCGCCCCGGGGGTTATAATCATGCCGCAAGAGTTATTTAGGAGGACATTATGTCAACAGTAAAACTCGCGATTAACGGATTCGGCAGAATCGGCCGTCTGGCCTTCCGCCGGGCGTATGAAGTCGGCGGCTTCGAAGTCGTCGCCATCAACGACCTGGTCGATGCCAAGACCCTGGCCTACCTGCTGAAGTACGACACCACCCACAAGAGCTGGGACGTCGATGAGATCAGTGCCGACGTCGAAAAGGACGAAAACGGCAACTACGTCAAGAACGACCTCATTTACAAGGGCGTCCGCATCCCGGTTCTGGGCAAGAAGGATCCGCACGATCTTAAGTGGGGCGAGTACGGGGTCGACATCGTCCTTGAATGCACCGGCCGTCTCAAGAGCCGCGCCGACGGCGACGTCCATCTCCACAACGGCGCCAAGGGCGTCATCATCAGCGCCCCGAGCTCCGACAAGGACATCCCGACCTTCGTCTACGGCGTCAATACCGACAAGCTCGCCAAGGACATGAAGATCATCTCCGGCGGTTCCTGCACCACCAACTGCCTAGCCCCCGTCATGAGGGTAATCCAGGACAAGTGGGGCGTCCGCGGCGGCTTCATGACCACCGTCCACGCCTACACCAACGACCAGACCATCCTCGATCTGGCCAAGGGTAACCTCCGCCGCGGCCGTGCCGCCGCCGCCAACATCGTCCCGACCACCACCGGTGCCGCCAAGGCCATCAACCTCGTCATCCCCGAACTCAAGGGCAAGTTGATGGGCGGGGCCGTCCGCGTACCGGTCGTCGACGGTTCTCTGGTCGACCTCTCACTCATCCTCGAGAAGCCGGTTACCAAGGAAGAGATGAATGCCGCCATGAAGGAAGCCAGCAATGGAAGCCTCAAGGGCGTCCTCGGCTACACCGAAGACGAGATCGTCTCGAGCGACATCATCGGCCGTACCGAAGGCTCGATCTTCGATGCCACCCAGACCGTCATCTACGACGATCCGACCGGGCTGCAGCACGTCAAGGTCGTCAGCTGGTACGACAACGAGTACAGCTTCACCTGCCAGTACGTCCGTCTGGCCGGTGCCTACGCCAAAGTGCTCGGCTGCTGAAAAGCAAAATATCCCAGGGGCACCCTTGAAGGGGTGCCCTTTCTGTTAACCGTGTTAGAATAATCCCAAAAGGAGACAACAATGCTCGTAGTCAATGAACTGAAAGACGTCAAAGGACTCAAGGTCTACGTCAGGGTCGACTTCAATGTCCCCCAGAAAGACGGAGTCATCCGCGACAACAACCGCATCAAGGCGGCTTTGCCCACCATCGAGGAACTCACCAAGAAGGGGGCGAAGGTCATACTCATGTCGCATCTAGGCAAGATTAAGTGGAAAGAGCCCGACATGGCCAAGATCGAGGCCATGAAGAAGGCCAACGACATGGCTCCCGTGGCCAAGGCCCTCCAGGAACTCCTGCCGGATACCCCGGTCCACTTCGTGAACGCCACCAGGGGAGAGGAACTCCGCAAGGCGGTCGATTCCCTGAAGGACGGGGAGATATTGCTCTGCCAGAATACCCGTTATGAAAAAGGCGAAGAGAAAAACGATCCCGCCCTCGCCAAGGAATGGGCCGATTTGGCCGATGCCTTCGTCATGGATGCCTTCGGCTCGGCACACCGCGCCCACGCCTCCACCGTCGGCGTTCCGACCTTCATGAAGGAAGAAGGGAAGCCGGTCGCCCTGGGTTACCTGATGGTAAACGAGGTCAAGAACCTGACCCGCTGCGTCGAAGTCAAGGACGAGGACCGTCCCTACATCGCCATCCTCGGCGGCTTCAAGGTCAGCGACAAGATCAAGGTCATCGACACTTTGCTTAGCAAGTGCGACAAGATTCTAATCGGCGGCGCGATGGCCTATACCTTCGCCAAGGCCCAGGGCCAGAAGATCGGCTCCTCGCCCTGCGAAGACGACCAGCTCGACTATGCCCGCAAGTGCCTCGAGGACGCCAAGGGACGCATCTTGCTCCCCGTCGACTCCGTAATCACCGATAACTTCGAGGAAGGAAGCCAGCGCCACATCAAGACCGTCGACACCGTTAGCGGCATCCCCGACGGCTACGAGGGAATGGACATCGGCCCGAAGACCCAGGCCCTCTACGCTTCCGAAATAGCCAAGGCCAAGATGGTCTTCTGGAACGGCCCGATGGGCGTCTTCGAGCAAAAGGAATTCCAGGAAGGCACCAAGGCCGTCTGCGCGGCCGCGGCCAAACTCAAGGGCAAGGCCTTCACCGTCATCGGCGGCGGCGATTCGGCCAGCGCCGTCAAGCAGTTCGGCTACCGCGACGCCTTCAGCCACGTTTCGACCGGCGGCGGCGCGAGCCTCGAGATGATCGAAAACGACGGGCACCTGCCCGGGGTGGATATCCTTAAGTGAGCCGCACGAAGTTGCTTCTCGGCAACTGGAAGATGAACAAGGGGCCGAAGGAGGCCGCCTCGTTCATGGCCCAAGCCGAGGAGATGCTCGCCCTCGCCAACGAAAAGGGCATCGAAATCGGTGTGGCCCCGACCTTCCTCTGCCTCGAGGAGGTCGCGCGTCTGGCCCCCGGTGGTTTCCTCGTTTCTTCCCAGAACGTCAACGAGCACGACCACGGCGCCTATACGGGCGAAGTCTCGTGCCCGATGCTGAAGGAAGTGGGCGTCAAGGCCGCGATCATCGGCCATAGCGAGCGGCGCGAATACAACGGCGAGACCTCCAAGGCCTGCAACCTCAAGATCAAGGCGCTGCTCCAGGCCGCCATGACCCCGGTCTACTGCTGCGGGGAATCGCTGAAGACCTACGAGGAAGGCGAAACCGTCGCCTTCGTCGAAAAGCAGATCCTCGAAGGCTTCGAGGGCGTTTCCGCCGAAGATGCCAAGAAGGTCATCGTGGCCTATGAGCCGATCTGGGCCATCGGAACCGGGAAAAGCGCTTCCACCGACGATGCCGAAAACACCATCAGGGCCATCCGCGGGGTCCTGGCCGGACTTTACGGCGAGGCCGCGGACGAAATACGCATCCTCTACGGGGGATCGGTCAAGCCCGGCAACATCAAGGCGTACCTCGGCTGCCCCGACATCGACGGGGCCTTGGTCGGCGGCGCCTCGCTCGAGCCCTCGAGTTTCATCGAACTGATCAAGGAGTCGGTCTAATGGAATACACCGCCAAACCCGCAGTCGGAGCGGACGGCCGGGTCGCCGGTAAATTCCTCGGCATGGTCATGCTCACGGTGGCCGGGGCGCTTCTTCTCAGCTGCCTTGCCGCCTTGGGCGTGAGCGCCGTCTTCGCCTCCCTCTACGGGACGGAGTACGGCCTTAGCGCCGAAGGGGCGATCATCCTCGGCTATCTTCTGATGGGCTCGACCGTCGCGGTGCTCGTTTATAACCTCATCGCCTCTTTCACCCTATTGAGGAAAGGCAAGGGATATCTTCTTTCCCTTATCGTCTTTTCGCTTTGGGTCGGGATCATACTCTCGTCGCTTCTGCTCGCCGGACTGTCTTTCGAGGTGGCGGCGGAAGGCCTAGGCATCACCGCCCTCGCCTTCTTCGCGATGTTCCTGGTCGGCTATTTCACCAAGGTCAATGCCGGGATCCTCTCCATGTTGGGGCTCGGGCTTCTCTTCGGGGCCTTGGCCATTTCGATAGTGGGGCTGATATCGTTCCTACTCGAGGCCTTTTCCTGGTACGACGTGCTGGTCCAGGGGATAATACTGGTGGCCGTGCTTCTGTTCACGGCCGCGGACAGCCGCAACATGAGGCGGCTTGCCTCGACCGGCATGGTGAACGCGAACCTCGTGTTCGCCTGTGCCTATACGCTATACGGCGACTTCATAAACATACTTCTTAGGATCCTTTACTTCCTATTGCTCACAAGGAGTAACAACTGATGGCAAAATTCTTCACCTGCCCCGAATGCGGGAAAATCGTCGGCCTCGTCCAGGAAGGCGCTCCCGAAACGATCTGCTGCGGCAAGCCGATGGTCGAACTCGGGCCCAAAGCCAGCGGCGAAGGCGAAATCAAACACGTCCCCGTCGTCAAGGAAGAGGGGACGACCGTCACCGTCACCGTCGGCGAAGTAGCCCACCCGATGGACGAAAAGCACTACATCGACTGGGTCTACATGCTGACCGACCAGGGCGCCCAGCGCAAGGTGCTTCATCCCGGGAACGCCCCGGTCGCCGTCTTCCACCTCTCCGAGAAGGAAGTGGTGCTTGCCGTCTATGCCCACTGCACGCTGCACGGGCTTTGGCAGGCAAAACTCGACTGATTGCCGAAACGGGAAGGCCGCACGGTCTTCCCTTTTTCTTTTGCCAATCTAAAATTTCCCCATGGAAACCGATAGACGCGTTCTTGCCTATGCCGTCTTTGCCGTTGCCTACGGCTTTTTGGTCTGGTCGGCCCTGGCGCTGCTTTTTTGGGCGATACCCGTCGGAGGGTATACGGTCTACGGCTCGCTGCTTCTAGGCATCATCGACATTCTGCGCGGCACCGGCCAGCTTGGCGTTTACGTTGACGAAAAAGCGATAAGGGCAGTCCCCCTTCTTATCAATCTCCCCGCGTCCCTGCTTTTCGCGTCCTTTTTCCTTCTGCTCTCCTATAAGGCGGCCCGGCTGGCCGTGCCGTCGATGCGGGGGAAGTACCTGTCGGGGCTGGAAATTAAACGCCGTGCGGGACGATCGCCCTTTTCGCGAAGCCCCGGCAAGTTTCTTGCCAAGGCGCTTTGGCTTCCGGTATTTCTTTCCCTCCTCCTCGCGGGCGTTTGCGTAGGGGAGAGTTACATACCGTCCTTCGTCCGTCCCTACCTAGTTTTGGCAGTGGGAACCCTCAAGGTCCTATTGGCCGCCGGCCTGGCCTTCTGCCCGTTTAGGGCCTTTTTGCTCTTCTTGCGGCATTGCCCGGAAAAAGCCTAGGAACGTTTTCTTCCTTTTGACCGTCCTTGCCGGCAGGGCTTAAAATCCGTCCATGGAAAACGTCGATCTCGAAAAAGGAAGGCGGGCCCTTTTCAGATACAGCGTGGCCGTCTTCGCGGGCGGGGCTTTGACCTTGTTGGCCTTCGCCCTCCTTTTCTGGGTCATTAGGATTGACGGCCTGACGATCGAAGAACGGCTGGTCGGCGGCGCGACGTCGGTAGTCGCCTTTTTCGTCCTGAACTTCGATCTCGAAATGCCGGAGGAAATCTCCGCGCTTTTGCCGGACATCCTCGGATACGTCCTCGTGGCGGTGGTTCTGATCATGTCTGCCGTCCTCGTCTACCGTTTCTTGGTCCTGCTCGTCCCTGCCCTTCGGCAGAAGCGGCTGGAAAAGCTCGAGAAGAAGATATCGGGTAATTTTCCCCCCTTCCGGACCCGTTCCTATGTCCTGACCGCCCTTTCGTCCTTCCTGGAAATAGCGGCGTGTGCCGCCTTCGTGCTTTTGTTCCCCCGGGTCCTCGAATTCGTGCCCTCGAGCGTCTACGGGTTGGTCGGATCCCTCGTCTCCATGGTATCCGCCGCCGTCTTTTTGCTTTTGGTATCCCATGTCCTGAATCTCGTTTCCCGTTTCCTCGCGACCGCCGCGGTCCGGAGCTATAGGTAGGCATTCCGTCCCTTTGGCCGTTAGGGGAGCGGAAACGCCGTCTTTTTCTGTAAATATCCGTAAACACATGCTTGCGCGCACGCGACGCGCACGGGCGTACGCTCATATACCCGCCGGTCCCCGCATATGCGCGGGCGCACATTGTAAAGAAAAGAAAAAATCCTTTTTACCCCCTTGACCCTTTCCGGCATATGGGTAGAATAACGCTCACGGCCGGAAGGTCGTGGGGCGAAACGAAAGAACTTGGAAAAAACGATAAAAAATCGTTGACAGCCAAGTTCGAAAAGGAGTAACCTAGGCAAGCACACGAACTTCGGGGTAGGACCCCGGGGCGGGAATCCGCTCTTCGTGGGCGCTGATCTTTGAAAACTAAGCAGATAACTAACACTTGACGTCGTTCTTTAAGTAGAACAAATAAGTCAGATAATTTTGAACTAGAATACAAATTTAATTGAGAGTTTGATCCTGGCTCAGGATGAACGCTGGCGGCGTGCCTAATACATGCAAGTCGAACGGGGGCAGCAATGCCCCAGTGGCGAACGGGTGAGTAACACGTAGGTAACCTGCCCTCAAGTTTGGGATACCCAGGCGAAAGCTTGGCTAATACCGGATACGAGATCCCGAGGCATCTCGGGGGCTTGAAAGGCGCTTCACGGCGCCGCTCGAGGATGGACCTGCGGCACATTGGCTAGTTGGTGAGGTAACGGCCCACCAAGGCGTATGTGTAGCCGATCTGAGAGGATGACCGGCCACAATGGGACTGAGACACGGCCCATACTCCTACGGGAGGCAGCAGTAGGGAGTTTTCGGCAATGGGGGTGGGTTGTAAAGCTCTGTTGTTGGGGACGAATTACCGCCGCAGGAAATGGCGGCGGCTTGACGGTACCCAGCGAGAAAGTGACGGCTAACTACGTGCCAGCAGCCGCGGTAATACGTAGGTCACAAGCGTTATCCGGAATTATTGGGCGTAAAGAGTGAGCAGGCGGTGCGGTAAGTTTGAGGTGAAAGCGTGGGGCTCAACCCCATATAGCTTCGAATACTGCCGCGCTAGAGTAAGTGAGAGGTCAACGGAATTCCATGTGTAGCGGTGAAATGCGTAGATATATGGAGGAACACCAGTGGCGAAGGCGGTTGACCAGCACTGTACTGACGCTCAGTCACGAAAGCGTGGGGAGCAAATAGGATTAGATACCCTAGTAGTCCACGCCGTAAACGATGATGGCTAACTATTGCCGTGAGGCAGTGGTGAAGCTAACGCATTAAGCCATCCGCCTGGGAAGTACGGTCGCAAGACTGAAACTTAAAGGAATTGACGGGTCCCCGCACAAGCAGTGGAGCATGTGGTTTAATTCGACGCTACGCGGAAAACCTTACCAGAACTTGACATGCCCGTTAAATACGCTTAATCGCGGAAATATATATGGGACACAGGTGGTGCATGGTTGTCGTCAGCTCGTGTCGTGAGATGTTGGGTTAAGTCCCCTAACGAGCGCAACCCTCGTCCTTAGTTGCCAGCATTCGGTTGGGAACTCTAGGGAGACTGCCGATGTAAATCGGAGGAAGGTGGGGATGACGTCAAATCAGCATGCCCCTTATGTTCTGGGCAACACACGTGCTACAATGGCCGTTACAAAGAGATGCGATGCCGCGAGGCGGAGCAAATCCCATAAAGGCGGTCTCAGTTCAGACTGGAGTCTGCAATTCGACTCCACGAAGGCGGAATTGCTAGTAATCGCGGATCAGCATGCCGCGGTGAATACGTTCCCGGGGATTGTACACACCGCCCGTCAAACCATGAGAGCTGGTAATGCTTGAAGCCGCTGGCCCAACCCAATTTTTGGGAGGGAGGCGTCTAGGGCAGGATCGGTGATTGGGGTTAAGTCGTAACAAGGTATCCCTACGGGAACGTGGGGATGGATCACCTCCTTTCTAAGGAGAAAGTTGTCCGACGCATAGCGCGCTCGGACAGTACAAAAAACCTATAACTAGTCGTTTGACCGTCGAGTGTGTCTGCTTAGTTTTGAGAGATTAGCTTCTCTCAGTCTTTGTTCTTTGAAAACCGGATATTCAAACATGTTCTTTCTGTCTAGCGGGTAAGAAATTAACCGTTAGACTTGTCAAGCAATTGCAAAAACCGAAACAACTTATGAAGTTAAGTTACAAAGGGCGTACAGTGAATGCCTTGGCACTAGAAGGCGACGAAGGACGCGACTACCTGCGAAAAGCGGCGGGGAGCTGGATGTGAGCTTTGATCCGTCGATGTCCGAATGGGGGAACCCGGCACGGGTCATACCGTGTCACCATGCGGCGTTCGCTGCATGGGGAGATACCCAGGGAATTGAAACATCTTAGTACCTGGAGGAAAAGAAAGAGAATCGATTCCGTAAGTAGCGGCGAGCGAAAGCGGAGGAGCCCAAACCGGCTTTGCCGGGGTGCGGACCGCGATGTTGGATGTCTTGCCCCACTCGAGAGGCCTGGGAAGGCCTGCCAGAGAGGGTGATAGCCCCGTAGGGATACGGGCAAGGCGCCATAGCGAGTTCCCAAGTACGACGGGGCACGTGTAATCCTGTCGGAAGATGCGCAGACCATTGCGTAAGGCTAAATACTAACTAGTGACCGATAGTGAACCAGTACCGTGAGGGAAAGGTGAAAAGAACCCCGGGAGGGGAGTGAAAAGAATCTGAAACCGTATGCCTACAACAAGTCAGAGGGCGTTAAAGCCTGATGACGTGCCTATTGAAGAATGAGCCTGCGAGTTACGTGTGCCGGCGAGGTTAAGCCGAAGAGGCGGAGCCATAGCGAAAGCGAGCCTAAACAGGGCGTTTAGTCAGTGCGCGTAGACCCGAAGCCCGACGATCTATCCATGAGCAGGTTGAAAGAGGGGTAACACCCTCCGGAGGACCGAACCGACGTTCGTTGAAATGACCGCGGATGACTTGTGGATAGTGGAGAAATTCCAATCGAGTTGGGGGATAGCTGGTTCTCCTCGAAATAGCTTTAGGGCTAGCGTCTGGTTTTGCGCGGCGGAGGTAGAGCACTGAATGTATGATGGGCGCTTTGGGCGTTACTGAATGCAATCAAACTCCGAATTCCGTCCCGTTTATCCAGGCAGTCAGTCTGTGAGAGATAAGTTCCATGGACAAAAGGGAAACAGCCCAGACCGTCGAATAAGGCCCCTAAATTGACGCTAAGTGTGAAAGGAAGTGGAGATTCTTAAACAACTAGGATGTTGACTCAGAAGCAGCCATCATTCAAAGAGTGCGTAACAGCTCACTAGTCGAGAGCCTCTGCACCGAAGATTTACCGGGGCTTAAGCGTCATGCCGAATTCACGGATTCTGCCTTTGGCAGAGTGGTAGAGGAGCGTCCCATCGGGGGCGAAGCCGCACCGAAAGGAGCGGTGGACCTTATGGGAGCGAGTATGCAGGCGTGAGTAACGATTGAGGGTGAGAATCCCTCACACCATTTGACTAAGGTTTCCTGGGGAAGGGTCGTCCTCCCAGGGTTAGTCGGGTCCTAAGACGAGGCCGATAGGCGTAGCCGATGGACAGCCGGTCGATATTCCGGCACCGGTATGCATGCGATGGAGCGACAGATTGGGATAGCGGGTCCCCCTTATCGGATTGGGGGCCAAGCGGCACGGCTGGCCGGTAGGCAAATCCGCCGGTCAATGCGAAACCGCGAGTGCGGGCGAACGGGGCAACCCTAGTAGCGAAGCCCGCGATGCCCGGTCTCGAGAAAAACTTCTAGCTTAAGTGCATATCGCCCGTACCGAGAACGGACACACGTGGTCAAGGAGAGTATCCTAAGGTGAGCGAGCGAACTGTTGTTAAGGAACTCTGCAAAATAACTTCGTAACTTCGGAAGAAGAAGTGCCGGCGCGAGCCGGTCGCAGTGAAGAGGCCCAGGTAACTGTTTATCAAAAACACAGCTTTATGCTAAGCCGCAAGGCGATGTATATGAGGTGATGCCTGCCCAATACTGGAAGGTTAAAAGGTGGGGTCAGCCGCAAGGCAAAGCTCCTAATTGAAGCCCCAGCAAATGGCGGCCGTAACTATAACGGTCCTAAGGTAGCGAAATTCCTTGTCGGGTAAGTTCCGACGCGCATGAATGGTATAATAATCTGGGCGCTGTCTCGACAGCAGACTCGGTGAAATCTTATTACCTGTGAAGATGCAGGTTTCCCGCGACTAGACGGAGAGACCCCATGGAGCTTTACTGTAACTTACTATTGAGCAATTGAGTTTCATTCGCAGCGTAGGTGGGAGCCGTTGAAACCGGGGCTTTGGCCTCGGCGGAGGCAACGATGAGACACCACTATTGGCACTTGGTTGTTCTAACGTGCGGTTTTACGAGCCGGCGGACAGTGGTAGGCGGGCAGTTTGACTGGGGCGGTCGCCTCCCAAAAAGTAACGGAGGCGCTCCAAGTTACCCTCAGCATGGTTGGAAATCATGCATCGAGCGCAATGGCATAAGGGTGATTGACTGCGAGACCCACAAGTCGAGCAGGGACGAAAGTCGGATATAGTGATCTTGCGGTCCCGTATGGAAGGGCCGTAACTCAACGGATAAGAGCTACCCTGGGGATAACAGGCTGATCGCGTCCAAGAGTTCACATCGACGACGCGGTTTGGCACCTCGATGTCGGCCCATCACATCCTGGAGGGGAAGT